>CAMLJY010000086.1 GCA_946480465.1 uncultured Burkholderiales bacterium
CTGCTGCGCTGCTGCGCTGCTGCGCTGCTGCGCTGCTGCGCTGCTGCGCTGCTGCGCTGCTGCAGCGCCCTGCCGGCTCTTTCGCCTCGCGTCCGGCCGGTTTCAGTGTTTGTCCGAAGATGATTGTTTCGGCGATCAAACTAACATGCGCGCCAACCGGAGACGCGTCGGGTGTCTCCTACGGGCTGCGCGGAGGCTTGCGTGCCGGGTGCTGCCCGGCTCGCCGCGCCCGGCCTGCCACCACTGTTCAAGGAGTGATTCATGTCGAACCGGGGCCTGCTCGATGCGGGCAAAACGCTGGCGCTGGCGGCCGTGATGAGCATGGCGCCGCTGATGGGCGCCGCCGCGGCGGAGCCCGTGCAGGCGCAGCTCACCATCGGCCAGGAGGCCGCCGGCCCGCGCATCGAGCCCACGATCTACGGCCACTTCGTCGAACACGCCGGCCGTGGTGTGTACGAGGGCCTGTGGGTGGGCCCGGACTCGCCGATCCCCAACACCCGCGGCTGGCGCAACGACGTGGTGGGCGCGCTGCGCCAGGTCGGCGTGCCGGTGATGCGCTGGCCCGGCGGCTGCTTTGCCGATGACTACGACTGGCGCGACGGCATCGGCGAGCCCGCGAAGCGCCCGGTGCGCATCAACCGCTGGTGGGGCGGGGTGGAAGACAACCGCGTCGGCACCCACGAGTTCATGGACCTGGCCGAGCAGATCGGCTCCGAGGTCTACATCGCCGCCAACATGGGCTCGATGTCGCCGCGCGCGATGAGCCACTGGCTGGAGTACATGACCGCCGACGGCAAGACCACGCTGGCCGAGGAGCGCCGCCGCAACGGCCGCGACAAGCCGTGGAAGGTGAAGTACGTCGGCGTCGGCAACGAGAGCTGGGGCTGCGGCGGCAACATGCGACCCGAGTACCAAGCCGACCTGCACAACCAGTACGCCACCTTCCTGCGCGACGTGGTGCGCGTGGCCTCGGGCGACGGCACGTCCAACGACCACCTGATCGACGTGCTGATGGAGCGCTCCGGCCCGCACATGGACGCGCTGACCCTGCATTACTACACGATGCCCGGCGACTGGTCCAAGAAGGGCGACGCCACCGGCTTCGATGCGCAGCAGTGGGCCAAGACGCTGAAGTCCGCGCTGGGCATCGAGGGCCGCATCGCCGCCGTTTCGAAGCTGATGGACAAGCGCGACGCCGACAAGCGCGTCGGGCTCTACGTCGACGAATGGGGCACCTGGTACGACACGCCCGCCGGCGCCAGCGCGCTGTGGCAGCAGAACTCGCTGCGCGACGCGATGGTGGCGGCGCTGTCCTTCAACATCTTCCACCGCCACACGGCGCGGGTGAAGATGGCCAACATCGCGCAGATGGTGAACGTGCTGCAGGCGATGGTGCTGACCGAAGGCCCGCGCATGGTGCTGACGCCCACCTACCACGCCTTCGACCTGTACCGGCCGTTCAAGGGCGCCACGCCGCTGAAGGCCACGCTGCAGGCGCCGCCCTTCCGCACCGGCGACGTCGAGCTGCCCTCGGTGGAGGCCAGCGTGGCCCGCGCCGCCGACGGCAGCACGCTGCTGGCGTTGGTGAACCTGGATCCGCAGCGCCCGGCGCGCGTGGCCACCAACCTGAAGGGCGCGGCGCAGGGGCGGGTGCTGACCGCCGCGGCCATCGACGCGCACAACACCGTGGCTCGCCCACAGGCCGTCGTGCCCGCGCCCTACAGCGCCCGGGCCGCTGCCCAGGGCCTGGCGCTGGAGCTGCCGCCCAAGTCCATCGTCGTCGTCAGCGTGCCGGCCGCGCGCTGACATCCCATTGCCACCACGCCCGGTTCCGGAGGAGACAACCGTGCCGGGCGTCTTCAACCACGAAAGGTCGACCATGAGAACCTTGCTTGCGGGCCTGATCCTGGGCGCCGCCATCCTGGCCGCGCCCGCGGTGCAGGCGCAAAGCTGCGGCAGCGGTGGCGGTGCCAGCGTCTGCCTGATCGCCAACGGCCTGGCCGACAACGTCCAGCTCGGCTGGACCGCGAGCGGCACGATCCGGTCGCTGGAGGTCTACCGCGACACCGACTCGAACCCCGCCGGCCGCAGCCGCATCGCCGTGCTGCCGGCCACGGCCACCAGCTTCGCCGATGCCACGGCGGCCACCGGCCGGCCCTACTGGTACTGGGTCCGGTTCGTCACCCCCGCCGGCGGCTACAACTCCGGCGCGGCCACGGCCACGCGCGGCACGGCCTGCGCACCCACCGCGGTCACGCCGCTCGCGCAGGTCGGCGGAACGTGGACGCAGACCGATGCACCGGTGATCCCTGCTGGCGCCAGCGCGGTGCTGGGGCCCCAGCCCGCGTCGGGCGGATCGTGGTCGTGGAGCGGCTGCGGCACCTCCGGCTCGGCACGCCTGCAGACGATCACGCCCACGGCCGCCTGCAAGGCCAACGTGGTCTACACCAACAGCTGCGGCGCGAAGACGGCGCTGACCTTCAACGTCGCGGTGGCCGGTGTGATGCGCGACATCACCAGCCTGCAGATGTCCAAGGAGATGGTGCCGGGCTGGAACGTCGGCAACTCGCTGGACGCCACGCCGAACGAAACCTCCTGGGGCAACCCGCTGGTGAACCAGGCGCTGCTGAACGGGGTGAAGGCCGCCGGCTTCAAGAGCGTGCGCATCCCGGTCACCTGGACCACGCACGTCGATGCCAACGACAACATCCATCCGCAGTGGATGGCGCGCGTGGCCGAGGTGGTCCAGTACGCCCGCAACGCCGGCCTGTACGTGATCATCAACCTGCACCACGAAGGCGGCTGGCTGGACAACGTCACCTACGACCAGCAGCCGGCGAACAATGCCCGCTTCGCCAAGCTGTGGACGCAGATCGCCAACCACTTCAAGCACCACGACGACCATCTGCTGTTCGCCAGCCTCAACGAGGTGGGCAAGCAGAACGCGCCCTGGGGCGTGCCGCCGCAGCAGGAGTGGACCGACGTGCAGAACGGCTACCACCAGGTCTTCGTGGACGCGGTGCGCGCCACCGGCGGCAACAACGCGAAGCGCCACCTGGTCGTGCAGGGCTACTTCACGAACATCGACACCTCGTTCGACCGCGCGGTGCTGCCCACCGACACGATCGCCAACCGGCTGTTCTTCGAGGTGCACTACTACGATCCGTTCAACTTCACGATCAACGGCGACGGCCAGATGTGGCAGTGGGGCGCCACCGCCACCGACCCCACCGAGACCTGGGCCGACGAGCCCTGGGTCGATGCGCAGTTCGACAAGATGAAGGCGCGCTTCATCGACCGCGGCGTGCCGGTGATCGTCGGCGAGTACGGTGCCTACCTGAAGCCGAAGTACCCCGGCATGGCGCCGTACCGCCAGGCCTGGGCGGCGTACGTCACGCGCTCGATGGTGCAGCGTGGCCTGGTGCCGATGTGGTGGGACACCGGCGAGATGATCGACCGCGTGACCGGCGCGCACAAGCTGCCCGACATGCTCGGCACCCTCGTCAACAACGCAAAGTGAGCGGCAATTCCATGTCCGGCCTGCGCAAACGCACCTTCCTGACCACGCCGCTGCTGGCCGCCGCCGGTCTGGGTGCCGCGCGCCTCGCGCAGGCGCAAGCCTGCGAGCAGGCGGCACCCGCTCCGTACGTGCCGCCGCCACTGGCTTCCGGCCCGTTCACGGCCGCCGTCGAGTCGCTGAGCAAGCCGGCGATCCCCGCCTGGTACCGCGATGCCAAGCTGGGCATCTGGTCGCACTGGGGACCGCAGGCCGTGCCCGCGCGTGGCGACTGGTATGCCCGGTTCATGTACGTGCCCGGCCACCCGCACTACGAGCACCACCTGAAAACCTATGGCCACCCGTCGGAGGTCGGCTACAAGGACATCATCAAGCGGTGGAAGGCCGAGCGTTTCGAGCCCGAGGCGCTGATGGACCGCTACGTCGCGGCGGGCGCCAAGTACTTCGTCTCGATGGGCGTGCACCACGACAACTTCGACCTGTGGGCCTCCAGGCACCATCGCTGGAACGCCACCCAGGTCGGCCCGATGCGCGACGTGGTGGGCGACTGGGGCCGCGCCGCACGCAAGCGGGGGCTGCGCTTCGGCGTGTCCGAGCACCTGGGCGCCAGCCACAACTGGTGGTGGACCAGCCACCAGTGCGACCAGTTCTGGCC
This sequence comes from uncultured Burkholderiales bacterium, assembly GCA_946480465.1. The sequence continues at coordinate 4,173 of CAMLJY010000086.1, forward strand.
CAAGCTGGGCGTGGCCTACGACGGCGCCAAGCCGGAGAACTTCGACCTGTACCACGAACCGCACGGCACCCCCTACCTGAACCGCGGCGGCGATTGGTACACCACCAACCCGAAGTTCCACGCCATCTGGTACCGCCGCATGGTCGACCTGATCGACAGCCACCAGCCCGACCTGCTGTACTCCGACGGTGGCATTCCCTTCGGCGCGGTCGGGCGGTCCGTGGTGGCGCACCTCTTCAACACCTCGGTGCGCCGCCATGGCGAGATGCAGGCCGTGTACAACCACAAGCAGCTGGGGTCCGGGGAATTCATCCGCGAGATCGGCGCGCAGGACGTCGAGCGCGGCGTGCTCGAAGGCATCAACCCGCTGACGTGGCAGACCGACACCTCCAACGGCGACTGGTTCCACTCCGAGCACGACCACTACAAGACGACGGCCCAGGTGCTGACCATGCTGTGCGACATCGTCAGCAAGAACGGCAACATGCTGCTCAACGTGGTCCAGCGCGCCGACGGCACGCTGACGCCCGAGTCGGACCAGCTGATGACGGAGATGGCCGCGTGGATGAAGGTCAACGCCGAGGCGATCCATGGCACGCGCCCGTGGAAGATCCACGGCGAAGGACCGACGCAGGCCGCCGGCGGCGCCTTCAAGGAATACACGGACTACACGCCGCAGGACATCCGCTTCACCACCCGGGGCGACGGGCTGTACGCGCTGACCTTGGGCGAGCCCAAGGGCACGGTGAAGATCGCGGCGCTGCGCCGCGGCAACCCGCACGATCCGCGCCCGGTGCGCCGGGTCGAACTGCTCGGGGCGGGGCCGCTGCCGTTCCGCCAGGGCGCCCAGGCGCTGGAGATCGACGTGCCCGAACGCCTGCCGAGCCGCCATGCCAGCGCGTTGCGCATCGCGCGCGGCTGACGGCTTCGTCGGGCCGACCGAGCCGATGGGTGCCGCTGGCGTGGCCGCCGCCATCGGGCGAATGACGCGTATCGCGCGGATCACGCGGTTCGTGGCATGGGCGTGGTTCGCGTGCTTTGCGCGCCTCGTGGCCATCGTGTGCCTGGGCCTGCTCGTGCACGCGGGGGCGTCGGCCGCACGCACCAGCGAGGTCATCAACCGCGACTGGACCTTCACGCTCGGCAACCCGGCCGGAGCGCAGGACGCAGGCCACGACACGGCGCAGTGGCGCCGCGTGGACCTGCCGCATTCGTTCTCGCAACCGTACTTCCTGGGCACCGGCTTCTACGTCGGCCACGGCTGGTACCGCAAGACGCTGCAGGTGCCGCCGGCCGCGATCGGCCGGCGCATCACGCTCGAGTTCGACGGCGTCTTCCAGGACGCGGTCGTCTACGTCAATGGCCGGCGGGCCGGACGCCACGTCGGCGGCTACACCGGCTTCAGCATCGACGTCACGCCCCACGTGAAGGCCGGCAGCAACCTGCTGGCGGTCCACGTCAATAACCTGTGGAATGCGCGGGTGGCGCCGCGCGCCGGCGAGCACGTGTTCTCCGGCGGCATCTACCGCAACGTGCGGCTGGTGGTCACCGATCCGGTGCACGTCGCCTGGTACGGCACCTTCGTGACGACGCCGCAGGTGTCCGGGCAGCGCGCCACGGTGCGCGTGCAGACGGAGCTGCGCAACCACCACGCCGGCGGCCCCCGGAAGGTGACGCTGGTGTCCGAGGTGCTCGATGCCGCCGGCCGCCGCGTCGCGATGCGCCGCAGCGAGCAGCAGGTGCCGGCCGGCGGCATGGCCAGCGTCGACCAGACCCTGCCCGAGATCGCCAGGCCGCGCCTGTGGTCGCCCGACCAGCCCTACCTGTACACGCTGGTGAGCCGGCTGTCGGTGGACGGCCAGGCCGTCGACCGCTACGAGACGCCGTTCGGCATCCGCACGATCGAGTTCACCGCCGACAAGGGCTTCTTCCTCAACGGCAAGCACCTGTACATGCTTGGCGCCAACGTGCACCAGGACCAGGCCGGCTGGGGCGACGGCGTGACCGACGGCGCGGCGCGGCGTGACGTGCAGATGGTGAAGGACGCCGGCTTCAACTTCATCCGCGGCTCGCACTACCCCCACTCGCCGGCCTTCTCCAAGGCCACCGACGAGATCGGTCTGCTGTTCTGGTCGGAGGCGCCGTTCTGGGGCATCGGCGGCTTCGGTGCCGACGGCACCTGGCTGTCCAGCGCCTATCCACCCGACCCCGCGGACCGGCCCGGCTTCGAGGCCAGCGTGCTGCAGCAGGCCGAGGAGATGATCCGCATCCACCGCAACCATCCGTCCATCATCGTCTGGAGCGCCAGCAACGAGCCGTTCTTCACGCTCGGCGACGCGATGGCGCCGATGCGTGAGTTCCTGAAGCGCCAGGTGGCCTTCATGAAGCGGCTCGACCCGACGCGGCCGGTGGCCATCGGCGGTGCGCAGCGCGGCGAGATCGACAAGCTCGGCGACGTGGCCGGCTACAACGGCGACGGCGCCACGCTGTTCCTGGACCCGGGCATTCCGTCGGTGGTGTCCGAGTACGGCTCGACGATGGTGGACCGCCCGGGCGAGTACGAGCCCGGCTTCGGCCTGATGCCCGACACGCCCGACCAGAAGGCCCATCCCAGGCCGTATTCGTGGCGCTACCCCTGGCGCTCGGGCGAGGCGCTGTGGTGCGCCTTCGACCATGGCTCCATAGCGTCGGTGGAATTCGGCTCCATGGGCTTCATCGATTATTTCCGGCTGCCCAAGCGCCAGTACCACTGGTACCGCGAGCACCACCGTGGCATCGCCCCGCCGGCGTGGCCGGTGGCCGGCCAGCCGGCGCAGCTGCACCTGGCGGCCAGCCAGACGCTGATCCGCGGCACGCAGGGCCTGGACGACGCGCAGGTCGTCGTCACCGTGCAGGACGAGGCGGGCAGGGCGCTGAGCAACTCGCCCGACGTGAGCTTCACCATCGTCAGCGGCCCGGGGCAGTTCCCGACCGGCCGCAGCATCCACTTCAGCCAGCGGTCGATGGTCGCGATCCGCGACGGCCGGGCGGCGATCAGCTTCCGTTCGTACGACGCTGGTGAATCGGTGATCGAGGCCACGTCGCCCGGGCTGAAGCCCGCGCGCATCACGATCACGACCACCGGACCGGACCGTTTCGTGCCCGGCGTCACGCCGCTCGCACCCGAGCAGCCCGTGATCGTGTACCCGGGCATCGCCCGCCGCGCGCTCGCCGACGACCCGATCAACGTCGCGCCCAGCCGGCCCACCGCCACCAGCGGCGCCGAGCCCGGCCACGCGGCGCCGCTGGCCAACGACGGCAACGAGCAGACGGCCTGGCGCGCGTCCGCCAAGGACGGCTCCGCGTTCTGGGTGCTGCACCTGGAGAACGTCTACCAGCTGCACTGGCTGTCGCTGGTGATGCCCGACGAGCGCGGGCCCGACCTCGTCGTCGAGGCCAGCAAGGATGCCAGCCACTGGGTGCCGGTGGCCGAGGCCAAGGGGGGCCGCAAGACGCACGAGATCGGCCTCTTCCACCACCCGGAAGGCGCGGCATTCCTGCGCATCCGCTTCCCGCAGGTGACGCCCGAGCGCGCCGCCGCGCTGAGCGAAGTGAAGGTGTGGGCCAAGCCCAGGCCGTGAGCGTGCGCGGAACGGCTCCGGCCGTGCGCTGCCGCTGGTGCGGGCCGCCCGCAGGCGCGGCCCGCGGCAGCCGGATCAGCGGAACAGGCGTTGGACGAAGTGGTGGAGGTTGTCGGCCCAGCTCTCGCGCACGTGGCCGTGCTCGTCCACGGTCCACACGTGCGGAATGCCGCGCTGCCGCAGCCCGCGGTGCAGGGCCTGGGGCACGCGGAGCAGTCCGTCCTGGCGGCCGCAGGAGAGGTACAGCAAGGCCAGCTGCCGCTTCGCCGCTTCGGCATCGGGCAGCAGTTGCGCCGCCGCGCGCGTGTTGGGCGCGGGCGAAAAGCCGGCCACCCAGGCGAAGCGGTCGAGGTGGGCGAGACCGATGTTCAGGGCCTGGCCGCCGCCCATCGAGAGCCCGGCGATGGCCCGCTGCCGGCGGTCGCTGGCGGCCGCGTAGCGGGCCTCGATGGCGGGAATCAGCGACTCCAGCAGGTCGCGCTCGAAGCGCTCGAACGCGGCCACGTGCTCGGGCGTGAAGGTGTGGTCCGGGGGCGGCGGCCGGTCGTCGGGCCGCGCGCGGCCGTTGGGCATCACCACGATCATCGGCAGCGCGCGGCCGGCGGCGATCTGGTTGTCCAGGATGTGGTGGGCGCGCACGTAGCCACGCCACTCGTCCTGGTTGCCGGCGATGCCGTGCAGCAGGTAGAGCACCGGGTACGTGCGCTCGGCCGGGTAACCGGGCGGCAGGTACACGCTGGCCAGGCGCCGCGTGCCGGTGGTGGCCGAGTGGTAGCCGAAGCTCTCCACGCGGCCCGCGGGCACGCCGGGCCGGGCCTGGTCGAACCCGGGGGCTGCCGCGGGAAAGACGCGGATGTCTTCGGGGCCCGGCGCCGGCGGGCCGAAGGGGGTGCGCGTGGGCTCCGGGTTGGAGGCGGCGCCGTCCCGCGCCTGCGCGGACATCGCGGCCACGCACAGCGCGGCGGCGCGCAGCGCCAGCGCACGCCGGGCGGCGCCGGTCGCCCCGAGCAGGTGGGACGCGTCCATCGTGGTTTAGAAGATCATCGGCCGTTCCCCGCGGGACGGCGGCGGGCCAGGCCGAGCAGGCCCAGGCCGGTCAGCAGCATGGTGATGCTGGCGGGTTCCGGCACGGCCTGCGGAGCGTCGGTCTCGGCGGAGGCGGTCAGGCCGATGCGCATGCGGGCCCAGGCCGTCGCGCCGGAATTGGTCCAGCTGGCCGTCAGCGCCGCTGGGCCGCTGTAGGGCCCGGACGATGCGTCGACGAAGGCTTCCGTGTAGTTGGCCGGCTCGCAGGTGTCGGTGCTGAAGTCGGTGCTGCACAGCTCGATGTAGGCATTGGCCTGCGCCATGTCGCCGTCGGCGAACAGCTCCTTCAGGCTGGCGCTCAGGCTGATGGTGGCGTTGCCGCCGACCATGATGTAGCCGTCGAACACCTGGGTGAAGGACCAGGCGGACGAGCCGCCGTTGGCCGCCGCCTCGGCGCTGGCCATCACGCCCTCCAGCGTGCCGACGGACGTGGCGGCAGACATGAGGGCAGTGGCGAACGAGGTGCCGTCCGCCACCGTGGAGCCGTAGGCCGCGCCGTGCCAGCCTGTCGCGCCGTCGTTGAGGGCAGGGTTGTCCAGCCCCGCGGCCGTGGCCGCCGTGGGCGACAGCCAGCCCTGGTCGTGGGGCAGCCAGTACCACCCCTCGCCGCCGCTGACCGACAGGTTCAGGTCGGCGATCTCGACCTTGGCGAGGCCGGCATGGGCCAGTTGGGTGGCGGCCAGCAGGGTGGCGGCCAGGGCGAGTTTGAGGCGGTGGCGCATGCGCTTGTCTCCGGAATGGGCGGTCGGTTGTCTTGATTCGTTCGCGGCCCGAATTTAAGCACCGAAGGCGCGACCACTCGCACTGCGGCTTTCCCTAATCCCTGCCCAATGCCCCTGAAGCCGGGGGGTCGTTATAGTTCGCGGCACAAACTTTTTAGGGGCTGGGTCTTCATGGATTCGAACCGGCCGGGCCTCGCCCGGGTTCAGCGCCGTGGCACCGGCTGGCAGGTGGATGGCCATGAGGTGACGGAGTACGTGCTCGACCCCGGCACCGGCATCACGCTGTCGGTGCTCGACTTCGGCGGCATCGTCACGGCCTTCAACGCACCGGATCGCGACGGCCGCATCGGCAACGTCGTGCTGGGGCCCGCGCGGCTGGATGACCATCGCGGCCGCGCGCGCAACTTCAGCAGCCTGGTCGGGCGCTACGCCGGCCGCATCGCCGGCGGGCGTTTCGCGCTGGACGGAAGCACGGTGCAGCTGGCGCTGAACGAGGGGCCCAACACGCTGCACGGCGGCCCGCAGGGCTTTGCCGACCGGCTGTGGGCGGTGACGCCGCTGCCTGCGGCCGAGGACGGCAGCGCCGCGATCGAACTGGCGCTGGCCAGCGAGCATGGCGACCAGGGCTTCCCGGGCCGGCTGCAGGTCAAGGTGCGCTACACGCTGACGCGCGCGGCCGAGTGGCGCATCGACTACCAGGCCACCACCGACCGCCCCACCGTCGTCAACCTGACCCAGCATGCCTACTGGAACCTGGCCGGCGGCGGCAGCATCGAGGACCACCGCCTGACGCTGCGCGCCGGACGCTATGCCGCATTGGACGCGGCCCTGATCCCGCAGGCCCTGGAGAGCGTGGCCGGCACGCCGCTGGACTTCCGCGCCGGCCGGCGCATCGGCGACGGCCTGCGCGACACCCATGCGCAGATCCGTACCGGCCGCGGCTACGACCACTTCTTCGAGATCGACCGCGCCGCGCCCGGGCTGGCGCCGGCGGCGCGCCTGGAAGACCCGTCGAGCGGGCGGGTGCTGGAAGTCGAGACCACCGCGCCGGGCGTGCAGTTCTACTCCGGCAATTTCCTCGACGGCACGCTGCCGGGCCGCCACGGCGCGCTGCTGCGCCAGGGCGATGGCCTGTGCCTGGAGACACAGCACATCGGCAACGCACCCAACCGGGCGGATGCCCCGGGCACCGTGCTGCGGCCCGGCGAGGTGTTCAGCAGCAGCACGGTGCACCGCCTGGGCATCGCCGGCTCCGGGTGCTCCTAGCGCCTAAAAGACGCGCCATGCGCGCATTCCGGCGTCAACCGGCGAAGGTGTGGGCCGGCAGGCCCTCGGCGTCGGTGTCGATGGCGAACAGCGCGCCCGCGCGCGGCTCGGCCGCCCGCTGCGCTTCACTGAGCCCGAAGCGGGCGCTGGTGATGAACAGCGTGCGCAGCGCCGGCCCGCCGAAGGCCAGGTTGGTGACGTGCGAGGTGGGCAGCGGCACGCGCAGCAGCTCCGCGCCCGAATCGGGGTCGTGGCAGGTGACGCAGGCGGCGCCCCAGTGCGCGAGCCAGAGGCGCCCGCCGGCATCGGTGGTCATGCCGTCGGGGAAGCCGTCCTCGTCGCGCAGGCGCAGCCACACGCGCGGGCGGGTGATCTCGCCGGTGTCGGGGTCGAAGTCCCAGGCCGTGACCTCGCGCTGCGTGGTGTTGTTCGCGAACAGCGTGCGGCCGTCGCGCGACCAGGTGGGGCCGTTGGTCACGGCCCAGCCCACGTCCGCGGCGCAGGTGGCGTGGCCCTGCGCATCGAAGCGGTACCAGGCGCCGGTGGGCGCCTCGCAGCCGAAGTCCATGCTGCCGGCCCAGAAGCGCCCGCGCGCGTCGCACTTGCCGTCGTTGAAGCGGTTGCCTGCGCGTTCGGCCTCCGGCTCGTGCAGGCGCTGCAGGGTGCCGGTGGCGGGGTCGAACAGCGCCAGGCCGCGGCGCATCGCCAGCGCCAGGCCGGGCCTGTCGCGGCGTTCGGCGACCGCCGAGACCGTCTCGGCCTCGAAGTGCCAGGCGCGGCGCGCACCGCCCTCGGCATCGCAGCGGTACAGCACGCCACCCAGGATGTCCACCCAGTACAGCGCCTGCTCGCGCGGCGACCAGCAGGTACCTTCGCCCAGCAGGGCGCCGGCGTCCCACAGGCAGCGCAGGCCGGAGGTGAGCTTCGGTGCGGTGATCATCGCGTCAGTGCGAATCGCGCGGCACCGGGGCGCCGCTGCCGCCGACCAGGAAGTCGAGGTCCGCGCCCAGGTGCGCCTGCTGCACGTGGTCCACGTACAGCTTGTACCAGCCGCGTTCCGGCTTGGGCGGCGGTGTCCAGTCCGCGCGGCGGCGGGCCAGTTCCTCGTCGCTCACTTCCAGGTGCAGGCGGCGGGCCGCCACGTCCAGCTCGATGACGTCGCCATTGCGCACCAGCGCCAGCGGGCCGCCGGCTGCGGCCTCGGGCGAGGTGTGCAGCACCACGGTGCCGTAGGCCGTGCCGCTCATGCGCGCATCGCTGACGCGGACCATGTCGGTGATGCCCTTGCGCAGCACCTTGGGCGGCAGCGGCATGTTGCCCACCTCGGCCATGCCGGGGTAGCCGCGCGGGCCGCAGCCCTTGAGCACCATCACGCAGGTCTCGTCGACGTCGAGCGACTCGTCGTCGATGCGGGCGTGGAAGTCCTCGATGCTTTCGAAGACCACCGCGCGGCCGCGGTGCTTCAGCAGCTGCGGCGACGCGGCCGAGGGCTTGATCACCGCGCCGTCGGGCGCCAGGTTGCCGCGCAGCACCGCGATGCCGGCGGCCGGCTTGAACGGCTCGGCCAGCGGCCGGATCACCTCGCGGTTCCAGCACGGCGCCTTCTCGATGTTCTCGCCGAGGGTCTTGCCGTTCACGGTCAGCGCGTCGGCATGCAGCAGGTGGTGGATCTCCTTCAGCACCGCGGGCAGGCCGCCGGCGTAGCAGAAGTCTTCCATCAGGAAGCGGCCGGAAGGCTGCAGGTCCACCAGGCAGGGCACCTCGGCGCCCAGGCGGTCCCAGTCGGCCAGGTCCAGCTTGACGCCGATGCGGCCGGCCACGGCCAGCAGGTGGATCACCGCATTGGTCGAGCCGCCGATCGCGGCATTGGCGCGGATCGCGTTCTCGAAGGCGGCGCGCGTCAGCACCTTCGACATGCGCAGGTCCTCCTTCACCATCTCGACGATGCGGCGGCCGGTGAGCTGCGCCAGCCGGTTGCGGCGCGTGTCGGCCGCGGGAATGGCGGCGTTCTCGGGCAGTGCCATGCCCAGCGCCTCGACCATCGACGCCATGGTGGACGCGGTGCCCATGGTCATGCAGCTGCCCTTGGAGCGGTGCATGCAGCTTTCGGCCTCGGTGAACTCGGCCATCGTCATCTCGCCGGCGCGCACCATCTCGCTCATCTGCCACACGCCGGTGCCCGAGCCGATGTCCTTGCCGCGGAACTTGCCGTTGAGCATCGGCCCGCCGGACAGGCCGATGGTGGGCAGGTCGCAGCTGGCGGCGCCCATCAGCAGCGCCGGCGTGGTCTTGTCGCAGCCCATCAGCAGCACCACGCCGTCGATGGGGTTGCCGCGGATCGATTCCTCCACGTCCATGCTGGCGAGGTTGCGGAACAGCATCGCGGTGGGGCGCAGCTGGGTCTCGCCCAGGCTCATCACCGGAAACTCCAGCGGAAAGCCGCCCGCTTCGTAGACGCCGCGCTTGACGAACTCGGCCAGCTCGCGGAAGTGGCCGTTGCAGGGCGTCAGCTCGCTCCAGGTGTTGCAGATGCCGATGACCGGCCGGCCGTCCAGCAGGTCGTGCGGGTAGCCCTGGTTCTTGATCCAGCTTCGATGCACGAAGCCGTCGCGGTCCTGCCTGCCGAACCAGGCCTGGCTGCGGCGCAGGGGCTTCTTCGGGTCCATATCACTCCTTGACGCTTGACGGGCGGCAGCTTATCGCCGCACACTGATGTCAGAAAAATAAGTAAATGAACACGATTGATATCAATATGAATATGTCAGTTGGTGAGGCCCTGCCGCCAAGCCGTCCTGGAGATGCCATGAACCCATCCGCCGCGCCCGCCACCTACCCCAGCCTGACCGGCCGCCGCGTGTTCGTCACCGGCGGCGGCTCCGGCATCGGCGAGGCCATCGTCGAGGCCTTTGCCCGCCAGGGGGCGCAGGTCGCCTTCGTCGACGTGGCGGAGGACTCCAGCGCGGCGCTGGCGGACCGGCTCGCGGCCGCGGGCGCGCCGCGCCCGTGGTGGCGCCGCTGCGACGTGCGGGACGTGCCCGCCTTGCAGCGCTGCATCGCCGAGGCGGCCGACGGCCTGGGCGGCGATTTCCATGCGCTGGTGAACAACGTGGCCAGCGACGACCGCCATGCGCTGGAGGCGGTGACGCCGGACTACTGGGACGAGCGCCTGGCCGTCAACATCCGGCCCGCCTTCTTCGCGATCCAGGCCGTGGTGCCGGGCATGCGGCGGCTGGGCGGCGGCGCGGTGATCAACCTGGGCTCGATCGGCTGGCAGATCAAGGAGGGTGGCTATCCCTGCTACGCGGTGGCCAAGTCCTCGGTCAACGGGCTCACGCGGGGCCTGGCGCGGCCGCTGGGCGCGCACGGCATCCGCGTCAACACCGTCACGCCCGGCTGGGTGATGACCGAGCGCCAGGTCCGCCTGTGGCTGACGCCCCAGGGCGAGGAGGACATCCGCCGCAACCAGTGCCTGCCGCAGAAACTGCAGCCGCGGGACATCGCGGCGATGGTGCTGTTCCTGGCCTCGGACGATGGCCGCATGTGCACGGCGCAGGAGTTCACGGTGGACGGCGGCTGGTCCTGACGCTGTCCGACCTGGCGGGCCGGGACTGGAAAGGGTCCTGCGGCCGGGGAGTTGGGAAGCTCCTGCGGCCCTAAGGCACCGGGTCCAGCGCCACGTCGTAGGCCGCCAGCGCCGCCTGGCGCAAGGCCGCCAGCATGGCCTTGGCCCCGGGCGACAGCAGGCGGTCGTTGCGGGTGATGAGGCCGAAGCTGTCCATCTTGCACGGCAGGTGGATCGGCAGCACGGACACCATGCCGTGCTCGGCGTAATAACGCGCCACGTCGGCGGCCACCACCGCCACCATGTCGCTGCGCTGGAGCATGCGCGTCATGAAGAGCAGGGCGGTGGTCTCGATCAGGTTCACCGGCGGTTCCAGGCCTTCTTCCTGGTACATCAGCTCGAAGCGGTGGCGCAGCACGCTGCCCACCGGCGGCACGATCCAGCCGGCGCCCACCAGGTCGCGCAGGCCGAGCTTGGCCACCGACAGCAGCGGGTGCCCCGGCCGCGCCACCGCCACCACCGGCTCTTCCACCAGCGACTGGTAGCGCAGCGCGCTCTTGTCGTGCGTCTCGAAGAGGCGCCCGACCACCATGTCGAGCTTGCCTTGCTGCAGGCGCTCCATCAGCACGTCGCTGGTCTCGATCTGCAGCGCCACGCGCAGGTTGGGGTGCGCCTGCTTGACCAGCGCGATGGCGGCCGGCATCAGCGTCATGCCCGGCGCGGTGATGGCGCCGATGCTGACCTGGCCGAAGCGGCCGGCCTTGAGCGCCTCGATCTCGTCGTGCGCCTGCGACAGGCTGGCCAGCGCCATGCGGGCGTGGCGGATCATGGTTTCGCCGTACCAGGTGGGCCGCATGCCGCGCGGCAGCCGCTCGAACAGCGGGGCGCCCAGCGCCTCCTCAAGGTCCTTCAGCAGCTTGGAAGCCGCGGGCTGCGTCATGTTCAGCACCTGCGCCGCGCGGTGGATGTTGCCTTCCTCCTCCATCGCCACCAGCAGCAGCAGCTGGCGCGTCTTGAGCCGGGCGCGGATGAACCAGTGGGTGTACGGGGCGGGCATGGGGAGGTGCTCATCGAGTGATGCCAAATCGTATATGAGTTGCTCGACAAACTCTATTGGCTAGTTATCGGTCGCGTTCGTACCATGCCGGCGCGACGATCACTGGCGCGTGGACGCCGGTGCGCAGGAGACACGATGCGACTGATCCAGTACCTCGACGCGCAGGGGCGCGAGCAGGTGGGCGTGACGGCAGGACGGGCCGAGCCGGTGCGCGTGGTGGCCGGGGCGCGCAGCACGCGCGACCTGGCGCTGGCGGCGCTGGCGGCGGGACGCTCGCTGCAGGCGCAGGTGGAGAGCCTGGCCGGCGCGCCGAGCGTGGAAAGTTATGGCCAGCTGCTCGACGAAGGCCGCGTGCTGCCGCCGCTGACGCACCCGGACCCGTCGCGCTGCCTCGTCAGCGGCACCGGCCTCACGCACCTGGGCAGCGCGGCCACGCGCGATGCCATGCACCACAAGCTCGCCGGCGACGAGGCGGCCCTGTCCGACTCGATGCGCATGTTCAAGTGGGGCGTCGAAGGGGGCCGGCCGGCGCACGGGACCGCCGGCGTGCAGCCGGAGTGGTTCTACAAGGGCGACGGCGGCATCGTGGCCGCGCCGGGGGCGCCGCTGCCATCGCCCGCCTTCGCGCTGGACGGCGGCGAGGAGCCGGAGCTGGTGGGCCTGTACCTCATCGGCCCGGACGGCCGGCCGGCACGCCTGGGCTTCGCGATCGGCAACGAGTTCTCCGACCACGTGACCGAGCGCCAGAACTACCTGTACCTCGCGCATTCCAAGCTGCGGCCCTGCGCCGTCGGTCCCGAGCTGCGCCTGGGCGCGCTGCCGGACGACCTGCGCGGCAGCAGCCGCATCCGCCGCGGCGGCGAGGTGCTGTGGGAGAAGCCCTTCGTCACCGGCGAGGCCAACATGTGCCACTCGCTGGCGAACCTGGAGTTCCATCACTTCAAGTACGCGGCCCACTGCCGCCCGGGCGACGTGCACCTGCACTTCTTCGGCACCGCGACGCTCAGCTTCGCCGACGGGGTGCAGGCACGGCCCGGCGACCGCTTCGAGATCGAGCTGCCCGGCTTCGGCGAGCCGCTGGTGAATCCGCTGGCGGTGCAGCCCGCCGGCTTCGCGCCCGGCGGCGTGCAGGTGCTGTAGACGCCATGGCCGCGCTCAAGCACCTCATCAACGGCCGCTGGGAAACCGGCATCACGCTGGGCCGCAGCGAGAACCCGTCGGACCTGTCGGACACCGTGGCCGAGTTCGCGCGCGCCGATGCGGCGCAGACCGAGTCCGCCATCCGCGCCGCCGCCGATGCGCGCGGCGACTGGGCCCACAGCACGCCGCAGCGCCGCTTCGAGGTGCTGGATGCGATCGGCAGCGAGATCCTCGCGCGCAAGGAAGAGCTGGGCCGCCTGCTCTCGCGCGAGGAGGGCAAGACCCTGCCCGAAGGCGTGGCCGAAACCGCGCGGGCCGGCCAGATCTTCAAGTTCTTCGCCGCCGAGGCGCTGCGCATCCCGGGCGAGAAGCTGGCCTCGGTGCGGCCGGGCGTGGAGGTGGACGTCACCCGCGAGCCGGTGGGCGTCGTCGGCCTGATCGCGCCGTGGAACTTTCCGCTGGCGATTCCCGCCTGGAAGATCGCGCCGGCGCTGGCCTACGGCAACACCGTCGTCTTCAAGCCGGCCGAGCTGGTGCCGGCCTGCGGCGCGGCGCTGGCCGAGATCATCAGCCGCGCCGGCCTGCCCGCCGGCGTGTTCAACCTGGTGATGGGCAGCGGGCGCCTGGTGGGGCAGACCATCGTCGACAGCCCGCTGGTCGATGCGATCAGCTTCACCGGCTCGGTGTCGGTGGGCGAGGCGCTGCTGAAATCGGCCGCCGCGCGCCGCGCCAAGGTGCAGCTGGAGATGGGCGGCAAGAACCCGCTGGTGGTGCTGGACGATGCCGAGCTGGACCGCGCGGTGGACTGCGCGATCCAGGGCAGCTTCTTCTCCACCGGGCAGCGCTGCACGGCGTCCAGCCGCATCATCGTCACGCCGGGCATCTTCGACCGCTTCGTGGCCGCGCTGCGCGAGCGCACGCGCGCGCTGGTGGTGGACCATGCGCTCAAGCGCGGCACCGACGTCGGCCCGGTCGTCAGCCAGGCCCAGCTCGAGCAGAACCTGGCCTACCTGGAGATCGGCCGGGCCGAAGGCGCCGAATGGCTGGCCGGCGGCGAGCGGCTGCAGCGCGACACCCGCGGCCACTACATGAGCCCGGCGCTCTTCATCGCCGAGCCGCAGCACCGCATCGCGCGCGAGGAGATCTTCGGCCCGGTGGCCTGCCTGGTCCGCGCCGACGGCTACGAGCATGCACTGGCCCTGGCCAACGACACGCCCTTCGGCCTGTGCGCCGGCATCTGCACCACCAGCCTCAAGCATGCCGCTCATTTCAGGCGTCATGCCGACGTGGGCATGGTGATGGTGAACCTGCCCACGGCCGGCGTCGACTTCCACGTGCCCTTCGGCGGACGCAAGGGTTCCAGCCACGGCCCGCGCGAGCAGGGCCGCCATGCCGTGGAGTTCTACACCACGGTGAAGACCGCCTACATCAGCGCGTGAGCACGCGCACCACAGCAGAGGAGACCACCATGACGACCCAACGCCGCACCGTACTGGCCGCCGCAGGGGCCCTGGCCCTGGCGGGCGCGCTGCCCGCGCTGGCGCAGAAGAAGATCGTGCTCGGCTTCAGCCAGATCGGCGCCGAGAGCGAATGGCGCACCGCCAACACCGAGTCCATCAAGGCCTCGGCCAAGGAGGCCGGCATCGAGCTGAAGTTCTCCGACGCGCAGCAGAAGCAGGAGAACCAGATCAAGGCCATCCGCGCCTTCATCGCGCAGAAGGTCGACGTGATCGCCTTCTCGCCGGTGGTGGAGAGCGGCTGGGGCACGGTGCTGCGCGAGGCCAAGGCGGCCAAGATCCCGGTGATCCTGACCGACCGCGCCGTCAACGAGAAGGACGACTCGCTGTGGGTCACCTTCATGGGCTCGGACTTCGTCGAGGAAGGCCGCAAGGCCGGCCGCTGGCTGGTCGAGAAGATGAAGGACCACAAGGGCGAGGTGAACATCGTCGAGCTGCAGGGCACGGTGGGTTCGGCGCCCGCCATCGACCGCAAGAAAGGCTTCGAGGAAGTCATCAAGGCCGACCCGAAGTTCAAGATCATCCGCAGCCAGACCGGCGACTTCACCCGCGCCAAGGGCAAGGAGGTGATGGAGGCCTTCCTGAAGGCCGAGGGCAAGAAGATCACCGTGCTCTACGCGCACAACGACGACATGGCCATCGGCGCCATCCAGGCCATCGAGGAAGCGGGCCTGAAGCCGGCCAAGGACATCGTGATCATCTCGATCGATGCGGTGAAGGGCGCCTTCGAGGCCATGATCGCCGGCAAGCTGAACGTCAGCGTCGAATGCAGCCCGCTGCTGGGGCCGCAGCTGATGCAGGCCGTGAAGGACCTGAAGGCCGGCAAGACGCTGCCCAAGCGCATCGTCACCGAGGAAACCATCTTCCCGATGGAAGTGGCGGCCAAGGAATTCCCCAAGCGCAAGTACTGACAGACGGACCAGGAGAAGTCGATGAAGAAGTGGATCACCGCGCTGGCCGCGGCCGCGCTGTGCACGGCAGCGTTCATGCAGCCCGCCGCCGCCCAGGACAAGGGCACGGTCGGCATCGCGATGCCGACCAAGTCGTCCTCGCGCTGGATCGCGGACGGCCAGAACATGGTCAAGGAGTTCCAGGCCAAGGGCTACAAGGCCGACCTGCAATACGCCGAGGACGACATCCCCAACCAGCTGGCCCAGGTGGAGAACATGATCACCAAGGGCGTGAAGGTGCTGGTGGTGGCGGCCATCGACGGCACCACGCTGTCGGGCGCGCTGCAGAAGGCGGCCGACAAGGGCATCAAGGTCATCGCCTACGACCGCCTGATCCGCGGCACGAAGAACGTCGACTACTACACCACCTTCGACAACTTCCAGGTCGGCGTGCTGCAGGCCAGTTCCATCGTCGACAAGCTGGGGCTGAAGCAGGGCAAGGGCCCCTTCAACATCGAGCTGTTCGGCGGCAGCCCGGACGACAACAACGCCTTCTTCTTCTACGACGGGGCGATGAGCGTGCTCAAGCCCTACATCGATGCGGCCAAGCTGGTGGTGCGCAGCAAGCAGATGGGCATGGACAAGGTGGGCACGCTGCGCTGGGACGGCGCCACCGCGCAGGCCCGCATGGACAACCTGCTGTCGGCCTTCTACGGCAAGGACAAGCTGCACGCGGTGCTGAGCCCGTACGACGGCATCTCCATCGGCATCCTTTCGTCGCTGAAGGGCGTGGGCTACTGCACGGCGCAGCAGCCCTGCCCGGTGGTGAGCGGGCAGGACGCCGAGGTTCCCTCGGTGAAGTCCATCCTGAAGGGCGAGCAGTTTTCCACCGTGTTCAAGGACACGCGTGAACTGGCCCGCGTGACGGTGAACCTGGTGGACGCGGTGCTGGCCGGCAAGAAGCCCGAGGTCAACGACACCAAGACCTACAACAACGGCATCAAGGTGGTCCCGTCCTACCTGCTGAAGCCGGTGGCCGTGGATTCCACCAACTGGAAGAAGGCCCTGGTCGACAGCGGCTACTACAAGGAATCCCAACTGCGCTGACGCCTTTCGGGGGCCCGTGTCCGTGCCGGCGGCCGCCGTGCGCGGACCGGGCCCCTTCGGCGCCCGAGGGGCTTCGATCCATGGACTCACTGCTCGAGATGCGGGGCATCCGCAAGACTTTTCCCGGCGTGGTGGCGCTCGACGGGGTGAACCTGGCCGTGCGCGCCGGCGAGATCCACGCCGTGGTGGGCGAGAACGGCGCCGGCAAGTCCACGCTGATGAAGGTGCTGTCGGGCGTGTACCCGCACGGCAGCTACGAGGGCGACATCCACTTCGGCGGCGCCGTGCGCCGCTTTTCCTGCATCGCCGACAGCGAGGCCGAGGGCATCATCATCATCCACCAGGAACTCGCCCTGGTGCCGCTGCTGTCGATCGCCGAGAACATGTTCCTCGGCCACGAGCCCGCCCGCCACGGCGTGATCGACGGGGCGCTGGTGCACCGCCGCACCCGCGAGCTGCTGGCCCGCGTGGGCCTGCAGGAGTCGCCCAGCACGCTGGTGACCGACCTGGGCGTGGGCAAGCAGCAGCTGGTGGAGATCGCCAAGGCGCTGGCCAAGGAGGTGAAGCTGCTGATCCTCGACGAGCCCACCGCCAGCCTCAACGAAAGCGACAGCGCGGCCTTGCTGCGCCTGCTGCTGGAGCTGAAACGGCAGGGCATCGCCTGCATCCTGATCTCGCACAAGCTCAACGAGATCGAGCAGGTGGCCGACAGCATCACCGTGCTGCGCGACGGTGCCACGGTCGCGTACTTCGATTGCCGCGAGGTCGGCCCCGGCCAGGACCTCGTCATCCGCCACATGGTCGGGCGCGAGATGGCCGACCGCTACCCCAGGCGCACGCCGAAGATCGGCGACGTGGTGTTCGAGCTGCGCGACTGGTGGGTGCACCACCCGCTGCATCCGGACCGCGCGGTGGTCAAGGGCGTGAACCTGCAGGTCAAGCGCGGCGAGATCGTCGGCATCGCCGGCCTGATGGGCGCGGGCCGCACCGAGCTGGCGATGAGCGTCTTCGGCCGCAGCTGGGGCAAGCGCATCCGCGGCACGGCGCTCGTGCACGGCCAGCCGCGCGACCTGTCCACCGTGCAGAAGGCGGTGGACGCGGGCCTGGCCTACGTCACCGAGGACCGCAAGTCGCTGGGCCTGGTGCTGAACGACTCCATCACCCACAACACCACGCTGGCCAACCTGCCCGGCGTGTCGCGGCGCGGCGTCATCGACGAGGGCCGCGAGCACACGGTGGCCGAGGACTTCCGGCGCAAGCTGGCCACCCGCTGCGCCGGCGTGCACCAGCCGGTCGTCAACCTCTCGGGCGGCAACCAGCAGAAGGTGGTGCTGGCCAAGTGGCTGTTCTCCG
>CAMLJY010000087.1 GCA_946480465.1 uncultured Burkholderiales bacterium
GCGAGGACCTGCAGGGCGCCGCCCAGTCCGACTGCAAGAAGCAGGCGAAGGACACGGAGAAGGCGGCGCGCGACGCGGCCAAGAAGTCGACCAAGGGCTGATCGTCCCGGCGTGATGGCGGTGCCGGATCGGCGGCACCGCGCCACGTGGCCACGGGGCGGACGGCCCCCGTCCCCGAAGCCCTCGGCCCGCCAGCCCTGGCGCGCCCGGCGGTGCCGGTTCGGCGCCGATCCGGCGTTGGCGAACGGGCGCTCGCTGGCTCCGGAACGGCCTGCCTCGCCTACTCGGCCGCGACCTTCAGGAACAGCTCTCGGTCCGGCGCGAAGTTGGCATACAGCGGCAGCAGCGCGCCGCCAATGGCGCGGGCGTCGGAGCCGATGCTGCCGGGCAGCAGTGGCGGGCGGTCCACCCCTTCCCAGCTGTAGCCGGTCAGCGCCTGCTCCACCGCGGTCAGCAGCGCGCCTTGAAGGGCGCGGCTGAACGAGCCGTCGAGGATCACGCCGTCCAGGTCCAGCAGGCAGGCCGCGCCGTTCGCCGCGAAGGCGATGGCGTCCGCCGCGTCCACCAGCCAGCGCTGCGTCCACGGCGCCCACGGGGCCTGCAGCGCGCGCTCGTCGGCCGCGGCGCCGATGTCCAGCCCGGCCTCGGCGTACAGGCGCTCCAGGTTCACCAGCGAGGCCACGCTCAGCATCTGCCGTGGGCTGGCGCCGGCGCCACGGCGCTCCAGCGGCAGCGAGCCGATGGCGCCGGCATTGCCGTGCGCGCCGGCGTGCAAGTGGCCGTCCAGCACCAGCCCCCCCCCGACGAAGGTGTCGACGAAGACGTACAGGAAGCTCTGCAGGCTGCGGCCACGGCCGGCGACGAGTTCGGCGACACAGGCGGCGGCGGTGTCCTTCATCAGTTCGACCGGCAGCTCGGTCAGGCGCGCCACTTCGGCCCGCAGGTCGGTCGCGGGCCAGCGCGCGGCGACCTCGGGCGGCATGTCCAGCAGCGTCTGCCAGCCGCCGAGCGAAAACGGCGCCGCGATGCCGATGCCCTGTATGCGCGCATGGGCCGCGTCGTCCAGCTGCGCGCGGATCTCCGCGAGCCGTGCCGCGATCTCGGCCAGCAGCTGCTGCGGCTCGGGGTAGCGGTAAGCCAGCGTCCAGCGTGCGCGCACCGTGCCGACGAAGTCCACCAGCAGCACGTCCACGCTGCGGCGGCCGATCTTGATGCCGATGGCGTAGGCGCCATCAGGGTTCAGGGCCAGCGGGACCGAGGGCTGTCCGACCTTGCCGCGCTGCAGCTCGCCCTTGACGATCAGGCCGTCGTCGAGCAGGCGCTTGGTGATCAGCGACACGGTCTGCGCGGTCAGCTGCGTCAGCCGCGCGATCTCGGCACCGGGCAGCGCGCCGTGCAGGCGGATGGCCTGCAGCACCACGCGCTCGTTGTACTGGCGCTGGCCGCCGTGGCGCGAGCCGCGGGGCCGCAGCCGCGGGTTGGACGCCGCGGCGTCGAGTGTCAGTGGGCCAGGCATTCGGCAGGAATCGCGTCGGGGCGCATCGCGCCGGTCATCACCGCGACGGTGTCGCTCATGCTGATGCGCTTCGGGTTCAGCACCGCGGCGCGCCGGCCCAGGCGGGCCACGTGGATGCGGTCTGCAACCTCGAACACGTGCGGCATGTTGTGCGAGATCAGCACCACCGACAGGCCACGGTCGCGCACGCGCCGGATCAGCTCCAGCACCATGTTGCCTTCCTTGACGCCGAGCGCGGCGGTCGGCTCGTCCATGATGACCACGTGCTGCGCGAAGGCTGCCGCGCGCGCCACCGCCACGCACTGGCGCTGGCCGCCCGACAGCGTCTCGACCGCCTGCGTCATCGAGCGGATGCCCACCTTCAGCTCCTGCAGGCGGGCGCTGCTTTCCTGCAGCATGCGCTTCTTGTCCAGCATGCGAAGGAAGCGGCCGGCGAAACCGGGCCGGCGCAGCTCACGGCCGAGGAAGAGGTTTTCGGCGATGGTCATCGCCGGCGCGACCGCCAGGTCCTGGTAGACCGTTTCGATGCCGGCGCGGCGGGCCTCGATCGGGCTGCGGAAGCGCACCGGCCGGCCATCCAGGCGGATCTCGCCGCCATCGGGCACCACCGCACCGGACAGCGCCTTGATCAGCGAGGACTTGCCGGCGCCGTTGTCGCCGATGACGGCGAGGATCTCGCCGGCGCGCAGTTCGAAGTCGGCGCCGTCGAGCGCGGTGACCTGGCCGTAGCGCTTCACCAGGCCCTTGGCCTGCATCAGGATCTGCGGGGCCGGGGCCGCCGGACTTGCAGGGGTGGCGTTCATCAGCGGGCTCCCTTGCGTGACAGCTGGTCGGTGGCGACCGCCAGGATCACCAGCACGCCGGTGACCAGCACCTGGTAGATCGAGGACACGCCCATCAGCGTGAGGCCGTTGCGGAACACGCCGACGATCAGCGCGCCCACCAGCGTGCCCAGCACGATGCCGCGGCCGCCGAAGAGGCTGGTGCCGCCGAGCACGACCGCGGTGATCGCGTCCAGGTTCTCCGTCTGGCCCGCATTGGGGTCGCCGACGCCGGTGCGCGCCACCGACAGCAGCGACGCGATGCCGTAGAACAGGCCCGCGATCACGTAGACGCCGAGCAGCACCTTCTGCGTCGGGATGCCCACCAGCCGCGTCGCTTCTGCGTTATTGCCGACCGCGTACACGTGGCGGCCGGCGGCCGTCTCGCGCAGCACGAACCAGGTCAGCGCGAACAGCGCCAGCATCAGCAGCGTGCCCCAGGCAACCTCGGTGCCGCCCACCGAGAAGGTGCCGCCGAGCGCGGTCAGTGCGTCCGGCAGGCCGGTGATGGTCTGCGCGCCGGAGTACAGCTGCGTGATCGCGAACGCGATGTTCAGCGTGCCCAGCGTGACGATGAAGGGCGGCAGCTTGATGCGCGTGACGAGCAGGCCGTTGACCAGCCCGAACAGCGTCGTCACGCCCAGGCCGCAGGTTATGGCCAGGGCCGGCGGCAGCCCCAGCTCGGTGGCGAACTTGGTCATCACGATGCCGCCCAGGGCCATCACCATGCCGCAGGACAGGTCGATGCCCGCGGTGAGGATGATCAGCGTCTGGCCGATGGCGATGACGCCGACGACCATCACCTGCTGCAGGATCAGCGACAGGTTGCCGCCGGTGAGGAAGCGGTCGTTCTGCGTGGCGAAGAAGGCGCAGGCCGCGACCAGTGCGATCAGCGGCCCCAGCGTGCCCAGCGGCGGCAGGCGGTCGCTCCAGGGGGTCATGGGGTGGGGTTGGCGCGGCGGCGCGGGGACGGCGGTGGTGCCCATGATGCGTCAGCTCCCCGCCCGGGTCACTTCTTGCCCCAGCACAGCGACGTGCCGGTGGCCACGTCCTTGCTGTCGACGCCGGCCACCGCCTTGGCGGCGATCAGCGTGACGCCGGTGTCGGTGTAGCCGCTGGCCTTCTTGCCTTCCTTGGCGTAGGCCACGCCGGCCTCGACACCCATGGCCGCCATCTTCAGCGGGTATTGCTGCGACGTGGCGGCGATCTTGCCCTCGCCCACGTGCTTCACGCCCTGGCAGCCGCCGTCGACCGAGACGATGACGACGTTCTTGTCCTTGCCGGCCCTTTTCAGCGCATTGAACGCGCCGGCGGCGGCCGGCTCGTTGATCGTGTAGACCACGTTGACCTCGGGCGACTTCTGCAGGCAGTTCTCCATCGCCGTCTGGCCCTTGGCCTGGTCGCCGAAGCTGTCGGCCATGCAGACGACCTCGGCCGGCTTGCCCAGCTCGTTGCTCTTGGCGTCGGGCGCGGCCAGGCCGAAGCCCTTCAGGAAGCCGTTGTGGCGCTGCGCGCCGACCGGGTGGCCGGGGAACAGGTCCAGCATCACGATCTTCGCGGGCTTGCCGGCCAGCGCCGCCTTCGCGTACTGCCCGATCAGCACGCCGGCCTTGTAGTTGTCGGTCGCGAACAGTGCGTCGGTGGCTTCGGCCGGCTCGGTGGGGCTGTCCAGCGCGATGACCTGCACGCCCTTGGCCTGCGCCTTCTTGATCGCCGGGATGATGGCCTTCGAGTCGCTGGGGGTGATCAGGATGGTCTTCGCGCCGGCGGCGATCATGTTCTCGATCGCGGTGACCTGGCCGGCGTTGTCGCCGTCGGTCTTGCCCGCACCGGTCAGCAGCTTGGCGCCGCGGGCCTTCGCGGCCTCGGCCGCGCCCTCCTTCATCTTCACGAAGAAGGGATTGGTCTCGGTCTTCGTGATCAGGCCGATCACCGGCGCGTCGGCGGCCAAGGTGGGGCCGGCGGCGGCCAGGGCGAGCAGCGAAACGATGGGCAGGTGGCGCATGACGGGCTCCGGGTGTGAGGCGGGGACGAGGTTCAGCCCCGATGCGGAAATTCTGGGCGCCGGACATTAATAAATCAAGTTGATTGATTAATGGTTAACCCGCTCCCGCGGCGACGGCGCTGGACGAGGCGCTTTCGGCCGCTGGCCCGTCTGGCGAGCTCTACACCTGGACCAGACGATCCTGGTTCAGTTCATCCAGCCGATTGACTCCCAGGAGTGCCATGTCGCGGCGGATCTCGTCCTTGAGCAGCGCGATGGCATGCGCCACGCCGGCGCGCCCGGCGACGGCAGCGGCATAGGCCATGGGTCGGCCGACGAACACATGATCAGCGCCCAGCGCCAGGGCCTTGAGCACGTCGGTGCCGCGCCGAATCCCGCTGTCCACCATCAGCGCCATGCTGCCCTTCGCGCGTGAAGCCTCGGGCACGGCCAGCAGGGGCGGCAGCGCGCCGTCGAGTTGGCGCCCACCGTGGTTCGACAGGATGACCCCATCGGCTCCCATCTGCTCGGCGCGTCGCACATCGTCGCTCGAGGTCAGCCCCTTCACCACCAGCTTGCCTGGCCATGCGCGCCGGACAGCCCCCAGATGCTGCCAAGAGAGATGGTCGCGCAAGCCGAACTGGCGCACGACCGTCCGCGAGATGATGGGGACCCCTCTGCCGGCACCCGCGTTCTCGAAATGCGGCATGCCCCGTTGAAGCAGGGTGCGGCCAAGCGTTCCAAGCACCCAGCGCGGTCGGGTCATGCCGTCCCAAGCGAGACGCAGGCTGGGCCGCAACGGCGTCGAGAAGCCGACGCGGACGTTGTTTTCGCGGTTCGCCAGCGTGGCGGTGTCGACTGTCACGACCAATGTGCTGAAGCCTGCCGCCTTGACCCGCTCAACCAGCCCTTCGATGTGGGTCGTATCGCCGGGAATGTAGGCCTGAAACCAGCCGCAGGTCGGTGCGGCTCGTGCGACCGCTTCCATCCGGGTGAGCGATGCCCCGCTGAGGACATACGGAATGCCTGCAGCTTCTGCCGCTCGGGCCATGGCGACGTCGCCGTCGAAGGCGAAGAGTGCGCAAAGCCCCATGGGCGCGATGCCGAAGGGCGCCTGGTAGTCGGTACCCATGAGGCGCGTCGTCTGGCGGCGCCCCGAGACGTCCACCAGGATCTTCGTCCGGAACATCCAGTTCCGGTACGCGGCCCGGTTCGCTTCCAGGCTCACGTTGTCTTCCACGCCACCCTTGAGATAACCGAACAAGGGCCTGGGCAGGCGGCGCTTCGCAGCGTCTTCGAAATCACCCAGTGACAGGACTTTGCGCAGGCTGGCGGGCAGGTGGCGGCGCACGTCGGGCGCAGGCCCGAGTTGCTGCTTCGGCGGATCGTGGCTCATGAGGAAGGCGAGTGATTGCCGCCGACAGCGGCTCGGGCCCATTGAACCGCTCCCCGCCCTCGTCTCGCAACCCGTTTCGCCCTGCGTAATGCCCGCAATGACTGCAATGGCTGCTCGAGCCACTCAAGGATGCCAAGTGGCCCGCAGGGCCGTCGCCGGCATGCCACCCAGGGTTTCGCCGAACTGCTTGGCGGCCAGGACAGTGTGGGATGCATGGCGCCGAAGTAAGGCCGATGTCAAACGGTCCAACGGACCGGAGATGCTGACGGAACCCAGCACGGCTCCATGACGGCCGCGGACCGCGGCTGAAACGCTGGCAATGCCGGAATTGCGCTCTCCCCGGGTGATGTGAAAGCCGCGCCGGCGGATGCGCTCGTTGAGGTCGCCCGGCTCGCCAAGCGCGGCGAGGATCACCCGGCCTGCGGAGCCGCGGTCCAGCGGAAACACCTCGCCGGAGCGGATGGGGCTCGCAATGGCACCGGACCCATCGCAGCGCATGAGGCAACTGCGCAAATTGCCTTCGAAGACATAGAAGGAAGCCCTCTCGCCGGTCGCTGCACTGAGCTGCTGCAGGATCGGCTCGATGGCCGAGTCCAGATCGAATTGCGCCTGGTACCGAGACCCGATCCAACCCGCGGCGGGCCCAAGACGCCAAGCCCCATCCTCGCGCTTCACGAGGAAACGGGCTGCGGCCAGCGTGCGAGCCAGGCGCAGTGTCGTTGGCTTGTGCATGCCGGTCCGGCGAGCCAACTCGTGCAGGGGCAGGTAGAGCTCGTCGCCGTCGAATGCCACCAGGATGGCCAGCGCGCGCGATACCGCGTTCACTCTCTCCCCGGCAGCCTCAGCCGGCGAAGCTGCCGGGGTCTCCATCAGGAGTCGCTTGAGCTCGGCTGTCGCCTCCGGCTTGGTTGCGTCCCGCGGCATGAAGCTGCGCCCCCGTTCGGCGCGAAAGAAGCCGGTCGCGCCATGCCCGGACTCGCGGCCGCCTCACGCGAGTGAACGCATCGTAGTCGAGTGGGGGTGGCTCGTTACGTCTGACGTAACGCCTTGCCTGTCGCCGACCCTCTTTCCATCATGCCGCCCATTCGATCAATGGAGACATTCGCATGACACGCATGATGCTGGGCCGACGTGCCTTCATCGCTTCGACGGCCCTGACCGCATTCGCCGCCAGGGCTCAAGGTGCCTACCCCGCCATGCCGATCCGCATGGTGATTCCCTTCGCCGCAGGTGGCGCGACGGATGTCCTGGGCCGCGACCTAGCCAAGGGCATGCAAGCGCATGCCGGTCAGCAGCCTTTCGTTATCGAGAACATGGGCGGCGGCGGCGGTGTTCCGGCCTTGAAGACCGTCGTGCGTGCGAAGGCCGACGGCTACACGCTCCTCTTCGCAGCCTCCGGCAACATCACAGCACAGCCTTTGCTTGCCAAGCAGCGGGTCGAGATCCTCACCCAGCTCGCTCCGGTCGGCATGATCGCGACTGCACCCCACGTGCTCGTGGTCTCGTCGAGCCTGCCTTTCAAGACGGTGGCGGACCTGGTCGCCTATGCAAAGGCTCATCCGGGCGAACTCAATTTCGGAACAGCAGGTGTCGGCGGCCTGGCTCACCTCGGCACCGAGCTCTTGGCGCGCGCGGCGCACATCGACATCAAGCACATCCCCTATCGAGGCGCTTCCGCGGGGCTGACTGACCTCGTGTCCGGTCAGATCCACGCGATGTTCGGCACCATGCCATCGTTCACGGCGACGGTGGAGACCGGCGGCGTCCGCGTCATCGGTCTGACCGCCCCCAGCGCTTCGGCACCACTCAAAGGCGTTCCGCTCATCTCGGCGACGGTGCCAGGCTTTGGCTACAAGAGCTGGAACGGCCTCTTTGCACCTGCTGGAACGCCCGCGCCGGTGATATCGCAGCTCTACGCCGCCATGGTGAAGGCGTCCGCGGACAAGGCGATGGCGGCGCGGTTCGACGCACAAGGCGTGGACCTTGCGCTCGCCGATCCGCAGCAGCTGGCTGAACTCGTCCGCAAGGAGTCAGCGGTCTGGGACAAGGTGATTCGCGACGCGAACATCACTCTCCATTAGCGGTCCACCCCACACCGAGAATGCTCATGGAGTGCCCGCACGCTCATTCGCTGCTTCGAGCGCGTTCCCGGCATCGTTCAAGGGGCAAGCGGTCCAACGGATGACGCGGGGGGGGGCGCATGACTCTCGCGTGCTCAGTCCAGCGTCAGCTTCTGCGCCGCCACCGTGCGGCGGTAGGCCTCCAGCTCGGCTGCGATCTGCCGCGCGAACTGCTCGGGGGTGTTGCCGATGATCATCGAACCGGTGGCTTCGATGCGGGCGCGCAGGCCGGCGTCCTCGAGGCCCCGGCGTGCGGCCTCGTGCAGGCGCTGCACCACCTCGCGCGGCAGTCCCTTGGGGCCGTGCAGGCCGTAGTAGGCCATCCGGTTGGCCGGCTCCAGGCCCACTTCCTTGAAGGTCGGCACGGCCGGCAGCTGCGGCAGGCGCGCCGGTGCCGAGACGACGATCGGCACCAGCCGCCCGTCCTTGATGAAGGGCAGCGCCGAGGGCAGGTTGTCGAACACGATGGGCACGGTGCCCGCCACCGCGTCGTTCAGCGCGGGGCCGCTTCCTTTGTAGGGTATGTGGGTGATGTACAGGTTGGCCAGGCTCTTGAACAACTCCATCTGCAGGTGGCCGATGGAACCGGTGCCGGCGGTGCCGTAGCTGTGCCGGCCGGGGCGGGCTTTCACCGCGGCGATGAAGCCGGCGTAGTCGCGCGCCGGGAAGGACGGGTGCACGGCGATGACGTTGGGCGTCGCGGCCAGGTTGATGATGGGCGTGAAGTCCTTCAGCGGGTCGTACGGAATCCTGGGGTTGATGGCCGGGTTGGTGGCGGTGGTGGAGACGGTGGCCATGCCGATGGTGTAGCCGTCGGGCGCGGCCTTGGCGATCTCGCCCGCGCCCAGCACGCCGCCGGCGCCGCCGCGGTTCTCAACCACCACCGGCTGGCCCAGTTCCTTGTGCAGCCGCTCGGCGATCACGCGGGCCACGATGTCGGTGGTGCCGCCGGCCGCGAAGGGCACGACCAACCGCACCGGCCGCGCCGGGTAGGCCTGGGCATGCAGCAGCGGCGCGGTGCCGGCGAGCGGCGTGGCGGCCAGGAGTTTCAGGAAGGTGGAGCGCTTCATCATGGGGTGGTGGGGCTGGTGGTGGTGCGGGTGGTGGAAGGGGTGGTGAAAGCCGGCGGGCGCGGTGCGAGGAAGGACGGGCCCAGTTCGGTCAGGCGGCAGATGCCCAGCATGGCCATGTCGCGGTCGATCTCGTCGCGCAGCAGGCCGATGGCGTGCGTGACGCCGGCCTCGCCGCCGATCGCGGCCGCATGGTTGAAGGGCCGGCCGACGAAGACGAAGGCCGCGCCCAGCGCCAGCGCCTTCAGCACGTCGGTGCCGCGGCGCACGCCGCCATCCAGCATCACCGGCAGGCCACGGGTGATGTCGATGATTTCCGGCAGCACCTGCAGCGGCGCCACCGCGCCGTCCAGCTGGCGGCCGCCGTGGTTGGAGACGATGAGCCCGTCGGCACCGTGCTCGCGGGCCAGCGCCGCGTCCTGCGCGTCCAGGATGCCCTTGACGATGAGGGGCCCGCGCCAGCGGCGGCGGATGTGCGCCAGGTGGCGCCAGCTCAGGTGGTCGCGTGCGCTGAAGTCGCGCAGCACGCGGGACGACAGAATGGGCGCGCCGCGCTCGGCGAAGGAGTTCTCGAAGTGCGGCATGCCGTGGCGCAGCAGCGTGCGCGCCAGCGTGCCCAGCAGCCAGCGCGGGCGCGTCAGCCCGTCCCAGGCCAGCCGGGCCGACGGCCGCAGCGGCGTCGAGAAGCCGCTGCGCACGTTGTTCTCGCGGTTGCCGGAGACGGGGATGTCGACCGTTATCACGAGTTCGCGGAAGCCGGCGCGCTCGACGCGGTCCAGCAGGGCGTCGATGCGCGCGGTGTCACCCGGCAGGTAGGCCTGGAACCAGGTGCCGGGGGCCGCGGTGATCACCTCTTCCAGGCGGATCAGCGAGGAGCCGCTCAGGATCATCGGGATGCCGGCGGCCCGCGCGGCGCGGGCCTGCACGACGTCGCCCCGGTAGGCGGTGAGCGCGGACAGGCCCATCGGCGCGATGCCGAAGGGCGCGGACCAGGTGCGGCCGAACAGCGTGGCCTGTTGCGAGCGGGCCGAGACGTCCACCAGCACGCGTGGGCGCAGCGCGTGGGCGCCGAAGCTGCGACGGTTGTCGGCCAGCGACTGGTTGTCTTCCACCGCGCCCTCCACGTAGCCCCACAGCGGGCGCGGCAGGTGGCGGCGCGCGGCGGCCGCGAAGTCGTCCAGCGACAGCATGGGCCGCAACCGGCGTGGCAGCGTGCGGGGCCGGGGCTGCAGGTACGAGGACGGTGGCGCCGACGGCGGCATGGCGACGCCAGTGGCGGCTGGGGTGGTTTCGGGGCAAGCCCCGGCCTTGGGCGACGTGGGCGACGTGGGCGTCGGGGCGCCGGCCGGCGTGGCGGCGCGGGCGTCGGCGTGGGGTGAAGCGGTGTGCATGGCCGCCAATCTAAGGACCGGCATGCTTTCAAGAAAGCGAATTTATCGATTGCGGCTTGTTCGCTTTTGGCGTCGAATCGCGCGCCATGACCTTGAAGCAGCTCGAGGCCTTCTACTGGGCCGCCACCTGTGCCAGCTTTGCGGTGGCGGCCCAGCGCTTGCACCTGTCGCTGTCCTCGCTGTCCAAGCGCGTCGCCGAGCTGGAAAGTTCGCTCGGCCAGGCGCTGTTCGACCGCAGCGGGCATCGCGCCGCCCTCACCGATGCCGGCAGCCACCTGCTGCCGCTGGCGCGGCAGCTGCTGCAGGCGGCCGAAAGCGTGCGGCTGTCGGTGGCGCAGCGCACCGGCTTGCACGGCGTGTGCCCCTTCGGTGTGGGGGAACTGACGGCGCTGACCTGGCTGCCGCGGCTGGTGACGCGCATGCAGCAGCAGCACCCGGGGCTCACGCCCGAGCCCTACGTGAACATCGGCGAGGTGCTGGAGCGGCGCCTGGAGGCAGGCGAGCTGGACTTCGCCATCGTCGCCGGCCGCTCGTCGCGCAGCGCGATCGCTTCCGTTCCGGTGGCCGAGGCGCTGTTCGCCTGGTGCGCCGCGCCGGCACTGGTGGGCCGTGCACGCAGCCTGTCGCCGGCGCTGCTGGCCGACCATCCGCTCGTCACGCTGCCTGCCGGCGCGGGCACCACGCGCATCCTGGACGACTGGCTGGCCGCGCAGGCCGGCATGCCGGCGCCGCGACGGCTGACCTGCAACCACGTGGGCGCCGTCGCCGGCATGCTGGTGGAAGGCGCGGGCATCGGCTTGCTGCCGCAGGGCTTGGCGCGGGCCCTGCAGCGGCGCGGCGTGCTGCGCGTGCTGAAGGCCACGCCAGCGCTGGCCCCCCTGCCCTACGCCTTCCAGTGGCGGCGCGACGATGCGCGGCCGGTGGTGGCCGCGATGCGCGCGCTGGCGCAGGCGTCGGCCGATTTCTCGGTGGCGGGCGCGTTGTTCTGACGCGCAGGCCATGCCGGACGACCGGCCGCCGCGTCTTGATGGTGGCGCGTTGCTCGGCGCTCAAGGCGTGGCGGGCAGTGTCGCCGGCAGCATCGGCGGCCGCGTCTTTATGGCGCTACCGCACCATTCGCAATTCGCAATTCGCAATTCGCAATTCGCAATTCGCAATTCGCAGTTCGCTACTGCTTGCGCCGCACCATGCCGGCGCGCTTGGCGTCTTCCGGGTAGTGGTAGTCGACCTGGCCGTGGCGCCACACACCCAGCCAGAGCATGTTCAGCGCGATGGCGTCGTGGTCTCGGCTGGAGAACGGCCGGTCGTAGGTGGTCACCACGCCCTGGAACGGCTTCTCCAGGTTCTCCAGCGCGGCTTTCAGGGCCGGGCCTGTCACGTCGCCGCGGGTCTGGAACAGGGCCCAAAGCATCAGGTGCACCGCGTCGTAGGCCTGGGCGGCGGCCATCAGCGAGCCGATGGGCCGGTCTTTCGAGTGCTTGAAGTAGCGCGCCAGGAAGGATGCGCGGCGCTCGTTGTAGGTGTCCTGCACGATGGTCTGGACCATCATCGTGCCTTCCAGCGCCTGCGGCCCGGCCTTCTCGAGCACGCTGCGGAAGGACAGCGGCCAGGGCGCGAAGAACGGCACCGTCCATCCGGCGTCCTGACGCGACTTGACCGCCACCGCCTGCTCCGGCCCCACGGTGTAGCAGACGATGGCTTCGGCCCCGGCCGCCTTGGCGGCGCGCATCTGCTCGGCCAGGCTCGCCACCCCCAGCGGGAACCGTGCCACGTGCACCGGCTTCAGGTTGCGCTTGGCCAGCTCCGCGGTCAGGTCGGCCACGCCGCCTTCGCCGTAGCCGGTCTGGTCCGCGAAGATCGCCACGCGGCTCAGCTTGCGGCGGTCGACGATGTCGGCGATCAGGAACTGCGCGTTCAGCAGGTCGCGCGGGGCGTTGCGGAAGATGTAGCTGTCGGCCGGCGGGTACTTGCTCGTCACCGCGGTGCCCTGCGAGCACGGCACCATCAGCAGGTGGCCGTTCTGCTGGAAGACCGGCAAGGCCTTCATCGCCACGCCGGTGTTGCAGAAGCCGATGGTGAAGTTGACCTTCTCCTTCAGCACCAGGTCCTCGGCCACCTTCAGCCCTTGGTCGGGCTCGGCCTTGTCGTCGCGCAGCACCAGCTCGATCTTTCGGCCCAGGTAGCCGCCGACGCCATTGATCTCGGCCACGGCCAGTTCGGCGCCGAAGCGCGCACTGTTGCCGAAGTCGCTGGAGCCGCCGGAAAGCGGCGCGATGAAGCCGACGCGCACCGGTTGCGCGAGCGCGGTGGCGGCCAGCAACAGCCAACCCCCTGCCAGCAGGGTGACGGCGCGTGCGCGCGAAGTGATCGACGGGGATACGGGCCGCATGTGTCTCCTGGGGTCGGTCTTCTTGGAACGCGCAGTGTGCCCGCAGCCGGGCGGCTGATGGCAGCCGATGCCGGGCGCTGTGCGGTTTGGCGTGGCGTTTCACCGGAGTGCGCGGTGATTCGGGGCGCGGCACCGCGCCTGGGCGGCGCGTTCGCGGCCTGCGAGCCTTGGGGAATCAGGCCACGGGAACCGGGGGGGCAGGCGCCCGCACGGAAGTCTGCAGGCGATCGGCGGCTGGAGACCAGCGGCAGCTTCGAGCCCGGCGCCGGCACCCAGGGGGTGGCCGGTGGGAACGGTCGCCGGCACGCCGCCGGCGACCGGGCGCTTCGTGCTGACGCGACGCGCGTTGCTATCGCGACAAGTGAGCGTCAGACGTCCAGCAGCATGCTGAAGCCCCCGTAGATCATGCGCTTGCCGTCGAAGGGCATCGGTGCCCGCTCGGGCGACAGGCGCGGATCGGCCATGGCCCGGTCCATGCCCTTGTCGCGGGTGGCCTTGTCGGGCCACTCGATCCACGAGAAGACCACGGTCTCGTTGGGCTCGCGCTTGACCGCCATCGGGAAGGACGTCAGCTTGCCCTCGGGCACGTCATCGCCCCAGCACTCCACGACGCGCGTCGCGCCGTTTTCCTTGAACACTGCCGCGGCCGTGGCGGCATGGGTCTTGTAGACCTCGCGCTTGTCGGTCGGCACGGCGACGACGAATCCATCCACGTAGCTCATCTGCAACTCCTGTTGATCGGGTGGGAATAGCGGCACACGGGGTGCCTGACACACGACGATCGGCGGTCCGGCGGATCGACCGGCCCGCGGGGCGAACCGGTGACGGGGTGTTTCCCGCGGCCGGCCGCCGACCGCTGATCCCCGACCGCTGATCGCCGGCTGCTGATGGCGGGTCCCGATTGCCCGCTGCTCAGGGCGTGGGCGACGCCGCCGCCGGCACGTCGATGCCCGGCGCGGCGGGGTCGCGCGGGGCGGTGTCCTCGGCCAGCTTTTCCTTCGTGGCGCCGGGCGGCGAGTGCAGCTCGGTGCGCACCCGCGGCAGCGCGCCGGGGTATTCGCGGTGGATGAACTGCACCAGGCCTTCGCGCAGCGCGCAGCGCAGGTCGAAGGCGTCGCCGGAATTGCGGGCGCTGACCAGCACCCGCACCTGCATGCAGCGTTCGCTGGTCTCGGTGACTTGCACCACGCACACGCGCTTGTCCCACAGCGGCAGCGCCTCGCACTGGCGCTGCGCTTCCTGCCGGATGGCCTCGACCGGCAGCGAGTAGTCCACCCACAGCATCACCGTGCCCAGCATCGCCGCCTCGCGCCGCGTCCAGTTCTGGAACGGGTGTTCGATGAACCACTGCAGCGGGATGATCAGCCGCCGCTCGTCCCAGATGCGCAGCACGACGTAGGTGGCGCTGATCTCCTCGACGCGACCCCACTCGCCTTCGACGATCAGCACGTCGTCGATGCGGATCGGCTGCGCCAGCGCGATCTGCAGGCCGGCAAGCAGGTTGCTGAACACCGAGCGCGCGGCGATGCCGGCCACCAGCCCGATGACGCCGGCCGAGGCCAGGATGCTGGTGCCCAACTGCCGCGCGCGTGGGAAGGTCATCAGCATGAAGGCCAGGCCGGCCACCAGCACCGTGCTGGCGGCGATGCGGCCCAGCACCCGCGTCTGCGTCTGGATGCGGCGCGCGTGCAGGTTGTCCGCCGCGTCCGCGGGGTGCATGGCGATCACGCCGTCGGCGACACCGCGCACGGCGCTGGTCAGCATCCACGTGATGGCAACGATCAGCAGCACGCCGTTCAGGTGGCGCAGCGGCGCGATGCCCCGCACCGTGTCGGGCACCCCCTGCCAGACCAGCTGCAGCGCGAAGAGCGGCAGCAGCCACGGCAGCGGGCGCAGGCAGCGCTTCACGACCGCGCTGGTGATGGGCGAGAAAGCCGCCAGGCGGGTCAGCACCGGGCGCAGCACGCGGGCCGCGACGAGGGACAGCAGCACCGCCACCAGGGCAGCGGTGAGCGGGCGGATCCAGGGGTCGACCAGGTCGTGATCCATCGGCAGGGCCGGCGCGCGGGGCGCTGGAAGGCAGGACGATCCGCGCCCTGGGCAAGCGCCGTGCCTTGCGCCGCGCTCGTTCAGCGCTTATGCGGAAACCGCCGAAGCAAGCGCGAAAAACAAGCGCGCCGCGCATGAAAGTACCCCCAAAATCGCCGGCTCGCGCGGTTCACCCCGGCCCGCGCCGGTGGCTTCACGATGAACTTCCAACAACTGCGTTCGGTGCGCGAGACAGTGCGCCAGGGCTTCAACCTGACGGCGGTGGCCGAGGTGCTGCACACCTCCCAGCCCGGCGTCAGCCGGCAGATTCGCGAGTTGGAGGACGAACTGGGCGTCGAAATCTTCCGGCGCGCCGGCAAGCGCCTGACCGGCCTGACGCCGCCTGGCGAGACGGTGCTGCCCATCATCGAACGCCTGCTGCACGAGGCTGACAACCTCAAGCACGCCGGCGATGACTTCGCGCAGCAGAACCGCGGCACGCTGACCATCGCGGCCACCCACTCGCAGGCCCGTTATGCGCTGCCGCCGGCGGTGCGCGATTTCCGCGCGCTGCGTCCCGAGGTGTCGCTGCGCATGCACCAGGGATCGCCGAAGCAGATCGCGGAGATGCTGCTGCGCGGCGAGGCCGACCTGGGCGTGGCCACCGAGGCGCTGGCCGACTACCCCGACCTGGTCGCCCTGCCCTGCTACCAGTGGGCGCATGCGGTGCTGGTGCCGGTGGGCCACCCCCTGGCGGCCGAGGCCGATGCCGGCGTGGCGCTGACGCTGGACCGCCTGGCCAGGTGCCCGCTGGTGACCTATGAAAGCGGCTACACCGGCCGCGGCCACATCGACGAGGCCTTCGGCCGCGTCCGCCTGACGGCCAACATCGTGCTGGAGGCGATGGACGCCGACGTCATCAAGACTTATGTCGAATTGGGCCTGGGCGTGGGCATCGTCGCCGCCATCGCCTACGACGAGCAGCGCGACCACCACCTGCGCGCCATCGACGCGCGCCACCTGTTCGCGCCCAACCTCACCCGCGTGGCCGCCCGCCGTGGCGCGTACTTGAGGGGTTATGTGTACGACTTCATCCAGACTTTCGCCTCGCCGCTGACCCGCCAGGTGGTGGAGCAGGCGCTGGCCGTGCAGCAGGACGGGAGCCGGTTCGAGATCTGAGGACGCCGTGCCCTCAGGCCAGACCTCTGGCCAGCCCTCAGGCCCACAGCCGGTAGACCCAGAAGCACTCTTCGCGCTGCATGCGCTCGAGCAGGCGCGCCGGGCTTTCGCCGCTGGCGCGGCGGGCCGCGCGGCACAAGTCCGCCTGGTCGGCGTAGCCCGCGCCGGCCGCCACGTCGGCCCAGTCGACGCGGCCACGTGCCTGCTGCTGCATGGCTTCGAGGAAGGACCGCTCGGCGCGCGACAGGCCTTCCAGCCGCTGCAGCGGCTGACCGGCCCAGCGGCGGATGCGGCGCTGCGCCTGCCGCAGGCTGCGCCCCGGGGCGGACAGCGCGGCCTGCATCGCCAATGCGCGGGTCCAGTCCGCATAGCGCCAGGCGGCAGCGCCGCCGCGAACGGCGTGCCAGCGGGGCGCGAGAAAGCCTTGCACCAAGGCCAGCCGCGCCGGGGTGTCCGGCGCCTCCAGCACCGCCTGCAGCAGCGGCCCCCACCCATCGCGCGCCAGCACCTCGCGCGCATCGCTGAAGCGGTCGACGTGGTCGGCCACCGGCAGGCCGGCCAGGGCCTGCACCGCGTCGGGCATCAACAGCAGCATGAAGACCCGCACCGGGCCT
The DNA here is from genome assembly GCA_946480465.1 of uncultured Burkholderiales bacterium. The sequence goes on from CAMLJY010000087.1 coordinate 16,509, forward strand.
GGGTTGGCGGTGATCGTGGGCAACGTCTGCGGGCCGCGGAAGACGATGGGGCCGGGCAGCGGCTGGCCATCGAGCAGCGCCGATCCCTCGATGAACCAGGAGACGGCGCACAGCGGCGACGCCGGGAAGTGGTTGAAGCGTTCGGCCGGTGCGAGGCTGGCGCCGCGGGTGTCGCGCTCGATGAAGCCGCGCACGCAGCCGGCCAGCGCTGCGGGTGCCGCGATCAGCCGTGCGGTGGGCGGTGCGGCGACGTCGGCCATGCCCGCCAGTGTAGGAGCCGGGCGCCGGGTGCCCGGGTGCGGCGTCGCGATCGCTCAATACACCAAAGGCGGCCGTTCCTACAGTGCAGCCGTCATCACTGCTGTCATACCGTCATGTCCCGACTCCTGCGCATCGCTGCACTCGCCTTCACCACCAGCGCCGGTCTCGCGGCCGCCGAGGCGCCGGCCGACGCCGAGAGAGCGCGCCTCGAGCAGAACAAGGCCCTGGTCCGCGGCTACCTGACCGAGGTGTCGAACGAAGGCAACCTGGCTGCCGCGCCGCGCTACTTCGCAGCCGACCTGAGCTTCAACGGTTCCAAGGACCTGCGGCCCTTCCTTGCCTTCCGCCAGATGCTGCGCAGCGCGTTCCCTGACCACCGCTTGAGCATCGAGGACCAGGTGGCCGAGGGCGACCGCGTGGTCACGCGCGTGCGCTTCGAAGCCACGCACCTGCAGCCCTATGCCGGCATTGCGCCCACGGGCCGGCGGCTGCGCTACAGCGGCGTGGCGATCGACCGCATTGCCGACGGCAAGGTGGTCGAGATGTGGCACATGGCCAATCCGCTGGGGCTGCCCGAGCAACTGAGGGCACTGCTGTCGGCAGGGGCCGTGGAGGCCGCCGGCGCGGAAATGCCGCGCCCCGACTGAGGCGGGCCGCTCACGGGCTGGCCAAGGCCCCGCCCTTGCGCCGGGGCCGCCTTCGGTATGCTCTGGCGCCCTCCACGACCCCGCCATGATGCGATGCCTCACCTGACGCTCGAATACTCCAGCAACCTCGACACGCTGGATGCCGCCGGCCTGCTGTCGGAACTGAACGCGGCGCTGGCCGGTGCGGGTCCGTTCGAGGAGGTGGACATCAAGAGCCGTGCGTACCGCGTCGACTGCTTCGCCATCGGCACCGCGGCGGAGGGCCGGGCCTTCGTGCATGCCAAGCTGGCCCTGCTGAGCGGGCGCGCGCCGGCGGTGAAGGCGGACTTGTCGCAGTGCATGCTGCGGGTGCTGCAGCGCGCTTGCCCAGCGGTGGGCGGTGTCGAAACCCAGCTGTGCGCGGAGATCCTGGACATCGACCGCGACTCGTACGCGAAGGCCATCGCCTGATGCATCCGGCCGGCCCCGGGGACAGCGCCGGCCGCGTCATTCACGCGTCATCAAGCCCGCCGGCCCTCACGGGCGCTCAAGCGCCGGCGCGGCGGCCGACCTGGCGCGTCGGCCACTTCACCGCGCCCACGGCCAGTGCGGTGCCGGCCAGGATCAGCGCGGCGCCGCCCCAGGCGCTGGGCTCCAGCCGCTCGTCGAGCAGCAGCGCGCCATAGGCCACGCCGAACACCGGCACCAGGAAGGTCACCGTCAGCGCGCGCTGCGGGCCGGCGCGTTCGATCAGCCGGAAATACAGGATGTAGGCCAGCGCGGTGCACAGCGCGGCCACCAGCGCGATGGCCACCCAGGCGCGCAGGCCGGGCGCGCCGGCGCCGGTGAGCGGCGGCATCAGGAACCAGGCCGGCAGCGCCAGGCCCAGCGTGGCGCCCACCTGGCTGCCGGTGGCCGTGGCCAGCGGCGCCACGCCGGACAGGTAGCGCTTGGCGAAGCTGGCCGAGATGCCGTAGCAGAAGGTGGCGGCCAGGCAGGCCAGGATGGCCCAGCCGGCGCCGCTGCCGGGCGCGCTGACCTTGCCCCAGCTGAGCAGCGCCACGCCCACCACGCCCAGTGCCAGGCCGGCGATGCGCGAGGGCGCCAGGCGGTCGCCCAGCCACGCCGCGGCCACGATGGCGCCCCAGATCGGCGTGGTGGCATTGAGGATGGAGGTGAGGCCGGTGGAGATCGACAGCACCGCGAACGAGAACAGCGCGAAGGGCAGCGCACTGTTGAAGACGCCGACCAGCAGCGCCGGCCCGAGGTGCTTCTTCAGCACGTGCACCTGGCGTTTCGCGGCCAGCACGGCCAGCAGCAGCATCGCGGCCAGTGCGACGCGCAGGAACGCGGTGCCGATCGGCCCGAAGTCCAGCGCGCCCCAGCGCATCAGCAGAAAGGAACCGCCCCACAGGGCGGCGAGCAGCACGAGGTCGGCAATCCAGGGCATGGGGTTCTCGGCAAAGGGGCGGCGAAAGCGGCCCGAAGCCCCGGATGCTGTCAACGACCGCTTCACGGCACAAGCGAAATCGGCTGTGGCACTTTTTAGAATTGCTGAACGGTCAATCGCCCTCGCCCGCCCATGAAACTGCCGCCGCTGAACGCCCTGCGCGCCTTCGATGCCGTCGCCCGGCTGGGTGGCGTGCGCCTGGCGGCGCAGGCGCTGCACGTGACGCCGGCGGCGGTGACGCAGCAGGTCAAGCTGCTGGAACGTTCACTGGGCGTGGCGCTGCTGCGGCGTGAAGGCCGCGGCGTCCAGTTGACCGATGCCGGCCAGCGGCTGCATGCCGGCACCGCGCGCCACCTGCGCGCCATCGCGCAGGCCGCGGACGACCTGCGGCCCCAGGGCCGGCGCGTGCGCGTCAGCACCGTGCCGAGCTTCGCGGTGCGCTGGCTGGTGCCGCGGCTGAAGCACTTCACGGCGCTGCACCCGGACGTGCAGATCGAGGTGGGGGCGGATCCGCGCGTGGTGAACCTGGACGACGGCGAGTACGACCTCGCGATCCGCGAGGGCCTGGGCCGCTACCCCGGCACCGAGACGCGCCTGCTGCTGCCGCTGCATGTCCTGCCGGTGTGCACGCCCGGCTACCGCCGCCGGGTGTTCGGCCGGGCACCGGCGCGGGGCTGGCCGAAGGCGCGGCTGCTGCACGAGGTGGGCCACGGCTGGTGGGCGCCATGGCTGGCCCAGGCGGGCATCCAGGGTGTGGACGTGGCGAGCGGGCTGCACTTCTCGCACACGGTGATGACGATCGCCGCCGCGCTGGACGAGCAGGGCGTGGCGCTGGTGCCGCGCATCTTCGTCGAGGAGGAACTGGCCGACGGCCGCCTCGTGGCGGTGGATGACCGGCTCTTCACCACCGGCATCGGGCTGTACCTGGCCTGGTCGGTGGCGCGCGCGGCAGCGCTGTCGCCGGCGGCGCTGCTGTTCCGCGACTGGCTGCTGGCCGAGGGCACGGCTGCGGCGGCGGCCGGGGCGCCGGCCGTCAGATCCCGGCGCCCTGGTCGAACGGCAGCTCGAAGCGCGTGACGCGGCGCGGCCGCAGGTGCACGCGCTGGCCGGGCGCCAGCGCCAGGCGATCACGCAGGCGCAGGTACTGATCGCGCGGCATCTCGACGTCGACGCAGGGCTGGGCGTCCTGCGGCGCGGCGGATTCGCGCTTGAACTCGATGCGCGTGTTGGGGCCGACGGTGAGCGTCTGGCTCAGCGTCACCGGCCAGGTGTCGGGCCCGGCATCGGCGACGATCTCCAGCTCGTGCGGGCGCACGTAACTCACATCCGGCGCGTCGCCCGCGGTCGCATGGCCGATGCGGCCGTGGAACAGGTTGACGTCGCCCAGGAACTGCAGCACGAAGGGCGAGGCCGGCGCGTCGTACACCTCGTCCGGGCTGCCCTGCTGCTCGATGCGGCCCTGGTTCATCACCACCACGCGGTCGGCCACTTCCATTGCCTCGTCCTGGTCGTGGGTGACGAAGACGCTGGTGACGTGCACCTCGTCGTGCAGGCGGCGCAGCCAGCGGCGCAGTTCCTTGCGCACCTTGGCGTCCAGCGCGCCGAAGGGCTCGTCCAGCAGCAGCACCTTGGGCTCCACCGCCAGCGCCCGGGCCAGGGCGATGCGCTGGCGCTGGCCGCCGGAGAGCTGGTGCGGGTAGCGGTCGGCCAGCCAATCGAGCTGCACCAGGCCCAGGAGCTCCATCACCTTGCGCTTGATCTCGGCGTCCGTTGGCCTGGTGGCCCTGGGCCGCACGCGCAGCCCGAAGGCGACGTTCTCGAAGATGGTCATGTGGCCGAACAGCGCGTAGTGCTGGAAGACGAAGCCGACGTTGCGCTCCCGCACGTGGGTGCGGGTGGCGTCTTCGCCGTGGAACAGCACGCTGCCGGAATCGGGCACTTCCAGGCCC
>CAMLJY010000088.1 GCA_946480465.1 uncultured Burkholderiales bacterium
AACGTGCTGGACTTCGGGCGGGCGCTGGCGCAGCGGCTGGCGCAGGTGCGCGAGGCCTTGCCGGTGGGCGTCGCCATCGAGCAGTACGCCGACCAGCCGCGGGTGGTCGCCGAGTCGGTGTGGGAGTTCGAGCGCTCGTTCCTGGAGGCCCTGGCCATCGTATTGGCCGTGTCCTTCCTGTTCCTGGGCTGGCGCACCGGCATCGTGGTGGCGGCCTCGGTGCCGCTGGTGCTCGGGCTGGTGGCGGCGGTCATGTACGCCGCGGGCTGGAACCTGGACCGCATTTCGCTCGGGGCGCTGATCATCGCGCTGGGCCTGCTGGTGGACGACGCCATCATCGCGGTGGAGATGATGGTCGTGAAGCTGGAGCAGGGCTGGGACCGGCTGCGCGCCGCCACCCATGCCTACAGCTCCACCGCGTTTCCGATGCTGACCGGCACGCTGGTCACCGCGGCCGGGTTCATGCCGGTCGGCTTCGCGAAGTCCATCGCCGGCCAGTACGCGGGCGGCATCTTCTGGGTGGTCGGCCTGGCGCTGATCCTGTCCTGGGTGGTGGCCGTGGTCTTCACGCCTTATCTGGGCGTGCTGCTGCTGCCGAAAAACCTGGCTGTGGGCACGCAGCACGACGTCTACGACCGGCCCGTGTACCACCGGCTGCGCCGCATCATCGACCGGGCGGTGCAACACCGCGGCTGGGTGCTGGGCCTCGCCGTGATGGCATTCGTCACCGCCGGCGCCGGCATGCTGAGGGTGCAGCAGCAGTTCTTTCCCACGGCATCGCGGCCCGAACTGCTGGTGGAGCTGCGGCTGCGCGAAGGCGCCTCGTTCTCGGCCACCGAGCGGCAGGTGAAGCTGCTCGAGCGCCGGCTGGCGAAGGACCCGGACATCCAGTTCTTCACCGCCTACACCGGCGCCGGCACGCCGCGCTTCTACCTGTCGATCCAGCCCGAGCTGCCCAACCCCGGCTTCGCGCAGTTCGTCATCAAGACGGCTGGCATCGAGCAGCGTGAACGGGTGCGCGCCCGGCTGATGAACCTCTTCGACAAGGACGAGGCCTTTCCCGACGTCAAGGCGCGCGTGCTGCGCCTGGAGTTCGGGCCGCCGGTGGGATTTCCGGTCCAGTTCCGGGTGATCGGCCCGGACAAGGCGCAGGTGCGCGAGATCGCCTATCGCGTGCGTGACGCGGTGCGCCGGAGCCCGCTGGTGCGAGACACGCAGCTCGACTGGGACGAGCAGGTCCGCACGGTGCAGGTGCACGTCGACCAGGACAAGGCGCGGCTGCTCGGCCTGTCGACCGCGGACATCCAGGGCCTGGTGCAGACGACGCTGGACGGCGTGCCCGTCACGCAGATCCGCCGCGGGGAAGAACTTGTCGATGTCGTCGTGCGGGCCTCGCCCGAGGAACGCCAGGGCCTGGGTCGCCTCGGCGACCTGCAGGTCTTCACGCGCAGCGGCGCGGCCGTGCCTTTGTCGCAGCTGGCCCGCATCGAGCCGGGCTTCGAGGAGCCGGTGCTGTGGCGGCGCAATCGCGACATGACGCTCACGGTGCGCAGCGATGTCGCCGACGGCGTGCAGGGGCCCTATGCCACGGCGCAGATCCGGCCGTCGCTGCAGCCCATCGTCGACAGCCTGCCGCCGGGCTACCGCATCGAGGAGGGCGGGGCGATCGAAGAGAGCGACAAGGCCAACCAGGCCCTGTTCGCGGTGTTCCCGGCCATGTTCGCCGTGATGCTGACGCTGTTGATGATCCAGCTGCAGAGCTTCTCGCGGCTGTTCATGGTGTTCCTGACCGGGCCGCTCGCGCTGATCGGCGTGGTGCCGGCGCTGCTGCTGTTCCAGGCGCCGTTCGGCTTCGTCGCGCTGCTGGGGGTGATCGCGCTGGGCGGGATGATCATGCGCAACGCGATCATCCTGGTCGACCAGATCGACCAGGACATCGGCCGCGGCGTGGCGCCGTGGGACGCGATCGTCGACGCCACGGTGCGGCGTTCCCGCCCCGTGGTGCTGACGGCTGCCGCCGCGGTGCTGGCGATGATCCCGCTGACGCGCAGCGTGTTCTGGGGACCGATGGCGATCTCGATCATGGGCGGCCTGGTGGTGGCCACGGCGCTGACGCTGGTGTTCGTGCCCGCGCTGTACGCCACGTGGTTCCGGGTGCGGCGCGACAGCCCCGCGCCCGCGCCGGCCAACGCCGCCCTCGCCGCGAGCGCTTGACGACGAGCTGCGGCTCCGAGGAGCCAACGCGGCCGCGGGCCGGCCCTTGCGGCGCCGAAGCTCGTGTCCGCGCCCGCCGGCTCGACCCTGGGGCGGGGGAACGTAGCATGCCGCCCCTGTTCGCTCACGTTGGCATCCGTTGCGCCCGATGAGGCTGATCGCCGCCCTGCTCGCCATCCTCGCCGCCAGCTGCCTGGCCGGCGCGGCCTGGCTGTGGCTGGAGACGGACCGCTTCTTCCGCAGCGCCGACTACGCGCCGCATTCCGCCCATCAACCGGGCTACAGCGCAGGGGCGGTGGAGGCGGACGGCAGCGGCATCTTCCTGCCCTCGCTGCTGCTGTTCGGCCTCGGGCTGTTCCTGGCGCGCTTCGCGTGGAACCTGTGGCGGGACGAGGGCCGCCGCCGACGCGCCGCCAGGGGCCCACGGGGTGCCGGGCCACGCAGGGGCTGATCGCCGGGCGGCGCGGGGCAGGGCGTTCAGTCATCGTCCTCGCCGTGCCCGCCGCGTCGCTGCCGGTGCTCGGACGGGCCGCCGTGCTCGCCTCGCTCGGCGCCGGTGCTGCCCGCGCCATCCGGCAGCAGGCCGTGCGGCGACTGCCGCCACTGCCAGGCGCCGAAGGCCAGCGCGGCCAGCAGCAGGGCGAGGGCCAGCGCCCCGCGGTTCGACTTCACGAGGTCGGGTCCGGGGCCGTCCGCGGTTCCGGTGAGCATCGGCCGGGCCAGGTTGCGCCGGCGCAGCGCCGAGAGCAGGGCGAGCGCGCCCAGGTGCAGCAGCACCAGCGCGAGTGCCGCATTGGCGAAGAACTCGTGCAGCTCTTCCAGCCATTCGCCGCCCCACTCGGCATGCGTGGCGTAGCCCGAGAGTGCCAAGGGCGCCGCGGCCGCCAGCAAGCCGCCCATCGACAGGGCCAGCACGAGGGTGATGCCTTTCTGCAGCGAAAGGGCGGGCCGCGCGTCCGCGGCGAGCGCATCGCGGATCCAGGCGGGAAGCCCGGCCATGCGCCGCCACAGCAGCGACAGCCTGGCCTGCGGCGGCCCGAACAGGCCATAGAGCAGGCGGAAGGCCAGCGCGCCCGCCATCACGTAGCCGAGGGTGACGTGCAATGCCCGCCAGGACTCGGAATCGCCGCTGAGGTAGGCGCCGCTGAAGCTGGCGGCGAAGAGCCAGTGGGCCAGGCGCGTCGGCGCGTCCACCACGCGGCGCGGGCGCGAGCCGGCGCGCAGGGGCCTGTCCTCGGCGGAGCGTGCGCCGGCCGCGCCGGGCGAGACGGGTTGGGGGGTGTTCATGACGGGTGCTCCGTGTCGCGCTCTTCAGTCGCGCTTGCCGCCGCGAAGGCCCGCGTGCAGGCCCGCGGGCAGGCGCAGGCCGTCGTCGTCGGGCAGCGGAATCGAAGGAGGGTGTTCATCAGGGCTTGATGCGTGTCAGGCCGTCTCCGGCATGCCAGGGCATTCTTCGCACCGGTGCTGAACGCCTGCTGAAGCAGGCGTTCATCTGCCGTTCATCGGGACCTGCCCACACTGCCCGCATGCCCGCTTCGCGCTGCTTCACGCTTGCCACGCTGTTGCTGGCCGCCGCGCCCGGCTGGGCCCCGGCTGGCGAAGGACGCGACCACGACCGCGCCCGCGCCGCCGTGGCCGCCGGCGAGGTGATGCCCTTGCCGCGGCTGCTGCAGCAGGTGCAGAAGGCCTACCCGGGCCAGGTGCTGGAGGTGGAACTCGAGCGCGAACACGGGCGCTGGGCCTACGAGCTGCGCCTGCTGCAGCCCGACGGCCGGCTGCTGAAGCTGCAGGTCGATGCGCGCACCGGCGAGGTGATGGAACGGCACGCCCGGCGCGTGCCGGCCGCCGGCCGCTGAGGCATGAGGCTGCTGCTGGTCGAGGACGAGCCGGCGCTGCGGGCGGTGCTGCGCGGCGTGCTGGAGCACGCCGGCTACGCGGTGGACGAGGCCGACAACGGCCGCGACGCGCTGCACCTGGGCGAGACCGAGGCTTTCGATGCGGTGGTGCTGGACCTGGGGCTGCCGGTGATGGATGGGCTGAGCGTGCTGCAGCGCTGGCGTGCGGCTGGCCGGTCCATGCCGGTGCTGATCCTGACTGCGCGCGACAGCTGGCACGACAAGGTGGGCGGCATCGACGCCGGCGCCGACGACTACCTGGCCAAGCCCTTCCATGCGGAGGAACTGCTCGCCCGGCTGCGGGCGCTGATCCGCCGCGCGCACGGGCAGGCCTCGCCGCTGCTGCAGTGCGGGCCGATCGTGCTGGACACGCGCAGCGGCCGCGTCAGCGTGCAGGGCCGGCCGGTGATGCTGACGGCCCACGAGTACCGCCTGCTGCTCCACCTGATGCATCGGCGGGGCCGCGTGGTCTCGCGCACGGAACTGTTCGATCACCTCTACGCCGGCGAGGTCGACCGCGACTCGAACACCATCGAGGTCTTCATCGGCCGCCTGCGCAAGAAGCTGCCGGCGGACACCATCGAGACCGTGCGCGGGCTGGGCTACCGGCTCGGCCCGCCGCCGTGACGCCGCTGCCCGCGCGCCCGCGCTCGCTGCGCTGGCGCCTGCTGGTGGCCACGCTGGTGGTGCAGGCGGTGGCGCTGCTGCTGTCGGGCGCCGTGCTGGCCGAGCTGTTCCGCGAGGAGGCGATGCGCCAGTTCCAGGCGACGCTCGCGGCGCAGCTCGACCAGCTGACCGCGCGCTTCGAGGTCGATGCACAGGGCCGGCCGCAGATCGACGCCGCCCGGCTCAGCGACCCCCGCTGGTCGCGGCCGTACTCCGGGCTCTATTGGCAGATCGACGCGGTCGGCGACCGCGGCCTGGAACGCGGCGTGCTGCGCTCGCGCTCGCTGTGGGACACGGCGCTGGACCCCGGGACAGGCCGCTCCGGCAACCGCGCCACCCTGGCCGGCGGCAACGTGCTCCAGGCCCCTGGCGACGCCATCGCCGATGGCGCGCTGCATGTGCACGCCATTGCAGGACCGGGCGGTGCGCGCCTGCTGGCGGTCGAGCGCACCGTGCGGCCGGCCGAGGCGGCGTCCGCTGGCGGCGGCGCCTGGCGCCTGCTGGTGGCGGCTGACCTGGGGGAGGCCGATGCGGCCACGCGGCGCTTCGGGCGCGTGCTTGCGGTGTCGCTGCTCGTCTTGTTCGTGCTGCTGGCGGCCGCTGCCGTCGCCCAGGTCGCCGTCGGCCTGGCGCCCTTGCGCGCGCTGCAGCGCGGCCTGGCGGCGCTGCGCGGCGGGGAATCCCAGCGCCTGGATGGCATCTACCCGGCCGAACTGCAGCCGCTGGTGCAGGACTTCAATGCCGTGCTCGACCGCAATGCCGAGGTCGTGGCCCGGGCGCGCACCCAGGCCGGCAACCTGGCCCATGCGCTCAAGACGCCGCTGGCCGTGCTGGCGCATCAGGCCGAGGCGGCGGCGTCCGATGGGACGGCGGCCCGGGCCCTGGCCCCGCTGGTGCGCGAGCAGGTGGCCTTGGCACGGCGGCACGTCGACTGGCACCTGGCGCGTTCGCGGGCGGCGGCTGCCCAGGGCGTGCCGGGCATGCGCACGCCGGTGGACGCGGTGCTGCGCGGCCTGCTGCGGGTGCTGGGGCAACTGCATGCCGGGCGACCGGTGACGATCACGCTGGGCGAGGTCCCGCCAGGTGCGGTTTTCGCCGGCGAACGCGAAGACCTGCAGGAGATGCTGGGCAACCTGCTCGACAACGCCTGCCAGTGGGCGCGCTCGTGGGTCAGGGTGTCGGTGACGCGGGACGCTGCGGCGGGCCGCCTCGCCATCCGGGTGGAGGATGACGGCCCAGGCATCGAGCCCGGGCGGCGCGCCGACGTGCTGGCGCGTGGCGGGCGGCTGGACGAGTCGGCGCCGGGCAGCGGCCTGGGCCTGGCGATCGTGCAGGAACTTGCCGGCTTGTACGGGGGCGCACTGGTGCTCGACCGGGCCGGCCCGGCAGGATTGCGGGCCGTGCTGGAGCTGCCTGGTGACGACGCGCCGGCGGCACCGCGGGAGCCCGGCGCGGGCCCGGCATGACGCCGGTGCGCGGCCTGTGCCTTGGGGCTTCAGCCCGGACAGAGCTTCGCGTGCACCAGTTCTTCCGGCTTGACCGAGAACCGCAGCCCCGAACCGGCCTCGATGCGCATCGGCTTGTCCTGGATGAAGACGCCGTCGCGGCCGATGCTGCGCGCCTCGCTCACGCTCGCGCGGTCCCAGCCGTCCAGGGCCAGCGTGTACGCGAACTCGCGCCGGTCGCGCATGTCGGCGAGCCAGCGCTCGACGGCCTGGGCCTGGCGGAAAGCGGCGGACCAGGTGGCGTCGAAGGCGGTGCCGGCGCGCACGGCGGCGACCAGGCGCTCGAGCAGGGCCTGCGGCTCGGTTCCATAGGCCTGCTGCAGCTGGGCCAGCGTGAGGCCCTGGGCCAGCAGGTAGGCCACGGCGCCCTGCTCGGGGCTGGCGAGGCGGTTCCACGCGGCGATGCGGTAGCAGCCGGCCTCGGCTTCGCGCGCGACCAGCAGCGCGCGCTCGCCCACCTTGAAGGGCGTGGTGCCGCCGTGGGCGGCCCCGTCGAGCACGATGTCCTCGCGCGCCGCATGCAGGCCCTGGCTGGTCCGGGCCAGCCGGTCGAAGAACTCGACGACGTGGTAGATCGGCTTCTTCGCGGCGTCCGCCAGGCCTTCCTCGTTGCCGGCCGCGGTGCCGGCTTCGTTGAAGGCGACGATGCCCCAGGCATCACCCTTTGCCGGCCCGTAGTCCTGCCAGGGCACGCCGCCTTGCGCGATCCGCGTCTCGAAGAAGGCCAGCAGGGCATTGGCCGCGTCCGTTGCAAGGTAGCGGTGCAGCCCGGTGGGCGGGCCGTCCTGCGGCAGCCACTCGTTGACGATCAGCGGCAGGTCGGCCTCGGCGATGCCGCGCGAAGCCAGGAAGGCCCGGTAGGCCGCGACGCCGTCGACCAGCTGGCCGCGGTAGTCGGCCGAGAAGTAGTGCCAGCTGACGAAGTCCAGCGGCAAGCCGCGCTGCCGCGCGAAATCGACCAGCTCGAAGGCCAGGTTCCGCGGGCGCGCGGCCCCGTCGGCGGCGATGCGGCCGGCCCAGGCTTCGGTGCCGGGGCCGCCGATGCGCGCGCCGGGGTGGCGGGCGCGCAGGTGCGCCGCGGTCTGCTCGTAAAGCTCCAGGAAGGCCGCGGTGTCTTCCTGCCAGTTGCAGGGCAGGTCGGGCTCGTTCCAGAACTGGTAGTGGATGCGCGTGGCCACCCGCGGGTTGATGCCGACCGCGCCGTCGTACTGGCTGAAGAAGCGCACCGCCAGGTCGAGCAGCTGCTGCCACGCACGGTAGTCCGCCGGCCGGTGCGCATGCGCCAGCACGCCACCGCCGCAGCCCGGCCGCCTATCGCCCGAACGGCTCAGCCAGGCCGGGGTGCGGAAGATGTCGACCATCAGCACCTGGGTCGAGTTGCGCCGCGTCAGGTCGTCCAGGTAGGGCTTGGCCTGCTGCAGCACCTTGTCGAACTCGGCCAGGCACGGCGTGTAGTCGGGCACGGCCGTGCCGTCGACCTGCCGGGTGCCGGGGCGGCAGCCGCTGCTGGCCGCGGCCGCCCAGTCGAAGGCGTTGACGCGCACGACGTGGTGCTCGGGGAAGGACTGCAGGAACAGCGCATGGCCGCGCGCGGTGCGCACGCCGGGGTAGTAGTTCGACGACTGCAGCACCTGCAGCCCCTGGCGTTCGAAGACGAGCTGGCGCGGATCGAGGCTGGCCCGCACCTCCACCGGCGGCGGACCGGGTGGCGGGGCCGGGGTGCCGGGGTTCGGGCCGGTGCTTCCGCCGCCGCTGCCGCCACCGCAGGCAGCCAGCAGGCCGAGCACGGCCAGGGCCGCGCGGCGGGATGCGCGGCGGGATGCGCGGCCGCTCACCGTGCCTGCCCCACTGACGGCAGGGGCGGCCGCGCCTGCAGCCAGTGGCCCAGGTGGCGATCGGCCTCCGCCCGTTCGTGCCGGGCCAGGGCCGCATGCGCCTGCGAGACGGCCTTGCAGTGGACCGAGGCGGCCTCTTCCCCGTCCTGCTCGAAGCGCACGGTCATGGTCGTCACCAGCAGCGGCGTGCGCGCGACGCGGCGGGTCGAATCGATGCTGAGCCGCAGCTCGGTGGGCAGCGGGTAGACGAAGCGGCGGAAGCTGGCGCGCATGTCCCGCAACAGGTGTTGCGTGCGGTCGCTGTCGAAGCCGGACAGGGCACAGATCGGTGCCGACACCGCGATGAACATCTGCCGCGCCGCCTCCACCAGCACCATGCCCTGCACATGGACGCCTGTCACGTGGTCCGCCAGCTCCGCGCAGGCGTCGTCGAGCACCAGCTGCGCCGCAAAGCGGTCCGGCCCGGCGGGCTGCGGCCGCGTGATCATCACGTTATGTACGCAGCGCTTGTGCACGAGGCCGGGATCGGCGCGGCGCGAGACGTGTTCGTCCAGCGCCGGGGCCTGCGCCGGCGGGCACTGGGCGATCGCCTGGCGGATGGCCGCGAGGCCGGCCGGGCCCACGCCCTGGCCAACGATGATGCGCCGCGCCTCGAGAAGGCGGTTGTCCGCCCCGTGCGACAGCTGCTGCACGGTGACGACGGCCGTGCCATCGGCCAATGCGGCGAACTTGTCGCCGATCACCACGATCGTGTCGCTCATCAGGTGCCGGGCCGCTGCCGCCATGCCGTTGGATAGCGCTATCCTAGGGTCGTGCACTCTGTTGGTGCCTAGGGTGAACCCGGAGACAAGCCCAATTGATCTAGGGATTGGCGCGGCGGACTCTTCATGTCAGTCGCTGCGATGAAGCCGGCGCGCCCGCTTCTCAGGCCCTGTCGCGCGGACTTCCCGGATGAAGACAGCGCTGTCCATCGGGGTCGGTGCCGATACCTGGCCGGGATGCCGTCGCGGCCGGCCTGGTTTCCCGTCAGCGCGCGGCCAGCTCCCGCCGGAAGAAGGCCACGAGCTGTTCGCGCGTTATCTGCAGCGCGGCCTCCGGATCCAGGCGGCCGAGGCCCAGGGCTTCCAGTTCCGCCGGCGTCGCGGGCAGTGCCAGCGCGAGCAGGCGGGGGATGTCGCTGAAACTCAGGTGGCCGGTGCCGTCGATCACGCGCAGGTCGTGCGGACCGCCGGTGCTGTTGCGCTGCACCGCGGTGATGGTCGGGTCGGCATCACGCTGCGCCAGCAGGATCAGCGAGGGCTTGGTCCAGGGGCCGCTGGTGTCGCCCCAGACGCTGCCGTCGATGTTGACCGCCGCGCGCACCCGCCCATCCAGCCGCGCGGTGTGCAGCGCGGTCGATCCGCCGATCGAATGGCCGGCCGTGCCGATGCGTGACAGGTCCAGGTGGCCGCCGAGCAGGTCCGTGCCTTCGTGCTGGGCCTGCAGCCAGTCGAGCACGCGGCGCTGGTCGGCCACCGCCTGCCGCGCCGCCGCTTCGATGCCCTCGGGGCTCGTCAGCGCGGTGGTGTCGAACGCGATGCGGCCGTCGGACAAGGGGGTGGGGCCCGAGATGTACGGGTGGTCGATGGCGACCACGACGAAGCCATGGCTCGCCAGGTCTTCCGCCAGCGCGGAGAACTGCTCGGCCAGCAGCCCGCCGCCAGGGGAGAAGAGGATCACCGGGTAGCGCCGGCCCGCTGCCATCGCCGTGCCGGCCTGCGACCAGCTGCGCACGGCCGGCAGTGCGAGGCCGGGCCAATCGGATTGCAGCAGCGCCTGCAGCAGGGGCCGCAGCACCGGGTCGACGTGCTCGGCCGCCGGGCCGGGGCGGTCGGCCGCGACGGGATACCAGACCTTCAGCGACAGCTCGCGGCGGTCCGTCGGGTCGGCGGTCAGCACTTCGTCGTGCTCGCCGCCGGCCAGCTGGAAGCGTGCCTTGCCCACGCAGTGCCCGCCGCGCGGCGCGGGCAGGGCCAGCGTGCCCGCGGCGGGCGGCGGCAGCGGGCAGCGCTGGGCGTAGGGCCGCGCGGCGCGCGCTTGCTCGGCCGCGGCGGCCAGGTCGCCGTCGTCGTCGCCGCCGCACCCGGCCAGCAGGGCGGCGGCGGCCAGGGCGGTGGCCAGGGTGGCGCCGGCGAGTTGGGCCGGCCGGTTGCGGACCGGCGTTGCTCGAAGGGACGGGGGTGCTTGCATGGGGTCGAAATGGCTCAGGCCGTGCTGTGACAACGGCGGGCAGTCTGCGGCGCCCAACCTTAGGCTCGGCTAAAGGTCGGCCCTGGACAATCGCGGCCGATGCACCTGCTGTTGATCGAAGACGACCTCGACCTGGGCCGCGCGCTGCTCCAGGGACTGCAAGCCGAGGGCTTCAGCGCCGAGTGGCTGCGCCGGGCCGCCGATGCGCCGGCCCGGCCGGACGACGGCCGCCATGACTGCGTGCTGCTCGACCTGGCGCTGCCGGATGGCTCGGGTTTCGAGCTGTTGAAGCGCTGGCGCGCCCGCGGCATCACGCTGCCCATCATCATCATGACCGCTCGCTCGGCACTGGAAGAGCGGCTGAGCGGGCTGGACGGCGGCGCGGACGATTTCATCGTCAAGCCCTTCGCCACCGCGGAGCTGGCCTCGCGCATCCGCGCCGTGCGGCGGCGCTGCGCGCAGCAGGCGAGTGAACTGTGGACCTTCGGCGCGCTGCAGATCGAGCCGCGCGCCCACGCCGCGCGCCTGGACGGCGAGGCGCTGGAGCTGTCCCCGCGCGAATTCCGCCTGCTGCTGGAACTGGCCCGCGAGGCCGGCAAGGTCGTGCCCAAGGGCCTGCTGGCGCAGCGGCTGGAGCCCTTGGGTGATCCGGTGGACTTCGCGACGGTCGAGGTGCACCTGTCCAACCTGCGGCGCAAGATCGGCGCCGAGCGCATCCGCACGCTGCGCGGCGTGGGCTACCTGCTGGTGCCATGAGACAAGGCCGTGCCGAGGGCGGACAGCGCAGCGCGGCCCGCGAAGGCCGCTCGTGGGGCGGTGTGCTGAAGCGCCTGTTCGCGGCCACGCTGGTGCGGCGCGTGGTGCTGGCGCTGCTGCTGGCCTTCGTGCTGGTATGGCCGGTGCTGCTGGTGCTGCAGATCAACGAGGTCGATCGTTCCGAGGACGTCTCCGCCGAACTGCGGGCCTTCGGCGCCGATGCGGCGGCGCTGCTGTCGACGCTGGACGACGCGGGCCAGGCCCGGGCGGCCCTCGCGGCGATCGACGTCACCTACAACGGCCAGCTTCGGCTGCACGAGATCTCGATGCGGCAGCTGTACCAGCTGTTCGACCGCCGCAGCGGCGCCGCCGTCTACCTGTCCGACGGCGCGCCGGCGCAGCTGATGCCGTCCGAAGTGAGCGGCTACGGCCACCGGACGATCGACGGGCGGCGGCACCGCGTGTTCAGCGCCGACACGGCGCGCTGGTCGCTGCGCATCGCGCTGCCGGCCCTGGACAAGGGCTGGCTGCTGCAGCGCATCGGCGGCGACCTGGCGCGCTACATGCTGATCGCGCTGCCGCTGGTGCTGCTGCCGGTCGTGCTGGCGGCCCGGCAGGGCCTGCGCCCGCTGCGGCAGCTGTCCGAGCGCATCGCCGCGCGGCGGCCGGACGACCTGTCCGCGCTCGGCGTGGTGCCGCGCCATGCCGAGCTGAAGCCGCTGGCCGAGGCGCTGGACCGCCTGCTGGCCCAGCTGCGCGAGAAGGTCGAGCGCGAGCAGGCCTTCGTGCACGACGCGGCGCACGAGCTGAAGACCCCGATGGCGGTGATCGCCGCGCAAGGCCACGTGCTGGCCGCGGCCAGCGACGAGCTGGCCCGGCGCGAAGCCGGGCCGCGCCTGGACCGCGCGATCGGCCGCGCCTCGCACCTGGTGGACCAGCTGCTGCTGCTGGCCCGGGTGGACGGCGGCGGCGCGGGCGTGCAGCGGGACGATATCGCGCAAAGAACGCGTCAGATGCTGGCCGACCTGGGCCCCGCGGCGCTGGCGCGCGACATCGACCTGACGCTGGACGCACCCGACGCGCTGCCGGCCGCGCTGGACCTGCAGGCCTACCAGTCCATCGTGCACAACCTGGTGGACAACGCCATCCGCTACGGCCGGCCCGGCGGCCGCGTCGCCGTCGAGCTGGCGCCCGAACCCGCCGGCCTGCGGCTGGCCGTCCGCGACGATGGGCCCGGCATCGCGCCGGAGCATCGCCTGCGCGTCTTCGAGCGTTTCCACCGCGGCGCCGGGCACGAGACCCCCGGTTCCGGCCTCGGGCTGGCCATTGCCAAGCAGGCGGTGCAGCGGCTGGGCGGCCGCATCGAGCTGGGCGAGGGACTGGACGGCCGCGGGGCGGGGTTTCTGCTCTGGTTGCCGGTGGCGGGGTAGGGCAAACCGCCCTCCCGCGCGCCGGCAGGGGGGCGATCCGTCCGCGGCTGGCAATGAATAAGAAAGACTGAAGACAAACAGCCGAGAGATGAGAAACGGTTAGCTAGACTGCGCCCCCGGATCAATCACGAAGGAAGCGCATGACGAAGACCATCGTCCTCGGTGTCATCGGGGCGGACTGCCATGCAGTGGGCAACAAGATCATCGACCACGTGCTGACCGAGCAGGGCTTCAAGGTCGTGAACCTGGGCGTGATGGTGAGCCAGGACGAGTTCATCGACGCCGCCATCGAGACCAATGCCAGCGCCGTGCTCGTCTCGTCCATCTACGGCCACGGCGAGATCGACTGCCTGGGCTTCCGCGGCCGCTGCGTCGAGCGCGGGCTGGAGCACATCGTGCTGTACGTCGGCGGCAACCTGGTGATCGGCAAGCGCGATTTCGCGGACGTCGAGCGTCTCTTCCTCGAGATGGGGTTCGACCGCGTGTTCTCGCCCTCGGTCGACCTGCTGGAGGTGGCGCGGCTGCTGCGCGCCGACATCGCGCGCAGCGAGCAGCGGGCGGCGGAGGAAATGGTCGACCAGATGGCGGATCACCTGGCCGACCACCTGGCCGACCACCTGGCCGATCACAGGACGGGTCGCGCCGCGGGCCGGCTCGCGGACCTCGCCGCCTGATCAGCCGTGGCCCCCTGCCTCGCGATCGACATCGGTTCCACCTGGACCAAGGGCGCGCTGTTCGACTGGTGCGACGGCGAACTGCAGCTGGAACGCCGCGCCGCGCACCCGACCACGGTGCACGACCTGGGCGAAGGCTTTGCCGCGGTGCTGCAGGGGCTGTTGCCCGGTGTGGCGCCGGCTGAACTGGCGCGGCGCGCCGCGCGGGGCGAGCTGTCGATCGACTATTCCTCGTCGGCCAAGGGCGGGCTCGCGGTGGCCGCGCTGGGGCTGGTGCCCGAGATCACGCTGGAGGTGGCCAAGCTGGCCGCCTGCTCGGCCGGCGCCAAGCTGACGCAGGTGCTGTCCTATCGCCTGAATGGCGCGGACATCCGTGCGCTGGAACAGGACCCGCCCGACATCCTGCTGTTCGCCGGCGGCACCGACGGCGGCAACACCGACTACCTGCTGCGCAATGCGCAGGCGCTGGCGCGCTCGTCGCTGCGCTGCGCGATGGTGTATGCCGGCAACCGCGCGGTGCGCGACGAGGTCTGCGCGCTGCTGGCCGACCGCGACCTCGTCGCCGTCGACAACCTGCTGCCGGCGCTGGACGCACCGCAGCCCGAGCCCGCGCGCGAGGCGCTGCGCCGGCTGTTCCTGCAGCGCATCGTGCGCGGCAAGGGCCTGGACCGGGTGGTCGACCTGGTCGGCGCGGAGCCCGCCCCCACGCCCTACGCGATGCTGGAATTCGCCCGCGCCATCGCCGCCACGGTGCCGGGCTGGGAGGAGTTCATCCTGCTCGACATCGGTGGCGCGACGACCGACGTGTACTCGGCCCACCGCGAGGCGCAGGCCTCCGGCGTCGTGCAGCGCGGCCTGCCGGAGCCGGGCGTCAAGCGCACGGTCGAAGGCGACCTGGGCATGCGGGTCTCGGCCGCCACCACCCTGGCCGCCGCCCGGCCCGTGCTGGCCGGCCAGCTGGGCATCGATGTCGCGCCGATGGAGCGGCACGTGCGGCAGGTGGCGGCGCTGCCGCAGCACCTGCCCGGCGAAGACGACGAAGGCCAGCGGCTGGACGCGCTGCTGGCCGGCTTCTGCCTGGCCGAGGCCTGTACCCGGCACGCCGGCCGCTCGCAGGAAGTCAGCACGCCCGACGGCCTGGTGCAGCTGCAGCTGGGCCGTGACCTGCGCGGCGTGCGCCGGGTCATCGGCTCGGGCGGCTGGCTGGCCCAGGCCGGCGGCTTCGATCCCACGCCCTGGCTGCGGCTGCGCCCGCTGGACGAGCGCGGCCGCCACGTGCTGCTGCCCGCCCGCGTCGACTACTTCCGCGACACCGGCTACCTGTTTCCGCTGCTGGCCAACGTGGCGCGCCGCCACCCGGCGGCGGCGGCGCGGGCCGGCGTGCGAGCCCTGCAGACCACCGCGGGGCGCCCCGAATCCCTCACTTCGCCTCTCACCCATGGAACTGAGCAACCGCCGCCTGACCCGCGAGGCCTTCGAGGCCGAACGGGCCAGCGTGATGAACACCTGGCCCACCGGGGCTGAGGTCGATTTCGCCGAAGGCCTGCGCTACCAGCATGCGCTGCCCGAGCACAAGCGCTTCTCGGCCGCGCTGGCGGCCGCCGACCGGGCCGGCCGCACGCTGTTCCAGCCGCGCGCCGGCGTGGCGCTGCTGGAAGAGCACATCGCGCTGCTGCAGTACCTGCAGGACAGCTGCGACCTGCTGCCCACCACGATCGACGCCTACACGCGCCTGAACCGCTACGACGAGGCCGCCGTCGGCATCGCGCGCTCGCAGCAGGCGGGCACCTCGCTGCTGAACGGCTTTCCGGCCGTCAACCACGGCCTGGCCGGCTGCCGGCGCCTGATCGAATCGCTGGACAAGCCGGTGCAGGTGCGCCACGGCACGCCGGACGCGCGGCTGCTGGCCGAGATCACCTTGGCCGCGGGCTTCACGGCTTATGAGGGCGGCGGCATCTCGTACAACGTGCCCTATGCCAAGCGGGTGCCGCTCGAGCGGTCGATCCGCCACTGGCAATACTGCGATCGGCTGATCGGCCTGTACGAGGAAGAGGGCATCCGCATCAACCGCGAGCCCTTCGGGCCGCTGTCGGGCACGCTGGTGCCGCCCTTCGTCTCGCACTGCGTGGCGCTGATCGAAGGCCTGCTGGCGCTGGAGCAGGGCGCCAAGTGCCTGACGCTGGGCTACGGCCAGGCCGGCAACCTGGTGCAGGACGTGGCGGCCATCCGGTCGCTGCGCGAACTGGGGCATGAATACTTCCGGGCCGCGGGCCATGACGACTACCAGCTCAGCACCGTGTTCCACCAGTGGATGGGCGGTTTTCCGGAGAACGAATCGATGGCCTATTCGGTGATCTGCTGGGGCGCGGCCACCGCTGCGATGGCCGGAGCCACCAAGGTCATCGTGAAGACCCCGCACGAGGCGGCCGGCGTGCCCACCAAGGAAGCCAATCGCCAGGGCCTGAACGCCACCAGCCAGATCCTGAACATGGTGCGCGAGCAGAACGTGCCGGTGAGCCCCGAGGTCGAACGCGAGGTGGCGCTGATCAAGCGCGAGGTGCGCGCGGTGATGGCCAAGGTGATGGAGCTGGGGCGCGGTGACGTGGCGGTCGGCGCCGTGCGCGCCTTCGAGGCCGGGGTGATGGACATCCCCTTCGCGCCGGCCGCCTGCAATGCCGGCAAGCTGATGCCGATCCGCGACAACGAGGGGGCGGTGCGCATCTTCGATGCCGGCCATGCGCCGCTGCCCGACGACGTCATCGCCTACCACCGCGAGAAGGTGGCCGAGCGCGCCCGCGCCGAGCAGCGCGAAAGCTCGTTCCGCATGGTCGTCGACGACATCTACGCGATCTCCAAGGGCAAGCTGGTCGGGAGGCCCGCATGACGACGAACCTGGCCACCCCGGTCCACATCACCCACGCCGAATTCGTCGCCGGCTTCTCATCGTTCTACTTCGACGACCAGCAGGCCATCAAGGCCGGGGCGCGGCAGGACGGCTTCGTCTACGACGGCCTGCCGCTGACCCCGGGATTCAGCGCCGTGCGGCAGGCCGGCGAATGCGTCTCGGTGCTGCTGACTTTGAGTGATGGCAGCGTCGGCATCGGCGATTGCGCGGCGGTGCAGTATTCCGGCGCGGGCGGACGCGATCCGCTGTTCCTCGCGGCCGACTTCCTGCCCCTGCTGCGCCGCGAGGTGGCGCCGCTGCTGGAAGGCCGCGACGCGTCGGACTTCCTGGGCAATGCGCGCTTCATCGACAGCGTGCAGGTCGGCGGGCGGCGGCTGCACACCGCCATCCGCTACGGGCTGAGCCAGGCCTTGCTGGACGCGGCCGCCCACGCGCGCCGCCGCCTGGCGGTGGAGGTGCTGTGCGAGGCCTACGGCCTGCCGGTCGAGACCACGCCGATCCCGCTCTTCGGCCAGAGCGGCGACGACCGCCACGGCGCGGTCGACAAGATGGTGCAAAAGCGCGTCGACGTGCTGCCGCACGGCCTGATCAACCACGTGGCCGACAAGCTGGGCCACCAGGGCGAGAAGCTGCGCGACTACGTGCGCTGGCTGGTGCGGCGCGTGCAGGCGCTGGGCGGCGAGGGCTACCGGCCGGAACTGCACATCGACGTCTACGGCACCATCGGCCAGGCCTTCGGGCAGGATGCCGATCGCATCGCGGGTTATCTCGCCACGCTGGAGGCTGACGCCGGACCACTGGCGCTGTCGATCGAAGGGCCGGTGGATGCCGGCTCGCGCGAGGGCCAGATCGAGGCGCTGGCGGCCATCACGCAGCGGCTGCGCGCGCTGGGCTCGCGGGTGCGCATCGTCGCCGACGAGTGGTGCAACACGCTGGACGACGTCGTGGCCTTCACGGCCGCGCGCTGCTGCGACATGGTGCAGATCAAGACCCCGGACCTGGGCAGCATCCACAACGTCGTCGAATCGGTGCTGCACTGCCAGCGGCACGGCATGCAGGCCTACCAGGGCGGCACCTGCAACGAGACCGACGTCTCGGCCCGCGCCTGCGTGCAGGTGGCGCTGGCGGCGCGGCCGATGCGGCTGCTGGTCAAGCCCGGCATGGGCTTCGACGAGGGCTTCTGCATCGTCCACAACGAGATGCATCGCACGCTGGCGCTGTTGCGGCGGCGGCAGCCCGGCGCGCGGGGTTGAGCCGGCGGGTGGCGCCTGCGCGGCCAGCGCGGCCGGGGCCACAATGGCGCCGCCCCCGCCGCCGCGCCTGATCCCGCCGCCATGTCAGACACCCTGCGCCACGCCACGCTGCGCCAGCTCCAGATCTTCCTCGAGGCCGCCGAGCACTGCAGCTTCGCGCGTGCGGCCGAGGCCTTGCACCTGAGCCAGCCGGCGGTGTCGATGCAGATGAGCCAGCTGGCCGAGACGGTCGGCCTGCCGCTGTTCGAGAAGCGCGGCCGCACGCTGGCGCTGACCCAGGCCGGCGAGGCGCTGCTGCCCTACGCCGAGCGGGTGGCCCAGGCCCTGCGCGAGGCCGGCGAGGCCATCGATGCGCTGCAGGGCCTGCACCATGGCACGCTGCGCATCGCGCTGGTGACCACCACGCGCTACTTCATGCCGCGGCTGATCGCGCGCTTCCGGGCACAGCACCCGCACATCGCGGTCGACGTGTCCATCGCCCCGCGCGAGGCCGTGATCGCGCAGATCGAAAGCAACCAGGTCGAGCTGGCGGTGATGGGCCGGCCGCCGACGCACATCCCGCTGACGGCCGATGCCTTCGCCAAGCACCCGCACGGCGTCATCGCCGCGCCCGACCACCCGCTGGTGGGCAAGCGGCGCGTGCCGCCGGCGCGCCTCGCCAGCGAGACCTTCCTGCCGCGGGAGGCCGGCTCGGGCACGCGCCATGCGATGAACCAGTACTTCGCGGCGCACCGGCTGAACCCGCCGATCGGCCACGAGATGACGAGCAACGAGTCCATCAAGCAGGCGGTGATGGCCGGCCTGGGGCTGGCCTTCATCTCGCTGCACACGGTGGTGCTGGAACACCAGACCGGCCACCTCGCGCTGCTGGACCTGCAGGGCCTGCCGGTGGTGCGCGACTGGTACGTGCTGAACCGCAGCGGCCGGCCGCTGAGCCCCGCGGCCGCGGCCTTCAAACGCTTCCTGCATGCCGAGGCGCCGGCCTACATGGACCGGCTGCTGCCGGCGCGGCGGGGGCGGGTGAAGGCGGAGGCGGGCTGAGCTTTGCCGCGGGAACCCGTTGTGCCAGAGGGGGCCAGCGGTCCGGCGCTGTCGTGGATCACATGATCGGGCCGCTGAATCGCGAGGCCGTGCAGCGTTCGTCGAGTCCCTGCAACTGCCGCATGCCGATGCACCGCTGATCGAGCATCTCGCCGCGGACATGAGCCGCCAGGTCGGTGGCCATCCTTGCCGGATGCTCGAGCTGCTCCGCGCGCGAAGCTCGGCCGCAAAGGCACGCATTCACGCGCGAGTTCGAGCGAGCGCACTCGATCGCGAAGTGCTGGCGAAGACCAGGCGGCTGGACATGCCGCTCGGGTAACGCGCCACCGCGTTCCTCAGGGAGCCGCCTGGCCTCCTGGCCCGAAATGCGTGCCCGCACTTCCCCTTGTTGATCTCGTACTCGCGCTGAACGCGACTCGGATGCCGGCTCACTTCGGCCAAGAAGCAATCCCCCCGGGATACGGGGGGCCAATCCCCGATGGCTCCGAGGGAGGCCCTGGATAACGCGCCAGTAACGGTGGGCTCTCAAGATGCCGCAGCCTTGGAGGAGGAGAAGCCTTGCGACACGACCCTTGCGCGGCGGTGGCGGTGGATGAAGCGAAGCGGCGGCACTGGCACCATGCGACAGCGCGACGCATTCCATCTGGCCGTTGGGCGAGCGCGCGGTCCACCGGTGGGCGCCTGTGCGTCGCGCTGTCGTTCGTTCTGATGACCGCCTGCGGCGGCGGCTCGGACCGGCCCGCGAATCCCTGGACCGAGGCGCCGCAAGGCGGAGCGAGCGCCAGCGCCGCGCTGCCTACGGGATTGAAGGCCGATCCTCGGCGCCGCACCCTCTCGGCAGCGGCGCATCTGCCCGATGCGACCGCCTTGTTCGATGGGGCCGAACGCGCGTTCCCGCAGTACTTTCCGGGCCGAGGCAGCAACCAGACGCGCATCGTCGAAGGGCTCGTGTCGGTCGCCACCGTGTTCACCGGCTCCGGCTATGACGTGGCGCTTCGAAGCGATGGGTCGCTGTGGCTCTGGGGCCTGGACCAGGGAGGCCTGAAGACGAGCGGCGGTGGAATGGGCGCGGAATGGGTGAGGACGCCCACCGCGGTTCCGGGGCTGCCACCAAGCGTTCAGGCATCGACGTGCAACGCCATCTTGTCTGCACTCGCCGCCGACGGCACCGCGTGGATCACGCCCGGCAAGCGCGTCGGCGACCGTCGGCCGCCGCAGCAGGTGGGCGGGCTCGGCGTCGTGTCGAACCACGCCGTCACGCTTGTCGTGACGGCGGGCGGTGAGTTGTGGGGATGGGGCGCACACAACGGCGAACTCGACGGCACGGTCTTCGGTGGACGGCGCGGGACGCGCGTACCGACCCGCGTGCCGGGCTTCGCACGGATCGTCGACGTGCACCATGGTTGCGGGCGCATCGTCGCGCTCCGTGAGGACGGCGCGCTGCGCCTGTCGCCCGGCTTCGATTCGCTGGCCACCGGCGGCGCAACCCGGCCCGAGGTCCTTGCCGGATTGGACGGCATCGTCGCACTGGGCAGTGGCTACGCGGACCGCCAGGCCTGCGGCGTGTACGCGCTGCGGGCCGATGGCGGCGCATGGCTGGTCAAGGCTGGCGATTTCGGGCTGGGGAATTCGGCGACACGGCGCGAGGACGTGCCGGCGCTTGCCGACGTGTCCTGTTCGTTCGTCAAGGCGGCAGCGTGTGTCGCGCGGGCGCGCGACGGTCGCGTCTGGTCATGGGGGCTGCGCGGGCTGACGCCGGAGCTGATGCATGCGGGGCAACCCGCGGGAGCGCGGCAGGCCACGGCGAGTGGCCACGTCGTGCTCGGCGATGGAAGG
>CAMLJY010000089.1 GCA_946480465.1 uncultured Burkholderiales bacterium
CCCCACCGATCGGCCCCACCGATCGGCCCCACCGATCGGCCCCACCGATCGGCCCCACCGATCGGCCCAGCCGTTCATGCCCCGGCAGTCGACCGGGTCACGCGCCCGCCTGCACCTTCGGCCAGCGGCGCGTTGCCGCCCGGGCATCACTCGTTCGGGATGTCCGGCTCCACCAGCTGGGCCAGCAGCGTCAGCGATTCCTGCCAGCCAAGGGTGCAGGCCTCCGGCGGAATGACCGCCGGGATGCCGCTCTGCTCGATGTGCATCTCCGTGCCGCAGGACACGGTCTTCAGCGTGACGGTGGTCGTCATCTCGCCGGGCAGGTTGGGATCGTCGAAGCGGGCGGTGTAGCGGAGGCGCTCGTGCGGCTTCAGCTCCAGGTAGGTGCCGCCGAACGAGTGGCGTTGTCCGGTGCCGAAGTTCGTGAAGGACATGCGCCACCGGCCGCCTTCGCGGGCGTCCATCTCATGCACCTCGCCGGTGAAGCCGTACGGCGGCAGCCACTTGTTGAAGGCACCGGGGTCGAGGAAGGCGCGGTAGATGCGCTCCGCCGGGGCGCGCAGAACGCGGTGAAAGCGAACGGTGTTGGTGCTCGTCGTCATTCGGATCTCCTGAAAGGGTGACGGGAAGGATGCTTGCACTTCCACGACGAGCGGCGGGTGGCCGGATCGACAGGCGGGCCCGGTTTTTCTTCGTTCAGCTCGCCAGCGGCAGCGGCAGGCCCAGCAGGTCGGCGGCCAGCGCCTCGGCGGCCTCGATGCCGTCCACGCCGGCCGACATGATGCCGCCGGCATAACCCGCGCCCTCGCCGGCCGGGAACAGGCCGCGCAGGTTCAGGCTCTGGTAGTCGCGGCCACGGGTGATCCGCAGCGGCGACGAGGTGCGCGTCTCGACGCCCGTCAGCACCGCATCCGGCCGCGAGAAGCCCTGGATCTGCCGCTCGAAGGCCGGCAGCGCCTCACGGATCGCGTCCAACGCGTAGTCCGGCAGGCTGCCGCGGCCGGGCTGGGCCAGGTCGGTCAGCTGCACGCCGGGCTTGTACGAGGGTTCGACCTCGCCCAGCACGCGCGAAGGCCGGCGCTTGACGAAGTCGCCCACCAGCTGGCCCGGCGCGCGGTAGCCGCCGCCGCCCAGTTCGTATGCGCGCGATTCCCAGAAACGCTGGAAGGCCACGCCGTCCAGCGGATTCACCGGCCCCTCGTACTGGCCCTGGCGGTAGTCGTCGGGGCTGATGCCGACGACGATGCCGGCGTTGGCATTGCGCTCGTTGCGCGAGTACTGGCTCATGCCGTTGGTGACCACGCGCAGCGCCTCGGACGTGGCCGCCACCACCGTGCCGCCCGGGCACATGCAGAAGCTGTAGACCGAACGGCCGTTGCGCGCGTGGTGCACCAGCTTGTAGTCGGCCGCGCCCAGGATCGGGTGCCCGGCATTGGGGCCGAAGCGGGCGCGGTCGATCACGCCCTGCGGGTGCTCGACGCGGAAGCCGATGGAGAAGGGCTTGGCTTCCAGGTGGACGCCGTGCTTCTGCAGCATCGCGAAGGTGTCGCGCGCGCTGTGGCCAGGGGCCAGCACCACGTGGTCGGCGCGCAATTGCTCGCCGCTGGCCAGCACCACGCCGCGCAGGCGCCGGGCATCGCCCTCGCCTTCGACGAGCAGGTCCGTCACCCGCTGCTCGAAGCGGATCTCGCCGCCCAGAGCGACGATCTCGGCCCGCATCTTCTCGATCATGCTGACGAGGCGGAAGGTGCCGATGTGCGGCTTGCTGACGTAGAGGATCTCGTCCGGCGCGCCGGCCTTGACGAATTCGGTGAGCACCTTGCGGGTGAGGTGCCGGCGGTCGCTGATCTGGCTGTAGAGCTTGCCGTCGGAGAAGGTGCCGGCCCCGCCTTCGCCGAACTGCACGTTCGACTCGGGGTTCAGCTCGCTGCGGCGCCATAGGCCCCAGGTGTCCTTGGTGCGCTGGCGCACCGCCTTGCCGCGTTCCAGCACGATGGGGCCTAAGCCCATCTGAGCCAGGATCAGCGCGGCGAAGAGGCCGCAGGGGCCGAAGCCGACGACCAGGGGACGCGGCCGGCCCGATTCACGGAAATCGGCCGGCGCGTGGCCGATGAATCGATAACGCGTATCCGGCGCGGGCCGGATCTGCTTGTCGTGCGCCAGCCGGGCGAGCACCGCGGCCTCGTCGGCCAGCGTGACGTCCAGCGTGTAGGTGAGGACGATGGCGGTCTTCTTGCGCGCGTCGTAGCCGCGGCGGAAGACCGACACGTCCAGCAACTCGGCATCCGGGATGCCCAGCCGCTGCAGGATGGCGCTGCGCAGCGCCGCTTCGGGGTGATCGAGCGGCAGCCGCAGCTCGGTTATCCGCAACACCGGCGCAGCACCGCGGCGTTCAACCGCCCTTGTGCGGGCGCTTGCCCGGGTTCTTCTTGCTGCGGGTGTGAGAGCCGCGTTCCTGGCTGCTCTTCTGGCCGCGGTGGGTAGTGAGCGTCTGACCCTTCAGGGCCGCCGGACGCGGCGTGGCCTTGCGGTCGGCTTCGGTGACGATCTTGTTGCCCATGAGGGTCTCCGGTGGTGCGTGGACGAAAAACGCGGATTATCGCCGAGCCGGCGATGCGTTTCTCATCCCTGCGGTGCGGCCGGCCGCTCGCT
Source organism: uncultured Burkholderiales bacterium (assembly GCA_946480465.1). The sequence continues at coordinate 2,653 of CAMLJY010000089.1, forward strand.
CGGCAGCGCGCACCCGTTCCGGACCGGACCGAGCATCGGCTCGCAGCGGTGGTGGTCCGTGTGCCCGCGGGACCGGGTGCGCCACTCAGCCGCGCACGCCCAGCACGTAGCGCCGCGGCGGTACGGGCGGCGGCAGCACCGGTTCGGCCACCGGCGCCGGTGGCGGGATGACCGCCGCCTCCAGCTTGGCGGCCCACTCATGCAGCTCGGCATGCGGTGTGGCGCGCGCCAGGCGCACCAGCTCGCGGGCGTAGTCCTGGCTGGCCACCATCCACTCCACGTCGGTCACTCGGCCGGTCAGCCGGCGCATCAGCACGTGCAGCCGGGCGGCGATGGCGATCTTCTCGTGGTGGGTCATGGGCGCGGGTTCTCCGTGGTGGTGCCGTGGTGGTGCCGTGGTGGTGCGCAGGCGCCTGGCGCGCTGCAGCTTCGCAAGTTCCGCGCCCGCCCCCGCTAGGAGCCTGCGCGGCAGAGATCGGGGCCCGCGTTGGGCCGGGGCGATTCGGGGTGCGATCCGGCGTTGCCGGCTCGTTGTGGGGGCCTGCCACACGCCTCGCCGGCGCCTTGTCTGGCACCCCGACTCGCCCCGGCGCGGGCCCCGATCTCTGCCGCGCAGGCTCCTAGTCCTTGATCACCCGCCAGCGTGCATTCACCACGTCGACGCGCCATTGGTCGCCCGGCGCGGGGTGGATCAGGCCCGGAACCGAACCGTCGGGCCACCGCAGCTGCAATGCCGGCACGCCGCACTGCTCGTGGATGCGGGTGGCACGCGGCGGCAGGTCAAAAGGCTTGCCGTCCAGCTCGTAGCGCACCGCCTGCGGGCCGCGGTTGCCGATCTCGAAGCGGATGCTCTGCGCCGCCGGCCGCGCAAACAACTGCACCGCGTAGTAGCGGCCGCGCTCGCTGCGGGCGATGGCGACCGCCGTCTCGGTGGCGTCGCCCTCGAGCATGTTGCGCCGGTGCCCAGGCGAGTTGCGCCAGCCGTCGAAGAAGCCCTCGGCCAGTTCGTGCGTGGACAGGCCGGAGGACTTGTACTGGAAGGCGATGTTCTCGGCGACCAGGCACTCCTGGTAGCCCTCGGCCCGCGTGCGCTGCACCGGCTGGCGGCCGTCAGCCTCGTGGCCGTACTGGCCGCTGCGCGCCATGAACCGCGCGAAGCCCCGCGCCGCGGCCTCCAGACGGCGGTTCGGCACCGTGGCGGCCAGGCCCTGCGCGCGGCGCAGGCGGTTGGTCTCTTCGACGATCCGCTGCTCGGCCTGCGCCAGGTCAGCCTCGGCCGCTTCGGCCCACGCGCCGGCCGAAGCGAGCAGTGGGCCGGACAGCAGCGCGGCCCCCAGCGAGGCCCTCAATGCCGCGATCAACGACGCGATCAATGACGCGATCAACGAGGCCATCATCGCGCCCGGCAGCGCCGCGATGCGGCCACGTGATGGGATGGTCAGGCTCATCCGTTCATCGACCCCGCGCCGGCCGCCCGAGTTCAGCGCCCAGCGCCTCGATGGCGCGCATGGCCTCGGCCAGCGGCCGCTGCAGCCGCTTGTCCCGCCGCACCACCAGCGCCAGCGTGCGCTTGAGCTTCGGCGCCAGGGGACGCACGGCAAAGCTGCCGCGCGCCTGCTCCTTGCGCACCGCCATCTGCGGCAGCACCGCCCAGCCCAGGCCCGCGGCCACCAGCTCCTTGATGGCCTCCACGCTGCCGAGCGACATCGCCGGCTTCAGCGCCACGCCGCCGCGGGACAGCCAGGCGTCGGTCAGGCGCCGCGTGTGGCCGCCCGGCTCGAACATCAGCACCGGCTGCCGCGCCAGTGCCGCGGCCGTCACGCGCGCCGGCAGCTCGCTGCCGCGCGGCGCCACGGCGACGAACTCGTCGTCCAGCACCGGCGTCACCGCCAGCGCGCGGCCGGCCGCGGGCAGGGTGACGAGCGCCAGGTCGATGCTGTTGTCTTCCAGCGCCTTCAGGACGTCCGGCGTGTTGCCGGTGCTGACGGTGAGTTCCAGTTCGGGAAAGCGCCGGCGCAGATCGCGCAGCACCGGCGGCAGCAGGAAGATGCAGGCAGTGGCGCCGGTGCCCAGGCGCACGCGGCCTGCCACGCCCGCCGCGTGGGCGCCGACCGCATCGAGGGCGGCGGCCACCGCCTCATCGATGCGCGCGGCATGCGGCAGCAGCGCGGCGCCGGCGGCGGTGGGCCGCGCGCGACGGCCGACGCGCTCGACCAGCAGCGTGCCCAGGCGCTTTTCCAGCTGCCGCACCTGCAGGCTCACGGCCGGCTGCGTCAGCTGCAGGCGTTCGGCCGCGGCCGAGAAGCTGCCCAGTTCGATGACGGCGGCAAAGGCGCCGAGCTGGTCGAGGTTGAGTCGCTGCATGGCAAATGATGGCTTATGCCTTGCATAAGGATGATGAGCTTCCTTTATACAAGCCGTCGTCCCACACTGCGGGCACCACCACCCGATGCGCTCGACTTCAAGCCCGCCGCCCCGATGAAAGGCCACCCCGCCCCCGCGCCCGCGCGTCCCGCTGCCGCCCCAGCCTTCGCGGCACCCTCGGCCGCGCCGCTCGCGGTGCGTGATGCCGAGCCGGCCGACATGGCGGCCGTGCAAGCCATCTATGCCCACCACGTGCTGCATGGCCGCGCCACCTTCGAGGAAGTGCCGCCAACGCTCGACGAGCTGCTGCGGCGACGGCAGGCGGTGCTCGCCGCCGGCCTGCCCTACCTGGTGGCCGATCTGGGCGGCCGCATCGCCGGCTATTGCTACGCCGTCCCCTACCGCCCCCGCCCGGCTTACCGCCACACCATCGAAGACTCGGTCTACGTCGCGCACGACCAGGCGGGCCGAGGCGTCGGCCGCGCCCTGCTCGGCACGCTGGTCCAGCGCTGCGAAGTCGGCCCGTGGCGGCAGTTGCTGGCCGTGGTCGGCAACAGCGGGAATGCCGGATCGCTGGCACTGCACGCCGCGCTGGGTTTCGAGCGCATCGGCGTGCTGCGCTCGGTGGGCTTCAAGCTCGGCCAGTGGACCGACACGGTGCTGATGCAGCGCGCCCTGGGCCCGGGCGACGCCGAGCCGCCATCGTCCGCTTGAAGAGCCTGCCCCGCGCCCGGTTCAGGCAGCCGGCGCGCTGCTGCGCGGCGAGAAGAGCCGCTCGGTCTCGAGCACCGCCACATTCAGCCGCTGCAGGGGCCAGATCTGGTCCTCGCCGCCGGTGTTCGTGAAGGCGAAGCTGGCGCTGCGGCCGGCCGTGTCGAGCACGACCAGACTGAAGAAGCCCGCGTAGGCACCGTCGTGCGTCAGCACCGGCCGCCCGTTGATCTTCTGCGCGATCCAGCCGAGGGCGTAATCCCCCTCCTCCAGCGTGCGCAGGCGCCGCACGTAGGTGTCCGGCAGCGGCGTCGGCCGGCCCTGCAGCGCCAGCATGTGCCAGCGCACCCAGCGCGCGTAGCCCTCGGTCGTCACCGATGCATCGGCGCCGGCCGGCCGCAGCACCTCGATCCAGCGCGCCAGCCGGCTGTCTTCCGGCGGCAGCGCCGCCACCTGGCCCAGCGGACCGGCATGGCCCCACGGGCGATCGCGCGGCGCCTCGTCGGCGGGCTGCCAGCGCAGCCCCACGTCCAGCGGCTGGTTCAGTTCCTGCTCGAACAACAGCGGATAGGGATGGCCGCTGCGTGCCTCCAGCATCATCGCGGCCAGGCCATAGCCGGCATTCGAGTACAGGAAATCGCGACCGGGCACCCGGCCGCCCGGCGAAGGCTGCGCGAGCAGCCAGGCGGCGAAGAAGCGCTGGCGCCCGGCCAGCGTGGCCGGCTCGTCGGCCGCGTCATTCGGAAGGTATTCATGGAAGGTGGCCACGTCGGCCGGGTTGTCGAAGGCCATCACGCCGCCGCGGTGCCCGAGCAGCTGCTCCAGCGTCACGCCGCGGTAGGCGGCTCGCATGGCAGGCGCCAGGTCGGGCAAGGCTTGGGCGAGCGTCGTGGTCCAGGCGATCAGCCCGCGCTCGACCAGCCGCGCCGCGACCAGCGAGGCCATCGCCTTCGTGGTCGAGCCGTGCATGAACCGGTCGCCCTGCCGCAGACGGTCGTCCGTGCCGAGCTTGCGCAGCCCGGCGGCCTGCTGGCGCCGGCGGTCGAGCGTCATGTGGTTGACGACGATGCCGACCAGGCCGCTGCGCACGGCCTCGTCCGCCACGCGCTGCAGCTCCGGCGAGTCGCTGGTGGCGGGCAAAGCCTCGTCATCACCGCCGCCACAGCCGGGAAGCACCGCCGCGGCCAGCGCGGCCGCCGAGGCCAGGACGAAGGAACGGCGCCCGCGGGAAGGAGGAGAAGGAAGGGAAGAGAGCATTCATGAAGCCCGGAAATGAAGACGGGGCCCATTCTTCGGATCGATCCTCAAGCAAGGCCAAAGAACGCTGTGTGCGGCCGGCTGCAAGACGCGGATCAGCCGCCTGCGATCACGACATCCAAAGGAAGCGTCAGGACCAAGGAGCAGCACGCCACCGGCCACAGCTGCCCTCCGAGGCGCCCGCCGACGCGGATGCCATGCCTGGCAGCTTCACGACTCCCTGCAGGGGGCCGGGGTCGTCTTCGATGAGCAGGACGGGCATCCGGCGGCGTTGTCCGGATTCAGGCCCAGGGACACCGAAGCGCCGTCCTCCGACCGAGGCGCGCGCCTGGCGCCGCGCAGCGCGTCCGGCCGCGGCGCACCGGGCCTCAGCGCACCCGCGGGCCTCAGCGCACCCGCGGGCCGCGGCGCGCCCGGCGGGCAGCGGCTGCTTCGCCCGGCACGTCGCCCGCGCCCTGCCCCTCGCGCGCTTCCTGCTGGATCCACCGGCGGAAGGCCTGCAGCGGGGGGTAGCTTTCCCGGCCGACCGGCCAGGCCAGGTGGTAGTGCTCGGCGCTTTCCATCGGCCGGTCCACCGCCCGCACCAGCTCGCCGCGGGCCAGCTCGGCGTCGATCAACAAGGTGGGCAGCAAGGCCACGCCCAGGCCGGCGATCGCGGCCTGCGTGGCCACCGCGAACTGGTCGACCAGCATGCCGTGCACCTCGTCGAAACCAACGTCCGCAGCACGCAGCCAGCGCTCCCAGGCATCCGGGCGGCTGACCAGGTGCATCAGCGGCGCCTTCAGCAGGTCGGCCGGCTTGCGAAGCTTGTACCGCGCCCGAAGCGCGGGGCTGCAGGCCGGCACCACGGTCTCCTTCATCAGGAAGTCGAGCCGGGCGCCGGGCCACTCGGGCGCGCCGAAGTGGACCGCGGCATCGAGCGGATCGGACTGGAAGTCGAAGGGCACCAGCCGGGTGGTCAGGTTGATCGTGACCCCTGGATTCGCCGCCAGGAACTTCGGCAGGCGCGGCGCCAGCCACCGGGTGCCGAAGGTCGGCAGGATCGCCAGGTTGAGCGTGCCGCCCTGCGGGTTGGCCTTGAAGCCGAGCGTGGCGTTGGCCACCTGCTGCAGCGCGCGCCGGATGTCCTGCGCGTAGGCCTCGCCCGCCGGTGTCAGCCGCACGGTCTGCCGCTCGCGCACGAACAGCTCGGCGCCCAGCAGGTCCTCCAGGCTTCGGATCTGGCGGCTGACGGCGCTTTGCGTCAGCTTCAGCTCAGCCGCCGCGGCGGTGAAGCTTTGCAGCCGCGCGGCCGACTCGAAGGCCACGAGAACTGACATCGGGGGCAGGAAGCGGCGTGGAAGCAAGGCCATGGGTCATTCCGTCGCCGCATGATATGGGACTGGAAGCTCGTTTGCGATCGAGCGGCGATGCTCCCAGAATCGCCCGGTCCAAGCCCTCGTTGATGCCCCGCAAGCATGACCGTTGCCCTGCCGAACGAACGCGCCGCAGACCGCGCCGGCGCGCCCGCGGCCTGGAAGGTGGCGGTTCGGGAGGCGGTCCAGGAGGCGGCCCGGCCGCGCGCCCGCGCGCAGCAGCCGGTGCAGCAAGGGGCCACATGAACGGCGACCCGCGCTCCCACGGCCTGTGGGAAGCCACGGCGCCCGCCGCCCCGGCCACGCAGGCTCTGACCGGGCCGCTGCGCGTCGACGTCGCGGTCATCGGCGGAGGGTTCACCGGCTTGTCGGCCGCGCTGCACCTGGCCGAAGGCGGCGCACGCTGCGCGGTGCTGGAGGCCGGTGACCTCGGCTTCGGCGCCTCCGGCCGCAACGTGGGGCTGGTGAATGCCGGCCTGTGGGTGATGCCCGCCGCGCTGCAGGCCGAACTGGGCCCCACCTGGGGCCCGCGCCTGCTGGACGCGCTGGGCAACGGACCCGCCGTCGTCTTCGACCTGATCGCGCGGCGCCGCATCGCCTGCGAAGCGGTGCACCGGGGAACGCTGCACTGCGCGGTCGGCCCGCGCGGCCAGGCCGAGCTGCGCGAGCGCGCCCGCCAGTGGCTTGCGCTGGGCGCGCCGGTGCAGGTGCTGGATGCACGGCGCACGCGGCAGCTCACCGGCACCGGCGCCTACGCTGCCGCGCTGCTCGACCACCGGGCCGGCACCGTGCAGCCGCTGGCCTACGTGCGCGGCCTGGCCGCGGCGGCCGGCCGCGCCGGCGCGCGCATCCACACGCACACGCGCGTGACCGCGGCCGAACGAAGCGGCACCGAATGGCAATTGGCCACCAGCAGTGGTGGCAGCGTGGCGGCGGAGTGGGTCATCGTCGCCACCGATGCCTACACCGGCCCCCGCGGTCCCTGGCCCGGCATCCTGACCGAACAGGTACCGCTGCCCTACTTCAACCTGGCCACGGCACCGCTGCCGGCGGACTGCGCGGCCGGCATCCTGCCCGAGCGCCAGGGCGCCTGGGACACGCGGCAGGTGCTGTCATCGTTCCGACTCGACGCCGCCGGGCGGCTGGTCTTCGGCAGCGTAGGCGCCCTGCGGGGCATCGGCCGGCCGATCCACCGCGACTGGGCCCGGCGCGCATTGGCAAGACTATTTCCGCAGCTGCGAGACCTGCCCTTCGAACATGAATGGCACGGCAGCATCGGCATGACGCGCGACGCGCTGCCGCGCTTCCACGAGCTGGACTGCAAGGTGCTGTCGATCAGCGGCTTCAACGGCCGCGGCATCGCCCCCGGAACGGTCCTCGGCCGGGCACTGGCGAACCTGGTGCTCGGCACCGTCCCTCGCGAAGACCTGCCACTGCCGCTGACACCCGTGCTGCCCGCCCCGTGGCGCCGTGCGAAGGCGCTGGGCTACGAAGCCGGTGCGCAGGCCTTCCATCTGGTGGATGCGCGGCTCTGAGCACCGGGTGAAGGTTGCATTCGCACGGCCGGCGCGCAGTCGTCGGAAAGCCGCGTGCGGATTCCCTCGCCCCCCGCGGATGCTGCCCGCACGACCCCCGGCTGAAGGCGAGGGACGGCCCATGCCGCCGACGCGGCCGCCTCCTCTTCTGCTACAACGAGGCCGAGATCGCGCCGGATAGGCCGCAAGGGAACGAGGGAGAACAGCGCATGGCAGTAGATCCAGGTCACCCCATGGAGGCGGAGACGCAGGGCGATCAAGTCCAGGCCGCCGCTGCCCCCCCCGGTCCCCGACTGCAGGTCGCCCCGGTCGCGAAGCTGAACCTTGCCGACTTCCAGAACTCGGTTCCTGCGCTGCATGAGCTGGCCATCGTCAACGACACGGCCTCAGCGCTCTTCGACCTCACGATCCAACTCGCCTGCGAGCCCGCATTCATCCAGTCACGCACGTGGAGCCTGGACGTGGTGGGCGCCGGCGAGACCTATCACTTGAAAGACTTGGACGTTCAGCTGGATGGCATCCTGCTGTCGCGGCTCACGGAGGCCGAGTCGGCCACGCTGACCGTCGAACTGCGCAGTGCCAGGCAAGCGGATGCCGTGCTGGCCCGCAGCGTGCACACGGTGGAGCTGCTGGCGCGCAACCAGTGGGGTGGCATAGGCCACCTGCCGGAGATGGTGGCGGCCTTCGTTCAGCCCAACGATCCCGCGGTCGACCACCTCCTGAAAGGTGCGGCCCTGGCGCTGGAGGCCGCGGGCAAGTCAGGCTCGATCGACGGCTACACGCAGGGTGCGAAGCGGGCCTGGGAGCTGGCGTCCGGCCTCTGGACGGCCGTGTTGCAGCGCAAGTTGCACTACGCACTGCCGCCGGCCAGCTTCGAACGGGCAGGCCAGAAGGTGCGCAGCCCGAGCCAAGTGCTGGACGCTGGCCTGGCCACCTGCCTGGACCTCACGCTGCTGTTCGCCGCGGCGCTGGAACAGGCGCACTTGAACCCGCTGCTCGTCTTCACCCGCGGCCATGCCTTCGTGGGCTTATGGCTGCGCGCCGAGGAGTTCTCCAGCGCCGTGGTCGACGACATCACCGCACTGCGCAAGCGGCTGAAGCTGCAGGAGATGCTCGTCTTCGAGACCACCCTGGCTGCCCAGGGCCAGGCGGCGGGCTTCAGCCAGGCCATTGCCCATGCGAATCGCCAGCTGTCTGAGGAAGAGCAGGACAAGTTCGAACTGGTCGTGGATGTGCGGCGCGCCCGCATGTCGCGCATCAAACCGCTGGCGCTGGGGCAGGTGGCTGCCAACACGGCAGCTCCGGAGGCGGTGCAGCCCGAACGCACCGCCACACTGGAAGACGCGCCCGACCTTCCCGAGGACTCCACCGTTCCCGAGGTGCCAGCCGCCGAGCTGAACCCGAAGGACCGCCTGGCCCGCTGGCAGCGCAAGCTGCTGGACCTGTCGCTGCGCAACGCGCTGCTAAATTTCCGTGGCGGCAGCAAAGCGCTGCTGCTGGAAGCCGCCGCGCCGACACTGGAAGACGCGCTAGCGGAAGGGCAAACGATCAAGCTGCTGGCCAGCCCCGACCTGATGCAAGGCCGAGACCCCCGCAGCCAGCAGCTGCACGAAGCCCGCAGCCTGGAAGACCTGCGCCGCGCACACGCGGCCGATGCGCTGAAGCGGCGCGAGGTCTTCGTCCGGCTCGACCAGCAGGACCTCGACGGCCGCCTCGTGGAGCTGTACCGCGGCGCCCGCAACGCACTGCAGGAAGGCGGTGCCAACACCCTGTACGTGGCGCTGGGCTTCCTGGTGTGGACGCGGCCCGACCGGCCGGAGGTCCGCGTCAAGGCGCCGCTGATCCTGCTGCCCGTCACGCTGGACCGCCGCAGCGCGCGCTCGGGCTTCACGCTGCAGGCGCACGAGGACGAACCGCGCTTCAACCCCACGCTGCTGGAGATGCTGCGCCAGGACTTCCAGCTCGACTTGGGCGTGCCCATCGGCGAACTGCCGCGCGACGATGCCGGCCTGGACATCGCCGGCATCTGGAAGCGGGTGCGCGCGGCCATCAAGGACATCCGCGGCTGGGAGGTGAGCGAGGACGTGGTGCTGGCGATGTTCTCGTTCGCCAAGTACCTGATGTGGAAGGACCTGGCCGAACGCACCGACGACCTGCGCAAGAGCCCGGTGGTGGCCCACCTGATCGACACGCCGCGCGAGCCCTATCCCTCCGCGGTGCCCTTCCCGGACGAGCGCCGGCTCGACACCGACTACGCCCCGCAGCAGGTGTTCAGCCCGCTGCCGGCCGACTCGTCGCAGCTCTCGGCCGTGATGGCGGCCGCGAAGGGCAAGGACTTCGTGCTGATCGGCCCGCCGGGCACCGGCAAGAGCCAGACCATCGCCAACCTCATCGCGCAATGCCTGGCCGAAGACAAGCGCGTGCTCTTCGTGGCCGAGAAGATCGCCGCGCTGGACGTGGTGTATCGCCGTTTGCGCGAGGTGGGGCTGGGCGAGTTCTGCCTGGAACTGCACTCCAGCAAGAGCCGCAAGCTGGACGTGCTGAGCCAGCTGCACAAAGCCTGGGAAAGCCAGGGGGAAGTGGACGCGGCAGACTGGGCGGCCAAGGCGCGCCAGCTGGCCAGCGTGCGCGAGCAGCTGTCCACCTACGTCGACCGCCTGCACCGCCGCCACGCCAACGGCTGGACCATCCACCGGGCCATCGGCTGCGTCGTCGGTGGCGAGACTTTCCCCAACCTCCATTTGACGTGGCCATCGCCGCGCGCCCACGACGAGGCGGCCCTGGCCGCGCTGCGCGACCTGGCGGGTCGACTGCAGGCGAACGCCGCCGCCGTGGGCCCGGCGCAACTCACGGCCGGTCCGCTGGTGCCTGTGCATGCCACGGACTGGTCAGCCCGCTGGCAGCAGGACATGCAACACGCCGCGCAGGCGCTGCATGCAGCCGCCAGCGGCCATGCCGCCGCCGCGCGCCAGCTGGGCGCGGCGCTGTCCATCCACTGGCCGCCTCTGCACCGCCAGGCCCGTTCCGCGCTGGGCGTGCTGGCCAAGGCCCTGCCCCAGGCCGCGGGCCAGGATTGGAGCTTCTGCGTCCTGCCCCACAGCGAAGCGCTGTGCGCTGACCTCAAGGCCGGCGCCGAGTTGCTGGCACAGCACCGCGCGCTGTCGTCGCAGATGTCCACCCCCTGGTCCGCCGACGTGCAGGCGCGCCTGGTCCAGGCCCTGGACCTGCAAACCCAGCACCGGCGGCTGCATGCCCAGCTGGGCACACCGTGGCCGGCCGCGGTGAGCGACGAGGTGGAACGCGGCGTGCAGTGGATCGACGAGATGGCCACGCAGCGCCAGCGCCTGTCGGTCAAGTACGGCGCCGGCGTGGCCCAGCTCAACGTGGTGCAGCTGCAGCGCGAATGGGCCAAGGCCGACAAGTCGTTCTGGCCCCTGTCGTGGCTGGGCCGGCGCAAGGTGCACGCGGCCTTGGAGGCCGTGATCGAAGACACCCGCGAGCCGCGCGTGGCCGACGACCTGGCCGCGCTGGTGCGCATCAACAGCCTGCGCGACGACATCGACCAGCTGAACCCCGGCGCCGCTGCCGAAGGCCTGTGGGCCGGCGTGAAGACCCGCACCGACCACGCCCGCAGCGCCCTGAAAGCCAACGCCGCCCTGCACGCCGCCCGCCAGCACAAGCCCTTCTCGCTGGACGGCCTGGCCGCGGCGCTGGAAGGCCACTGCGGCGAGCGCTGGGTCGCCGAGGCAAGGCGCCTGGCGGACCTGCACGCGCTGGACCAGCGCCTGGCCGCCTGCGCGGACCTGTCCGGGCCCAGCCACGGACTCTGGCGCGGCCACGACACGGACACCGAAGCGCTGCGCGCCGCGCTGGCCTTCGAACACGATCGCCTGACCGTCAAAGGACGCGGCAGCCTCGCGGCACCCCATGCCGCCGTGGCCCAGGGCCTCTGCGGCCCGCAGCTGCAGCAGGAGCACGCACGCCTGCTGGACCGCGCCGCCCTGGAAGCCCGCCTGCTCGCCCTGGAGACGCTAGCGGCCACCTGCCCCGGCGTCTGGCAGGGCCTGGACACCGATCCGGACCACATCACCCGAGCGCTGCGCTTCCACTCGTCGCTGCAGGCGGCCCTGTCCGGCCTGGGCCTGCCCGTCGAGCAGGCCGCGCCGGTGCGCCAGGCCCTGCACCACGTGCTGGCCACGCGGCGCCGGGAACTGGCCGACACCGCCGCCATCGGCCAGGCCTGCCAGCAGCTGCTGGCCCAATTGGGCGAGCTGCACGCCGCCATCGACCACTTCAGCAGCACGGCTGCGCAGCCCGATGCGGCCCGCCGCGCCTTCGCCGACCTGACGGCCGCCGACCTCGCCGCCGCCGCCGCGAAGGTGGAAGCCGCCCACCACGGCCTGCGCGCCTGGTGCGCCTGGCGCCACGTGCAGGCCGAAGCGGGTAACGCCAGCCTCGCCGCGCTGGCCGACGCCATCGAGGCCAGCGACATCGCGCCCGAGCAAGCACCGCAGGCGTTCGAGGTGAACTACGCCCGCTGGTGGCTGGCCGAGGCGGTGGACGAAGACGAGGTGCTCAAGCGCTTCGTCTCCGCCGAGCATGAACGCCGCATCGCGGAATTCCGCGCGCTGGACGACCAGTTCACCGCCGTCACCCGCCAATGGATCCGCGCCAAGCTGTGCGCCGGCCTCCCTGCGGCCGACAGCATCCAGCGCAACAGCGAATGGGGCATCCTGCGCCGCGAAATCACCAAGAAGCGCCAGCACCTGCCGCTGCGCCAGCTGCTCCAGGAAATCCCATCGGCCGTGCTGCGACTCACGCCCTGCCTGCTGATGAGCCCGCTGTCCATCGCGCAGTACCTCTCGGCCAAGGCCAGCAACTTCGACATCGTCATCTTCGACGAGGCCTCGCAGATTCCCGTGTGGGACGCCATCGGCGCCATGGCCCGCGGCCAGCAGGTGGTGATGGTGGGCGACCCCAAGCAACTGCCGCCCACCAACTTCTTCGACCGCGCCGAAGGTGCCGCAGATGCCGAGGACGTGGAAGGCGACCTGGAAAGCATCCTCGACGAATGCCTGGGCGCCAGCCTGCCCACGCGCAAGCTCAGCTGGCACTACCGCTCGCGCCACGAAAGCCTCATCGCCTTCAGCAACCACCGCTACTACGACGGCGGACTGGTCACCTTCCCCTCTCCGGTCACCGAAGACCGCGCGGTCAGCTTCCACCCCGTACAGGGCCGCTACGAGAAAGGCGGCGCCCGCATCAACCAGCCGGAGGCGAAGGCGCTGGTGGCCGACCTGGTGGCCCGCCTCAAGTCGCCGGGCTTCAGGGAATCCGGCCTGACGATCGGCGTCGTCACCTTCAATGCCGAACAGCAGGGCCTGATCGAAGACCTGCTCGATGCCGAGCGTCGCCAGGACCCCGACCTGGAGCCCTTCTTCTCCGAGGTGCAGCTCGAACCCGTGTTCGTGAAGAACCTGGAAAGCGTTCAAGGCGACGAGCGCGACATCATGTACTTCTCGATCACCTACGGGCCGGACCTGGCCGGCGCGCTGTCGATGAACTTCGGCCCGCTGAACCGCGACGGCGGCGAGCGCCGCCTGAACGTGGCCGTGACCCGCGCCCGCCACGAACTGCGCGTGTTCTCCAGCCTGCGCGGCGAGCAGATGGACCTGTCGCGCACCAAGGCCGCCGGTGTGCGCGACCTGAAGCACTTCCTCGAATTCGCCGAACGTGGACCGCGCGCGCTGGCCGAGGCGCACCACGGTAGCCAAGGTGAGTTCGACAGCCCTTTCGAAGCCAGCGTGGCCGCCGCGCTGCGCCGCAAGGGCTGGCAGGTGCACACACAGATCGGGGCGTCGTCGTTCCGCATCGACCTGGGCGTGGTGCACCCCGACTTCGCCGGCCGCTACCTGGCTGGCGTGGAATGCGACGGCGCCACCTATCACCGATCCGCCACGGCCCGCGACCGCGACAAGTTGCGCGAACAGGTGCTGCGCGGGCTGGGCTGGCAGATCGTGCGGCTGTGGTCCACCGATTGGTGGGTGGATCCGGGTGGGACGCTGGAGCGGGTGCATGCCAGGCTCGCAGCGCTGCTCGAAGAGGACCGGGCGCGGCGGGCGGGCGCGACCGAGTCGGCGTCGAAAGCCGAACCGGGAGCAGCAGCACTCGAGACGTGTGAAGGTGAGGCGGTGACCGATGCGCAGGCCGTCGACGAAGCGTCAGTCGCCATTGCGCGCGCGGCCGCGCGGTCCGGCCCTGAGGACGGTCAAGGCGAAGACCGAGGCGAGCAAGAACGCGAAGGCGGCAAGACGGCAGCAGCAGCGCCCGAGGCCGAATCGGTCTACGCCCGACCAGCCTCCTTGACGCCAGCGCCAGCTCCACAATCCTCAGACACGGCCAGGGACCGCCATTTCAAGCCGTCACAGCCCGCCGAGGCAGTGCCGGCTGGCGCGGCGGCACCCGACCAGTTCTACGAGCCCAGCTACGACGACGTGCTGCGGCCGATGGTCGAGTGGGTGGTGCAGCACGAGGGACCGGTGCTCGATGCCGTGCTGGCGCGACGAATCGCACGCGCGCATGGCTTCCAGCGCACGGGCAGCCGCATTCAGGAGCGGGTGGAGCAGATGGCTCGGCGGATGTTTGCGATGACTGAGGAAGCGGGGGGCACGTTCTACTGGCCGCGGGGCGTTGCGGCGGGTGCGGAGGTTGCGTTCCGGTGGCCCACCGACGACGAAAGTGCACGCGGTGTCGAAGAGATCTGCGCACAGGAACTGGTGGCACTGGCTCGGTCGGTAATGGCCGGTGGAAAGTCAGGAGAGGACGCACTGCTGGCCATGGCACGCGAGATCGGTCTGGCCAGGCTCAGGGCGGCGAGCAAGAGTAGGTTAGAAGTGGCACTGTCAGCGGCCATGCGTCCGAGGTAACTTCTCGGCTGCCCACCGGGCGAACTGGCTCGAGCGAGCAGGCGCTTCGTTAGCCGCTGGCTTTATTTGATAGGGGCGCCGCTGTGGATGTCGCCGGCGGCGAACCGGCCGCAGCGGCCCGGACTTCGATGGACCCCTCCGCAGGCTCTCTCATCATCATCCTGTAGTGAGGAAGATGCTCGGACACCCGGAACACCTCCTTAAATACGCGCATGTATCGATCGATGGACGATTCGTCCAATGCGAGATGCAGGTCGTCGAGCGCGCCATGTGAACCCGCGTTGACCCAGGAGAAGAGCGACTTGCAGAGCGGCTGATCTGCCGGCTCGAACCTTTCCCACATCTTGTTGATGTCCCACCCGCCGAGGATCTTGAAATAGGTTTCGAGGATGCGCCGCAAGGTGTTCTGTATACCTTGAGGTCGCGGCCCTGGCCGCCGCAGTTCGGCCCAAAGCATTTCGTACGAGCTGGACACGGGATTGCCATCGTGGAACTCTACCGTGGACCGACCGCCAATCTTGCGGACCACCCAAAAGGTCTCATCCCGCAGCGAACCACTCTGGCGCTTCGAATCGAATGAAACCTCCTTATGGAAGTGAACGTTGTGGGTGAGCACGAAAAGCTGCTTCACCGGCCCCTGACCACTTCTGATTGACTCAATCAAGCGATGAATCAAGCTGCTGACGATGAACAGCACGTCGCTGTCCAGGCTGGACACCGGATCGTCCAGCACGACGACGCGATCGCTTTGCGTGCCGGTGCCGCTGGCACTGCCCTGAGCTAGAAAATAGAAGTATAGGAATGTAATGAACGTCCGCTCGCCTTCGCTGAGCGTCCGCCGGGCGCTCGATCCGTCCGCGCGACGAAGGCGATAGCGGTCTCGATTCCCGTCGCGCTCGATCGAAAAGCTGTTGAACCCGTAGGAGGCCAGCAGCTTGTTGATTTCGTCGACGGTCGGCTGGACGCTTGTGGCATCCTTCTCCAAGGTCTGGATCTGAGCATCAATGGCCTTCACCTCGCCCTCCAGCTTCGCGATCTGGTCCCTGAGGCTGTCAATGGCGCGCTGGATGCCGTTCGCCTTGCCGAAGTGCTCGTCCAAGTCAGCCTTGAGTTCAACGTCAACGATATGGCGCCACACCTGAATCGTCAGCCGCGTCTTCTCGGCGGTCAAGTTCGAGACTGTGGCGTTGTGCGCCCTGATGGCCTCGTTCGCGGCGGACAATGGCACAACGGCCGCCTCAGTCAATTCGGCCAAGCTTTGGAGCGCGATGGGACGGCTTGGCTCGCGACGCTTCGCCGCCAGCAAGAGCAAGTTGGACTCGATACGGGCGGAAGCAGTGTCTCGGACCGCACGGAGTTTGTCCGCGTCCACTCGCGGATGCTTCGCTTCGAGCGGCGAGTTGATCTCCGCAAGCCAAGACTGAGCCTCCCGCCGATAGTTCTCTTCCAAGGCTGCGATTGCGGCCGAGTCAGCGAGGAACGCCTCGTCGAAATACTTGGACAGGCTGTCCCCAAGGTTCGGCGGAAGCTGCTGCTGGCAGAACGGGCAGCCGCCATCACTCTCGACCAAGTACCGCTGCCCCTGCTTCACCCAATCGCTGTTCCCGAGCTTCTCAATTAGTGCAGCGACGTCCACGTCCTTCTTGCCGACGACGACTTTGCTCAGAATGGGAGACGACTCAAGCGCCAGCAGCCTAGCCGCCGACGGTGTCGGCAGCACACTTTCCGTCGCTTTTGAGGGCCCGTAAACAATTTTCGCGCGCGCGCGCATGTCGTCAACCGCCGCCGCGACGAACCCTGGAGCCGGTGGTGCCGACCGCGTGTCGAGCACCTTCCTGAGGAACTTGGATTTGTCGTTGCGGTAGCCTTCCAGCGCGCCTCCCAGCTGGCCCTCGTGTTTGATCTTTTGCTGCCAGCATGTGGCTTGCAGCCTCTTGCCAAGTTCGATCACTTCGCCAAGTTTTCCGCCCTCTACCTCTGGGTCGGGGCCTCTCAACGTCACACGCCGGTCTTCGATCTTGCGGACGAGTTCAGCTGCCTGCTCCTTCAGGCGCCCAACCTCCTGCAAGGCTTCGACGCTTCGCTTGCCGACGGTAAACACGCCTTTGATGTCCTCACCGCCAAAGTTTTCCTCGACGAAGTCCCGGTTATAGACCAGGGTTTCTATCGGGTGTGAGCCTTTCCAGACAATGCCGCAACGTCCGTGGTCGGAATGGCTTGGATTCGCAATGACACGGGAGATCGTCGTCTTGCCGGAGCCGTTGGCGCCATAGAAGTAGTTAACTTCCTTCAGATTGCGAAGCGACTGCGCCTCTGGTGCGAACGTCGCTACACCCGACAAGTGGATGGTTTCAATCATGCGATTCCTCTCTCTGCCACCGCCCCAAGGCTGTCCGCACTCTATTCCCTGTTTCTGACCGATACCGTGCTCGGTGATCGGCCGCCCAGGTCAGGTATGGTCAGGTATGGACTCGGCCCTATCCCTGAAACGGAAGCGGCACGCAGAACCCGACATCAATGCTCATAGTGCCGAGGACCGCGGCGCAGATGCGCAGCTCAGAACCCCACCCCCCGAGCCACCACCCCAAAGTCCCTCCAAGCCCCCGGATGGCACGTGAACACCAGCACCTGGTGCCGCGCCGCCGCGTCGTACAGCACGCGCTTCATCTGCCCCAGCCGCTCCTCATCGGTGTTCACCAACGCGTCGTCCAGGATCAGCAGCGTCGGCCGGCCGGCTTCCTGCAACAGGTCGGCATAGGCCAGGCGAGCCACGATGCCCAGCTGCTCGCGCGTGCCCACGCTGAGCTCCTCGAACTCGCCGCGCTCGGGGCCTTGCGGGCCGGCGCGGGTGATGGGGCCAGGCGACAGGTCGTCGGCCACCTCGATGCGCGCGCCCGGGAACAAGATGGACAGGTAGCGGTCCAGGTGCTTCTGCAGCGGCGCCCGCAGGCGGCGGGCCAGCGCTGAGCGCTTCTCGCGCAGCAGCGCCAGCAGGTGGTCCGTAAGCGG
This sequence comes from uncultured Burkholderiales bacterium, assembly GCA_946480465.1. Next base: position 19,810 of record CAMLJY010000089.1, read on the forward strand.
CAACCCCCCGGCGTTCTTCTCTCCTGCCAGCAAGCCCCCGACACTG
>CAMLJY010000090.1 GCA_946480465.1 uncultured Burkholderiales bacterium
TTGAGCGCGGCTCAGCGCGTGCTGGGCTGCTCGTTAGCTCCAGTTCCAGCGATCCGCGACCGCACATAGGCAGCCACGTCGCGCAGCGTGTGCGAAAGCTGCTGGCGCAGCGGCTCGAACCCTGCCGTGCGCGCCCGTGTCGCCTCGTCCATGTAGATCGGACGGCGGATTTCGACCTGGAGACTGTGTCGGTTCAACGCGGGCTGACCGATCTGGGCAAGCAATGCAACGCCTTTGTACGGCTCGTTGCGCGAGACGCTGTAGCCGTGGCGGCGCAGGCTGCGCTCCACCACCTCCACGAATCCAGGCTCGCAAGTCGTGCCATTGCGGTCTCCAAGTACGAAATCGGCCAACGGACGATGAGGGTCGAGCCCGAGCCGGGCATAGGCGTTGTTGGGCATCGAATGCAGGTTCAGATGCCACACGCTGCCGAATGTCGCCGTCGCCTTGGCAATCTCGCCCTGCAGCGCGTCCCGGTAAGGCTGCCAACAGCGAGCGATGCGCTGCTGCACCTCGGCCACCGACAGGCGGCGGTCGTATATCAGGTGCGTTGGATCGAGCTTGCGCCACACCAGCCCATAGCCCAGGCGCGATTTCTCGCCCGGCGCAAGCGGCGTGGGCCAGGGCTCATCCAGCAACTCGGGATCCAGGTCTTCAAGCGCCCGGTTGGGATCGATGTAGGTGCGCGGGAAGCGGGCGGCGACCAAGGTCCCGCCGACCTGCGCGGTGGCCGACCACAAGGCATCGACATCGGTGTCCTCACCCTGCCGCAGCAAGTCCAGCGGCAAGGCAGTTCCGAAGTCGGCAGGGTAGTCGGTGCCACTGTGGGGCGAATCGCAAACCAGCGGCAGACGGACCCCGTCGGTCGGCCGGCTGACGATCACGGCGTCCCGGTGTGACGTGCTCATCGGGGCCGATCAGTCGGGTTGGATGTTGGCCGCCTTGGCGATGCGCCGGTACCGCTCCAGCGCAGCCTTGATTTGCTGGGTGAACTGCTCCGGCGTGTTGGCCATCGGGATCCCGGCAATCGCCGCCGCGCGCACCTTGTACGCTGGATCCTGCATCGCCTTGTGCGCCGCCTCCATCAGGGTCCTGACGACAGGTCTCGGCGTACCTGCAGGCGCCATGAGGCCGAACCAACCGCCTTCGGCCATCTCATCGAAACCGGCTTCCCGGTAGGTCGGTACGTCCGGCAGCAACCTCGCGCGCTGGGGCGCCAGCACCGCGAGTGCCCTCAGCCGCCCGGCTTGGATGTGCGGCAGTGCCGTCGGCAGGTTGTCGGTCAGCGCATCCACCTGGCCAGCCACCGCATCGTTCAGCGCGGGGCCCGCGCCCTTGTAGGGCACGTGCATGAGATCGATCCCCGCCAGCTGCGTGAAGTTCTCGACGTTGGCATGACCGAGCGAGCCATTTCCGGGCGAGGCGTAGCTCAGCTTGCCAGGTGCTGCCTTGGCCAAGGCAATGAACTCCTTCATGGTCTTCGCCGGCACCTTCGGGTGCACGGCGAACACGCTGGGCACCGAGATGACATTCGTGATGGGCTGGAAGTCCGTCACGGGGTCGTACTTGATCTTCTTGTAGATCGCAGGGCTCGAGCCATGCGTGCTGACCGTCGCCATCAGGATCGTGTAGCCGTCCGCAGGCGACTTGGCGACCATCTCCGCGCCCAGCGTTCCACCCGCACCACCGCGGTTCTCGACCACCACGGCCTTGCCCAGCAGCGGCCCCATGCGCTCCGCAAGCATCCTTGCCACCATGTCGGTCGAACCGCCCGCGGGAAACGGCACCACCAGCGTCACCGGCCTCTGAGGAAAGTCTTGCGCATGGGAAGTCGGGGCTGCGCAGAGCACGCAGACGATGGACAGCAGTGGCACGGGATTCAGCTTCAAGGTCGTCTCCAGATCGGGCAAATTGCACCGGCAATGAAAATTGTCCGGGTGCTCTGCACCGTGAAGAAGCGACAAAATCGCCGCGAGCCATTACCAACCCGCACACCTCATGCGCATTCGATCGCCGTCGCTCCCGGAGTTGCATGCCTTTGTCTCGGCTGCGCGCCTGGGCGGCTTCTCCAAAGCTGCGGAGGCGCTTTGCGTGACGCAAGGTTCGATCAGCCGCGCCATCGCGCGTATCGAGGAACACATCGGTCAACCGCTGTTCGATCGCCTGGGCCGCGGCAGCATATTGACGCCTGCGGGACAGGCCTACTTCGAATCGGTGGCAGCTTCGATCGATGCACTCGAGGCTGCGGCGATCCAGGCGCAAGGCGCGCTCGAGCCTTCAGCGCTGCGGCTGTCGATCACGCCGAGCCTGGCCAGTCACTGGCTGATCCGGCGGCTGCCGGACTTCCACAGGCGCTTTCCCGACATCAAGATGTCGTTCCTGCCCTATCGCACCGACGAGCTTCCGAACATGGCCGGCCACGACGCATCCCTTCGTGGCAACTCCGGCCAATGGCCGGCTGGCATCGAAGGCGACTACGTGATCGGCCGCGAGATCGTTCCGGTGTGCCGGCCGGCAGACCTGAGCGGGCCTGCCCCCCTGGACTCGCCGTGCGACCTGCTGAAACGGCCCCTGTTGTTCCATGCGCTGCACCCGAACACGTGGAAAAACTGGTTCAACGGCGTCGGGTGCGAATCGGGGGAACTCACGCCTGTCGCCAGCTTTGACCAGGTCAGCCAATTGCTTGAAGCGGCCGTCGCTGGACTTGGCGTTGCGGTGGTTCAGCGTTGCCTGATCGATGACCACCTGCTCGCGGGAAGGCTGGCCATTGCGTGGCCCGAGCAGGTGTTGAATGACCGCGGCTACTACCTCTGTTACCCGGAGGCTCTGCGACGTTCTCCCGCCGTCATCGCATTGCGCGGGTGGCTCCAGGAGCAGGGGCGTGAACATGAACGCGCTGCGTCGCTCTCGGCGGAGTGATGCGGCGTAGGTTGGCAAGCGCGTGCGAGGCGGATTTCAGTGACGTGAGACGACACGCCCTGCCTGCGGCGGCAAGCTGACTGACGAAGCGCTTCTCAGGGCCCAACGCAGGCCGCCTACTGCAGAAACCCGTACAGCCCACCCAATGCGGTCAGCACCCCGGCCTGCATCAGGTGGACCCGCCGGTCGCTGCTGGACACGCCCACGTACACGCCGCCCGCGTAGGCCCGGTAGCGGTAGGGCGCCTGCGTTTCGGACAGCGCCGGCGGCGCCAGCAGCGACGGGAAGCTGCGCTCGCCCCAATCGAGCAGGCACTCGGTGGCGGTGTGGCCCAGGCTGAGGGGGACTGCCCAGCGCAGGCTGCGGTTGCCGCGGTCGGCGAGCCACAGGCGACCATCGGCGCCCGCCGCCCGTCCTTGGGGTTGCTGAAGCGCGCCGCCGTACCCACGCCATCCGCACGGCCGAAGACGCTCCCGGCCAGGCTGCTGACCTCGCCGTTCGCATCGACGCGGCGCAGGCGCTGTTGTCGGTGTCGGCCACGTAGACGATGCCGGACGCGTCCACCGCCAGGCCGGAAGGAAAGTGGAAGCGGGCCGCGCTGCCCTGCCCATCGGCAAAGCTCGCGCTGCCGCTGCCTGCCAAAGTACGCAGCTGCCCGTTCGCCGCCAGCACCCGCACGGCGTGGTTGCTGCGGTCGAGCACCACCAGGTTGCCGCTGGCGTCGAAGACCAGGTCCATCGGTGAGCGCAGGCGGTTCACGCCCAGCGCGCTGTCGACGAAGCCGAGCCACCGGCCGTATGGCTTTCAGGGCTGTCGCCGGTCGCGACTCACGCCTTCTGGGGCAGCCACACATCGAAGCGCGCGCCAACACCCGCCTCGCCACTCGCACGTGCCCAGCCGCGGTGCAGCTCCACCACGCGCTGCGCGATCGACAGGCCCAGGCCCAGCCCGGCAAAGCGCTGCATGTCGTGCAGGCGCACGAAGGGCTCGAACAGCTGGCCGACCCGCGCTGCGTCGAAGCCGGCGCCATTGTCCTGCACGGTCACCTGCTGCCCTTCGCCCACCGGCAGGGCCGTCACGGTGATGGCCGGCTCGGCCTGCTCGCGGCTGTACTTCACCGCGTTGGACAGCAGGTTGCGCATCAGCAGCGCGATCTGCGGCCGGTGGCCTTGCACCACCATCGCCGGCTGGATGCGCCAACTCACGCGGCGGGCGGGCGGGGCGGGGCTCAGCTCAGCAGCCAGGCGGTGGCACAGCGCGGTCAGGTCGATGTCCTCGGCAGGCAGCGCGCCGGCGGTGCAGCGCGCCATGTCCAGCATGTCGTTGACCGTGTGCCGCATGTGCGCCGCCAGGCTGCCCACCAGCTGCAGCCAGCCGCTGGCGGCGGCATCCACCGGGCCCCGGCGCTGCAGCAGCGCCGCAATGGCTTCCAGCTGGCCAAGCGGCGTCTGCAGTTCGTGGGCGACCTGGCGCGAGAACGCGTCCAGGTCGCGCACCCATTGCTCCAGCGCGGCCAGCTCGGCGTTCACCCCGAACGGGGAACAGTGGGCGGGTGGCTCGACCGCTTCAGGGACAGCTTCAACAGTGGCCATGACGGACTCCTGATCGATGCTCCCTGCGCGTTCTTGTTGTCGTCTCGATGCGATTCGCTCACCGGACCCACGCCATCGGCTACGGGACCGGCGCGAAGGCCGTTCCCACCTCCGAAACCCGGCCGGCCAGGACTTCCTCCACCACGCGCGCACTGCCCATCGCCAGCGTGAGGCCCAGCGCGCCGTGGCCCACGTTCAGGAACAGGTTGGACCAGCGCGTGGGCCCCACGATCGGGCGCGACGTGGGCGTCGCAGGCCGCAGGCCGGCCCAGGGCTGCGGGTCGGCCTGGGGCTCGCAACCACCCGGGAACACCTCGTGCACCGCATCCACCAGCGCCTGAATGCGCCCGCGGTCCAACCGCAGGTCGCGGCCGACCAGTTCGGCAAAGCCCGCCACGCGCAGCCGACCGGCCAATGGCGCGAAGACCATCTTGCGCGGCGCATCGGTGACGCTCACTTTGGGCGCTAGCGCTGCGTCGCGCACCGGCAGCGTGATGCTGTAGCCCTTGATCGGGTAGATCGGCAGGCGCAGGCCCAGCGGCCGCGCCAGATCGGCAGCGTCATGCCCGTTGGCCAGCACGAACGCATCGGCGGCGATGCGTTCGCCGGACTGAAGGCGCAGCGCCCGGACCCGGCCACGGGCGCTCTCCCAGCCGACGGCGCGGCAGCCCAGGCGCAGCGCCGCGCCCCGGGCCTGGGCACGCTTGATCAGTTCATGCGTCAGCGCCGCCGCGTCGCCCACCGCTTCGCTCGCGGTCCAGATGCCACCGGCGATGCGCTCACGCTGGCTGGCCAGCGCGGGTTCGCGCAGCAGGCAGCCGCGCCGGTCCAGCAGCTGCTGCTCGCAGCCCATCGCGCGCTGCAGTTCCAGCTGCCGGGCCGCGCCTTCGAGCGCTTCGGCACTGTCGTAGATCACCAGCTTGCCCGATCGTTCATGGTGGAAATCGAGCTTGTCCTGTTCCATCGCCGCCGCCAGGTCGCGCCGGCTGAGGTCCGCCAGCTTCAGCAGGGCCGCGGTGGACCGCTGCACCGTCGCTGCGCGGCAGGCGGCAATGAAGCGCAGGCCCCAGCTCATCTGCGACCACTCGCCGGTCAGGCGCAGGCGCACGGGCGACTGCGGGTCGCGCAGCATGGCCGGCAGCTTGCGCAGGATGGCCGGGGTGGCCAAGGGCTCGACGTAGCTGTAGCTCAGCTGTGCGCCGTTGGCCCAGGAGGTGCCGGTGGCCGGCGCATCGGCCGCGTCGACCACGGTGACGCGGTGGCCCGCCCGCGCCAGCCGATAGGCGGTGGCCGCGCCGACCACGCCCGCGCCCACCACGCACACGTGCCGCGCCGTCATGGGCCCTTGCGGTCGATGGCACGGCTGGCGCCGCGGTGGTCCAGCGCATTCGCGAGCTGGTTGGAAGTCAGGAACAGGGACATCGCGATCGTCAGTTGGGAAGAGTCAGCGCTGCGGCAGGCGCACCTCGCCCAGCGCACCCATCTCGCGGGCGAAGGGCTGCACACCCTGCTCGGCGAAGTACTTCTTCGCCGCCAGGTGCATGGATACGGTGCTTTCCTGCGCCTGGCGCGCCAGGTCCAGGAAGCGCATGTTGGGATGGGCCGCGGTGAAGCGGGCCTTGTTGCCGAAGAGCCCGCGCGTCATCGGATACACCAGCTCACCGGACAAGGATTCGGCCACCACCAGCAGGTCCCACACGTCCAGCGGCCGCACGTCGGCCGGCTGATGCTCGTAGGTGCCGGCCGGGATCAGGCCCCGGCGGTAAAGGTGGGCGTAGATGCGGTTCATGCCTTCGATCGCGTCGGCGGTGGACACCAGCGCGGCCACGCCCTCGCCCATCAGCCCGGCAATCGGCTTCACCGGCACCGCGGCGCCGAACAGGAAGGCATCGAGCTGGCGCTGGCGCAGCGCGGCGATGGCTTCGGTCAGGCCCAGGCGCACGCGCTGCACGTCCTTGTCGGGGTCCAGGTCGACGGCGGCCAGCATCTGCAGGGCGATGACCTCCGTGCCGCTGCCGGGCGCGCCGGTGGCCACCCGCCGCCCGCGCAGGTCGCGCAGGCGGGCGATGCCGCTGCCCTTGCGCACCACCAGGTGAATGCTGTTGGGATACAGGGCCGCCACCGCGCGCAGCGCCACCGGCTGGCCCTTGAACGCGTGCAGCCCCAGGGACGCTTCCCAGGCCGCCGCCGCGTTGACGAAGGCGACCTGCGCCTTGCCCTCGCGCAGCAGCCGCATGTTCTCCACCCCGCCGGAGGTGTCCAGCACCGTGCAGGTGGACTGCGTGACGCTTTCGCGCAGCTGGTCGGCCAGCACCTGGCCGATCAGGTGGTAGGCCGTACCCCTGGTGCCGGTGGCGATGGTGAGGCTGGGCGCGAAGCGTGCCATGGCGGCGCGGGCGCCCAGCACGGGCCAGCCGGCGGCAGCATGCAAGAGGACGCGTCGCTTCATGGCAGCTTCTCCTTCTTCAGAGGCGCAGCACCCGCCCGTGCGCGGGCAGTGCCACCTGGGCGCCGTGCACCTTCACCCGGCCATTGACGACCACGAGTTCGATGCCGCCGGGTGCCTGGCGCGGCGATGCATAACTCGCGATGTCCATGACACGATGCTCGTCCAGCACCACCAGGTCGGCCCAGGCGCCTTCGGCCACGCGGCCGCGGCCGGCCAGGCCGAAGCGCTCGGCCGGCAGGCCGGTCATCTTGTGCACGGCGGTCTCCAGCGGGAACCAGCCTTCCTCGCGCACGAAACGGCCCAGCACGCGCGCAAAGCTGCCCCACAGCCGGGGATGCGGCCGGGCGTCGTGCGGCAGGCCGTCGGACGCCACCATGGTCAGCGGGTGGCTCAGGATGGCCTTGACGTCGTCCATGTCCATCGAGAAGAAGATGCCGCCCCCCGGCAGCAGCCGGCGCGCGGCCTCGCGGCGCGAGCAACCCATCTCGGCGGCCAGGTCGTCCAGGTCACGGCCGGCATGCTCGGGGTGTGGCGTGGACCAGGCCACCAGCACCTTGCGCGCCTCGTCGATCCGGTCGGGGTTCAGCATCGTCGACGAGGCGGCATAGGGATAACAGTCCATGCAGATGGCCTGCTCGCGCGCGTAGGCCTCGACCCGGCGCAGCGTTTCCGCCGAACGACCGTGGTTGCGCGGGCCGATGAGCTTGTGGTGCGAGATCACCAGCGGCACCTTCAGGCTGGCCGCCGCGGCGGCGGCCTCCTCCATCGCTGCCAGCACCTCGTCCCCCTCGTCGCGCAGGTGCACCGACATCACATGCCGCGCCGGATCCAGCGGCGCGCACACGGCCAGCACCTCGTCCAGGGTCGACGCCGCTGCGGGCGGGTAATACGCGCCGACGGAAACGCCGATGGCGCCGGCGTCCAGCGCCTCGGCCACCAGCGCGCGCATGCGGGCGGTTTCCGCCGGCGTGGCGGCACGGCCGGTGTCGTCCATCACCTCCACCCGTACCGCCGTGAGCCCCACGAAGAAGGCCACGTTCACATGCGGCCGCTGCGCTTCCACCTGATCGATGAAGGCGGCGAAGCTGCGGGTGTCGAAGCCGCGGCGGTCCAGCAGGTCCAGCGGTGGCGGCACGGATGGGCGCGTGGCCGGCGCGGCGCCGATGCCGCAGTTGCCGGCCACCACCGTCGTCACGCCCTGCAGCAGCTTGGGCACCATGTGGGTCACGCTGTTGACGGCCGTGTCGTCGTGCGTGTGGCCATCGATGAAGCCCGGCGCCACGATCTTGCCGGCCGCGTCGATCACGCGTTGGGCTGCCATGGGCAGGTTCGGTCCCAGGCCGACGATGCGGCCGTCGTGCACGGCCACGTCGGCGGTGAAGCGGCGCGCGCCGCTGCCGTCCACCACGTCGCCGCCGCGGATCAGGAGGTCCAGCATGGAGTACCCCTTCCTAGGCGACGATGGACGCAGCCACCGCCGGCGCCAGGCCGAAGCCCACGGGCGCCGCGGCGAGCAGTTCACGGGTGTAGGCCTGTGCCGGGCGCGCATACACGTCGGCCGTGCGCCCTTCCTCGACGATGGCGCCCTGGTGCATCACGACGACGCGATGGCACATCTGCGCCGCCACACGCAGGTCATGGGTGATGAAGACGATCCCAAGGCCCAGCTGCCGCTGCACGTCCTTCAGCAGCTTCAAGATCTCGGCCTGCACCGAGACGTCCAGCGCGCTCACCGCCTCGTCGGCCACCAGCACGCGCGGGTTGCAGGCCAGCGCACGCGCAATGGCCAGGCGCTGGCGCTGGCCGCCGGAGAACTCGTTGGGGTAGCGCGTCAGCGCCTTCACCGGCAGGCGCACCAGGCCCATCAACTCCTCGGCACGGCGCAGCGCCTGCGCGCGCGGCGTGCCGAAGTTCACCGCTCCTTCGACCAGCGAATCCATCACCCGCAGGCGCGGGTTCAGCGAGCGGTTGGGGTCCTGGAACACCACCTGCACGCTGGAACGCAGCGGCCGCAGCCGCGCTTCGGGCAGGCGCTGCACCGGGTAGGCACCCCAGCGGATCTCGCCTTCCGTCGGGTCGATCAGGCGGATCAGGCAGCGGGCGAAGGTGGACTTGCCGGAGCCCGATTCACCGACCACGCCGATGGTCTCGCCCGCGCGCACGGCCAGCGCCGCGTCGCGCAGCGCCACCACCTCGCGTCTGCGGCCCAGCCAGTCGTGGCTGGCGTAGCGCTTGCCGACACCCGCAGCGCGCAGCAGCGGCTCGCCCGCCGGCTCTTTCTCGGGCGGCGGGGGCACCATGCTGGGCACAGCGGCCAGCAACTGGCGCGTGTAGGGCTCGCATGGCTGGCCCAGCACGTCCCGGCTGGTGCCGCGTTCCACGCAGGCGCCGTCGCGCATCACCATCACCGCGTCGGCGATCTCTGCCACCACGCCCATGTCGTGGGTGATGAAGAGCACGGCCGAGCCCTGGCTGTGGTGCAGGTCGGCGATCAGCTTCAGGATCTGTTTCTGCGTGGTGACGTCGAGCGCGGTGGTGGGCTCGTCGCAGATCAAGAGGCGCGGCTTCAGCACCACCGCCATGGCGATGACGATGCGCTGGCGCTGGCCGCCGGACAGCTGGTGCGGATAGCTGCGGTAGATGCGCGCGGGGTCGGGCAGGCGCACCTGCTCGAACACCTCCAGCACGCGCCGTCGGCGCTCGGCCGCGGGCCATCCGGTGTGGCGGCGCAGCAATTCGTCCACCTGCTCGCCACAGCGCATCACCGGGTTCAGTGCCGTCATCGGCTCCTGGAACACCATGCCCATGCGCATGCCGCGCAGCGCACGCAGCCGCGATTCGGGGGCGCCAACGAGTTCCTCGCCTTCCAGCTTCACCGAGCCGGCCTCGATCTTCAGCGCGCCGGCCAGGAGGCCCATCACGGTGGTGGCCATCACCGACTTGCCGGAGCCGGATTCACCGACGATGCACAGCGTGCGGCCGGCCGCCACGCTCAGGCTCACGTCACGCACGGCGTGCGTGCGGTCGGCGCCGGCGGGCAAGGCGATGCGCAGCCCCTGGATCGCCAGCACGGGGGCGGATACGGGAGTGGGCACGGGGGTGGAGTGGGTCATGGTCTTCACAGGCCGCGGCGGTTGAACTTGGGATCGAGCACGTCGCGCAGGCCATCCCCCAGCAGGTTGATCGCCAGCACCGTGGGCACCAGCAGCAGCGCGGGGTACAGCACCTGGCCCGGGTGGTCCGAGAAACTGGTGCGGCCACCCGACATCACGTTGCCCCAGGTGGCCACCTCGGGCGGCAGGCCCAGGCCCAGGAAGCTGAGCACCGCCTCGGTCACCACCGCCGCGGCGGCGATGAAGGTGCCCTGCACGATCAGCGGCGCCATCGCGTTGGGCAGGATGTGGCGCAGCAGGATGACGGGCGTGGGCGTGGCCAGTGCGCGCGCCGCTTCGACGAAGGGCTCCACGCGCAGCGTGAGCACCAGCGAGCGCACCAGGCGGGTGACGCGCGGCACCTCCGGAATCGCGATGGCCACCGCCACCGTGGCCAGCGACGCGCCCAGCACCGCGACCAGCGTGATCGCCAGCAGGATGGCGGGAATGGCCATCAGGCCGTCCATCCCGCGCATCAGCACCGCGTCCACGCCGCGGAAGTAGCCGGCCAGCGTGCCCAGCAGGCCGCCCAGCGCCAGCGCCAGCACGGCGCAGCTGACGCCCACCAGCAGCGAGACGCGGGTGCCGTGCACCACGCGGCTGAAGACGTCGCGGCCGTAGGAATCGGTGCCCAGCAGGTAGGTGTGGGGGCGGCCCTCTCCTTGGCCATTCGGCAACCTGGCGGCGGTGCCGGCCGGCGCGTTGATGTGGTCGTAGTCCATGAACGCCGGGTCGGCGCCGGCCACCCAGGGCGCCAGCAGCGCCAGCGCGGCGAGCAGCACCAACACGGCGGTGGACAGCACCACGCCGCGGTGGCGCAGGAGTTTTCTGATGACGGGAGTCATGTGAATACCCAACGAAGCGAGCGTCAGCCGCTCAGTAGCGAATGCGGGGATCGAGCAACAGGTAGCTCAAGTCCACGGCGAGATTCACGGCCACGTAGGCGAAGGCAAAGAACAGCACCACGCCCTGGATGACGGGGAAATCACGGTTCAGCACCGCGTCCACCGTCAACGAGCCCAGTCCAGGGATCGAGAACACCGTCTCGGTGACCACCACGCCGCCGATCAGCAAGGCCACCCCGATGCCGATGACGGTGGCAATGGGCACGCCGGCGTTGCGCAGCGCATGCCGGAACACCACCACCGACTGCGGCAGGCCCTTGGCGCGCGCGGTGCGGATGTAGTCCTCGGTGAGTGCTTCGCTGACCGAGGCCCGCGTGATGCGCGCCAGCAGCGCCACGTACACCATGCCCAGCGAGAACCAGGGCAGCACCAGCTGCCGGGCCCAGGCACCCATGCCATCGGCCAAGGGCTTGTAGCCCTGCACCGGCAGCCACTGCAGCTGCAGCGCCAGCACCATGATCAAGCCATAGGCCACCACGAACACCGGCACGGAAAAGCCGAGCACCGAGAAGCCCATCAGCAGCTTGTCCAGCCAGCCGCCCATGCGCCAGGCCGCCAGCGTGCCCAGCGGCACCGCCACCACGATGGCCAGCAGCATGGTGCCCAGCGCGATGGACAGCGTGGGCTCGAGGCGCTGGCCGATGAGTTCCACCACCGGCTTGTGCAAGTAGAACGAATAACCGAAATCGCCACGCACCAGGTTCGCCATGTAGATGCCGAATTGCGTCAGCGGCGATTCATTCAGGCCCAGCGATTGGCGAATGCCGTCGATGTCCTGCGAGGTGGCATTGCTGCCGGCAATCACCGCCGCCGGGTCGCCCGGGGCCAGGCGCAGCACGGTGAACACCAGCACGGCCACCACCAGCAGCACCGGCAGCGTGGCCAGCAGGCGCGAGAGCACGAAGCGGATCATGGCGCGCGCTCTCTTCAGGAGCTTTTCTTGATGTTCCAGTACACCTGCACGCCGGCCGGCACGATGTCCTTCACGCCACTGCGCACGGCGGCGGGCTGGAAGAACTGGCCGAGGTTGACGTGGGTGACGCTTTCGATCGCACGCAGCTGGGCCTGCTGCGCCAGGCGCTTGCGCTCGGCATCGGTCTTGGCGGCGGCGAACTGCTTCTTCAACCCCTCCAGCTCCTCGTCGTTCTGCCAACCGAACCAGCCGCGCTTGCCGGTCGCGTTCATCATCGCCATCGTCAGCGGGTTCAGGTTGTCGGACGCGGCGTTGAAGGTGACGAAGGCATCCCAGCCGCCGGCGGATGCGGGTTCCTTCTTTGCGCGGCGCGCCACCAGGGCCTGCCAGTCCATGGTCTGCATGTCCACGCTGAAGCCGGCGGCTTCCAGCTGCTGCTTCACAACCAGCGGCGCCTTGGCCAGCGCCGCGAAGTCGCTGGGACGCATCAGCAGCACCGGCTGGCCCTTGTAGCCGGCCTCGGCCAGCAGCTTCTTCGCGGCCTCGGGATTCGCCTGGCCGGTGTAGATGCCGGTGTCGTCGGATTCATATGGCGTACGGCAGGGATAAAGGCTCTTGCAGAAGCGGAACAGGCCCGGCGCGCCCACCTGCGTGCGCAGCACCTGGTCCTGGCCCAGCGCCAGCATGGCAGCGCGGCGCACGCGCACGTCGTTGAACGGCGGATTCAGGAAGTTGAAGCGCAGCGTGTACATCGAGCCCGCGGGCACCGTGTCCACCAGCGTGATGCCCGGCGTGCTGCGCAAGGTGGCGTACTGCTCGGCGGCCGGCTGCTCGATGATGTCCACCTCGCCCGCCTTCAGCGCATTCAGTTGCGTCTGCGGGTCGCGGATCACCACCCATTCCACCCGGTCCACGTGAACCTGCTTGCCGCCCGCGGTGCCACTGGCCGGCTCCTTGCGCGGCACGTACTTGGGATTGCGCACGTAGACGATGCGCTCGCCGGGCTTGAATTCATCCAGCTTCAGCTGGTAGGGGCCCGAGCCCACGTGTTCCTTGATCTGCTCGGACACCAGCGTCTGCGCAATGCGCTTGGGCATGATGAAGCAGGGGCCGCCGGCCTTGCCAAAGGCCTCCAGCGTCTGGCCGAAAGGATGGCGGTAGACGACCCTGAAGGTCTTGGCGTCCACCACCTCGAACTTGCTGAAGGCGCCATTCCAGGCCACGCCCATCGCATCACGCGAGGACCAGCGCAGGATGGAGGCGATGACGTCGTCGCTGGTCACCGGCGTGCCGTCGTGGAACTGCAGCCCGTCGCGCAGCGTGAAGGTCCAGGTCATCTGGTCGGCCGAGGCGCTCCACTTGTCCACCATCTGCGGCTTGATCTCGCCCTTGGCATCGGTGCCGAAGAGCGTGTCGTAGATCATGTAGCCGTGATTGCGGGTGACGTAGGCGGTGGTGAAGACCGGGTCGAGCACCGTCAGGCTGGCCTGCGGAACCACGCGCAACGTGGTGGTCTGCGCTGCCGCCGTTGGCGTGAATGCGCCCATCACGGCGCTTGCTGCGCTGATTGCGCCAATGGCCAGAATCCTGTGGATGCGCTGCCAATTCATGACGTTCTCCATGTCGATCGGAATGCGGGGAGCGCCGCCATTCGCACGGCGCCGGGAATCGAATGTGTGAATGGAATGTGACGGAAAGCTTCCAGCCGGGCCAATGAAGAATCCGGGCACACCATGCCGCGGCGGAATGGGTGCAAGGGCCTAAGATCAGCGCAGGATGCCCTTGCCCGAGCCCATGCGCCTGACCCACATCGATGTGTGCAACGCCGTGCTGATGACCGGCAGCGTGTCCGCCGCCGCGCGGCTGCTGCACCTGAGCCAGCCGGCGGTGACCAAGCAGCTGCAAAGCGCGGAGCGGCAGCTGGGCTACAAGCTCTTCACGCGCGACAAGAACCGCATGGTGCCCACCGAAGAGGCGCTGGCGCTGCAGCCGCAGATCCTCGAGATCTCCAGCCGCATCCAGCGCCTGCGCGACCTGGCGCAGGAGCTGTCGCACGACCAGGCCAATGTCATCCGCGTGGACTGCGTGCCGTCGGTCGCGGCGTCGTTGCTGCCCGAGGTGATCGAGCGCTTCTCGGCGCAATTCCCCAAGGTGATCTGCCACCTGGAGACACAGCCCTTCGATGCCGTCAGCGAACGCCTGCTGCGCCGGCAGGCCGACCTGGGCTTCGTGCTGGCCAGCCTGGCGCTGCCCAGCCTGCAGTCCGAACCGCTGGTGGAGGGCCGCGGCGTGTGCGTGGCGCCGCACGGCACGTTTGCGCGCGGCAAGACCTCGGTCAGCTGGAAGGACATGGCGGTCGGCCGGCTGATCCGCATTCCGGCCAGCACGCAATTCGGCGGCCTGATGCTCGAAGCGGCGCAGCACCATGGCGAAGTGGGGCCCGGCTGCATCACGGTGACCACCAACCTGCTGGCGCTGAAGCTGGCCGAGCGCGGCGTGGGGCTTGCCGCGATCGATTCATTCACCGCCGCGCACGCCGACCCGCGCAAGGTGCAGGTGCTGCCGATCCAGCCGCAGATCCGTGTGCAGCTCACGGTGGTGCGCCGCAACGAGGCCAAGCTGTCGCACCCGGCACGGCGCTTCGTGCAGGTGTTCGCGGCGGTGGCCGAAGAGGCGGCGCGGCAGACCCTCGCCGGCGGCGAGGCGTGACGTGGTTCAGTGGGTGTCGAAGACCTGCTGGATGCCCACGCGGTCCAGGCCCTGCGCCAGCGCCAGTTGCAGCAGCACGCGGGCCTTGACCGCGCTCAGGCTGCCGGCCGCCACGGTGCCGAGCAGCTCGTCATCCTCGGCCGCCTGCGCCACCACCACCCCGCAGGGCACGCGGCTGGCGCGCACCACCGTCACGCCGGCCCGCACCGCCGCGGCAATCGATTCCTTCAGTTGCGCGGCAATGGAGCCATTGCCGGTCCCGGCATACACCAGGCCCAGTGCGCCACGGTCCACAGCATCATGCACGGCACCGGCGTCGATGCCGGCATAGGCCCACAGCAGGTCCACGCGCGGCAACGGCGCGTCACGCAATGCCAGGGCGGAATGAACGGTGTGCCGGTGCACCGGCCGGTGGTGGATCAGCGGGCGGTCGCCCAGCATGCAGCCGAGCGGGCCTGATTCGGGGCTATCGAAGCTGTCCAGCGCCCAGGTGTGCAGCTTGGACGCACTGCGCGCGCCATGGATGCGGTCGTTCATCAGCACCACCACCCCCATATCAGCCGCCGCCGGTGAACGTGCCAACGCTATGGCCTGATAGAGGTTCAGCGCCGCGTCCGAGCCCATGGCGGACGCGGGGCGCATGGCCCCGGTCAGCACCACCGGCTTGTGCACCTTCAGCACCAGGTGCAGGAAATACGCCGTCTCTTCCAGCGTGTCGGTGCCCTGCGTCAGCACGACTCCAGCTACTTCGGGGTCATCGGCCAGGGCCTGCACCCGGCGCGCCAGCGTGCGCCAATGCTGTTCGGTGAAGTCTTCGCTGCCGGTGTTGAAGGGCTGCTCGAAGCGCAGTGGCTGCACGCGGTCGCCGAGACCCAGGCGCTGCACGATGGCGTCGATGCCCACCTGCGAGCATTCGTAGGCGAATGGGCGGGTGGCATCCTCACCGGCGCCGGCAATGGTGCCGCCGGTGCCGATCAAGGCCACGGTCGGTCGACGGGTCGATCGACGGGTCGGTTGATGGAATGGAATGGCCATTCGTCCATCGTGCCGGAGATGGGCTGAACGGGCCCATGAATACTCGGGCTAAGGCATTCCGCAACTGAATGGCCTGCGCGCCATCCAGGCCCGCCGCACCCGGTGACCGGACCGGCATCAGGGCCTCATCAGGGCCGGTGCAGGTCAGCGAAGCGGGCGGCCTCGGCGCCCAGGACCTGCACGAAGCGCCGCGCGGGGTGCGAGAGCTTGGCCTCGGCCCGCCGCATCCAGCGGATCTCCACCGGCACCTCGGGCGACAGCGGCAGGATGCGCACCCTGGCCAGGTCCGCGCGCGCGGCGGTGAAGGAATCGATGGTGGTAACGCCCACACCGTCTTCCGCCAGCTTCAGCGCCAGCAGGTTGGTGGTCACGGTGACGCCGCCCGGCGCCGCTTCTTCTTCCTGGCGCGCGGCCTCCAGCATCGCGGCGCCGGAGGGCGTGGTGCCGGTGATGCGGATCAGGCGGCAGCGGGACAGGTCCTTCCACGTCACGTGGCGCTTGCTCGCCGCGAATTCGCCGATGGGTGCCACGCACACCCGTTGCCCGCGCGCCAGCGTCTCTTCCACCACGCCCTCGTGCGGCATGGAGGCCAGCGCGAAGCCCACGTCCGTCTGGCGCCGCAGCAGGCGTTCGACGATGGCGGCGTGCGGGTGGGTTTCCAGGTGGCAGGTGATGCGCGGGAACTGCTCGCACAGGCGCCTGACGACCGCGGGTAACAGGGACGCGGCCAGCGACGGCACCGAATCGACCCGCAGCACCGAGCCCGGCTCCTGCGTCAGCGTGTGCGTGAGCTCACGCAGGTGCTGGATGCGGGCGGAGATGTCGAACAGCTCGCTCTGCAGCGCCAGCGCCTCTTCGGTGGGCACCAGGCGGTTCTTGTCGCGCGTGAAGAGCTTGAAGCCGAATTCATTCTCGGCCCGCTGCAAGAGCTTGGTGACTGCGGGCTGGCTGGCATTGAGCAAGCGCGCCGCGGCCGACACGCTGCCCGTCATCAACACCGCGCTGCAAACATCGATGTGGGACAGGCGCATGCGCTCAATTCTGCAGTGAGCGGCAAGCAAGCCGCGCCGGACGAGCAGGCCAGAGGTGGCCTACGAAGGGCGCCTTGGCGCGGTTATGCCGAATGAACGGGATACCGGCCCTCCGAGCCCAGCCAAGACCTGCAGCTTCCGTTTCAACGCAGCCATTCGGCCACCTCTGGCGGGCCCTTCGGAGGCAAGACCACCGCATCCCAAAGACGTGCAAAAAAATAGGCACCCGAAGGTGCCTAGATCGCTGATTGCTTGAACAATTTGGCGGAGTGGACGGGACTCGAACCCGCGACCCCCGGCGTGACAGGCGGGGGGATGACGCCAGCAGAATCAAGGGTTTGCGGCGGGTTCGTATTCCAAAAGGCACTCAGGACGGTGGCGATTTTCCGCCGGAAGCCGCCGGTCATATTCCAACGTTCCGCATGGTCTGCTGCTTCCTGAACGCCTCGGGGCGCGCCTCATGGAAGCGCGATCCTTCAGTGGTAGTCGCTCTCGCGCTGATGGCGCACGGCAAGCACCAAGACGTTTTCCGGATCAACGATCTCGTACAGCGCCAGGTAGCCGATCGCACCCGACGGAATGATGAGTTCACGCCGGGTGGACCGTCGTCCGCCCCCCGCCTTGCGATAGGCCCATGGCGAGGCGCTGAGGTGGCCTCCGATCGCGGCCTCGAGTTCGTTGATGAGCCGGGCGGCCAGATCGAGGTCGTCGATGGTTTCCGCTCGGTCGAGCAGGAACTCGTGCAGGCGGATCAGGTCGGCGCGCGCCTGTGCGCTCCATCGGACACGAAAGCTCACCCGCGCAGCCGGCTGCTCAAGCGCTTGCGCCGGTCTGCGACGCGGGCGCGCAGCTCGGCGAACACCTCTTCGGTGGAGTACGAGACGCCGGTGCGCTTGAACTCCTGCCATGCCGCTTCGCCACGGGCCTGGAACTCGGCATCGACCCGCCGATGCTCGACGGCCCGGCGCACCGCGCTTTCCACGAACTCCGTGAGTGTCTCGTTCTCACCCAAGACGTTTTCCAGTTCGGCCCGCAGCTCGGGCTCGACCCGGATGGAGGGAAGGGATGCGCTCTTCATGCATGAAATGTAGCGCAGATGCGATGCGCGCGCCGCCTGGGGAGGCCGGCCTGACGATCGTGCTGCGCCGCCGCGCCAGCGGCGAGCCCTGCGACACCCGCGGCTGCCGAGCGCGACAGTGCGCTTCTGGGCCGGCGCGCCGATCGAGGCGGCCCGCTGCGATTGCCTGCGGGCAGCCGCCTGCAAGCACGTCGCGCTCGGCGTCTGGGCCTTCCGCCGCGCGGCGGCCGAAGCAGCGGCCGCACCCGTCGCCAGCGTCCGCCTCGGCGGCGATGGCGTGCGGCACCGCATCGACCGCGCGCCCTTCGATGCGCTGGTGGCCGCGCTGCTGCGCCACGGGGTCGCGCGCGGCCCCGGCGTGCTGACACAGGCGCTGTCGAACGCCCGCGCCGCCGCGGCTGGCGCCGCGTGGCTCGGCTTGCTGCTGGCCGAGATCGAGACCTGGTGCGAGGCCTGTGCGCGGCGCAGCGCGCTGTACGACGCGGCGCAGGGCGTGGATCTGCTGGCCGAGCTGGCGCTGCGCCTGGCGGCCGGCGGCCGGCCCGGCCGCGGCGAGGCGGTGCTCGGCATCGGCGTGGCCGGCGAGACGGCGCTCGATCGGCTGCGCCTGATGTGCCTGGGCGCACGCACGACGCGCGACGGCGAGCCCGCCGCGCGATGCTGGTGATGGCCGACGTCGACACCGGCACGCGCCTCGTCCTTGGGCACGACTGGCAGGTGCCCGCTGCTCGCCAGGCCGACGAGCCGGTCGTGCGGGCGGCCGAGCGCCTCGCCCCGGGGGTCAAGCTCGAAGCGCTGGCGCAGCGCCAGCTCCTCGCGTAGCAAGGCGGTACGCCGCGCCGACGGCAGCGTGCGGCTCGCCCGAGCGCGCAGCTCTCAGAACTTGGACTAACGGCAGCGCGGCCTCCAAAGTGGCCGCCATCCTGCCGCCATCCTTCGGTTCACGCCGACAGGATGGCGCTTGCTGCGGGGCGTCGTGGCCAGGCAAGCACTGTGACGTCCGCCACGAGCATCTAGCGCAACACCCCCTCCACGATCGACTTGAAGCGCTCGACCACGTCGGTCTGCGGTTCGTTCGCATGCCACAGCGCGAGGTCACCCATGTCGATGTCGATGGACAAGGGCGCGATCGTCACCACGCCAAAGTGCTGCCCCAGCTGGGCGGTGTGCAGGGGCAGCACGGCGCACAAGGGATGGCGGTCCATCATCGCGATGGCCAGGGCGCTGTCGCCCAGTTCAACCAGGCTGCGCGGCGGCGGCAGCCCCATGCGGCGCCAGAAGCGATCCTGCAGCTCGCGCTTGCGCGTGCCCTTCAGCGGCCAGATCCAGTCCGATTCGCAGATGCCCTCCCAGCTCACGCGCTGGGCCTTGGCCAAGGGGTGGCAGCGGCTCATCGTGACCACCTCCGGTACCGCGCCGAGCACGAACGCGCGCAAGTCAGCCGGGTATTCCTCCTTGGGCACGCGCGCCATCATGATGTCGATGCGGCCCGCGCGCAGGTCCTCGAAGAGCTTGTGCACCGGGTGGGATGTGATGTTGAGCGTCAGGCGCGGGAATTCACGCCGCATCGCCACCATCACGTCCGGAACGATGCGCAGCAGCGCGGCATTGCTGGTGCCGATCAGCAGTTCGCCCGATGCACCGCGCGCCACCGACCCCACGTCGTCCGCTGCGCGCCGCAGGTTGGCCTCGAGCTTGCGCGCCAGGATCGCCAGGCGCATGCACATCGCAGTGGGGCGCGGGTTGCGCTTGCTCCCCGCGAACAAGGGGGAGCCCAAACCCTCCTCGATTTCAGCCAGCGTCTTGCTGATCGCAGGCTGCGTGACGCTGAGGC
>CAMLJY010000091.1 GCA_946480465.1 uncultured Burkholderiales bacterium
CAACGATCCGGCATCAGCTAACAGGGCGCAAGAACGGGGGTTCTCGGACAGTTACGAACAAGCTGACGCAGGTGTACGAAGCCTTGGCACGCGAAGCGGTGCGGCTGAATCAGCAGCGCCAGGCCAGCCTGATCGGCCGCATCGAGCGCATCGCCAGCGAGGCCAGGGTGATCAGCTTGAATGCACGCATCGTCGCCGCCCGCGCGGGCGAGACCGGGCGCGAGTTCGGCGTCGTCGCGTCCCGCCTGGTCGAAGTCAGCGCGGAGATCGAGGCGCTGAGCCGGGAGGCGATGCGTTAGCCGCGTGCCGGCGGATGCCGGCCGCTACCCCAGCACCCGGGCCAGCCACGCGGCGACGGCGGCCGTCGGCAGATCGATCTTCAGCTGCTTGCGGCGTGCCGCCTGCCCGCGCAGCAGCTCGACCGCGCGCTTGGGGCAGCCAAGTTCACCGGCCAGCCAGTCGACCAGCGCCTGGTTGGCCTTGCCGTCCACCGGCGGCGCCGCCAGGCGCACGCGCAGCGCACCGTCGTGCAGCCCGTCGGCCTGAGTGCGCTTGGCGTTGGGCGACACGCTGACGTCCAACACGCAGGCCGCACCGCGCTCGGCCAGGCAAGGCGGCAGTGCCATCGCCTTCGGCCGTTACTTGACGTCGGCCGTCTTCTTCGCCGCGGTCTTGGTGGCTGCGGTCTTCTTCGCCGCCGGCGCCTTCGGCCCGCGCGGCTCGAACTCGAAGCCGACCTTGCCTTCCTTCGCATCCCAGACCATGAAGGCCTTGAACTTGCGCTTGGTGCGATTGGAGACGAAGCCGTCGAGCAGGTCGGTCTTGCCATCGGCCAGCAGCTTGTGCACCTGCTCGTGCGAGATCGGCTGGGTCAGGATGATCTTGCCGGTCTTGAAGTCGCAGGTGACGTGCGCGCCCACCGCGTGCTCGCAGACGTAGTTGCTGCCGTACTCGTAGACCTTGCCCTTGCACTTGGGGCAGGCGCCCAGCGATTCCTGCCCGCTGAAGTCCACCGGCTCGCCGTCGCCCTCGCCCTGCTTGGCGTCGTCGCCGAAGTCGAACTCCAGCTTCCAGTTCTTGATCTCCTCGTCGTAGACCAGCTTCAGCTCCGCGGTGAAGGGCCAGCCGGCCTTGGAACGGAAGCCTTCCAGCGGGCCGATCTTCTTGTCGCGCAGGAAGGCCTCGACCTCGTGCAGTTCGAAGCTGCGGCCCGCGGGGATCTTGGTCATCGAGAAGCCACAGCCTTCGGACTGGCCGTCGGCGCCGGTGCAGGTGAAGCGGCGGTAGTTCTCCTTCACCACGCCGCCGCACTGCGGGCAGGGCTGCTGCAGCGTGGCGTAGTCGCCGGGGATGGTGTCGCGGTCGTATTCCTTGGCCTTGCGCACGATGCGCTCGGCCATCTTCGCGATCTCCTTCATGAAGGCCTCGCGCGAGAGGCGGCCGTGCTCCATCTCGGACAGCTGGTATTCCCAGTTGCCGGTCAGCTCGGGCTTGGTCAGGTCCTCGATGGCCAGGCCGCGCAGCAGCGTCATCAGCTGGAAGGCCTTGGCGGTGGGGATCAGCTCGCGGCCTTCGCGCAGCATGTACTTCTCGAGGATCAGGCCTTCGATGATGGCCGCGCGCGTGGCTGGCGTGCCCAGGCCCTTCTCGCTCATCGCGGCGCGCAGTTCGTCGTCGTCGATCAGCTTGCCCGCGCCTTCCATCGCCGACAGCAGCGTGGCTTCGTTGTAGCGCGCCGGCGGCCTGGTCTTCAGCGCGTTGACGCTGACGTGCTCGTTCTGCACCTGCTCGTTGGGCTGCACCGGCACCAGGTTGGCGTCCTCGTCCTGCGCTTCCTTGCCGTAGACGGCGAGCCAGCCGGGGTTCACCAGCACCTTCCCGTTGGTCTGGAAATGGTGCTCGCCGACCTTGGTGATGCGCGTGGTGACCAGGTGCTCGGCCGGCGGGTAGAACACCGCGATGAAGCGCTTGACCACCATGTCGTACAGCTTGGCCTCGGCCTCGGTCAGGCTCTTGGGCGGCTGCAGCGTCGGGATGATGGCGAAGTGGTCCGAGACCTTGGCGTTGTCGAAGACGCGCTTGGTCGGCTTCACGTAGCCTTCCTTCAGGCCCTTCTTCGCGTGCTGGGCCAGCTCGCGCAGCGGACCGGGCAGGTCTTCCGACGCGATCATCTCGAAGGTCTGCTTCACCACGCCCACGTAGTCCTCGGGCAGCGCGCGCGAGTCCGTCCGCGGGTAGGTCAGCACCTTGTGCTTCTCATACAGCGCCTGCGCCAGGCCCAACGTGGTCTTGGCCGAGAAGCCGAAGCGGCCGTTGGCCTCGCGCTGCAGTGTGGTCAGGTCGTACAGCAGCGGGCTGGACTGGTTGCTGGGCTTGGACTCTTCGGTGACGGTGCCGGTCTTGCCCAGCACCGCGTCGGCAATGGCATTCGCCGTCTTCTCGTCCCACAGCCGGTCGGCGCGCGCGTCGGGGTCGTCGCCCTTCTTGAACTTGGGGTCGATCCACTTGCCTTCGTAGCTGCCCGCCGAGGCTTCGAAGCCGGCCTTGATCTCCCAGTAGTCGCGCGGCACGTGCTTGCGGATCTTCTCCTCGCGCTCGACGACGATGGACAGCGTGGGCGTCTGCACCCGGCCGACCGTGGTGAGGAAGAAGCCGCCGTCGCGCGAGTTGAAGGCCGTCATCGCCCGCGTGCCGTTGATGCCCACCAGCCAGTCGGCTTCCGAGCGGCTGCGCGCGGCATCGGCGAGTCCGAGCATCTGCTCGTCGGTGCGCAGGCGCTCGAAGCCTTCGCGGATGGCCTGCGGCGTCATGCTCTGCAGCCACAGGCGCTTGACGGGCTTGTTCAGGGGCGCCTTTCCGCCATCGGCGTACTGCACGATCAGGCGGAAGATCAGCTCGCCCTCGCGCCCCGCGTCACAGGCGTTGACCAGTTCGGTGACGTCCTTGCGCCGGACCAGCTTGACCACCGCATTCAGCCGCGTCTTGGCCTTGTCGATGGGCGCCAGGTCGAAATGCGGCGGCACCACCGGCAGGTGCGCGAAGCTCCACTTGCCGCGCTTGACGTCGTACTCCTCCGGGGCCTTGATCTCGACCAGGTGGCCGACCGCGCTGGTCACCAGGTGGGTCTCGTTCTCGAAGTGCTCGGCATGCTTCTCGAACTTGCCGGTCACCGGCGTCAGCGCGCGCACGATGTCCTGCGCGACGCTGGGCTTCTCGGCAATGATGAGGGTCTTGCTCATGGATTTGTCGAATCTCTCCGGGGGCCGTTCCCGGTACTGCCGGGGCAAGCGGTCTGCCTACAATCCGTTCTTCGCGCGCGCTCGCACACGTGTACATGCGCGCGCCCATGAATTCACTTTACCGAATGAAGCCGACCACGCAAGCCGCCACCCGCAAGCGCCCTGGGGCGAATCCGAAGGCTGCCGCGCCCGAGGCCGCGCCGGAGGAAAACAAGGGCCGGCGCATCCAGGTGCGCAAGAGCGGCGTGCACGGCAAGGGCGTCTACGCGCTGCGGCCGATCAAGAAGGGCGAGACCATCATCGAGTACGTGGGCGAGGTCATCACCTGGGACGAGGCCCTGCGCCGCCACCCGCACGATCCCGCGGACCCGAACCACACCTTCTATTTCCACATCGACGAAGGCCGCGTCATTGACGCGAAATTCGGCGGCAACGCCTCGCGCTGGATCAACCACGCCTGCGCGCCGAACTGCGAGGCCGACGACGACGGCGAGCGCGTCTTCATCAAGGCCCTGCGCAACATCAAGCCCGGCGAAGAGCTCTTCTACGACTATGGCCTGGTGATCGACGAGCGCTACACGCCGGCGCTGAAGCGCCAGTTCGCCTGCCATTGCGGCCACAAGAACTGCCGCGGCACCATGCTCGCGCCGAAGCGGCAGAAACTGAGCAGCTGAGCACCCGCCCTCTTGCCCAACCGAGCCGGCGATGTCCGAGACCCATCACCTGCAGACCCACCATTTGCAATGGGGCGCCGAGACGCTGTGGCAGCGGCTGGAGCCACTGCTGCCGGGCTTGTCGGTCGAGGTGGTCGCGCGCACCGACTCCACCAACACCCAGTTGCTCGAACGCGCCCGCCGCGCCGGCGCGCACGATGATGACGCCACCGCGCGCACCCACGGCCGCCGCGCGGGCGACGCGCAACCCTGCCTGCTGGTGGCCGAGGCCCAAACGCGCGGCCGCGGCCGCCAGGGCAAACCCTGGTACTCGGTGCCCGGCGCATCGCTGACCTTCTCGCTGTCCCTGCCCTTCGCGCCGGCGAACTGGTCCGGCTTGTCGCTGGCGGTCGGCCTGGCGGTGGCCGAGGCGCTGGACCCCGTGCCTGCCGGCCAGCCGCCGGCCATCGGGCTGAAGTGGCCGAACGACCTGCTGCTGATGGACCGTGCGGAAGCTGCCGGCGCGGAGGCCACCGGCTTTGGCCGCAAGCTCGGAGGCATCCTGATCGAGACGGTCGCGCTCGGTCCGCGCCGCATGGCGGTGGTCGGCATCGGCCTGAACGTGCAGCCGCAAACCCTGAAGGACCTGAGCCTGGGTTACGCCTGCGTCAACGAGCTGCTGCCCGGGCTGGACGCACCCGCCGTGCTGGCCCGCATCGCCGAGCCGCTGGTGCGCGCGCTGCAAGCCTTCGAGCGCAACGGCTTCGCCCCCTTGCAGGCGCGCTACGCCGCGCGTGACGCCCTGGCCGGCCGCGCCGTCACGACCACCCTCGAAGGGGTACCCCACGCCATCGCCGACGGGGTGGACGCCGACGGCGCCCTGGTCGTGCAGGCCGGCGGCACGCGCCACCGCGTCAGCAGCGGCGAGGTCACGGTGCGGGTCGATGCCGGCGCACGGCCCGCCGCCGGCCATCCGGACGCCCCGGAGACGCCTGGATGCTGAGGGCCCTGGTGGTCGTTCTGCTGCTGGCGAACGCCGCCGTGCTGGCCTGGAACCTCGGCATGCTGGACGGCCCGCTGGGCCGCCGGCCCCATGCCGACCGCGAGCCGGAGCGCCTGCAGCGCCAGGTCAATCCGGAGCTGGTGAAGCTGCTGCCCGCGCCCGGCGCCAGCGCCCCGGCCGCGGCGGCATCGCCGGTCACGGCGGCGTCGTCGCCGGTGATGGCGGTCGCGGCGGGCGCCGCCCCGGTGTGCCTGGAAGCGGGCCCGTTCCCGGCCGCCGCGCTGCCGCTGGCCGAGAAGTCCCTGCTCGCCGCCGGCATCCGCGCCGGCAGTTGGTCGACGACGGCCACCGAGCGCAAGGGCGTGTTCCTGATCTACATGGGACGCTACGAGGACGACGAGACCCTGCAGCGCAAGCTCGAGGAGCTGAAGCGCCGCCGCATCGAGGCCCAGCCCGTGCGCCATGCCGAGCTGCAGCCCGGCATCGAGGTGGGCCGCTTCGACGACAAGGACGAGGCCGAGGCGACACTGGCCCGGCTGGCGCAGCGGGGCCTGCGCACCGCCCGCGTGCTGACGCTGGTGCCGCCGCAGGCACAACTGATGCTGCGGCTGGCCGCGGTGGAGCCCGGCCAGTCGCAGGGCCTGCGCGCGCTGAAGCTGACGCCGACCGTCACCGGCTTCGTCGCTTGCACGGCGGACGCGGCGTCGGCACCGCCGGCCCGCCCGATCACCGCGGCGACCTCAGCGACGGCCGCCTCGCCGGCCGCGGTGCCGGCGGCGCTGGGCAGCGCGGCCCGGCCCGCCGCCTCGCGGCCGCGCTCGGGCACGTCCGGCAGCGGCACGGCCGCTGGTGCCGGCAATGCGCCGGCATCGGCCACGGCCAGTCCCGCCGCGCGCGGCGCCGCGCCCGGTTCGGCCGCCAGCGGGCTCTGACGGGGGGGGCTGGAACGCCCGATGCCGGCCCATCATGGGCGACCAGAAGGGGCGACCAGAAGGGCGACCAGAAGGGGCGGCCGGACGGGGCGACTGGATGGGCGGACCCGACAGACCGATCACCGGGCCGATCACGGCCCGCACCACCGAGCGTCCGACCGAGCGCTGTTCAGCCCCGCGGCGGGCCCGGCCGCCCTCAGTTCCGCGGCAAGGACCGCTGCCGGTGCCCCAGCAGCAGCCACGCGGCTGCCAGGCCGAGCGACCAGCCCCACCCCAGCGCACCGCCGCCACCACCGCCGCCGTCCCCGCCCGTCACGGTGACCGGCGCCGCGCTGATCGTCAGCGTCGTGCTCGCGCTGGCGCTGGCGCCGGTGCTGTCCGTCACCGTGAGCTGCACCGCGACGCTGCCGGCGCCGCTGGTCAGCAGCGTGGCGGTCGGGCCATCGGTGGCGCCGCTGAAGGTGGCGATCGTGCTGCCCGCGTCGAGGCTCCAGCGGTAGCCGGTGATGCTGCGGCCTGTCGGGGCGGTGCTGCCTCCGGAAGTGAGCGTCACCGCCGCACCGGCGACCGGCACCGCAGGCGTCGCGCTGATCGCCGCGACCGGCACCGGCCCCAGCGCCGCACGCACCTGGGCCACCGCCGCCGCGGCATCGAGCATGCCGGCGCCGCAGGTGCTGGTGGTGCAATAACACTCCAGCTGCTCGGCTGCGCTCGGCGCGCGGCAGGCGCTGACCGCGGCATCGGCGCCGCTGGCCGGGAAAGGCCGCGCGGTGGCTTGCAGCACCTGGCGCACCGTGGCCGGCGTCAGCGTCGGGTCGACCGAGAGCATCAACGCCGCCGTGCCGGCCACCAGCGGTGCCGCGAAGCTCGTGCCCACCGAGTAGTTGCTGCCGTCGCTGTAGGTGTTGGCCGCGGGCGCGGTGCTGCCGCTGTTGGTGGTGGTCATCAGCGGGTACAGGCACGGCGCGAAGTCGTTGACGCAGTTGCCGGCCGGCGCGGCGATCGCCATTTGCGGGCCGACGTTCGAATAGCCCACCTTGCTGCCGAGGTGGCGGATGCCGGCCACGGCGATCGCGCCGGGGCAATTCGCGGGCGCAGCGACCGCCAGTCCGGTGGCGTTGCCCCCGGCAACAACGACCGAGACACCGGCCGCGTTCAACTCGGCGATCACGTCCCGGTACGCCGGCGAGCAGTTGCCCGGGGAACCCAGGCTCATGTTGATCACCCGCGCCGGATTCGGGTTGACGTAGGGATGGGCCGACAGGCCGGCGGCCCAGCGCATGCCGGCGATGATGTCGCTGTCGTCGCCGCCGCAGCGGCCGAGCACGCGCACCGGCAGCACCTTCACGTCCCAGCCGCTGCCGGCGATGCCGAGGCTGTTGTTGGTTGCCGCGCCGATCAGGCCGGCCACCTGCGTGCCGTGCCAGCTGCTGAGGGTGGCGGGTTCACCGGCCTCGCAGTAGCCGGCGGTGGTCCAGTCGCCGGGGTCGCTGGGGTCGGCGTCGCGGTCGTTGCCGTCGTTCGAGTAGCGCGCGCCTTCGACGAAGTCGTAGCCCGGGTGCAGCTTGCCGGCCAGGTCCGGATGGTCCAGCCGGACGCCGGTGTCGAGCACGGCGACGGTCACCGCGGGCGAACCGGTCGTGATGTCCCAGGCGCCGACGGCGTTGATCGCCGACGGCAGCGCCGCGCTGGGCGCTCGCAGGTACCACTGGCCCGCGGCGGGGGTGATGCTGGTCTGGCCGGCGCCGAAGTAGGGATCGTTCGGCACCGCGGCAATGCCGCGGCGCTCGTCCGGTGTGGCCCATTCGACGTCCGGCAGCGCTGCCAGGCGCTCGGCCAGCTGCGCCGAGGACAGGCCGACGCCCTGCAGCGACTGCATGCGGCTGCCGAGCACCCGGCCATCGGCCAGCGGCAGCGACAGGCGCTGCGACAAGGTGGCCGCATGCAGCGGCTGCATGCCGGCGGTGCTGGTGGAGCGGGCGGACAGCACCCGCATCATCGCGCTGTCGGCACGGTACTTGACGATGACGCGCGCGTTCGACAGGTCCGTGCTCGGCTGGACGGCGCGGCCGGGCAGCCGCGGGCCGGGTTCGGCCTCCGTCCCGGGCGCCCAGGCGGCACACATCGCCAAGGCAGCGGTCGACAGGAATCGGGACAGGGCGGAAGAGCTCATTCGGCGTCTCGCTCAATAAGTTCGGGCGCCCCCCCGGCCGCCCGGGCCATGCTAGCGCGCGAATGCAAAGGACCTGTTACCGGCCGAGCACCTTGCAGACACGGCGGCGCCCGGCGGCCTCATCGGCCGCAGCCGCCTTCCCTCGGGTGGCGGATGTGCCGGGTTTCAGCCTGGACGAGCCGGCGACCGCTCCCCGCCCATCGGTCGACCACCCCACGGGGCCCGATGAGAAAGGGTGGCGCGGACCTGATCAGCGGTCCACCGCCACCCTTCGGTGGTGCAAGCCACGGCGTGCGCGCCAGGGCCGCTGCATCAGGCATCGGATCAGATGCGGCCACCACCAGAGCGAGTTCAGCGCGCCTTCAGCGCACCTTCAGCGCACCTTCAGCGCACCATCAACACGCCCTCCACGGGCCCATCCGCGGGGCATCCGTGGCTCATCAGCGCGCGATGACGCGCGCCATCTCCAGCACCTTGTTCGAGTAGCCCCACTCGTTGTCGTACCAGGCCACGACCTTGACGAAGGTCTTGTCCAGCGCGATGCCGGCCTCGGCATCGAACACCGAGGTGCAGGGCTCGCCGCGGAAGTCGGTGGCCACGACCTTGTCTTCGGTGTAGGCCAGCACGCCCTTCATCGCGCCCTGGCTCGCGGCCTTCATCGCGTTGCAGATGTCCTCGTAGCTGGCTTCCTTGTTCAGCTCCACGGTCAGGTCGACCACCGACACGTCGGAGGTCGGCACGCGGAAGGCCATGCCGGTCAGCTTCTTGTTCAGCTCGGGGATCACCACGCCCACGGCCTTGGCGGCACCGGTGGAGCTGGGGATGATGTTCTCGAGGATGCCGCGGCCGCCGCGCCAGTCCTTGTTGCTGGGGCCGTCCACCGTCTTCTGCGTGGCGGTGGCGGCGTGCACCGTGGTCATCAGGCCGCGCTTGATGCCGAAGCTGTCGTTCAGCACCTTGGCCACCGGAGCCAGGCAGTTCGTCGTGCACGAGGCGTTCGAGATGATGGCCTGGCCGGCGTAGCTCTTGTCGTTGACGCCGTAGACGAACATCGGCGTGTCGTCCTTCGACGGGGCGCTCATGATGACCTTCTTGGCGCCGGCGTCGATGTGCTTCTGCGCGGTTTCCTTGGTGAGGAAGAGGCCGGTCGACTCGACCACCACCTCCGCACCGACTTCGCCCCACTTCAGCTCGGCGGGGTCCTTCACGGCCGTCAGGCGGATCTTCTTGCCGTTGACGATCAGCGTGTTGCCGTCGACCGCCACGTCACCCTTGAAGCGGCCGTGCACGCTGTCGTACTTCAGCATGTAGGCCAGGTAGTCGGGCTCGAGCAGGTCGTTGATGCCGACCACTTCGATGTCCGAAAAGTTCTGCACCGCGGCGCGGAACACCATGCGGCCGATGCGGCCGAAGCCGTTGATGCCGATCTTCAAGGTCATGTCTATCTCCTGGGGGTGAGGCGGAATTGTGGCCGGGGCCGCAACTGAACGGGTTACCGAGAGAGTACTTTCCGCACCGTCGCCGCGAGGTTGTCGGCCGTCAAATGGAAGTGCTTGAAAAGCGCCGCCGCCGGCGCGCTTTCGCCATAGGTGTCGATGCCGACGACCGCGGCGCAGCCGTACTTCCACCAGCCATCGGTGACGCCGGCCTCGACCGCCACGCGCGGCACGCCGTCGGGCAGCACGCTGCGCTTGTAGGCGACGCTCTGGCGGTCGAACACGGTGTTCGAGGGCATCGAGACCACGCGCACCGGGATGCCGGCCTGGGCCAGCTGGGCCTGGGCATGCAGCGCCAGCTGCACCTCGGAGCCGGTGGCGATGATGACGGCCTTGGCCTTCTTCTTCAGGCCGACCTCGGCCGGCTCGGCCAGCACGTAGGCACCGCGGGCGATGTCGTCCAGCCCGGCCTTGGGCGCATAGGGCAGGTTCTGGCGCGACAGCAGCAGCGCGCTGGGGCGCGTGGTGGTCTGCAGCGCACAGCCCCAGGCCACCACGGTTTCGGCCGTGTCCGCCGGCCGCCACACATCCAGGTTAGGAATCAGGCGCAGCGCCGCCGCATGCTCGACGCTCTGGTGCGTCGGGCCGTCTTCGCCCAGGCCGATGGAGTCGTGCGTGAAGACGTGGATCACCCGCGTCTTCATCAGCGCGGCCATGCGGATGGCGTTGCGGCTGTAGTCGCTGAAGGTGAGGAAGGTGCCGCCGTAGGGGATGTAGCCGCCGTGCAGCGCCACGCCGTTCATGATGGCGGCCATGCCGAACTCGCGCACGCCGTAGTTGACGTGGCGGCCGAGGCGGCCGTTGGCGTCGGTGCTGGGCGCGCCGTCCCTGTCGAAGCGCAGCGGCGGCGTGGAGCTGGTGTTGGTCAGGTTCGAGCCGGTCAGGTCGGCCGAGCCGCCCAGCATCTCGGGTAGCGCCTTGGTGAAAGCTTCCAGCGCCAGCTGGCTGGCCTTGCGGCTGGCCACGGTCTGCGCCTGGGTGTGCGCGGCGATGGCGGCATCGACCACCGTCTGCGCGAAGTTGGCCGGCAATTCGCCCGCGATGCGGCGCACGAATTCGGCCGCCAGTTCGGGATGCGCCGCCTTGTACGACGCGAAGCGGGCCTGCCACGCCGCCTCCGACTCTTCGCCGGCCGCCTTGGCGTCCCACAGCTCGTAGGCGGCTTCGGGCAGCACGAAGGGCTCGTGCGTCCAGCACAGCGCGTCGCGCGTCAGCTTGCACTCCTCCGGCCCCAGTGGCTCGCCATGGGCCTTGGCGCTGCCGGCGCGGTTCGGCGAACCCTTGCCGATGGTGGTCTTCGCGATGATCAGCGTCGGCTTGGTCGACGAGCGCTTGGCCTTGTCGATCGCGCGGTCCACCGCGTACACGTCATGGCCGTCGACCGGGCCGATGACGTTCCAGCCGTAGGCCTCGAAGCGCTTGCCGGCATCGTCGACGTACCAGGGCGCGACCTGGCCGTCGATGGAGATGCCGTTGTCGTCGTAGATGGCGATCAGCTTGTTCAGCTTCCAGGCGCCGGCCAGCGCGCAGGCCTCGTGGCTGATGCCTTCCATCAGGCAGCCGTCGCCCATGAAGGCGTAGGTGTGGTGGTCGACCACCGTGTGGCCGGGGCGGTTGAATTCAGCCGCCAGCAGCTTCTCGGCCAGCGCCATGCCGACCGCGTTGGTGATGCCCTGGCCCAGCGGGCCGGTGGTGGTCTCGACGCCCGGGGTGACGCCCACTTCGGGGTGGCCGGGGGTCTTGCTGTGCAGCTGGCGGAAATTGCGCAGTTCGCTGAGCGCCAGGTCGTAGCCGGTCAGGTGCAGCAGCGCGTAGATCAGCATCGAGCCGTGGCCGTTCGACAGCACGAAGCGGTCGCGGTCGGGCCACTGCGGGTTGGCCGGGTTGTGCTTCAGGTGCCGGCCCCACAACGCGACCGCGATCTCGGCCATGCCCATCGGTGCGCCCGGGTGGCCGGAATTGGCCTGCTGGACGGCGTCCATGGCCAGCGCACGGATCGCGTTGGCCATCAAAGAAGTGTCTTGGGTGAGGGTCGAGGACATGCGCGTGGGCGCCGAGGGGCCGCCGCGGCGCTGGTGGAGGGGGTGGGACCTGGGGGAAACGCGGATTTTAGCGGCTCGATAATGCAGAGGATGTCTGCCCCCAGCCCACTTCGTTCACGCTTGCGGAGCGGCGGCGCGCCTTTCGCTCGGGCGCACGGGCGCTGATCCATGCACGGCCTGCACCTCACCGCCGACCTGCGGGGCTGCGATCCCGCCCTGACGGTGATGACCGACACCGGAGCGCTGCGGGCGTTGTGCATCGCGGCCGCGGCGGGCGCGGGCCTGACACCGGTGGGCGAGCTGTTCCACCGCTTCGGCGACGGCGGCCAGGGGGTGACGGGCGTCGTGCTGCTGGCCGAATCGCACCTGGCGGTGCACACCTGGCCCGAGCTGGGCGCGGTGACCCTGGACGTCTACGTGTGCAACTTCGGCGCCGACAACTCCACGCGCGCCGAACGGCTGCTGGCGACGCTGGAAGCCGCCTTCGCGCCCTCCTCCGTTGAACGACACCGCCTGCAGCGCGGCTCCGCATGACCTCGAACGAGAACCTGAAGGCCATCGTCTTCGCCGCCGGCCGCGGCGAGCGCATGCGGCCGCTGACCGACACCACGCCGAAGCCGCTGCTGCCGGTGCGCGGCCGGCCGATGATCGAATGGCACCTGGACGCGCTGGCGCGCGATGGCGTGCGCGAGGTGGTGGTCAACACCGCGTGGCTGGAGGAACAGTTCCCCGCCACCTTGGGCGACGGCAGCCGCTTCGGGCTGCGCATCAATTACTCGCTGGAAGGCCGCGACCACGGCGGCGCGCTGGAGACGGCCGGCGGCATCGCCAAGGCGCTCCCGCTGCTCGGCGAGTGCTTCTGGGTGGTGTCGGGCGACATCGTGGTGCCGGGCTTCCGCTTCGACCCGGCCCTGGCCGCACGCTTCGCAGCGAGCAGCGACGATGCCTGGATCTGGCTGCTGCCGAACCCCGACTTCAACACCGCGGGTGACTTCGCCCTGGTGGGCGACCGCGTGCAGCGCGATGGCGCCAGGCCGCTCACTTACGCCAATATCGCGCTGGTGCGGCGGCGGCTCGTGAACGGAGTCGTGCCGGGAACGAAAGCGAAGATGAACCAGTTCCTGTTCGCCGCCGCGGCCGCCGGGCGGCTGGGTGGGGTGATGCTCGAAGGCGAGTGGCACAACGTGGGCACGCCGGAGCAACTGGCCGCCCTGGACGCCGGCAGCACCGAACCTAGCGCATGATCGGAGCGTCCACCGGCCTGCGCGCGAAGAGCGTCCCGCGCCAGAACACCACCACGTTGCCCACGGCCACCAGAGCCAGGCCCAGCAAGCCGCTGGCGGTCCATCGGTAGCCCTCGACCAGCGCCGACACGTTCAGCGCCACCACGGGGAACAGCACCGTGCAGTACGCGGCGCGGTCGGCCCCCAGCCTGCCCACCAGCGTCAGGTAGGCAGTGAAGCCGATCACCGAGCCGGGAATCGCCAGGTAGAGCCAGGCCCCGACGTAGGTCGGCGACAGGTCGAAGGAAGGCGCATCGCCGCGGGCCAGCGCGTAGACCGACACCGCCGCCGTGCCGATCAGCATCGCCCACGCGTTGGTCTGCAGCGGCGTCAGCCCCTGCCGCTGCAGGGCGCCGGACAGCAGGTTGCCGAGCGAGAAGCAGCAGGTGCCGGCCATCGCCAGCGCCAGGCCCCACAGCACCTCCTGCCGCGCCAGGTCGGCGAACAGCTCGGTGCCGAACAGCAGCGCCAGGCCCGCCAGGCCGAAGGCCGCGCCCAGCATCACCCGCGGCTTCAACGGCTGGCCCAGCAGCAGCCGAGCATTCAATGCGTTCCACAGCGGCGCGGTCGAAAAGCACACCGCCACCAGGCCGCTGGCGATCCACTGGCTGGCGTGCAGGAAGCACAGGAAGTTCAGGCAGAACAGGCACAGGCCCTGCGCCAGCAGCAGCGGCACGGCGGCGCGCGGCGGGCGCTTCAACTGGCCGCGCCAGGCCAGCCACGCCAGCAGCACCAGGCCGGCCAGCGCAAAGCGCCAGGCGATGGACCAGGCGATAGGCACCACCCCCAGCTGCAGCTTCAGCGCGATCCAGGTGGTGCCCCAGATCAGCACGGTGGCGAGGTAGAGGCCGGCGGTACTCGTCATGCCGGCAGTCTGCGGGCGCGCGCGGCGCGGCCGTGGCAGGAACTTGCGGTTTTCAACGGCCGACGCGCCGCGCCGCGCGCACACCGGCGCGCCCGCGCGTAAGCTCGGCGCCGATGCCTCCGCCAGACGCCCCGCTCAGCACCTTCGACGTCAGCCGCGAGCTGCTGCGCTCGCGCGCCACGCCCTTGCGCGCGGCCGCCGTGGGCCGCGACGGCGCCTGGCTGGTGCAGTGGCGCAACGCGGACACCGAGACCACCTACGAGCAGATCGGCCACCACACGCTGTCGCTGTACCTGCAAGGCGGGCACGAGGTGCGCAACCTCGACCTGCCCTCGGCCCGCGGCGCGCCGGACAGCCTGTGCTGCATGCCGGCGGGCCACCAGTCGCGCTGGGAAGTGAACGGCTCGCTGCAGCTGCTGCACCTGTACCTGCCCACCTTGCCGCTGGCCCTGGCCGCCGAGCAGTGGTTCGACCGCGACCCTCGCCTGGCGCACCTGCAGGATCGCATCTGGTTCGAGGACGAGGTGCTGTCGGGCCTCGGCCGCCGCGTGGTGGCGCTGGACTGGACCGAGACCGACGCCACGCTGGCGCTGCAGGAGCTGAGCCTGCAGTTGCAGGCGCGCCTGCTGCAGGCCCACGGCGGCCTGCGCATGCCGGCGGATGCCGCGACGTGGCGTGGCGGCCTGTCCCCCGCCGCGCGCCGGCGCGTGCTGGAGGCCATCGAGTCCGCGCCCGATGGCTCACCGAGCCTGGACGACTTGGCCGCCGCCGCCTGCCTGTCGCCCTTCCACTTCGTGCGCATGTTCAAGCAGAGCTTCGGCCAGAGCCCACACGCGTGGGTGATGCAGCGACGCCTGGCCAGGGCTCGCGCGCTGCTGGCCGACGAGCGCCTGCCGCTGGCCCAGGTGGCGGCCGACGCCGGCTACGCGCACCTGAGCCACCTGAACGCCGCGCTGCAGCGCGCCGGACTGGGCAGCGCCGCGCGCTGGCGCCGCGTGAACCTGGCGGCCTGACCGGGGCGGAGGAATGTTGGACGGCCGCGCAGATCGGCCGGTGATCAGTGCGGGTGATCAGGTTGCGCCAACCCCGCCATCAACCCGCAGCCGACCTGCGATCACGCCGCGGAGCGCGCCGCGTGACCCCACGATCAACCGGCGACCAGCGGCGTCGTGACCGCGTCGATGCGCGCCATCACCTCCGGCGTCAACTGATCGGCCACCGCCAGCGCGCCCAGGTTGTCCTGCAGCTGGCCCGGCTTCGACGCGCCGGTGATCACCGTGGACACGCGCGGGTTCTTCGTGCACCAGGCGATCGCCAGCTGCGCCAGTGTGGCGCCCAACTCGGCCGCGATCGGCGCCAGCTGCGCCACGGCCTCGTTCTTCGCCTGGTCCGTCAGGTGCTCGCGCAGGAAGGCCATGGTCTCCATCGCGCCGCGGGTGCCGGCCGGGATGCCGCCGCGGTACTTGCCGGTGAGCAGGCCCGAGGCCAAGGGGCTCCAGGTCGTGAGGCCGAGGCCGATGTCCTCGTACAGCGGCGCGAACTCGTCCTCGACCTTGCGGCGGTGGAACAGGTGGTACTGCGGCTGCTCGACGATGGGCTTGTGCAGGTGGTGCCGGTCGGCGATGTCCCAGGCGGCGCGGATGTCCTCGGCCGACCACTCGCTGGTGCCCCAGTAGAGCGCCTTGCCCTGGCGGATCATGTCGCTCATCGCCCACACGGTTTCCTCGATCGGCGTGTGCGGGTCGGGACGGTGGCAGTAGACCAGGTCGACGAAGTCGAGGCCGAAGCGCTGGAGTGAACCGTCGATCGCCTGCATCAGGTACTTGCGGTTCAGCGTGTCCTTGCGGTTCACCGCCTCCCCCTGGCGGTCCAGGCCCCAGAA
The DNA here is from genome assembly GCA_946480465.1 of uncultured Burkholderiales bacterium. The sequence goes on from CAMLJY010000091.1 coordinate 15,569, forward strand.
GAACTTGGTGGAGACGACGTAGTTCAAGCGCGGCGTGCCCAGGCGCCTGAAGGCCTCGCCCATCACGCTTTCGCTGCGGCCGCCGGCGTAGGCTTCGGCGTTGTCGAAGAAGTTGACGCCGGCGTCCAGCGCGGCGGCCAGCATCTCGACCGCGGCGTTGACGTCGACCTGGTTGTGGTAGGTCACCCAGGAGCCGAGCGAAAGCTCGCTCACGCGCAGGCCGGAAGGCCCCAATCGGCGGTATCGCATGGTGGCGGTGTCTTTGTGCTGAGGAGGGGCGCGCAGGCTACTGCAGCGCGCGCATCCGGGACGAGCCCAGGGTGATGCGCCGGCAGCGGCTTCAGCCCGCCCGCAGGCGCAGCGCCAGCGCCGTGCCGGCTTCGTCACCCGAGGTGAAGGCTTCCTCGAACACCGAGTAGCCGGCCAGGTCGGCATGCGCGAAGGCCAGTCGCCCGGCCGCGGGCCGCGCCAAGGCCGCCAGCGCGGCGGACCCGCGCAGGCCGGGCACGGGCACGCTCATCGCGTGGCCGTAGCGCATCAGCACCACCTGCTGCAGCTTGGCCGGCAGGTCGGGGTGCAGCGGCAACAGTTCGTCGACCATGCGCCGGCCCCACAGCGAAGCGCTGCCGGACAGCAGTGTGCCGCGCTGGTCCGGCGTTAGGGCGCGGTAGGCGGTGATGACGGTCGACGCCGGCCGCGGGTCCAGCCGCTGGTGGCCGGCATCGACGTAGCCCAGCGTCGTGCTGCCATAGGCCACGTTGTCCCAGGCCGGCGGCGCGCCGAGGCGGCGGTCGAGCAGCGGCTCGCCCAGGCGCAGGTTGGCCACCAGCCAGGGGGCGCGGTGCTGCAGCGCCAGCACCTCGGCCAGCGCGGCCGGCGGCGCCGCCAGCACCCGCGCCGCGACGAACAGCGGCACGCACAGCACCGCCGCCTGCGCGGTCCAGGCCTCGGCGCGGCCGCTGGCTTCGTCGATGGCCAGCGCCTGCACGCCGTGCCGCGATTCATGCACCCGCAGCACCGTGCGGCCGACCTGCAGGCGCTCGCGCAGCGGCGCGGCCAGGCGCTCGGCGAGCCAGGCATTGCCTTCGGGCCAGGTGAAGACGGCGTCGCGCTCGCCGGCCTCGTCGCCCGGTGCGTGGAAGCCGTGGCGGCTGGCGAAGTAATGCAGGCCGGCCCAGGCGGAGACCGTCTCGCAGCCGGCGCCATAGTCGTCGCGGCAGGCGTAGTCCAGGTACCAGCGCAGCCGCGGGTCGTTCAGGCCGCGCTGGTCGAGCCAGACGGCAAAGGGCTGCGCGTCCAGCGCGGCATGGTCCGAGGTCCAGCGCGCGCGGCCCGTCGGGATCGCGAAGCCCAGACGCTGCGCGGCGGCCACCTCGCGCGCGAAGGCCTGGTACTGGCGCTGCGTGGCGGACCGGCGATCGGCCGGAGGCAGCAGCCCCTCGTGCCACGCACCGTCGATGAAGAGACGCTCCTGCGGGCTGTGGCACAGGTGCCGCTCGTCGGGCACGCTGCGGCCGGCGCGGCGCTGCATCAGGCCGATCTCGTGCAGCCACTCCAGCACCTCGCGCGCCGGCTCGGCCGGCACCGGCAGGTAGTGCGCGCCCAGCGGGCAGCGCAGCCCGCCCAGTGCATGGCCGCGGCTGTTGCCGCCGGGCGCGTCTTCCAGCTCGAGCACCGCGATGTCCTGGATGCCGCCGCGCTGCAGCGCGCGCGCCGCGGCCAGGCCGGCGATGCCGGCGCCGATCACCAGCACGTCGGCGCGGCGCTGCACGGCGGGCGCGGGCAACGCGCTGCCGCGCCCGCCGCGCAGGCGGTGGCCGCGCTCGGCGCCGGCGCCGATCCAGCGGGCTTCGGCCACGGCGTCGGACACCGCCTCGCCTCGGTGGCAGCCGCTCATATTGGACGTCAGCAGCGTGGCCGCGCCGGCGGCCAGCACGCCGCGCCGGCCTATTCGTGCACCTTGCCCCATTCGGCCTCGAAGGTGTGCACCAGCACCTGGTTGGAGAGCCGGTTCGGCTCCGCCGGCACGCGCGCCATGTCCGGCGGAAAGTCCAGCAGCGCGGGCCAGGACTGCGGCGTCAGGAAGCGCAGGCCGGCCGGCAGCACCTTCGGCGGCGTCCACGGCCGCCGCCCGGCGAGGATGAAGCCCCACTCGCCGAAGCTGGGCACGTGCACGTGGTACGGCGTGGTGGCGAGCCCGGCGGCTTCGATCGTCGCGGCCACGGTCCAGAAGCTCTTGCGCGCGATCAGCGGGGACGAGGTCTGCACCACCATGTAGCCGCCCGCCGCCAGCCGCTGGTCCAGCCGCTGGTAGAAGCTGAGCGTGTAGAGCTTGCCGATCGAGAAGTTGGTGGGGTCGGGGAAGTCGACGACGATGACGTCGAAGCTCTCGTCGCTGGCCTCCAGCCAGCCGAAGGCATCGGCGTTGACGATGCGCAGCTTCGGCGAGCGCAGCGCGTCGCCGTTGAGCTTGCGCAGCATCGGCGTGGCGGCGAACAGCGTGGTCATGTGCGGGTCCAGCTCCACCAGCGTGACGCGTTCGACCGCGGGGTGCTTCAGCACCTCGCGCACCGCCATGCCGTCGCCGCCGCCCAGCACCAGCACGCGCTTGGGCGCGCCGTGCGCGGCCATCGCGGGGTGCACCAGGGCCTCGTGGTAGCGGTACTCGTCACGCGAGTGGAACTGCAGGTTGCCGTTCAGGAAGAGCCGCACGCCGGCCTTGCCGGACGTGACCACGATGCGCTGATAGGCACTGGACTCGCGCAGCACCACGCGGTCGCCGTAGAAGCGGTCCTCGGCCCAGGTGGTCAGCCCGTCGGCCCCGGCCATGGCGGCGGCCAGCGTGCCGATCACCAGCACGCAGGCCGCCACGTGCGAGGCCAGCGCGCGCAGCTCGGCGCGGAAGAGCCACAGCGCCCAGGCGGCCACGGCCGCATTCAGGAGGCCGAAGAACACGCCCGTGCGCACCAGCCCCAGGTGTGGCACCAGCAGCAGCGGAAAGGCCACCGACACCGCCAGCGCGCCCAGGTAGTCGAAGGTCAGCACCTGCGACACCAGCTCCTTCAGCGCATAACGCTGCTGGAAATGGCGCTTCAGGATGCGCATCACCAGCGGGATCTCCAACCCCACCAGCGTGCCCACCACCAGCACCAGCCCGTACAGCAGCAGCCGGAACGGCAGCGCGTGGCCCGCCGGCAGCAGGCTGTGCGCGGCGAACAGCGCCGCCGGCATCAGCCCGCCGACCAGGCCCACCAGCAGCTCGATGCGCAGGAACTGCGCCACCAGCTGGCGCTCGATGAAGCGCGACAGCCAGGAACCGATGCCCATCGCGAAGAGATAACTTCCGATGACGGTGGAGAACTGCAGCACCGAATCGCCCAGCAGGTAGCTGGCGAGCGCGCCGGCTGCCAGTTCGTAGACCAGGCCGCAGGCGGCGACGACGAAGACCGAGGCCAGCAGCGCCAGCTCCGCCGGCGAGGCGCTGGAAGGCGCCTCGGACGGCACTTCAGAAGCGGGGGGAGCGGGCAGGCTGGACATGGCGGGCGGCGGGGCGGTGCCTATCATCGCAGCCCTCGGTTCACCGGCCCGCCTTCAGCGGCAGGCCGGGCCCCGTCAAACCCAGAGCGTCGCCTCCAGCTCGATCTGCGGCACGCCACCCAGCGCCTTCGACACCGGGCAGTTCTTCTTCGCACCTTCGGCGATCTCCTGGAAGGTCGCGTCGTCCAGCCCCGGCACCTTGGCCTGCAGCTTCAGCTGGATGCGGTCGATCGCGAAGCCTTCGCCCTGCTTGGCCAGGCGCACGTGGGCCTGCGTCTCGACCTGCTCGGTGGCGTAGCCGGCCTTGTCGCAGGCGAAGGAGAACGCCATCGTGAAGCAGGCGGCGTGGGCGGCGCCCAGGATCTCCTCCGGGTTGCTCGCGCTCTTGTCGTCCTCGAAGCGGCTGGCAAAGCCATAGGCCACGTCCTGCAGAGCGCCGGTCTC
>CAMLJY010000092.1 GCA_946480465.1 uncultured Burkholderiales bacterium
TCGGCGCCGCCAGCCAGCTCGAGAAGATCGACATGCTGGACTTCGCCGAGTTCGTCGCCATCAACAAGTTCGACCGCAAGGGCGCGGCCGATGCACTGCGCGACGTGGCCAAGCAGGTCCAGCGCAACAGGGCCGCGTTCAACCTGATGCCGGACCAGATGCCGGTGTTCGGCACCATGGCCAGCCGCTTCAACGACGACGGCGTCACCGCGCTGTACCAGGCCCTGAAGCCGCGGCTGGGCGCGCTGGGGCTGCCGCTGAAGGAGGGCCGCCTGCCGGTGGTGGACACGCGCCACAGCACGCACCAGACCCCCGTGGTGCCGGTCGCGCGGGTGCGCTACCTGGCCGAGATCAGCGACACGGTGCGCGGCTACAAGGCCCGCGCGCGCCGCCAGGCGCGGCTGGCCCGCGAGCTTCAGCAGCTGAACGAAAGCGCGCGCATGCTGGAAGAGGCCGGCGGCGATCCGGCACCGCTGTGGAAGCTGGCCGCGGAGCGCGAAACGCACGTCGAGCCCGCCGCCCGCAAGCTGCTGGCGATGTGGCCGGAGATGCGGAAGGCCTACGCCGGCGACGAGTACGTGGTGAAGATCCGCGACAAGGAGATCCGCACCGCCCTGGTCCACACCACGCTGTCGGGCAACAAGATCCGCAAGGTGGCGCTGCCGAAGTACGAGTGCCACGGCGAGCTGCTGCACTGGCTGATGCTGGACAACGTGCCCGGCAGCTACCCCTACACCGCCGGCACCTTCGCCTTCAAGCGCGAGGGCGAGGACCCGACCCGCATGTTCGCCGGCGAAGGCGACGCCTTCCGCACCAACCGCCGCTTCAAGCTGGTCAGCGAAGGCATGCCGGCCAAGCGCCTGTCCACCGCCTTCGACTCGGTCACGCTGTACGGCAACGACCCCGACCCGCGTCCGGACATCTACGGCAAGGTCGGCAACTCCGGCGTCAGCATCGCGACGCTGGACGACATGAAGGTGCTGTACGACGGCTTCGACCTGTGCGCCCCGAACACCTCGGTGTCCATGACCATCAACGGCCCGGCGCCGACCATCCTGGCGATGTTCATGAACACCGCGATCGACCAGCAGCTGGCCAAGTTCAAGGCCGACAACGGCCGCGACCCCACCGACACCGAGGCGCAGAAGATCCGCGAATGGGCGCAGGCCAACGTGCGCGGCACGGTGCAGGCCGACATCCTGAAGGAGGACCAGGGCCAGAACACCTGCATCTTCTCGACGGAGTTCTCACTGAAGGTGATGGGCGACATCGCCGAGTACTTCGTGCACCACCAGGTGCGCAACTTCTACTCGGTGAGCATCTCCGGCTACCACATCGCCGAGGCCGGCGCGAACCCGATCAGCCAGCTGGCCTTCACGCTCAGCAACGGCTTCACCTTCGTCGAGGCCTACCTTGCCCGCGGCATGCACATCGACGACTTCGCACCCAACCTGTCCTTCTTCTTCTCCAACGGCATGGACCCCGAGTACACCGTGCTCGGCCGCGTGGCGCGCCGCATCTGGGCGGTGGCGATGAAGGAGAGGTACGGCGCCAACGAACGCAGCCAGAAGCTGAAGTACCACGTACAGACGTCGGGACGCTCACTTCACGCGCAAGAGATCGCCTTCAACGACATCCGCACCACGCTGCAGGCGCTGATCGCGATCTACGACAACTGCAACTCGCTGCACACCAACGCCTACGACGAGGCCATCACCACGCCCACCGAAGAGAGCGTGCGCCGCGCGATGGCGATCCAGCTCATCATCAACCGCGAGTGGGGCCTGGCGAAGAACGAGAACCCGAACCAGGGCGCCTTCATCATCGACGAGCTGACCGAGCTGGTGGAAGAAGCCGTGCTGGCGGAGTTCGAGAAGATCGCCGAGCGCGGCGGCGTGCTGGGCGCGATGGAGACCGGCTACCAGCGCTCGAAGATCCAGGAAGAGTCGATGCACTACGAGATGCTGAAGCACACCGGGGAATACCCCATCATCGGCGTCAACACCTTCCGCAACCCGCACGGCGACCCGGTGCCCGACCACATCGAGCTGGCCCGCTCGACCGACGAAGAAAAGCAGAGCCAGCTCAAGCGCCTGGCGGACTTCCACGCCGACCACGCCGCGGAGGCGCCGGCGATGCTGGAGCGGCTGAAGCAGGCGGTGATCGCCAACGCCAACGTCTTCGACGTGCTGATGGACGCAGTGCGCTGCTGCAGCCTGGGCCAGATCACCAGCGCCCTGTTCGAAGTGGGCGGCCAGTACCGCCGCAGCATGTGAGCCGGGACCTCGGTTGCCGGGGGCGGCCGGCTCCAGTCTCTGCACTTCCACCACCATCGAGTAGGCCCGTCGATGTGCGTGGGCGCTGATCTGAACCGATCCCCGAGGGCGCGCTTTCCGACGACTTGGGAAGGTCCGGCCGGCGAGGCGACGGGCAGCACCCCGTAACACCTGACTTTAGGCACCTGGATCAAGCGGCCCGGGCAGGCGGACGGCTCCTAGAATTTTGGGCGTGCCAAAGCTCTGCCTGGAAGGACGCCCCATGTCTCGCCATCCTGTCGCGACGCGCTCGTCGCGCCCGTTGCTCGCCGCCGCACTGGCACTGCTGACGGCGGCCCTGCTCGCGTCCTGCGGCGGCGGCGGAGGAGGCGGCGGCGGCGACCCCGTCGCCTGCGCGCCGATCATCGACAGCGCCGGCAACAGCCTGGCCTGCGACGATCCGTTCTGGGGCGGGGGCGGAGGCGGCTCCGATGGCGATTCCGCGGGTGCCGACGGCACGGCCGGCGACGGCGCCGCCATCGTCGGGGCCACGGTGCGCCTGGTCGACGCCACCGGGCGCACGGCCAGCGCCACCACCGATGCGCAGGGCTATTACCGCGTCAACATCACCCGCTTCACCCCTCCGTTCGTGCTGACGCTGACCACGGCCGACGGCGAGCAACGCCACCACTCCTTCAGCACCCAGGCCCCGCGCAAGCGCGCCTTCATCACGATCAACATCACGGGCCTGACCGACAAGCTGGCCTCCGACGTGGCCGTGGCCGCCGGTCAGTCCGGCGCACGCCAGCTCACGCCGGCCATGGTGGCGGCCAACCCGAACGCGGTCACCGCCGCGCTGAACCAGCTGCGCCAGACCTTGCGCAACCCGATCGTCGCGGCCGGCCTCCCGCCCGACACCTTCGATCCGATCACCCTGTTCTTCCGGCCCAACCTGCAGGGCCACGACCTGGTGCTGGAAACGGTGGCTGTCTACCTGGACAGCACCGGCGCCACGCAGGTGGTGCCCAAGCCGCAGACGGCCTGCACGACGCCGCGGCGCTGGTCCGCCGGCGCCAACCAGTGCGCGCCGACGACCACCCCCGGCTATATCGCGAACGGCCAGACGCTGCGCCTGAGCGACGACACCGGCGCCCTCGTCGGCCAGGCCGACTTCGCCTGCATCAACGGCAACCTCAGCACCGTGGGAACGCCCACCTGCGTCGAGTCGACGCAGCAGCCCTGCAGCGCCCCCGCCGCCGGCTGGAACGTGGGCAGCAACGCCTGCACGGCCGACACCGCGCCCACCGGCCTGGCGCACGGCGCCTCGCTGACGCTGACCGACTCCGCCTCCCCGATCACCGGCAGCATCACTTATGCCTGCAGCAACGGGACGCTGAGCACCACCGGCACGCCGAGCTGCGCGGCAGCGAACCAGCCGTGCAGCGCGCCGTCGGCCTCCTGGACCGTCGGCACCAGCGCCTGCACGGCCGACAACGCACCCGGCAGCGTCGCCCACGGCGCGACGCTCACGCTGACCGACTCCGCCTCCCCGACCACCGGCAACATCACCTACGCCTGCAGCAACGGCGCGCTGAGCACCAGCGGCACGCCCAGCTGCAGCACGGTCGCCGCCGGAAGCCCGTGCGCCGCACCGGCGGCCAGCTGGAGCGCGGGCGGCCAGACCTGCCAGGCGGACGTGGCGCCCACCACGATGAACTCCGGCACGCAGCAGACGCTGCAGGACGCCATCGGCACCGCGACCGGCAGCATCGCCTACGCCTGCAGCGACGGCACGCTCGGCATCGTCGGGTCGCCGCAGTGCGGCCTGACGCCGGGCACCTGCGCGGCGCCGCCCGCCACCTGGAGCGTGGGCAGCGCGCAATGCGCGGCCGACACCCCGCCCGAGCCGGTGCTGAACGGCCACTTCGCCGAGCCCAAGGACACGCAAGGCCGCGACACCGGCAGCATCCTGTGGCGCTGCAGCAGCGGGCAGCTGCTGGTCATCGGCGACCCGGTGTGCCGCACCACGGAGCCCCAGGCCTGCGCCGCCCCCAGCCCGGGCTGGGTGGTGGGCAGCAACAGCTGCTCGTCCGACGCCACGCCGACCGGCATCGCCTCGGGCGCATCGCTGTCGCTGACCGACACCAGCGCGCCCGCCATCGGCGGCATCACGTACAGCTGCAGCAACGGCACCCTGACGGTCAGCGGCACGCCAACCTGCAATGCGGCCACCGCGGCGCCCTGCGATTCCAGCAAGCTGGCCGGCAGCGCCTGGACCGTCGGCAACAACCAGTGCCAGCCCGACTCGGTGCCAGCCAGCACCGCCTCCGGCACCACCATCGTGCTGACCGACGACACCGGCGACACCAAGGGCAAGCTGTCCCTGCAGTGCGTGGATGGCGGGCTGTTCACCGTCGGCGATCCCACCTGCGAAGGCCTGCCGCCGCCGAAGTCGTGTACCGCCAGCGTGAAGGTCTGGGGCAGTGAGCCGTACACCTGCTCGCCCACCAAAGATCCCGGCACCGTCGACATCCCGCACGGGTCCACGTTCACCTGGGTCGACTCCACGGCCGTGTTCACCGGCAGCCACACGCTGGCCTGCTCGAACGGCACGCTGTCCGAGGTGTCCAGCGTCTGCAACTACGACAGCGGCACCGCCGGCGCCCGGCGTGGCAGCCTCAAGTCCAGCCCGGCCAAGTCGGCCGCCAGCCAGCGATGAGCCAGGCGCACGCACCACGGGCGTCCGGCCGTCTGCCCCGCACGGCGGCCCGTGCGCTGCGGCGGGCCACCACGTTGGCGGTGGCCGCGGCGCTGGCGCTGAGCCCCGGGCTGCCGCTGACCGCGTTTTCCGCCGGCGGCGAGCGCCTCGCCCTGGTCATCGGCAATGCGAGTTATCCCGGCAACGAGCTGCTGAACCCGAAGAACGACGCCCGCGCGATCACCGACCTGCTGACCAAGGCCGGCTTCCAGGTCGACGCCCGCTACGACGCCAGCCGCGGCGACCTGCAGCAGGCCATCCAGCGCTTCGGCCAGCGGCTGAAGGACCCGCAGGTGCGCTTCGCGGTCTTCTACTACGCCGGCCACGGCCTGCAGCAGGACTGGCGCAACTACCTGGTGCCGGTGGATGCCCGGGTGCGCGGCGCGACGGACGTGCAAAGGCAGACCGTCGAGGTCGGCGAGCTGATGCGCTACATGAGCGAGGCCAAGGGCCGCAACTACCTCGTCATCCTCGACGCGTGCCGCGAGGACCCCTTCGTCGGCGCCTACCGCCCCGCGGCCAAGGGCCTGAGTCCCTTCGACGCCCCTGCCGGCAGCCTGCTGGCCTACGCGACCGCGCCCGGGCAGCTGGCCTACGACGGGCGCGGCTCGAATGGCCTCTACACCAAGCACCTGGTGCGCGAACTGGCGCAGCCGGACACCGCGCTGGAAGACGCCTTCAAGCGGGTGCGCCTGAACGTGCGCATGGAGTCCGAAGGCCGGCAGATCCCCTGGGAGAGCACCTCGCTCGAGCAGGACGTGGTGCTGTTCCCTCAGCGCAAGGGGACGATGTCGGTGGCCGAGCTGGAACAGCGCTTCGAGCAGGAGATGGCCGCCTGGGCCCGCGTGCGCAACAGCAACGACGTGCAGCGCCTGACCGAGTTCATCCGCTCCTACCCCAGCGGCAACGCCAGCGAACTGGCCCAGGCCCGCCTGAACCGCCTGCTGGAAGAGGAACTGCGCAAGAACGAGGACGCGCGCCGCGAGGAGGCCAAGCGCAAGGCGGCGCAGGCCGAGGCCGAGCGGCTGAAGGCCGAGGCCGTGCTGAAGCAGCAGCTGGAAGCCGCCGAGCGCGAGGCCGCCCGCGTCGCCGCGGAACGCGAAGCCGCGCGCAAGGAAGCCGAACGCGAGGCCCAGCGCGTCGCCGCCGAGCGCGAGGCCGCGCGCAAGGAAGCCGAGCGGGCCGAAGCCGCGCGCATCGCCGCCGAGAAGGCCGAGGCCCAGCGCGTGGCCGCCGCCGAGGCCGCGGCCCGCCAGCGCGCCGCTGACGAAGCCGCCGCCCGCCGCAAGCAGGAGGCCGAGGCGCGCCAGCGCGAGCGCGAGCGGCAGGAAGCCGCGCGCGTGGCCGAGCAGCGCGCGGCCGAGGCCGAAGCCAGGCGCCGCCAGGCCGAGGCGCAGGAACGCCAGGCCGCCGAAGCCCGCGCCCGGGAAGCCGAGGCCGCGCGCCGCGAGGTGCAGCGCCTGGCCGAGGCTGCCGACGTGCACCGCATCGTCGCCGCGCAGCCGCCGCTGGCGGTGCTGGCGCAGCTGCAGCCCACGCCCTACTTCCAGGGCCGGCAGGCGCACAGGCGCGACTACCGCGTCGGCGACCAGTTCAGTTTCCGCATCGTCGACCAGTTCAACCGCAGCGAGAAGCCCCTCACGCTGCGCGTGACCGCGGTGGACGAGAATGCCGACCGGGTGGAGTACAACAATGGTGAATACGCGTCCGACCTGATGGGCAACACGACGGCCAATCCCCGCGGCAGCATGGGCACGCCCCGCCAGTTCTATCCGGCGGAGCTGGTCGTCGGCCACAAGTGGCGCACCACCTTCAAGCAGGCCCGCGTCAGCGGCCTGCACTACACCTTCCAGTACGACCTGAAGGTGGCCGCCAAGGAAACGGTGCAGGTGCCGGCCGGCACGTTCGAGGCCTACCGCATCGAGGCCCGTGGCTTCAACATGGACCTCAACGCCGCCATCACCCGCACCATCTGGATCGCCCCCGGCGTCAACGCCGACATCGCCCATGAAACCATGGTGCGGCTGCGCAACGGGACCATCGAGCAGCACGATCGCCAGGAGCTGGTCGCCCTCGCCCGCCGATGACAACACTTCCATCCCCCAGGGACAGGCCGCCGCGGGCGGCCTGCTGCGCTGCTGAACGGTGGGTCCATGACCTTCGATGACGCCCTGCCACCCGGCACCGTCGTCGGCGAATTCGAGATCCGCCGGGTCCTGGGCTACGGCGGCTTCGGCATCGTCTACGAGGCCTACGAGCCGATGCTCGACCGGCGCGTCGCGCTGAAGGAATTCTTCCTGCGCGGTTTCTCGCGTCGCGACGGCCACACGGTGACGCCGCTGAACACCGAGGAAGCGGCCGAGATGTTCGAGTCCGGCCGCAACCGCTTCGTGCGCGAGGCGCGGCTGCTGTCGATGCTGAACGAACGCACCCGCAGCGACGGCTCGCTGGTGGCGGTGTACCGCGTGTTCCAGGCCAACGGCACCGCCTTCATGGCGATGAAGCTGTACGAGGGCGGCACGCTCAAGCAGTGGGTCAAGGACGACCCCACGCGCGTGACCGAGGCCTGGGCTGTGCGCGTGCTCAGCCGCCTGCTCGACGCGCTGGACGGCCTGCACTCGCTGCCCGGCGAAAACCTGGTGCACCGCGACGTCTCGCCCGACAACATCATCCTGCAGCCGGACGGCACGCCCGTGCTGCTGGATTTCGGCGCCACGCGCAAGGCCAACGACGCGCAGACCTCGCTGATCTTCAAGCCCGGCTACTCGCCGATCGAGCAGTACACCGACTCGCTGCCGCAAGGCCCCTGGACCGACCTGTACGCGCTGTGCGGCGTGGCCTACTTCGCCGTCACCGGCGAATCGCCGATGCCGGCGATCGACCGCCATGCCGGGGTCGACTTCCGCTCGGCAACCCAGCTCGGCGCCGGCCGCTTCTCGCCGGCCTTCCTGGCCCTGATCGACCATGGCATGGCGGTGCTGCCGGACAAGCGCTTCCGCAGCTGCAACGAGCTGCGCGCCGCGCTGGCTCGCCTGGCCTCCGGCGCCGACCTGACGCTGCCGACCCGGCCGCCGGCAACCGCGCCGGCCACGACCGCCACCCCTGCTGACAGCGCCGCCACCAGCCCGCCGCCGCGCCAGCCTGTTGCAAGCGCTCCGGCGCCGCTGGATGACGAGGCCACGCAGGTCATCGGCACGCCCCCGAACAGCGAGCTGACGCTGCACGGCGCCGGCTCGGACAGCGCCAGCAGCGGCAACACCGTCACCCAGGCCTGGGAAACCGCGTCCACCGGCCCCGGCCCGTCCGTGACGCAGCCACCGCGGCCCGAGCCGCCGGCGCCGCCGGCCCTGGCCCCGCCCGCGCCATCGCGCAGGCCGGCCGCAGCACTTGCCGCCGGCGTCGTGGCGCTGGTGCTGGCCGTCGCTGCCTGGCAGTGGCTGAAGCCCGGCGATCCAGGCATGGGCACCACCGGCACCACCACCACGGCCACCACCACGGCCACCACCACGGCCGGAGCCACCGCTGCGGGCGCGCAGGGGCAGCAGGGCGCCGCTTCCCAGGCCGCGGCGATCGTCGGCGACGGCGCAGCATCGGCCATCCCGGTCACCACCACCCAGACCCCGGTGCCGGGCCTGACGTGCAGCGCCGAGCAGGCAGACTGGCCCTGCGTGCTCGACGGCCTGGCCCGGCTGTCCACCAACGGCAACGCGCTGCAGCTGAAGGTGCTGCCGGAGCGCGCCCGCATCGGCGATTCTTTTTCGCTGGACATCACACCCGGCAGCGACGGCCGGCTGACGGTCCTCGGCGTCAACGACCGGGCCGACGGCAAGCTGGTGCTGGTGTTCCCGAACTCCGCCGACAGCAGCGACCGGCTGCACGCCGGCCACCCGCTGAAGCTGCCGCGCCGCCCTCACTGGGACCTGGTGGCCCAGGCCCCCACCGGCCGCAGCTACATGGTGGCCGTGGTCACGCCGGCCAGCCTGAAGACCCCGCCGGCACTGGCCGAAGGCCTGTCGCTGCAGGAGGCGGTCGCGGCCTTCGCCGCCAAGCGCCCGCTGTCGCTGCTGGGCGTGCCCGATTGCACATCGGGCGGCGCGGAATGCCCTAAGTCACTCGCCATTCGCAGCGCCGACTTCATCATTGAATGACCCCGTCACCGGCAGGCCGTGCAAGGCAGCACGTGCCGCGCCGGCGCCCTCGCGCCTGACAGGCGCACCTGCAGGAGCCGTTTCGATGATCCGCCGCATTTTTTCCCTCGCCCCCACGCTCGCCCTCGTCCTCGCGTTCGGCCTGGCCGGTGCCGCTTCCGCCACCGATTTCGGCCAGCGCACGCCCGAGGTCAAGGAACTGGTCGATGCCCTGAAGCCCGCTCCCGCGGGCGCCCCGCAAGGCGAGCGGACCCGCGGCTTCGCAGTGGTGGCCGGCACCGCCGGCGCCGCCAAGCCCAGCGCATCGATGCAGGTGGGCTTCGACTTCGGCTCGGCCGAGGTCCTGCAACGCGATCTCGTGAAGGTCGACCGCCTGGCCGAGGCGCTGAAGAGCGAGTCGCTGCGCGACTACCGCTACCAGGTCATCGGCCACACCGACGCGGTCGGCTCGATGGCCATCAACATGAAGCTCTCCCGCGAGCGCGCCGCCTCCGTCGTGGCGCACCTGAAGCGGCTGGGCGTCGATGGCTCGCGCATCATCGCCGAGGGCCGCGGCCCCAACGAACTGCTGAACCCGCGCCAGCCCGACGCCGCCGAGAACCGGCGCGTCGAGGTTCGCCTGATCCAGTGAGCCGCGCCGGCACGGCCGAGGGGGCTGGCTGAGCCCCCTGGCCCACGCAGAACAGGACAGCGCCGGGTCGATCGACCACGGCGCGCGCCGGCTCGCGCGCCAAGCCTGGACGCGCCTGCATGCCGATGCCGCGGCAGCGCTGCAATGCGCCGAAGCCGCCCTGGCCCGCGCCCACGCCAGCGGCGACCGCGAGGCCGAAGCCTGGGCCCGCCTGGCGCGCGGCTTCCACTGGCTGCACTTCGGCACACTGGCGCAGGCGGCCGACGAACTGACTGCAGCCCGACGCGTCTTCGATGCGTTAGGGGGGCGGGCCGGCCACATCCTGGCCTCGGCCGGCATCGCGCGCTCCCTGTGGCGCGGCGGCCGCTACCGGGAGGCCATCGACGCCGTGCTGCCGCTGCGCGACGAGGGCCTGCGCGTGCTGAAGCACGAGCAGCGCGGCGTGCTGCTGAACACCATCGCCGGCTGCTACTCGGTCATCGGCGACTCGGAGCAGGCCTTCGCCTACATGTACCAGGCGCTGCGCGACACCGGCCCCGCGCACGGCCACGGCATCGATGCGGTGCTGTACTGCAACCTCTCGAACGAGCTGCTGCAGCTGGGCGATTTCGAGGAGGCGCTGCGCCACGTCGACCAGGGCCTGGCGCGTTCCGCGCACATGCGCAACCCCTTCCTGCGCAGCGTGCTGTGGATCAACCGCATCATCTGCCTCACCGAGATGGGCCGCGCCGCCGATGCGCTGCCGGACATCCTCGAGGTGCTGGCCCTGCCGCCCGACCCCGGCGGGCGTGGCGCCAATGCCAAGCATTTCGAAACCCTGGCGATCGCCGCGCTGGCGGCCCGCGACTTGGCGCTCGGCGAGCGCCTGGTGCGCATGGCGCTCGATTCGCCCGGCGCCGGCCTGCCCGACGAGCGCGTCGAGCTCGCCATCGCGCGCGCGCTGCTGGCCCATGGCCGCGGCGACCCCGCGGCGGCGCTGCATGCCCTGCACGGCGCGGCCGCGCTGGCGCGCGACGACGCGGTGGACGGGCTCAGCCTGCGCGTGCGCTGCCAGTACTTCCACTGCGTCTCGGTGCTGCACGAGCAGGCCGGCCAACCGGCGGCCGCCCTGGCGGCGCTGCGCGCCTGGCAGCGCCTGCACCTGCTGCAGGCGCAGCGCGCCTCCCGCGCACGCTACCAGGCCGCTGCGCTGCAGACCGAGCTGCTGCGCCTGCGCCAGCGCCTGGAGGAGAACGATGCCAAGCGCCGCGCCACCGAACGCGCCCGCGCCGCGCTGGCCGAGGCGAACGCGGCGCTGGCGCGCAAGGTCGACGAGGTGCAGGCGCTGCAGCACGCGCTGCGCGAGCAGGCCACGCGCGACGCCCTGACCGGCCTCTTCAACCGCCGCCACCTGGACGCCACCCTGCCCGCCATGGTCGCGCTGGCGCGGCGCGAGCGGGAGCCGATGTCGATCGCGATCATCGACCTCGACCACTTCAAGTCGGTCAACGACCGCTTCGGCCATGACGTCGGCGACCAGCTGCTGGTCGCCTTCGGCGAGTTGCTGGCCGGCAGCCTGCGCGACAGCGACGTGGCCTGCCGCTATGGCGGCGAGGAGTTCTGCCTGCTGATGCCCAAGACCCGGGCCGACGCCGCCCAGCGCAAGCTGGAAGAGCTGCTGCAGCGCTGGCGCCGCCGGGCCTTCGCGCTGGACGGACTGACCCTGCAGGGGCTCAGCTTCTCGGCCGGCGTGGTCGACTCCGCCGGCCGCCCCCATGCCGCCGCCACGCTGCTGAAAGCAGCCGACCAGGCGCTGCTGGCGGCCAAGCAGCTCGGGCGCAACCGGGTGCTGGCCGCGGCGACACCTGCCGCCACCTGAACAGGCGCGCAACGGCATCGAGCGCCGGAAGTTCCGCCCATCGACAACGCGGCGCCGGTGCGGCTGCCGCACATCCCGGCACCGGCAGAAAACGTCACGGAAATGCGCAGGCACGGCGCCACGGCGGCCCGCGGAGCTGCCCGCGCCAGCGCCGAAGCGGCCAGAATCGCGGCAGCAGCATCAGCCGCCACAGGCGGTGGAGACCATGCGCCCCGCCTTCGTTGCCCTTCTTTCCGTCTTGCCGGCCCGGACGCAGGGCGGCCCCAGCGGTCAGCCGCCCCCACTGCTCGGGGTCTCCAGACCCTGGCGCTGCCTGCGTGAAGCACTCCGGCACCCGCACCGGGCCGGCGCGGCGCTCCTGGCCCCACTGCTGCTCGCGCTGGCCGCGGCCGCTACCTGCACCGCAGCCAGCGCGCAGGCTCCGGCACGGTTCGTCATGGCCACGCACCAGCCCCCGGACAACTTCCAGGGCCAGTGGGTGCGACGCATCTACACCGAGGCCTTCCGGCGCCTGGGCGTGCCGATGGAAGTGCAGGCGCTGCCGCTGCAGCGCATGACCGAGATGCTGGACCGCGGCGAGATCGACGGCGACGTGGGCCGGGTGCATGCGCACGGGCTGTCCCACCCCGAGCTGGTCCGCGTCGAGGAATCGATGTACGACGTGGTCTTCGGCCTCTACACGCTCGACCAGACGATCGAACTGAAGGCGATCGAAGACCTGGGCGCCCGCCCCTGGAGCGCGGCCTACGTGCGCGGCGTCGCGATCTGCGAGCGCCTGCTCAAGCCGCACATCGCCCCCGAGAACCTGAGCGCGCTGGTCACCGACGAGCAAGGCATGCTGATGCTGGCGATGGGCCGCACGCACTTCTATTGCTCGGCCAACCACAGCGTGGCAGACGCCGCCGCGCGCGAGCGCTTCCGCGACATGCCGCCGCCACGGCTGGTGCTGTCGATGGGCAGCATCGCCCTCTTCCCCTACCTGCACCGCCGCCACGCCGCACTCGCCCCACGCCTGGCCGCCGTGCTGCGCGACATGCGGGCCGAAGGCCTGATCGAGCGGTTCAGGCTGGAGGCGCTGGCCGCGTCGCGGAAGTAGTCAGCCTTTGCCGCCGTACTCGCCGTGCTGATGGCGGGCATGGGCCGATCCGACCCGCAGGACCTGGTCCGGCCGGCGCCCGGTGCTGCGCCAGAACTGCAGCAGGTAGCGCTCCTCGACCTCGCGGGGCCGCGTGTCCCATTCGGCAATCAAGCCGCGCGCGCAGCAGCGCAGGCGGTAATGGCCGCGTGGCAGTGGGAGCGGAAAACACTCGTTGGTCAGCAAGGGCACGATGGCCACGCGCCACGGGTCGACCTGGAACGACAGCTCGACCGCGTCTTCCCACTGCTCGTCCAGCGGCGGCTCGGCGGAATGCAGCTCCGCCACCAGCGGCACACGGCCGGTGTGCTTGGCCGTCATCAGGCACAGCCGGCCGGTCAAGGCGCCGCCGCAGAGTCCGTTGCTCTGGCCGGCGAAGTGTTCCAGGATGCCGTACTCCGCGCACGGTTCGCCCGGACCCAGCTGCGACTCCACGTAGATTTGCGAAAAGCTGGTGTTCAGTTCACCGTCGAACAGCGTGGCCACCCACGGCCCGTCGCCGCTCACTTCATGCGGCAGCTCCGCTGGCCAGTCCGGAGCGAGGCAGCGGCGCAATTCGGCTTCATGCTCCTCGGCCCGCCGCTTCTCGGCATTGAGATCGACCATCCAGGTGCCGCGATCCGCCAGGTAGACCAGCCCGGCGCGGGGCGGCAAAGGCTGGCCGTCGTTGGCCTTGCCCTGGTACAGCGGGGGCGTGATGGTGGCTGGGTGCGCGGGATCGGTGTCGTCGTCATGCATCCCCGCAGGATAGCGGAGCCGCGTATCTAACACGTTTTTACAGCGTCCATTCTTCATCCTCCAGGATGAATCCCCAGGCGGCGACCCGGCCCCGCGACCGTCGCCAGGGCCCGGGCCGACTCACGCCAGCGCCTGCGAGGCCCTCACTTCCACCCGCACCGCCTCGGTCAGCTCGGCCTTCAGCTCGGCGAAGGGCGCCGTGGTCTTCACCGAGTAGTGCCGCGGATGCGGCAGCGGCACCGTGCGGTCGAGCTTGATGCGGCCCGGCCGGGCGCTCATCACCATCACCCGGCTGCCCATGAAGACCGCCTCGTCGATGTCGTGGGTGACGAAGAGCACCGTCGTCCGCTCGGCCTCCCAGATGCCGAGCAGCAGCTCCTGCATCAGCTCGCGCGTCTGGTGGTCCAGCGCGCCGAAGGGCTCGTCCATCAGCAGCATGCGCGGCCGGTTGGCCAGTGCGCGGGCCAGCGCGGTGCGCTGCTGCATGCCTCCGGACAGCTGCTTCGGGAAGTGCCGCTCGAAGCCCTTCAAGCCCACCTTGGCGATGAAGCCGCCGGCGATCTCCAGCTGCTGCGCGCGCGGCAGCCCGCGTTCGCGCAGGCCGAAGCAGACGTTCTCCTGCACCGTGAGCCACGGGAACAGCGTGTAGCTCTGGAACACCATGCCGCGGTCGGCGCCGGGGCCCTGGATGCGCGCGCCGTCGAGCAGCACCTCGCCGGTGGTGGGCAGGTCCAGGCCGGCCACGATGCGCAGCAGCGTGCTCTTGCCGCAGCCCGAGGGACCGAGGATGGTGATGAAGTCGTTCTCCGCCACGTCCAGGTCGGTGGCCTGCAGCGCCAGCGTCTCGCCCTGGCCGGACCGGAAGCGGCGCGAGACGCCGCGCACGGCCAGCAAGGCAGATGCAGTGGCTGCGGCGGACGTGGCGGCGCTCATGCTCACTTGCCGATGTTGATCAGCGGCGCGGTCTGCATGTTGGCGGGGATCACGACGGTGGTCGTGCCGCCCTTCTCGGCGAACTTCAGCAGCGCCAGGTTCGATTCGTGCTGCAGGTACTCGCGCGTCAGGCTCTGGTTGATGATCTGGTTGGCCCGGGCCACGCCCTCGGCCCGCTTGATCTCCACCTGCGCCTCGGCCTCGGCGATGGCCACGCGCTGGCGTGTGGTCTCCAGCTGCTTCTGCGCCGCCACCGCATCCTGGATCGCCTTCTCGATCGCCGGGTCGGTCGTCAGCGCGCGGATCACCACCCGCGCCACCGTGAACACGCCCTTGTCGTTCGCATCCAGCTCCTGCTGCAAGCCCTTGCGCACCGCGGCGCCCAGTTCCTCGCGCTGCGTGTGCATCACCAGGCTGTCGATGCGCGCGGCCTGCTCGTAGATCGCGTTGCGCGCCAGGCGCTGCAGCAGGCCGTAGGCCGGCAGCACCACGCCGCTGCCTTCGTCGCGCACGTGCTGGCCGGCGTACTTGACGTGCAGGTCGGCGATGGACGATCCGGCAACGCGGTAGTAGACGGTCACGTCGAGGTCGCGAACCGTCAGGTTGTCACGCGCCTTGGGCGTCATGTCGTTGAGGTCGACGCCGATCTCCTTGGCGGAGAACTCCTGCACCACCGAGATGAGGGGCAGCTTGACGTAGACACCGGGATCCATCTCGTCCAGCGTGACTTTGCCGAGCGTGGTGCGCACGCCCACGTTGCCGCTCTGGATCGTCCCGCAGCTGGTCAGGGCCAGCGCCATCAACATCACCGCGATCAATCCGGCGAAGACCGTTCCTGCCGTTCTCATGAGTCCCCTCCTCGGGCCGTTTGAAACGGCGGCATTCTCCCGTCAGGCAGCCGATCCGCCCGAAGGCGGCGAAACACGCCTGGCGAGGATGTCCATGGAGCTGCGAGCGCAGCAGGCGCCGAGGCCACGTTCAGCGGCCGAGCTGGGCCCAGGGGAACAGCGCACGGTTGGCGGCCTTGAAGAGCAGGTCGCTCGCCAGGCCGATGATGCCGATAACGATGATGCCGAAGATGATCTGGTCGGTCGCCAGCAGCGCCTGGCTGTCGGTGATCATGTGGCCGATGCCGCTCGCCGCGCCGATCAGTTCCGCCACGATCACGTAGGTCCAGGCCCAGCCCAGCACCATGCGCAGGATCTCGGCGATCTCGGGGGCGGCACCGGGGATCAGCACGCGGTGAATCAGGCCACGGTCGCGCACGCCCAGGGTGTACGCCGCCTCCACCAGGTCGCGCCGGGTGTTGCCCACCGCCACCGCGATCATCAGCACCAGGTTGAAGAAGCTGCCGATGAAGATGACCGCCAGCTTCTGCGCCTCGCCGATGCCCGCCCAGAGGATCAGCAGCGGGATGAAGGCCGAGGCCGGCAGATAACGCGCAAAGGAGATGAAGGGCTCGAAGAAGGCCTCGACGGGCTTGTAGGCGCCCATCAGCACGCCCAGGGGCAGCGCCAGCAGCGCGGCGATGACGAATCCCCCGACCACCCGCCACACCGTCATGCCGATGTCGCCGATGAAGCCCATCTGCGTGAGCAGCGTCCAGCCGCTCTTCAGCATCGTCAGCGGGTCGGCCAGGAAGGTCTTCTGCACGTAGCCGCCCAGCGTCGCCACGCTCCAGGCGGCGACGAAGACGACGAAGAAGGCCACGCCGAGCGCGATGCGCGCGCCCGGCGAGACCGGCACGAGAGGCTTCATCGCGACGCCCGACGGGTCGCCCCGAGGGCGGCGAGCCCCCTTGGGGGGAAGTGAACGGAGTGAGCGTGGGGGTCCACCTGACGCTTACTTCAGGAACCGCGTGTCGGCCAGCCTGGACAGGTCCGGCACCGCCTTGATGATCCCCGCCTCCAGCAGCAGCTCGGCTGCTTCCTTGCTGAAGGCCCCGTGCTCGCCGGCAAAGAACTTCTGGTTGGCCTCGCGGTCCTGCCAGCGCAGGTACTTCTGGCTGGCCTCGAACTGCTCCGCCGTCTGTTTCACGTCCGCGCCCATGATCTCGAAGCTCTTCTTCGGATCGGCCTTGATCATCGCCACCGCATCGAAGTAGCCGTCGGCCAGCGCCTTCGCGGCCTTGGGGTTCTCGGCCAGGAACCGGGGCGTGCAGCCGAAGGTGTCCATCACCATCGGGTAGTCCAGCGTGGTCGCGATGATCCTGCCCGCCTCGGGCTTGGCACGCACGGCGCCCAGGTAGGGCTCGTAGGTCATCGCGGCATCGATGCCCGCGGTGCCGGCGATCATCGCGTTGGCAGCGGCCTGCGGCTCCAGGTTCACCACCTTCACGTCCTTCACCGACAGGCCGTTCTTCTTCAGCATCCAGGCCAGCGTGAAGTACGGTGCCGTGCCCGGCGCGCTGGCCGCCACGGTCTTGCCCTTGAGGTCACTGATCTTCGCGATGTGGGGCTTCACCACCATGCCGTCGGCGCCGTAGCTCTTGTCGAGCTGGAAGATCTGCGTCGTCGCCACGCCGTTGGCGTTCCACACCACCCAGGTCTCCACCGTGGTCGCCGCGCACTGGATGTCGCCGGAGGCGATCGCCAGGTGCCGGTCCTTCTGCGGGATCTTGCGGATCGTCACGTCCAGGCCGTGCTTCTTGAAGAGGCCTGCTTCCTTGGCCAGCGTCAGCGGCGCGAAGCCGGTCCAGGCGGAGATCCCAATGGCGACCTTGGTGTCCTGCGCATGCGCAGCGGTGGCGAACAGGCCGGCGGCGGCCAGGGCGAGCAGCGACTTCATGCAGTTCTCCGGTGGGCGAGGCAAGTGATTGTGATGGGTCGGGCGTTCCCAAGCGGACGCCGCGGCACCGGCTTTGCCGCCGCTGGCGTCGCCCCTTCGAGGGGGTGTCGGCGAAGCCGCTCCAGGGATGGGTCATCACGCGGGGATCCACAACGCGGGCAAGCCCGGGAGCGTGCGGAACACCCGTGACAGCGACCCGTTGGTCACCAGCGCCGTCGCGCGCTCGATGTCCGGCGCCAGGTAGCGGTCGTGCTCCACCGACGGACAGGCGTCGCGCAGCAGCGCATGCGCCATCTCCAGCGCCACCGAACTGCCCAGGGGCCGCAGGAACTCGATGCCCTGCGCCGCCGCGAGCAGTTCGATGCCGAGGATGTGCGCGGTGTTGCGGATCATGGCTTGCAAGCGCCGTGCCGCAAAGGTGGCCATCGAGACATGGTCCTCCTGGTTGGCCGAGGTCGGCAGCGAATCGACGCTGGCCGGGTGCGCCAGCGACTTGTTCTCGGACGCCAGTGCCGCCGCGGTGACGTGGGCGATCATGAAGCCGGAGTTCAGCCCCGGGTCGGACGTCAGGAAGGGCGGCAGGCGGGAGACGCTGGAGTCGATCAGCATCGCGATGCGGCGCTCGGCGATGGCGCCCACTTCGGCGATCGCCACCGCCATCGCATCGGCGGCCAGCGCAACGGGCTCGGCGTGGAAGTTGCCGCCGCTGATCATCGTGCCGTCGTCCGGAAAGACCAGCGGGTTGTCGGTGACGGCATTGGCCTCGCGCAGCAGCACCAGCGCGGCGTGGCGCAGCTGGTCGAGGCAGGCTCCCACCACCTGCGGCTGGCAACGCAGGCAGTACGGGTCCTGCACACGGTCGTCGCCTTCCTGGTGCGAGCGGCGGATGGCACTGCCGGCCAGCAGCGCGCGGTAGTACTGCGCCACGTCGATCTGGCCGGGCTGGCCGCGCAGCGCGTGGATGCGCGGGTCGAAGGGCCCGTCGCTGCCGCGCGCGGCATCCACCGTCAGCGCGCCGATCACCAGCGCTGATTCGAGCACCGGCTCGAAGGCCAGGAAGGCATGCAGCGCCAGCGCAGTGGAGGTCTGCGTGCCGTTGATCAGCGCCAGGCCTTCCTTCGCGGCCAGCCGCAGCGGTGCGATGCCGGCTTCGGCCAGCACGCCGCGGGCGGCCTTGCGATGCCCGTCGACCAGGAACTCGCCCTCGCCGATCAGCGCCAGCGTCATGTGCGACAGCGGCGCCAGGTCGCCGGACGCGCCCACCGAACCCTGGCTCGGCACATAAGGCACCAGGCCCGCATTGAACACGCCGAGCAGGCTCTCGATCACCACCGGGCGCACACCGGACGCCCCGCGGGCGAGCGACGCCGCCTTCATTGCGAGCATCAAGCGCACCACCGCGGGCTGCAGCGGCTCGCCGACACCGACCGAATGCGAGCGAATCAGGTTCAGCTGCAGCAATGCGAGGTCGCTTTCGCTGATGCGCTGGTTGGCCAGCTTGCCGAAGCCGGTGTTGACGCCGTACACCGGCGCATCACCCTCGGCCGCGCGCTGCACCACGGCGGCGCTGGCGGCGATGACCGGCGCCGCCGCGGGGTCGAGTTGCAGTTGGACGCCACCGCGGTGGATGGCCAGCAGGTCGTCCAGGCCCAGCAGGCCCGGTTTCAGGATCACGGTCGTCACGCTTGGGCTCCCACGGGATTGGCGCCGGAGCGTTCAGCAAGCGCAAGTCCGTCCGCGGGGGACGCACGGCAGTCCCGCCCCACCATCGGCAAGTTCAGGCCCTGCTCGGTCGCGCAGGCGATCGCGTCCTCATAACCCGCCTCCGCATGGCGCATCACGCCGGTGCCGGGGTCGTTCCACAGCACCCGCTCGATGCGCCGGGCCGCCGCGTCGGTGCCGTCGCACACGATCACCACGCCCGCATGCTGCGAGTAGCCCATGCCGACCCCGCCCCCATGGTGCAGGCTGACCCAGGTGGCGCCGCCCGCGGTGTTGAGCAGCGCGTTCAGCAGCGGCCAGTCGCTCACCGCGTCGCTGCCGTCCTTCATGCTCTCCGTCTCGCGGTTGGGCGAGGCCACCGAGCCGGAATCGAGATGGTCGCGGCCGATCACGATCGGCGCCTTCAGCTCGCCCGACTTCACCATCTCGTTGAAGGCCAGGCCCGCGCGGTGGCGCTCGCCCAGGCCGATCCAGCAGATGCGCGCGGGCAGGCCCTGGAAGGCGATGCGCTCGCCGGCCATGTCGAGCCAGCGGTGCAGGT
>CAMLJY010000093.1 GCA_946480465.1 uncultured Burkholderiales bacterium
CGTTCAAGGTGCTTTCTTTGCCTACTTTCTTTGCACCAGCAAAGAAAGTAGGTCGCCCGCCGGGGCGAGACCCGGCCGGGTGGTGGTGGCAGCAAGCCACAACGGGCACGAGAGGCCGCCCGCCGGGGCGAGACCCGGCCAGGTGGCAGTGGCAGCAAGCCACAACGGGCACGAGAGGTCGCCCGCCGGGGCGAGACCCGGCCGGGTGGCAGTCGACCGCAGACGGCTCAGCGTGAGGGCGGGGGTGAGACCCAGCCAGGTGGCAGTCCACCGCAGCCTGCCAAGCCCAAAGGCGAGGCGAGACGCCGGCCGCGTGGCAGCGCCGGCGCCGCGCCGGCCTCAGTCGAAGACGTAGTGGAAGTCCCCCTCCCGAACCTCCACGTCCACCTTCGTGATCGGTTGGCCGCGCATCATGCGTTCCAGGAACTCGCGGCTGATCGCGGGCAGCATCGTGTTGGTGAGGATGGCGTCGATCATGCGGCCGCCGGACTCGCTTTCAGTGCAGCGCGACACGACCAGCTTGACCACGTCGTCGGAGACGTTGAACGGGATCTTGTAGCGGGCCTCGACGCGCTTCTTGATGCGGCCCAGCTGCAGCTTGACGATGCGGCCCAGCATGTCGTCGGACAGCGGGTAGTAGGGAATCGTCACCAGCCGGCCCAGCAGCGCGGGCGGGAAGATCTTCAGCAGCGGCTCGCGCAGCGCCTTGGCCATGCCCTCGGGGTCGGGCATCAGCTCGGGGTCCTTGCACAGGCTCTGGATCATCTCGGTGCCGGCGTTGGTCGTGAGAAGAATGAGCGTGTTCTTGAAGTCGATGAAGCGGCCCTCGCCGTCTTCCATGAAGCCCTTGTCGAACACCTGGAAGAAGATCTCGTGCACGTCGGGGTGGGCCTTCTCCACCTCGTCCAGCAGCACCACCGAGTAGGGCTTGCGCCGCACCGCCTCGGTCAGTACGCCGCCTTCGCCGTAGCCCACGTATCCCGGGGGCGCGCCTTTGAGCGAGGACACGGTGTGCGCCTCCTGGTACTCGCTCATGTTGATCGTTATCAGGTTCTGTTCGCCACCGTACAGCGCCTCGGCCAGGGCCAGGGCGGTCTCGGTCTTGCCGACGCCGGAGGTGCCGGCCAGCATGAACACGCCGATCGGCTTGTTCGGGTTGTCCAGGCCGGCGCGCGAGGTCTGGATGCGCTTGGCGATCATCTCCATCGCGTGGTCCTGGCCGATCACGCGCTCGCCCAGGGTCTTGGCCAGCTTCAGGATGGTGTCGATCTCGTTGGCCTGCATGCGGCCCACGGGGATGCCGGTCCAGTCGCCGACCACGCTGGCCACGGCCTGGTAGTCGACGGTGGGCAGGATCAGCGGCGTCTCGCCCTGCAGCTCGTGCAGTTCCTTCTGCACCTTGTGCAGCTCTTCCAGCGTGGCGGCGCGTTCTTCAGGGGTTAGCGGTGTGGGCGCCAGCGTGTCGGAGGCGGCCGTGACCTCGGTGGCTGCGCCGGCTTCCAGTGCACTGCCCGTGCCTTCCACCGGCTGGGTGCTGGCGCGCAGCTTGGCGCGCAGGTCCAGCAGCTTTTCGACCAGCGCCTTCTCGGCCTGCCAGCGGGTGGTCAGCTTGTCCAGGCGCGCGCGTTCCTCGACCAGCTGTTCCTCGACGGCCTTGGAACGGGCTGCGACGTCGATGCCGATCGCGCCTTCGCGGGCGATGATGCCCTGCTCGACCTCCAGCGCCTCGATGCGCTTGCTGCAGTCGTCCACCTCCGGCGGCGTGGCGTGCAGGCTGACGGCGACGCGGGCGCAGGCGGTGTCGATCAGGCTCACCGACTTGTCGGGCAGCTGGCGTGCCGGGATGTAGCGGTGGCTCAGCTTCACGGCCGCTTCCAGCGCCTCGTCCAGGATCTGCACCTTGTGGTGCTTCTCCATCGTGGAGGCGACGCCGCGCATCATCAGCACCGCGCGCGGCTCGGTCGGCTCGTCGACCTGGATGGACTGGAAGCGCCGCGTCAGCGCGGGGTCCTTCTCGATGTGCTTCTTGTACTCGGCGAAGGTGGTGGCGCCGATGGTGCGCAGCTGGCCGCGCGCCAGCGCGGGCTTCAGCAGGTTGGCGGCGTCACCGGTGCCGGCGGCGCCGCCGGCGCCCACCAGCGTGTGGGTCTCGTCGATGAACAGGATGATGGGCTTGGGGCTGGCCTGCACCTCGTCGATGACCGAGCGCAGGCGCTGCTCGAACTCGCCCTTCATGCTGGCGCCGGCCTGGAGGAGGCCAACATCCAAAGTGAGCAGCGTCACTTCCTTCAGCGCCGGCGGCACGTCGCCGCGGGCGATGCGCTGCGCGAAGCCTTCGACCACCGCGGTCTTGCCGACGCCGGCCTCGCCGACCAGGATCGGGTTGTTCTGGCGCCGGCGCATCAGGATGTCGACCACCTGGCGGATCTCGTCGTCGCGGCCGACGATGGGGTCCATCTTGCCGCTGCGGGCCTGCTCAGTCAGGTCGGTGGTGAAGCGCTTCAGCGCCTCCTGCTTGCCCATGGCCGCGGGGGCGATGGCGTCGCTGGCCTCGCCCGGGGCGCCGCCGGAGTCGCTGGCCTGCATCACGTACTCGGGCGAGCTGGCCAAGAGCGTCGTGAACTTCTCGGTCAGGTCGTCGAGCTTGACCTTCTCGAACTGCTTGGAAATCGCCATCAGCGCGCCGCGCAGCGAAGGCGTCTTCAGCATGCCGATCAGCAGATGGCCGGTGCGCACCTGGTTGTCGCCGAACATCAGCGAGCCGTAGACCCAGCCGCGCTCGACGGCGTTGGCGATGAACTCCGACAGGTCGCTGATGGACGAGGCGCCGCGCGGCAGCCGGTCCAGCGCCTTGGTCAGGTCGGCGGCCAGCGCGGCGGCGTCCAGCTCGTAGTGCCGGATGATGCGGTGCAGGTCGGAGTCCGGCGTGTTCAGGATCTGCGCGAACCAGTGCTGCAGCTCCACGTACGGATTGCCGCGCATCTTGCAGAACACGGTGGCGCCTTCGATGGCCTTGTAGGCCAGCGGGTTCAGCTTGCCGAACAGCGCGGTGCGGGAGATTTCAGCCATGGCGGCCTCCTTGTTTGTCGTCGGGCACGGTGTTGGATGCGGGTCTTGCCGCGCCCAGCCGGCGCAGCAGGAAGGATGAATGGGGACGCAGCTTCAGGTCGTCGCGGTCCTGGGGCGGGCGCGGGGGCGCGTCGGGCGGCCGGCCGCCGGAGCCGACCCAGCTGGTCAGCCCCAGCCGCATGCGCCGGTCCAGGCGCGGCTCGGGCACCTCGTTCTTGCGCAGCACCAGCTGGGCGTCCCACTGCAGGTCCTGGCCGGCGAGGATGCGAACCCAGTCGCCCAACGGCTGAAAGGCGCGGCCGCCAGGCAGGAAGTCCAGGTACTGCTGCAGCGTGAGCGGGCCCAGGCGCAGGCGGAACTTGTACTGCCGGTCCCACACCTTGTGGCCGGCGTTGGCCGTGAGTCCCAGCTCGGCATGCGGCACCTGCGAGCGTTCCGGCCGGTTGCGGGCGAAGCCCAGGCGGGAGCGGTCCTCGGTGGCGACGGTGAGCCACTGGCCGACGTGCGGTTCCAGCGCCACCGGCACGCCGAAGTACTGGCGCAGCACCTTGGTCAGCGCCTCGGGATGGCGGCTGCGGCTGGCGATGAGGCCGGCCTGGAACAGCTTGGCGTGTTCGGGCACGCTGTCGGCCGCCGGCAGGTGGCGGTTCAGGCCAAAGGTGGCTCCCAGCCAGGTGGCGTAGCGGTCGTCCCTGGGCCGGTCCTGCTGCACCACCGGCTGCGACTGCGCCCAGGCGCGGTAGAACAGGCTCGTCATCCGGTGGTGGAAGACGTCCAGGAAGCGGGCCGAGGTGGGGTCGCTGCGCTGGTGCAGGCGCTCGCGCACGTACTCGGTCAGGTGCAGCGGCATCGGGCCGTGCGGGCCCAGCAGGCCGAAGAAGCGCACGCCCAGGAGCGGCGGTCGGTCGCCCTTGCGGTCGAAACGGGCCAGTGCGGCCGGCGCGAAATCCAGCTCCGGCACCTGGCCCAAGCGGATGGCTTCCTGCGAGGGCCGCTGCGCCAGCCCCAGCGCCGGCTGGTGCGGGCGCAAGGCATCGATGCGCCGCATCAAGGCGTAGAAGTCGAAGTCCCAGGGGCGGGCTTCGACGGCATCGAACAGCTCGTTCAGCGCGCGCGCGCGGTCGGCGGCGTCCGGCAGACGCCCGGGCGGGTCGAGGGGCAAGCCGGGCGGTCCCTTCACGTGGCGGTGTTCCTCACGGATCCGGCCGCTCGCCCGGAGTTCATGGCGTCGGCCGCTCGCCGCGACTTCATAACGTCGGCCTCTCGCCTCGACTTCATATCGTCGGCCTCTCGCCCCGCTGTCATAACGTCGGCCTCTCGCCCCGAATTCATAACGTCGGCCTCTCGCCGACGTGCGGCGCCCAGGTCTTCACCAGCCCGCGCTGCTGGCTGCGCAGGGTGAGCTGGGTGAAGCTGTTGATCGCGGCATGGCGGGCGAAGAACTGCTCGAGCACTGACGCGACCAGGAAGGCGCTGGAGCCCTGGAAGCGCATCTCGTCGACCTCCAGCGTCAGGTCGATGCCGCTGCCAAAGCTCAGCGGGCCCTTGAAGGGCAGGCGCCGCACGATGGGCTGGGCGCGCAGGGCCAGCAGGCCATCGACCTGGTGGCTCCAGGCCAGGTCGGCCGGCGGGCCGTAGAGGCGCAGCGTGTCGCGCAGCATCGCCGCGGCCTGCTCCGGCGTGCCGGACAGCGAGAGCTGGTTCTGCGTCAGCTGGCTCACCAGGCTCCAGCCGATGTCCCCCGTGGGCCGGCGCGACACCGGGCGCGTGGGCCCGCGCAGGCATTCGACCGTGGACACCGGCCCGGGCGAATCCAGCTTCCAGCCGTCCGAACCAGCGGCGCCGGCCTGCGGCAGCAGCGCCGGCAGGTCGCGGTTGCTGACCCAGGCGGTGACCGAGAGCTGGCGCAGCTGCTCGCGGTAGGGGCCGTGGCCGGCATCGACCAGCGACAGGAACACCTCCTCGCCGATGTAGGACGAGCGCGGGCCCTGCTGGCGCTGGCGCTGCGACATCAGCCGCGGTTCACGCCGCAGCGTGAAATAGCCGTGGCCCTCGTTCGGCACCTCGTGGTGCGAGGTGAACAGCGGCTTGAACTCGCGCTGCGGCTCGCGGCCGGTGCCGTGGCCGATGACGGTGTCGACGCTGTGCACCTCCATGTCCATCGGCCGCGTGCGGTCAGGGACGAGGTGGTATTCCCAGGCGCCGGGCCCGAGTTGCACGCGATCCAGCCTCTTCGGGAAGAGGTTGATCGCGGGCGTGCAGAAAAGCGCGAGGGTCCCGCCGTCCACCAGCGTTTCGAGTGCAGGATCCCCGCGTGAAAACAGGATGACCAGTTCGGCCTGGTCGCTCGCCACCTGCGCCAGGCGCGGGGCGAGTTCGGTGATGTCGAAGAACAGCAGCCGCTGCGGCAGCGCCGCCACTTCCTGCAGCAGGCGGTGGCCGGAGAAGGCGCGCAGGGTCTCGGGCAGCAGTGCTTCATCAGGGCCGAAGCCCACCGGCTGGATGCTGGATGGGCCGCGCCATTGGCGTGTTAGTTCGGCGCTGCTGCCGGTGCCGGCGCTGCCGCCGCCGACCACCAGGCTGCCCAGGGCCGTGCCCAGCACCAGCTCGTGCAGGCGGAAGGCGACGTCGTCGGGCGCGGCGATGTAGAAGCCCAGCCGGTCCAGCTTCAGCTGGTTGAAGGTGAGTCCACCGCCGCAGCGCAGCTTGATGCGCAGGCCGCCGCGCGTGGGCCGGGCCTGCGGCAGCCGTGCCAGCGACAGGTCCGGCGCATGGCTGAAGTACTGCACGGCGGCGATCTCGATCGGCCACAGCGTCACCGCCATCGCGCTGCGGAACTCGCAGTGCGTGTCCTGGCCCCGGGGCTGGGTCGACTGCAGCGCGCTGCCGCGCGGCACGGTGTAGCCGCGCGCCAGGTTCGGGTCGGCGGGGTCGGCGCCCAGGCGCACGATCATCGTCGAGGGCACCGGCGCCAGGAAATTGGGGTAGATCGATTCGAGCAGGTGCGCGATCAGGCGCGGCTGCTCGGCCTCCAGCTTCAGCTGCACGCGCGCCGCGAGGAAAGCGAAGCCCTCGAGCAGGCGCTCGACGTAGGGGTCGGAGACCTCCATGCCCTCGAGGCCGAGCCGCGAGGCGATCTTCGGGAACTCGGCGGCGAACTCGCTGCCCACCTCGCGCAGGTGGGTCAGCTCATCCTGGTACAGGCGAACGAGGCGCGGATCCATGTCGGGAAGCTGTCGTTGGCGGCCTCAGCGCGCGCGCGAGGGCGCGGTGCTGGTGGCGTCGCGCACCTCGACCTGGCCGGCCTCGAGGTCGAGCTTGGTGCGCAGCAGCACCTCCAGCGGCACGGGCTGGGCCCACAGGTGGCCGCGGATCTCGAACTCGATGGTGTTGTGCGTGTCCAGCACGTGCGTGGCTTCGAGGGCCACCACCTTCAAGGTATCAGGCAAAAGACGCGGCTCGAAGCGCAGGATGGCCTGGCGGATGGTGCGCTCCAGCAGGCTCACGTCGATCTTGCTGACCAACTGCCCGGACATCGCCGGCAGGCCGAAGTTCAGCACGCTCTCGGCGACCATCGGGTGCACGTCGGTCGGGCTGCCGTTCAGGCTGCCCATCGGCTGCGTGGCATTGAAGAGCCAGCTCAGGTCGCGCAGCACCGCCTGGCGCAGCTGCGACTTGGACATCACCCGCCGCTCGGCCGGCTCTTCGCGCTGACCTGGGTTGTCGTCGGTCAGGCGGTCCAGCAGCGCCGGCTGCAGGCGGTCGCGCACCTCGGACGACGTGGCCATGGGGGTCGCGTTGCGTCGGGGGTCAGGCGGCGGGCGTGCCGGCGGCGGGGTCGCCTCCGGGCGTGCCCTCGGTGCCCTCGGCACCCTCGCCTTCGGCACCTGCCGCTTCGGCCGGTGCCTCGGTGTCCAGCGTGATCTCGCGCACCTCCAGCAGGCCCAATTCGGCGCCGCTGGTGGCCAGCACGCGCTGGCCGAGGCCGCGGTACTGGGTCTCGCCCAGCGTCAGCCATTCGGTCTTGCGCGCCATCAGCAGGCCGCCGTCGGTCTGCGCCACGGTGCCGGCATAACGCACCGGCAGCAGCGCGACGGTCTCGCCGCCGTTGGCGAAGGTGACCTGCGCCGGCGCCCACACCAGGTCGCGCAGGTCGGCGGGGGCTTCGATCACCAGCTTCTGCAGGTGGCTGAAGGGCACCCAGCCGTAGCGGCCGTTGATGACGATCTCGAGCACGGGCCCGAGGCGCGAATCGGCGTCGGCGATCCACTCGAAGGCTTCGCCGTTGATCGTGCCGGAGGTGGTCTCGGCCTGCTCGAAGGCGGACTCGCGCAGCTTGGCGGCCTGGGCGGCTTCGCCGGCCGCGTCGGCCTGCAGGGCCTGCGCCAGCAGCGCCACCCAGGCCTTGGGTGGGCCGAAGACGTGGGGCAGCGTGTGCCCGCTCATCACCGATTCGCGCACCGCCTCGCACTGCAGCGCGGGGCGGTAGGTGTTGACCATCGCGAGCGTGGACGCGTCCAGCTCGCCGCACACGCGCAGCTGGTCCAGCGCGCGCTGCCACTGGCCCAGCACGCTCAGCAGCTGGAACAGGAAGACGCGCAGCTTGGGGTCGGCGGCCTTGCCGCGCACCTGCTGCTGCAACTGGGCCAGCGCGCCTTGCGGGTCGCCGGCGGTCAACAGCTCCTGAGCAGTTGGCATGTTATTTCCGTGGACGGCGCCAGGGCCGTCAGGCGTTGTTGACGAGTTCGTCGGTGAAGGTGGTGCTGCCGCTGCGCAGGCCGGTGCCCTTCTGCGGCTTGTACTCGACCTCGACCTTGGTGAACGCGATCGCCACGGTTTCCATCGTGGAACCGTCGGCGACGACGTTGTGGTGGACGCCGGTGATGCGGGCGTCCTTGAGGGTGATGATGAAGTAGTCCTCCTGCCCGTCGCCCGACTTGCGCAGCGAGAGCTTGGCTTCCTTCACCATGTCGTTCTGGGCCAGCGCCGACATCAGGGCGGTCGTCGCTGAATCGATGTTCTTGATCACCGTCAGGTGGGTGTACGAGCGGCGGCCGGTGGCCTGCGTGCTGCCGATCGCCGAGGACGCGGTGAGCCCCCAGTTCCAGCTGTGGACGATGATTTCCTCTTCATGGCCGGGCGTCGTCGATTCGCCCTTGACCTTGCCCGCGCGGCGCGTCTGCACCGAGAGGTACATGTCGGCGGAGCCCTTGCCCTTCGAGTGGACGATCATTTCAGGCATCACGGTGGGCATGGCGCAAACCTCGACACAAAGCAATCAGGGAAAGAGAAGCCGCCGCGCCGGGGGACGCGGCGGCCGGCGCCGCATTTAGCGGACTTCGGTGGTCTTGGCGTTCCAGCCGTACTTGACGTCGCCGCCGGTGCCGCCCTTGTCGTCCTGCGGCTTGTAGGTGAACTCGATGTCGCCGTAGCTCATCGCCACGTTCTCCATGATTTCACCGGTGCCGCCGCCCGCCGGGCTGGCGTTGACGATGAAGACTTCCTTCATCACGATCTTCAGGAACTCCTTCTGGCCTTCGCCGGACTTGCGGCAGGTCATCGTGACGGTCGGGAAGTGGACGCCTTGCGTGCACTTCTTGGCCAGCACGGGGGAGGCCTTGTCGTACAGGTGCGTGAACGAGAACAGGCCGGGGTCGCCCTTGCCCTTGCCCGAGCCGCCGCCGGCGGTCGCGCTGTTGTTCGTCACGCCCCAGGACCAGCTCAGGACTTCGATCTCGCCCTTGTGGTCCTTGTGGGTGGCTTCGCCGTCAACGCCGTCGAACTTGATATGGACATCGCTTGCCATGATGGAAATCTCCTAATTGACTAAGTGGTGGGGTGGGGGTGGGATTGCTGGTTTCGGACGGTCAGGAAAAGAACGCGTTGGCGATCACGCCGCCTTCTGCGAGGGCAGCTTGGACACCAGGCGCAGCGACACCGTCAGCCCTTCGAGCTGGTAGTGCGGCCGCAGGAAGAACTTCGAGCTGTAGTAGCCCGGGTTGCCGGGGACTTCTTCGACGACGACTTCAGCGGCCGCGAGCGGCTTCTGGGCCTTCGTCTGCTGCGATGAATTCGCCGGGTCCCCGTCGACGTAATTCATGATCCAGCTGTTGAGCCACTTTTCCATGTCGGAACGTTCCTTGAACGAACCGACCTTGTCGCGCACGATGCACTTCAGGTAGTGCGCGAAGCGGCAGGTGGCGAACAGGTAGGGCAGGCGCGCCGCCAGGTTGGCGTTGGCCGTGGCATCCGGATCGTCGTATTCAGCCGGCTTCTGCAGCGACTGGGCTCCGATGAAGGCAGCGAAGTCGCTGTTCTTGCGGTGCACCAGCGGCATGAAGCCGTTCTTGGCGAGTTCGGCCTCGCGGCGGTCGCTGATGGCGATCTCGGTCGGGCACTTCATGTCGACACCGCCGTCGTCGGTCGGGAAGGTGTGCGTGGGCAGGCCCTCCACCGCGCCGCCGGACTCGATGCCGCGGATGCTGGTGCCCCAGCCGTACAGCTTGTACGAGCGGTTGATGTTCACCGCCATCGCGTAGGCCGCGTTGGTCCAGGTGTACTTGTTGTGGTCGCCGCCGCCGGTGTCTTCCTCGAAGTTGAAGGCTTCGACCGGGTTGGTCTTGGCGCCGTAGGGCAGGCGCGACAGGAAGCGCGGCATGGCCAGGCCCAGGTAGCGGGCGTCGTCCGACTCGCGCAGCGAGCGCCAGGCGGCGTATTCCGGCGTGCCGAAGATCTTGGTCAGGTCGCGTGGGTTGGCCAGTTCCTGCCAGGAGTTCATCTGCATCAGCGACGGGCTGGCGGCAGCGATGAACGGGGCGTGCGCCGAGGCGCTGACCTTGGCCATCTCGCCGAGCATTTCCACGTCCGGCGGGCTCTGGTCGAAGTAGTAGTCGCCGACCAGGCAGCCGAAGGGCTCGCCGCCGAACTGGCCGTATTCCTCTTCGTAGACCTTCTTGAAGATCGGGCTCTGGTCCCAGGCCGTGCCCTTGTAGCGCTTGAGCGTCTTGGCCACCTCGTTCTTCGAGATGTTCATGACGCGGATCTTCAGCATCTCGTCGGTTTCGGTGTTATTGACGAGGTAGTGCAGGCCGCGCCAGGCGCTTTCGAGCTTCTGGAAATCGGCGTGGTGCAGGATCGCGTTGACCTGCTCGGACAGCTTCTTGTCGATCTCGGCGATCATGGCCTCGATCGAGACGAGCACGTCCGAGCCGATGACCTGCGTCTGCGCCAGCGCCTGCTGCGCCAGCGTCAGCACCGCTTGTTCGACGGCGGACTTCGCTTCCTCGCTCTTGGGCTTGAACTCCTTGTTCAGCAGCGATGCGAACTCGCCGCCTTCGAAGGTCAGGCCCTGCAGGGCTTGTGATGCGCCTTGGGTGGATTCGTCAGCCATGGTGGTGAGGCTCCGGGATGAGAGGACGTGTAGGTTGTATCGAGCGCTGGCAGTCGGCTCACTCGGCCGGCTTGTCGTCCGCAGGCGCGGCGGCCTTGGCGGCGGCCAGCGACTTCAGCAGCGCTTCGTCCTTGATGACCTTGGAGATCAGCTCCTCGGCCCCGGTCTTGCCGTCCATGTAGGTGATGAGGTTGGCCAGCTGCTGGCGCGCCTCGAGCATCTGCTTCAGGCCGTCGACCTTCGCTGCCACGGCGGCGGGCGAGAAGTCGTCCATGCTGTCGAAGGTGATGTCGACGGCGATGTTGCCTTCGCCGGTCAGCGTGTTGGGCACCTGGAAGGCGACGCGCGGCTTCATCGACTTCATGCGCGAGTCGAAGTTGTCCACGTCGATCTCGAGGAACTTGCGCTCGGCCACCGGCGGCAGCGGCTCGGTCGGCTTGCCGGAGAGGTCGGACAGCACGCCCATCACGAAGGGCAGCTGCACCTTCTTCTCGGCGCCGTACAGCTCCACGTCGTACTCGATCTGGACCCGGGGCGCGCGGTTGCGTGCGATGAACTTCTGACTGCTGGTGGCCATGGTGAGCTCCTGTGTTTCGTGCGGTGGTGGATGGGCCGTCAGTTGTTCTCGTACTCGGGACCGGCCAGGCGTTCCACCTGGTTCAGGCCATCGGGTGCGAGATCCCGGATGATCTCGATGAAGTTCTTGCTCATCAAGCGCTGAGCGCGGCGAATGAGCAACGGCGACGGGTGGCCGGGTTCGTTGCGTTGGATCCAGTCGCAGACGCGGTCGAGCATGCGGATCGCGTCTTCGCGCGTCACGATGCTGCCCGGCGCGGAGACGGCGGCGGCGGTGCCCGGTACAGCGGTGCCACCCGCCTCCGCGGCGCCCTCGGCGGCGGCCGGCGCGGCGCCGGTCTCGGCCTTCACCGCGTCGTCCAGGCACTGCATCAGGCGCAGCAGCGGCTTGAACTCCGGCGCGGCGGTGCCGACCTTGTCGTCCAGCAGCTGCGCGGTGTCGCGCACGGCCTGCACGCCGGCGGCGATGGCCTCGGCCAGCGTCGGCTGCTGCTGCAGCGCGGCGGCCAGGCCCTGGCGCACGCCGGTTTCGCTGGGCACCGCTTCGTCGCTGCCCGGCTCGGCCTTGCCCAGGCCCAGTTCGAGAGCGCGCAGCGACAGGCCGTTGCGGTCGTTCGTGAAGGTGGCGGCGCGCAGGTCCGCCAGCGCCGCCTCGGGCGACACCAGCGGGGCCAGCGCGTTCATGCGCATGGTCGGGTCGTTGTTGTCGGTGGCGTCGAGCTGCGGGTGCACGCTGTCCCACAGTTCGGCCAGCAGGCGGTGCACCAGCTGCAGTCCCTGCATCGCGCCGGTGATGCCGGCGGTGCGCGCCTCGCAGCGCAGCTGCCAGACGGCCACGCGCAGGTCGCGGGTGCGCTGCGACAGCTCCTTCGCGTGCTGCTGCACCGTGCGCCAGTCGGGCGGCTCGGCGGCGACGATGTGGTCGCCGAACTGCTGCTCGGGCTTGCCGGCCCCGGCCTGCTCCAGCGCGAGGAAGACCGGGTCGTATTCCAGGTCCTGCCCGCTGGGGGCGTCCGCGCTGAGCGGGGTGGCGAGGGACTCGATGTCGAGCATGGTGTTCAGGCGGTGCGGCCGGCGGCAGCGGGCCTCGTTGCGATGGAGGTGACTCTAGGAGGGTGGCCAGGGCCGCACAGTGGTCGAAAGTCATCTGGCCCGGGCCGCGCCGGCCGCCTGGGGCGCGGAATGAGAACTTCTTCCGCAAATTGCAGGACGCCGGGAGGCGCGCAGGGCCGTGTGCACGCGGCGTGCGCCGTCGATGGGGCGAAGCGCGGCCGGCGCCCGCCGGCGGCGAAGGCGGCCGCGCACCGCTGGCGGGGGCCGGGGTACCCGCCGTACCGGCGTGTTCGCGGGCCGGGGGGGCTAGGAGCCTGCGCGGCAGAGATCCGGGCCCCGATCTCTGCCGCGCAGGCTCCTAGCTCAGGGTGCTGCGCAGCGCCTCGAACAACCGGCGCGGCTGCACCGGCTTGAACAGCACCGGCAGGCCGCTGGCGGTGATGCGCTGGATCTCGTCGTGCGCGGTGTCGCCGGTGACGAGGATGGCCGCCACCTCGTGCCCGCAGAGCCGGCGCACGCTGTTGACCGCCTCCAGGCCGTCGGGGCCGTCGCCCAGGTGCAGGTCCGACAGCACCAGGTCGACGTGGCCTTCCAGCGCCATCGCGGCGTGTTCGGCCTGGGCCGCGTCGGCCGCGGTCATTGCCTGATAGCCCCACTCCTCCAGCAGCAGGCGCAGGCCTTCGCGGATCGGCTCCTCGTCGTCGATCACCAGCACCATGCGCGGCGTGGTGACGACCATGGGCAGCGTGTCCGCCGGCGCGATGTCTTCCTGGATGCCCGGCAGCTGCCCGATCGGCACGCCGACGCGGAACATCGTGCCGCCGCCCACGCGCGAGGTCACGACCAGCCGGTGCCCCAGCAGCTGCGCCAGGCGCTTGACGATGGCCAGGCCCATGCCCAGGCCGTGGCTGCGGTCGCGCTCGCCGCGGCCGACCTGGTAGAACTCCTCGAAGATGCGCGGCAGCAGGTCCGGCGAGATGCCGACGCCGGTGTCCCAGATCTCGATGTTCACGTAGCGCTCGGTCGAGCGCGCCACCACCACGATGCCGCCGTGCTCGGTGTACTTGATCGCGTTCTGGATCAGGTTGCCGACGATGCGCTCCAGCAGCTGCGGGTCGCTCGTGACCGACTTGCCGCCGGGCGAGAAGCGCAGCCCCAGGCCCGCCAGCTCGGCCTGGCCGGCGTAGTGCATGTGCAGGCGGCGGAACATGTCGCGCAGCGGAAAGGTCTGCAGCCGCGGCGTCATCACGCCGGCATCCAGGCGCGAGATGTCGAGCATCGCGTTGAACGAGCGCTCCAGCCCGTCGATGGCGCGCATCAGGTTGCGCGCCAGCGGCTCGTCCTCGGTGTTCTGCAGCCGCTTGTGCAGCGTGGCGGCGAACAGGCCCAGCGCGTGCACCGGCTGGCGCAGGTCGTGGCTGGCGATGGCGAGGAAGCGGCTCTTGTCCTGGTCGGCCTGCCAGGCGGTGTCGCGCTCGGCTTCCAGCGCGCGCAGCCGCGCGCCCTGCTCGATCAGCGCGCGGGTGTTCTGGCGCCAGGCGCGGTGGCGCAGGCGCAGCAGCACCGCGCCGGTGGCCCACACCGCCAGCCCGAGCGCAAAGGGCGCCAGCCGGGGCGGGCCGAAGAAGGCGCCGGAACTGGACAGCGCCATCGCCAGCGCCGGCGACAGCGGCAGCAGCGCCGCCGCCTGCGCCAGGCGCTGCCAGGCCGACAGGCACACCACGCCGGCCAGCGCGGCGATCGAGCAGGCCAGCATCAGCAGCGGCGCGGTGGGCGCGGACGAGGAGGCCGCGGGCGTGCCCGCCACCAGCCAGGGCGCGCCACCGACCACCAGCGCCGCCGCGCCCACCAGGCGCAGGATGCGGGCGCGCGTCAGCTCCCCGGCGGCGATGCCCGGGCCCACGCGGTGGCGCTTGCGCCGCGGCAGCAGCCACAGCAGCGCCGCGATCGCGAGCCAGGCCAGCGCCGTGACGACCGCGGCGGCGGGCCGTGAAGGCCACAGCGCCAGGCCCACCGGCAGCGCGGCGGCCGCCAGGCACAGGCCCCAGGCCGGCAGCGCGGCCCAGGTGCTGCGCAGCACCGCATCGGCGAGGCGGTTGTCGACCAGGCGCCGCTCGGCGATGCGCTGCGCGCCGGGCTCCTCGCCGGCCGCCATCGCGGCGGGGTCGACCGCGATGAATTCGTGGCGCGTCGGCGCGCCGCGGTCGGTCTCGGGCTGGTCGGCCGGCCCGGCTGCAGCGCCGGCAGGCGCGGCCTCGCCGTCACCGGCCGGCGGCTGCGGCGCGATCGGTTCGGTGCTCGCCAGCGTCACCGGCGTGGTCAACGGAAGAGGCTGATCAGGTGCGAACGCGAGCGCACGTCCAGCGCCAGCAGCAGCGAGGACACGTAGTTCTTCACCGTGCCCAGCGACAGGTTGGTCGAGTTGCTGATCTCCTGGTTCGTGCAGCCGGACAGCACCAGCTCCAGGATCTCGAGGTGGCGCGGGCCCAGTTCGGCCACGCGGTCGTACATCGCCGACGACGGGAAGCGCGGGAACAGCGCGCTGCTGGGGGCGGCGGGACCGCGCGCTTCGGGCGCGCCATTGGGGAACAGCAGCGCGGCCAGGGTGTCGCGCATCTGGTTCATCATCGTGCCCTTGCCGACGTAGCCCACCGCACCGAGCGCGCGGGCCTGGCGGATCACGAACTCGTCCTGGGTGCCGCTGAAGACGGCCACGCGCGCCTTCGGGTGCGCCTGCAGGAACATGCGCAGGCCTTGCAGGCCCTTGCAGTCGGCCAGGTTCAGGTCCAGCAGCACCGCATCGACGGCGCCATGCGAGGCGTACAGGTCGACCGCTTCCTGCAGCGATCCGGCCTCCAGCCACTCGACCGCCACGCCCATCAGCTCGGCGTACATGGTCTTCACGCCGAAGCGCACCAGTTCATGGTCGTCGACCAGCAAAACCGTTCGTTTCTCGCTCATCGGTGCGCTCGGGATAGGGGGCGGAATGCAGGCCCGGATGCTACGCGCGAGTGACCCCGCCAGCCCATCCGGAAGCGATGGCATTTTGTTGTTCTGAAAAGCTGCTATAGTGCGCAGCTTCAGTCGCGGGGTGGAGCAGCCTGGTAGCTCGTTGGGCTCATAACCCAAAGGTCGCAAGTTCAAATCTTGCCCCCGCAACCAAATCCAGAGGCGTTGAGCCCGCGTTCAGCATCCGCTGCGCGGGCTCTTCCATTTCTGCCCGGCCCTTTCAGCGTCACGGACCAGCGTGACCGGGCACAGAGCGGCAGCATCCTGCCGTCAAGGGGAAGCGCGCCCGCGGGCTCGCGCCTGCGGCCCGGTCGCTCGGCGTCAGTGGCGGTGGGTGTGATGCGCATCGGGCACGTGCGGGTGGGCATGCCGCATGGGCTCGTGGCGGTGCCGGTGGCTGTGGGGTCCGGGGGGCATCGGCTCGTGCGGGTGGTCGTGGTGTCGATCGTCGTGCGAGTGCGCATGCTCATGCTCGATCGCCTCGTGCCCGTGCCCGTGCCCGTGCCCGTGCCCGTGCCCGTGCTCATGGGAATGCGATTCGGACGGCGGCACCCGACAGCATCGGCCCACCCCGCCCATCATGGCCAGGCCGGTGGAGCGATCGCCCATCACGATTGCGGCCAGCAGCATGGCTGTCCACGCGATCAGCGGGGATCGAGGCCGGAGCGCGGTGGTCTTCGCAGGCCTTGGAGGAAGGGCGGTGCGGTGGCCCGCAGGCCGCTCATCGCCTGCAGGTCGGCAGGAACAAAAAGGCGCGGGAATCAGCGAGGGTGCCGGCATCAGCACCGGGGTGGACGATGCATCCATCACCTGCAGGTGCAGCGAGGCTTCGCTGGAATCGTCGTCGTGGCTCGTGCCGTCGTCGTGGTGGTGATGGGCCTGCTCGGCCCAGTGGGCCAGCGCATGGCCGCTGTGATCGGATGCTAGCGCGATGGACTTGCCTAGCGCCGCGAAGCCGTGGCAGGGCAAGAGCACGGCGACGATGAGGACGACGAGCCGGCGGGGCATGGCGGGGAGTCTGGCGCCCGGCCGCGACAGGGCGTCCGGCGGCGTTCGCGGGTCGCCGCATGGCGCCCCCGAACGAAGGGCCGCGCGCACCACGCGCCGGCAGGCGATTGCGCACGCGCAATCGGCCGCGGGCGCGGCGACAAGAGGATTCGTCCAGTCATTCACGACTGGAGGAATTTCATGAAACTCGGATGGACTGTGGCCGCCGCCGTATGCGCCTGCCTGTCGATCGCGCAGCCGGCCGCGGCGAAGTCGCTCTACATCATCGCCAACATCAACGCGAGCCCGACGCCGATACGCACCTACGACATCCAGTCGGCGCCGAACCATCTGGTGTTCCAGGCCACGCAGAACGTGCCGGCCTTCGCGGGGGGCGCCGTGGGCCTGGGGCTGGACAGCACCTCGAAGAAGCTGTTCGTGACCTACGAGGTCAGCAACGTCATCCAGCTGCTGGACGCGACGACGTTCGCCAACCTCGGCACCACGATCGCACCGGGCGCCAGCAACCTGGCGGGCATCGTCGTCGACCAGGGCAAGAACAAGGTCTATACCGTCGACCGCGAGACCGACCGCCTCTACGTCTACTCGTGGACCGCGGCGACCAACACGCTGACGCTCGATGGCGGCACGTTCAAAGCGCTGGCCGGCGTGTCCCGTGCGAACGGCATTGCGCTGGACGAGTCGCGCGGCCGCCTCTACATCGGCGACCGCGACACGCGCGTCGTCCGCTACTTCGACACGACGACCTGGGCCTTGGCCGGCAGCATCGACCTTGCCGCCTGCAACCAGTCGGTCCAGGGCATCGCGGTCGACACCAAGCGCAACACGCTGTTCACCGGCAACTCCTACCCGCCCTACGGCAGCCTGGGCCGGCTCTGCCGCTACGACCTGAACACCAGCGCCGAGAGCTTCTACACGCTGCCTGGCTACCCGGGCGACAACATCGTCGGCGTCGCCGTCGACGAAGACACCGGCAACGTGTACGCAAGCACCGGCAACCAGGGCAGCGGCGGGACCGACACGCTGATCGTGTTCGATCGCAACCTGGCGGTGCTGAAGAACGACATCGGGGACATGGGCAACCCCACCGGCATCGCCATTCCGCGCGTCGACGTCTCGTTCAACCCGTTGAACCTGACCAAGACGGCTGCGCCCGAGCCCGTGAGCAGCGGCGGCAACCTGACCTACACGATCTGCTACGACAACCTGGCCAATCCGCTGCCGGTGGACAACGTGTCCATCGTCGACGAGTTGCCGGCGCAGACGAGCTTCGTGTCGGCCAGCGGTGGCGGCGTGTTCGCTGCCGGCAATGTGACGTGGACGCTCGGCACGCTGCCCGGCAATGCGCCGCAGGCCTGCCAGAGCCTCGTCGTCAAGGTCGATGCGCTGGCCGGCAGTGCGCTGCTCAATCGCGCGACGATCGACAGCGATGCCACGCCGCCGACGAGCCGGACCGCCATCAGCAACGTGATCGCCGGTGGGCCGACGCCGCGTTGCGACGTCGACGGCGATGGCGACATCGACAAGCGCGACATCGACGCGATCCTGCGCGCCCGCGGCCTGGCCGCCAGCGGGCCCACCGACCCGCGCGACGCGGATGGCGACAGCTGGATCACCGCGCGCGACGCGAAGCAATGCATCCAGCGCTGCACGCGCACGGCCTGCGCGCCGCAATGAGCATGACCGGTCAACCAAGGAGAACTCCCATGAGAAGAATCCTCGCGATGTTGGTGGCGCTGCTGCTGGGCTGCGCCGGGGCTGCCCAGGCGACGCCGCTGTCCTTGCTGCTGCAGGGCGGCTCGATCACCGTGGGCGACAAGCTGTTCGACCAATGGGCGCTGCAGGCGCCGCTGATCGATTCGACAGGGCAGGTGAACCTGGACCTGATCGACGTGACCGGCTTCGTCCAGGGCAACACCGTCGGCCTGCGCTTCGACAGCGGCGCAACGCTCGGGCTGTCCGGCGATCAGCTCATCGACCTGTTCTTCGGCTATCGCGTCTCGGTGCTGCCGGGCAGCGGCATGGCGATCACCGAAGCGGGCTGGCATCTGATGGAAGGCGGCTTCGCCGGCGATGGTCTGACCGCCTTGATCGGCGACGTCTACGACGCATCGCACGCATTGCTCGGCAGCGCGGACCTGGAGGCCAGCGGGGCGGGCCTGACGCTCTCGGACAGCGCCGGCTTTGCCGGGCAGCATGAGCTGTTCGTGGACACCAACCTGCTGCTGTACGGCTTCGCCGCCGGCGACGCCACGCACCTCGACACCTTCGAGCAGCGCTTCACGCAGGTGCCGGAGCCGGGGTCGCTGCTGCTGCTTGGCGCGGGCATGGCCGCGCTGCTGTCCGCCCGCAGGCGCGTGCGCTGCTGAAGGCAGGGCCGTGCCGCTGGCTGGCGGCCTGGCGCGGTCAGGTCCGTCGCGTTGAAAGGCCCTAGTTGAATCGCCCGCGCAGCCCGCCCACGCTGAAGCGGCCGCCGCCCAGCAGCATCACCGCCAGCGCGCCGAACAGGAACAGGCCCTGCAGCTCGATGGCCCAGCCGCCTTGCGGTCCCAGCTTGAACACGTCGGCCGCATGCGCGAGCGCAATGGCCACCACCATGTTGATCGCCGCCAGCAGCGCCGCCGGCCGCGTCCACAGGCCCAGGATCATCGCCAGCGGCGCCAGCAGTTCGCCGACGAACACGCCGTAGGCCAGCGCGCCCGGCAGGCCGTGCTGCTGCAGCATGCCGGCGATGCCGTCGACCCCGCCGGCCAGCTTGGCGATGCCGTGCAGCATCAGCATGGCGCCCAGGCTGACGCGCAGCAGCAGCTTGCCCAGGTCGTCCAGCACCAGGGCGCGCGCGGTGGCGTCCCAGCGGCGCACCGTCGGCGGGACGGTCTGCGAATAGAAGTTGCTGTTGGAGTGGGAAAGATCGGCCATTGGGGGGGCTCCACGAGGGGTGGGGGCGATGGTTCGAAGCCGGCAACCCCCGTGCCCGGGCGACAATTCGCGCTCCATGACCGCCCCCGCGACCGACCCTGCGGCCACCCGTGCAGAGGACCCCGCACCGCTCGAACCGACGCGGCCCGAGGACTATGAATGCTGCGGCAATGGCTGCGAACCCTGCGTGTTCGACCTGCATGCCCAGGCGGTGGAGCGGTGGCGCGCCGAGATGAAGGCCTGGCGCGAACGTCAGGCGGCGCGGCCGG
>CAMLJY010000094.1 GCA_946480465.1 uncultured Burkholderiales bacterium
TCCGCTACCCGCTGAACACGGCGCTGACGGTGTCGGCCAGCCTGGCGCAGATCGGGGAGTTTTCGTTCATCCTGGCCGCGCTGGGCGTGTCGCTGCGGCTGCTGCCGAACGAGGGGCAGAGCCTGATCCTGGCCGGCGCGCTGATCTCGATCACGCTGAACCCGCTGGTGTTCGCCGCCCTCGAGCCGGCCTTGCGCTGGATCCGCGCCCGTTCGGCACTGGCGCGCCGACTGGAGGCGCGTGACGACCCGCTGGCCGAGCTGCCGGTGAGCACCGAGCAGAAATACCTCGCGAAGCACGTGGTGCTGGTGGGCCACGGCCGGGTGGGCCGGCGCATTGCCGAGGCGCTGGAGCAGTGCGGCCAGACTTTCGTCGTGGCCGACTTGAACCGCGAGCGCGTGGAAGCGTTGCGCGCTCGCGGCTGGCCGGCGGTGGTGGGGGACGCCAGCGACCCGGCGGTGCTGGTGCAGGCCCACGTGGCCGAGGCGCGGCAGCTGGTCATCGCGGTGCCTGACGCGGTGGGTGCGCCGAAGATGATCGAGACTGCGCGCACGCTGAACCCGGGCATCGAATGCATCGTGCGCTGCCACAACGAGGACGAGGCGGCGCTGCTGGCCCAGCTGCCTGGCACGCGGGTCTTCGTCGGGGCGGTGGAGCTGGCCGACGCGATGGTGCGGCAGGTGACGCAGCTGTCGGGGCACGAGCCGGCCACGGCGGCGTCGCCGAGGCGCGCGGCCTGACCTCGGCCTGAGCGTTCGTGATGGCGAACGGCAGGTGCCGGGGCCGGCCAAGGACCGCCCACTTCACCTGTCCACCTGTCGCCCTCGCGGACGCCGGGGACAGCACAGCGGAAGCGGGCGTCCTTGCGCCGAAGGCGGTGCGCGATTCGGCTTCCCGGTGTCGCGGGTGCGGCCCCGGAAAGGGGCCGGCTCGTCGCTGCGAAGCCCTGATGGGGAAACTGCCACATCTGCGGCTTCGCGCCTCGATTCGGCCTTTCTGTGGCCCCACGCGGGTGTGGTCCACAAGCTCTCGTCCAGCGACGAGCGCGGCTGCTCTGCCGTGTTCGCGCGCAATGCCACGACGTGTTCAGCGCGCGCCCAGCCACGCGGGCCGCGGTGGCTCGCGCACGCGGCGCAGGCCCGCCGTGGCGACGTCCAGCAGCCGGCTCGCGGCCCAGCTGCTCTGGCTGTCGGGCTCCAGCGCGGCGGCGATCAGCGGCGCCAGCGGCTGGTCCAGCGGCACGTAGACCGTGCCGGGTTCGACGGTCTCGGCCACCGCCTCGGTCCGCACCTGCAGCGCGCGGATGCCGCTGCCGCCGTCGTCGATGGCGCCGCGCGCGTCCTGGCGGAGGACGCGGCTTTCATCGGTTATGACGTAGCGCTCCAGCTGCCAGGTGACGCGGCGCTGCACCGGTTGCCAGCGCGCGCCCAGCAGGGTCAGGCGGTCCAGCGCCTCGCGGGCCGCGGCGGCGTCCAGCAGGTAGCCACACGGCCAGGGGCGGCTGCGTTCGACCCGAAGCGGGTCCGCGGCGCGCCAGTCCACCTCCAGCGTCAGGTCGGCGCCGGTGCGGGCGTCCAGCAGGGCCAGCGCCTGCCGCGTGGGGGTGTGGCGCGCGGCGATGACCAGGTCGCCGCGGCAGGCGCGGGCGGCGGTCTCGCGCTCGGCGCGGCGCACCTGCTCGATCAGCCGCGGGCCCAGCGCGGCGGCGGTGTCGATCACGGTGCTGGCCGCCACCACA
The DNA here is from genome assembly GCA_946480465.1 of uncultured Burkholderiales bacterium. The sequence goes on from CAMLJY010000094.1 coordinate 1,739, forward strand.
TGGGCATGCACGCGGCGCGCCAGGTGGGCGCGGCCCAGGCCGACGCCGCGCACCTCCACCAGCAGGCTGATCGCGTGTCGCAGGCCGGCGGTGTTGCGGCCGGTGTCGGGCTGCACGCCGCCCATCGAGACCGTGCGGTCCAGCGGGTTGGCCGAGGACGTGGTGTGGTAGGGGCCGCTCGCCAGCCCATGGGCGGCCCACTGGGCATGCAGGCGGTCGACGAACTCGGTGCCGGCCCAGCGCGCGATGCCCTCGTGCAGGTTGCCCACGGTGGCGGGCTGCACCTGCGCGTCCAGTTTCTGCATCGCGCCGAACTTGTCGGCCCAGCGGCCGGCCACGGTGAATTCATGCAGGTCCAGCACCACCTGCGGCCGGTGCGCGGCGATGACGCGGGCGATGGCCTGCGCCTCGGGCGTGCGCAGCAGCAGATGGTCGCGGTTGACGTCGATGCCGTTGGCGGTGGCGCGGGCGAAGCGCTCGGCGCCGTCGGGGTTGGCGCGCGGCAGGATCAGCACGGTGACCCGGTCCAGCAGGCTCCAGCGCGGCCCGGCCAAGAGGCGTGCCAGCGCCAGTGCGGCTTCGCCGCCGGCCGGTTCGTTGCCGTGCTGCTGCGCGATCACCAGCACGGTGGGGCGGGCGGGGTCGGGCGTGCCCCAGGCCGACAGCAGCAGCAGCGGCAGCGGCAGCCCGTCCTGTGAGCGGCCGGCGATCTCCAGGCGCGCATGCGGCGATTCGCGCTGCAGCTGCTCGGCGAAGGCCATGACCTCGGCGTGGGCCGTGAAGTCGGCGCGGCCGGGGCGGAAGGCGGGCGTGTCGTAGCGCACCGCTGGGTCGGGATAGCGCTCGGCCACGGCCGCCGGCTCCTGCACGACGGTGGCGGGATTGAACTGTGCGCCAGCGGGTCCGGCCTGCAGCAACGCGGCGGCCAGCAGGGGCGCACCCCAGGGCGGGGCAGCGCGCAAGGAGGATCGCGGGATCATGGCGAACTCCGGCTGTGGGGACGGGCGCGGCGCCAAGGGCGCCGCGGCCAGGGGCTTGGTTGCTCGCGCGGGCTCCCCGTGGTCCGGCGGCCGGGCCGCCGGCCGCCCGTGGGACGTCAGAAGTTGTGCCTGATGCCCGTGCCGATTGCCCGGGTGCGATCGTTCGACTTGCTCGAGTCGGCATCGTCCAGGTCGACGAAGGCCTGCAGTTCGGTGCGCTTGGACAGCTTGTACGCATAGCCGAGCTGGGCGCGGCGGCGTTCGCCCTTGGGGTTGGCGAGCACCTGCCGGCCGAGCAGGTTGAAGACCAGCGCATGCGCGTCCACCCCGTACTTCACGCCCGCGATCCAGTAGCGCACGCTGCGGCGGTTGCCGGTCTTGGGGGCATAGCGGTCCACGCCGACCAGCGCATAGGGCTCGATGGCGCCGAAGTCGTAGCGCACGCCGGCCTGCCACTTGTCGTCGAACTCGGCCGCCTTCAGCACGCCACTGCGCTCGTCCTTGCCGTAGCCCAGGGCCAGCTTCAACGGGCCCTTGGCGTAGTTCAGGCCCAGGTCCAGCGAGCGGGCGTCGTTCTCCGCCTCGGTGGCGGTGCCCGCGCCGCGCTGGTAGTAGCGTGCACGGGCGATGAAGCCACCCATGACCGGGCTGGCGTAGCCGATCGCGTTGGAGACGCGGTTGCGGGCATTGAGGATCGACGTGCCGAAGGCGGTGGCTCCGGCGTCGTTCGGCGCGAAGCTGGTGATGGCCGTCACCTGCGAGTACAGCGGCGAGCCGCTGGGCGAGGCCGAGTCCAGCCGGCCCATCGTCAGTGCGCCCCAGCTGCCGACCAGGCCCACGTAGCTGTGGCGGAAGCTGGGATCACCCATGTTGCCGGTGTCGGCTCCGAAGCCGAGCTCCAAGCCGAAGGCGGCGCGCAGTCCGCCGCCCAGGTCTTCGGTGCCGCGGAAGCCCAGGCGCGAAGCGTTGTCGCGCAGTTCGTTGAAGCTGTTGCCCCGGTCGGCCGAGATGCGGTTGACCGTGAGCCGGACCTGGCCGTTGACCTGCACGCTGGACTGCGCCGAGGCGAGGACGGGCAGGCAGGTGGCGATGGCGGCGGCGAGGCCGGCCCGGAAAGCGAGGTTCATGAATGGCGCTCCAGTGGCGGTTGGACAAGCTGTTTCGTTGGCGCATCCAGCGTTTCAACGAATGAACCCATGGTATGCAGAAGGAAACAATTTCCAAGCGGGGTAGATCCGTCTTGAAATGCTCAGGGTTTTGCCTAGAATGTTCCGCCCTTTGTTTCGCCGTTTCGTGGAGCGAAACAACTCGGCCCGGCCACCCGGCCCGGCCACCCGGCCCGGCCACCCGGCCCGGCCACCCGGCCCAGCCACCCGGCCCAGCCGCCCTGCCCAGCCGCCCGGCCCAACCACCCGGGCCAACCACCCGGGCCAACCGGCCGACGGTGCGGGCGGACGGGCCTGGCGCACGCCGCGGCGCCGACGGTGGGCTGCGCCCGGGTCAAAGGCCCTTTCGGCCCGCTTTTCACGGCATCGCCAGGCGGCCCGCGGCCGATGATCGGCACACCCCCAGGAGTGCCTCGGCCATGCATCAGCCCGTTTCCACGAACCGCATCCCCACCGGAGCGCCGGCATGAAGATCGGCGGCCGCGGCATCGGCCGGGAGCACCGGCCCTACGTCATCGCCGAGATGTCCGGCAACCACAACCAGTCGCTGGAGCGGGCGCTGGCCATCGTGGACGCGGCGGCCGATTCGGGTGCCGACGCCATCAAGCTGCAGACCTACACCGCGGCCACCATGACGCTGGACTCGACCGCCCCCGGCTTCGTCATCGACGACCCGAAGAGCCTGTGGGCCGGCCGCCAGCTGTACGACCTGTACCACGAGGCCCACACGCCCTGGGATTGGCACGCCGCCATCTTCGAGCGCGCCGCCGCGCGCGGCCTGCACGCCTTTTCGACGCCCTTCGACGAGACCGCGGTGGACTTCCTCGAGACGCTGGGCGTGCCCGCCTACAAGATCGCGTCCTTCGAGTGCACCGACCTGCCGCTGATCCGCAAGGTGGCGGCCACGGGCAAGCCGATGATCATTTCGACCGGCATGGCCTCGCTCGCCGAGATCGACGAGACGGTTCGCACCGCCCGCGCTGCCGGCGCGACGGACATCGTGCTGCTGAAGTGCACCAGCACCTACCCGGCCACCCCCGAGAACACCAACCTCAACACCATTCCGGTGCTGCGCCAGGCCTTCGGCTGCGAGGTGGGGCTGTCTGACCACACCATGGGCTGCGGTGCCGCCATTGCCGCGGTGGCGCTGGGCGCGGTGGTGGTCGAGAAGCACTTCACGCTGGCGCGGGCCGACGGGGGTGTGGATTCCACCTTTTCGCTGGAACCGGCTGAACTGGCGCTTCTGCGCACCGAGACCGAACGCGCCTGGCAGGCCCTGGGCGGCGTGGTCTTCGGCGGCACCGCCGCCGAGAAGAAGTCGCTCGCCTTCCGCCGATCGCTCTACGTGGTGAAGGACATGCAGCCGGGCGAGCCCTTCACGGCCGAGAACGTGCGCGCCATCCGCCCCGGATTCGGGCTGGCGCCGAAGTACCTGGAAACGGTGCTGGGCCTGCGTGCGGTGAAGTCCATTACCCGCGGCACGCCGCTGGACTGGGCCTTGTTGAAAGGCTGAAGGAACCTGACGCATGAAGTACTGCTGCCGCTGCCTGCAACCGGACACCCGGCCGAACACGCACTTCAGCGGCGCCGGCGTCTGCCCGGCCTGCGACTACGTGGAAGCGATCAAGCAGGTCGACTGGCAGGAACGCATCGACATCCTGACGGACCTCTTCGCCGGCCGGAAGCGCAAACCCGGCGTCTTCCACGACTGCATCATCGGCGTCAGCGGCGGCAAGGACTCGACGCGGCAGGCGATGTGGGTGCGCGACAAGTTCGGCATCAACCCGCTGCTGGTGTGCCTGAGCTACCCGCCGGAACAGGCGACCGAGCGCGGCATGGCGAACCTCTCGAACCTGATCGAGCTGGGCTTCGACGTGGTGGTCTCGGCCCCCGCGCCGGCCACCTGGAAGGGCCTGAAGCGCGACGGCTTCGCCCAGTTCACCAACTCCTTCCGCTCCACGGAACTGGCCTTGTTCTCGGCGGTGCCGCAGATCGCGCTGCGCTACGGCATCGACCTGATCCTGTGGGGCGAGAACCCCGCGCTGCAGCTGGGCGACATGAAGGCGCTGGGCAAGACCGGCTACGACGGCAACAACCTGCGGCACATGAACACGCTGTCGTCCGGCACGCAGTGGATGAAGGACGCCGGCTACACGCCGCAGCAGCTGCTGCCCTACAACTACCCGCTGCCGGAGGAGTTCATCGCCGCGGGCCTGCAGATCATCTACCTGGGCTGGTTCCTCGGGGACTGGTCGCTGGTGAACAACGCGATGTACTCCTGTGGCGACGGCCTGGAGATCCGCGCCGACCGCGTCGGCGCCACCGGCGACCTGTACGGCGTGACCGCGCTGGACGAGGACTTCACGCCGATCAACCAGATGATCAAGTACTACAAGTTCGGCTTCGGCCGGACCACCGACTACGTGAACGAGGAGATCCGCCTCGGCCGCCTGTCGCGCGAGGAGGGCATCAGGCTGGTCGAGCAGTTCGACGACGCTTGCTCGCCGGCCTATATCGCGAAGTACTGCGAGTACCTGGGCATCACCGTCGATGCCTTCTGGAGGCAGGTGCATGCGGCGACGAACCGGCGCCTGTTCGACATTCATGCGGATGGGCGCATCACGCGCAAGTTCACCGTGGGCGTGGGCCTGCCGGTGCTGGAGATGGCGGCATGAGCGGCGCCAAGCGGATCACCGCCGGCCTGGTGGACTACGGCGCCGGCAACATCGCCTCCGTTGCCCGCGCGCTCGCCGGCCTGGGTTACCGCTGCCGCACCAGCCGCGACATGGAGACCCTCGGCGCCGCCGACGTGATGGTGCTGCCCGGCGTCGGTGCCTTCCCGGCGGCGATGGAAGCGCTGCACAAGCACCGCCTGGTCGACTTCATCCAGAACCAGGCGCGCCGCGGCCAGCCCATCGTCGGCATCTGCCTGGGCATGCAGCTGCTGGCCGAGACCAGCAGCGAGCACCGCCTGACCGCGGGCCTGGGCCTGATTCCCGGCGCGGTCGTTCCGCTGCGCGAGGCCAGGTGGCACATCGGCTGGAACAGCATCGAGGTGCTGGGCGACGAGCCGCTGCTGAAGCCCAGCGACACCAAGTCGCTGTACTTCAACCATTCCTACGTCTTCGAGGCGCCGACGGAATACCGCGTCGGCGTTGCTCGCCTGGAGTCTCCGTTCACGGTCGCGGTGCGCCGCGGCAACATCGTTGGGCTGCAGTTCCATCCGGAAAAGAGCCAGCTGGCCGGCCGGGAGCTGCTGAAGAACGTCATCGAGGGTCTCGTGCAATGAGCACGCACGACCGGGGGGCAACATGATCAAGAAGCGTCTGGTCGGCGTGGTCACCGTCAAGGACGGCTGGGCCGTGCAGTCCATGGGTTATCAGCGTCACCTGCCGATGGGCAAACCCGAGGTCGTCATCGAGAACCTGGACCGCTGGGGGGCGGACGAGATCCTGGTGCAGTGCATCGACCGCACCCGGCTGAACCTGGGTCCGGACCTGAAACTGCTGGAACGCATCAGCCGCAAGGGCCTGTCGACGCCGCTGATCTACGTCGGCGGCATCCGCAACGTGGCCGAAGGAGTGGCCGCGGTTCAGGCCGGCGCGGAGCGCATCGGCGTCGATTCGCTGCTGCGCGACGATCCGCGCACCGCGGCGGCGCTGGCCGAGCCGCTGGGCGCGCAGGCGCTGATCGCGGTGCTGCCGCTGGCCATCACCGAAGGCAAGCTGGGCTGGCTGGACCACCGCAACGGCCAGTCGACGCCGATCGGCGCCGAGGTGGCCGCGGTGCTGAAGGCCGGCGCGCTCAGCGAGGCGCTGGTGGTGGACTGGCGCCACGAGGGCAAGCTGGAAGGCTTCGACACCCGGCTGCTCGACCGCTTCCCGGTCGCCGGCATGCCGCTGATCGCCTTCGGGGGCCTGTGCGACGCCGATCAACTGCGGGCGGTGCTGGAGCGGCCGAACGTGGTGGCCGCCGGCGTCGGCAACTTCCTGAGCTACCGCGAGCATGCGGTGCAGCACTTCAAGCAGCAGCTGCTGGGGCTGCCGCTGCGGCCGGCGACCTACGCCGCGCCGAGCTGGGCATGAGCGCCTGTGAAGCTGACGGGGACAACATGAGTTATCAGCGGCTTGGATGCCAGCGCTGCCTCTACACGCCGGACCATGCGCTCGGCCTGACCCTGGATGCGGAAGGCATCTGCTCCGGCTGCCGCATCCATGAAGAGAAGGACACGCTGGACTGGGCCGCGCGCTGGGCCAGGCTGGAGAAGCTGGTGGCGCCGTACCGCAGCCCCGGCGGCCAGAACTACGACTGCATCGTGCCGGTCTCGGGCGCCAACGATTCGTACTGGATCGTGCACCTGGTCAAGCACCGGCTGAAGCTGAACCCGCTGCTGGTCACCTACAACAAGTACTTCAACACCAGCCTGGGGATCCGCAACCTGGCCAACCTGCGCATCAAGTTCGATTGCGACATCCTCTACCAGAACGTCAACCCGCGTTCGGTCAAGAAGATCGTGCGCACCACCTTGCGCGAGTTCGGCAGCCTGTACTGGCACTGCCTGGCCGGCCAGACCGTGTTTCCGGTGCAGACGGCGGTGCGCTACCAGGTGCCGCTGATCATCTGGGGCGCGCACCAGGGCCTGGAGCAGGTGGGCATGTTCTCGCACGAGCACGAGGTCGAGATGACCCGCCGCTACCGCAAGGACCACGACCTGATGGGCCACGAGGCCGACGACCTGCTGACCACCTTCGACACGCTGAAGGAAGAGGACATCTGGCAGTACCGCTACCCCGACGACGCGGTGCTGAACCGCATCGGCGTGCGCGGCATCTACCTCGGCAACTTCGTGCGCTGGGACCCCAAGGCCCAGCACGAGAAGATGATCGAGCAGTTCGACTACCGCTCGGCGCCGTTCGCCCGCAGCTTCGACACCTACGACCACGTCGACTGCTGGAACTACATGGACCTGCACGACCAGCTGAAGCTCCACAAGCACGGCTACTCGAAGGTCACCGACCACGCCTGCCGCGAGATCCGCCACGGCCGCATCACCCGCGAGCAGGCCATCGCCCTGGTGCGCCGGCACGAGCAGGCGCCGCTGCAGCACGTGGACAAGTTCTGCGAGTGGCTGGGCCTGGACCGCAGCGGCCTGCAGTTCATCATGGACCGCTGGCGCAACCCGGCGCACTGGTCGGCCACCTCGCCCGGCGAATGGGCGTTCAAGGGCTGGAGCACGCGCTTCGGGCAGGACGCCGAATTCACGCCGTCCGATTTCGGCGGCGCCAGTACTTTCATCGCCAACGACGAACTGGCCCACGACGGCAAGCCGGTCTACGTCACCGTGGGCAAGGGCCATCCCGCCTGAGCGGGGCCGCCAGGCGCGCAGCAGTACGTGAGCGCAAGCGCAGACCCCGGCCAGCAGGCCGACCGCGACAAGCTGTTCGATCTGTCGATCGACATGCTCGTCGTCGCCCATTTCGGCGGCACCTTCGACCAGGTGAATCCGGCCTGGATGCGCACCTTCGGCTACACCGAGGAAGAGCTGCTCAGCATCACCTGGCGCGAGATGGTGCACCCGGACGACCAGGCCGCCAGCCGCGAGGCGGGCAGGCAGCTCTTCAGCGGCCAGTCCACCGTGCGCTTCGAGAACCGGCTGCGCTGCAAGGACGGCAGCTACCGCTGGGTGAGCTGGAACGCGCGGCCGGTGCTGGCCGAGCAGAAGATCTACGCGGTGGTGCGTGACATCACCGAACAGAAGTCGGCCGAGGCGCGGCAGCGCCAGCTGCAGGACCAGCTGCGCGAGGCGCAGAAGCTGGAGGCGCTGGGCACGCTGGCGGCCGGCATCGCGCACGACTTCAACAACATCATTGCCACCGTCGTCGGCCACGCCGCGCTGGCGCGCGACGACGTGGGCCCCAACCACCCCGCGCTGCCGCGGCTGCGCCAGATCACGCAGGCCGGCCGCCGCGCCGGCGAACTGGTGCGCCAGGTGCTGGCCTTCGGCCGCCACGTGGCGCCGGAGCTGCGGCGGCTGCCGCTGCGCGGCCTGCTGGAAGCGGCGGCGGCCGAGCTGGCGGGCTCGCTGCCGGCGAGCGTGGGCTTGCGGCTGCAGCTGGCCGACGAGCCGCTGGCCGCCCAGGCCGACGAGGCGCAGCTGCGCCACGTGCTGCAGCAGCTCTGGACCAATGCCTGCCAGGCGATGGAAAGCCAGGCGGGCTTCCTCGAACTGGGTCTGGAGCGCTGGGACCCGACCCTGCGCCTGCAGGCCCTGGCGGACATGCTGCCGCGCAAAGCACGCGGCCATGCGCGTGTGTGGCTGCGTGACAGCGGCCGCGGCATGGACGCGGCGACGCTGGCTCGCGTCTTCGAGCCCTTCTTCACCACCCGGCCGGTCGGGCAGGGTGCGGGCCTGGGCCTGTCCGCGGTGCACGGCATCGTCACCGCGCATGGTGGCCTGGCGCATGTCGAGAGCCTGCCGGGCCTGGGCACCACGGTGCACCTGCTGTTGCCGCTGGCCGGCGATGGGGATCCGCCCGCGGCGGGCGACCCGGCGGTGGCTTGCGCGGGGCCGGCGCCCGCGCCGGGCGCGGAAGCGGCGGCCTGCGGTCCTCGGCGCCCGCACCACGTGCTGTACGTCGACGACGACGAGACGGTGATGGTGCTGATGGAATCGCTGCTGCAGCGCCAGGGCTACCGCGTGACCGGCCACAACGACCCCGAGGCGGCGCTGCGCGCGGTGCGCAGCCAGCCGGATGGCTTCGACCTGGTGATCACCGACTTCAACATGCCCTCGCGCACCGGGCTGGACCTGGCGGCCGACCTGGTCGGCATCCGGCCCGACCTGCCGGTGGTGATCCTGTCCGGCTACGTCTCCGACGGCGTGCGCAGCGAGGCCGCGCGGCTCGGCGTGCGCAGCGTCGTTTCCAAGGGCGGCTCCATCGACGAACTGGGCGCGGTGGTGCGCGCCATCCTGGCCGAGGGCCTCGGCGCCTGAAGGCGCGCGGGCCCCGCGGGCGCCGGCTGCACGACGGCGCCGCGCGCCCCTTCGCCGGGGGACCGGCTGCGTTCGCGTCCGTCCGCCAGCCTGCTCTGGCAGCGGAAGAGCCGTGCCTGATCTGGCAACTTGGCGTGCCAGCGCTGGCGTTTTGCCAGGTCGCGCTCAGTTTGCTGGCGAAGTGACGGGTTCGATTTGCCTGCGATGCTGACCACACTCTCGCCTGCCGCGGGCGGGATGCCGGCGGCATCAGCCCAGGGTCCTCGCCACATGCATTTCCCCCTTGCTTCCGTCCAGGCGCCCGGCGCCGTCGTCATGGTGCGGCCGCACCGTTTCCACCCCAACCCGCAGACCGCGGTCGACAACGGCTTCCAGCGCCATGCGGCGGACGCCACGCCGTCGGAACTGGCGAGCCGGGCCCACGAGGAATCAGGCCGCGCGGCCGAGACGCTGCGCGCCAGCGGCGTGCGGGTGCACCTGTTCGACGAGGACGGCACGCAGGAGACGCCGGATGCCGTGTTTCCGAACAACTGGTTTTCCACCCATGCCGGCGGCCGCATCGCGGTATACCCGATGTACTCGCCGAACCGGCGCCGCGAACGCCGGGCCGACGTCATCGAGACGCTGAAGGCCGAATACCGGGTGCAGGAAGTCATCGACTACTCGGGCCTCGAGCGCGACGGCGTGTTCCTGGAAGGCACCGGCGCGATGGTGCTGGACCACCTGGGCCGGGTGGCCTACGTCGCGCGGTCCAACCGCGCCGACCCGGTGGCGCTGGAGCGCTTCTGCACGCAGTTCGACTACGAGCCGATGGTCTTCGACACCGCGGACGGCGAGGGCCGCCCGGTCTACCACACCAACGTGCTGATGTGCATCGCGACGGAGTTCGCGCTGGTCGGCCTGGACCTGATCGCCGACGCGCGCCGGCGCGAGGAAGTGCGCCAGCGGCTGCAGGAGACGGGGCGCGAGGTGATCTCGCTGAGCGCGGCCCAGATCGGCGAGTTCGCGGGCAATGCGCTGGAATTGTCGGGTTCGGACGGGCGGCTGCTGGCGCTGTCCGAACGCGCCGCCCGGAGCCTGACGCCTGAACAGCGCGGCCGCATCGAGCGCTCGGCCCGGCTGCTGCCGCTGGCGGTGCCGACCATCGAACTGGCCGGCGGCTCGGTGCGCTGCATGCTGGCGGGGGTGCACCTGGCGCGGCGGCCGGGCTGATCCGCAGCCGCGGGCGCCTGAGAGACGCATGCGCGTGTGGATCGTGATATTGCTTCCGAGCGCCCCACGTTGAAGGGCACTGCTGTCCGCGGCATGGCGCCGCGTCTTTCGTATGCTATTGAAGGCCCGGCCCGTGCCGCCAGGCCTGGGCATCCAGATCCAGCACGAAGTCCTGCGTGTTGGGCGGGTGCAGTTCCCGGCCGTCGCGCTGCACGACCAGGGTGCCGCCGCTGGCCACGATCTGGCGCGGTCCGCAGGGTCGTGCGCGATGCTCGTAGATCCAGCCCGGGGGTGTGCCTGCAATCTGCAGCTGCCGCATGCTGAAGTCCGCCAGCGAAAGGCTGAACACCGGCGTGGAACCGAAGACCCGATGTCCCTGGTAGCCGAGCGAGCCGATGACGATCACTTCGTCGCCCATCAGCGTCGCGGTGTGGAAGTCGGTCGGCGGAAAGACGTCCTCGGGGTAGCCGTGAATGTCGATGCGGCCGTCGGGGTGGTGCACGAAGACGTCGTTGTAGATGCAGAAGTCGGGGTCGTATCCGTCCTCGTGCTCCCCGGCGATCTGGACGATGCGGCCATCGGGCAGGAAGGTGATGGACTGGCCGTAGCGCTGGGCGGACCAGCCGGGCGGGTCGTTCCATGCGCGATCGTGACCGAAGTGCCGGCTCGCGCGGTAGGCGTCGACGCCGGCGCGGATCATCGCAAGCCAGTAGGGCGGGTTCATGCGTTCACCGTTGCGGCGACCGAAGCGGCGGGTGCGGGCGTCGGTGAACTGCTTCGGCGTCACGCCCGCCAGCGGGCTTTCGTCGGGCTCTCGGGGGAGACCCAGCAGATCGCGACGCGCTTCGTGCGTCAGCCGGGCGGGATCCGCGCCGGCCTGCAGCAGCAGCCGGGCGGCGGTGGCGCTTTGCACGCGAGCCAGCGCGGTCTCGCCGTTGTGCTCGCGCTCGATCCGGGCGCCCGCATGCAGCAGCAGGCGCAGGCCTTCTTCGTGGCCGTGCTCGGCGGCTTGCATCAACGCGGTGCGGCCATGGTCGTCGGTCTGCTCGACGTCGTGGCCTTCCTGCAGCAGCCAGCGCAACATCGGCGCGTGGTGGCCCTGCACGGCCAGGAAGAGCGCTGGAGCGCCTTCATCACCCGCGGCGGTGAAGTCGGCGCCGTGCTCGGCGAGCCAGCGCGCCTTGTCCACATCACCGCCGTGCACGGCCATCAGCCAGGCGGTACGGCCGAAGGGATCGCGGACCTCGAGGGAGCCGCCCTGGGCCTGCAGCGCGGCGGCCTCGCGCTGCACGTCGGCCAGCGTGCCGATCGCGACGGCTTTCATCAACGGTGTCCAGTGGAGCGGTGACTCGTCGGCCCCGGCGGCCAGCAACAGCGCCACGCCATCGAAGCGACCGGCCTGCGCCAGCTGTCCCGCGGCAGATTCGCCTCGGGATGATTGGACGTCGAGGTCGGCGTCGCGGTCGATCAACAGGCGCAGCAGATCCATCAAGCCCGGGTCGCTGTGGACCCTGGACCCGCTGGCGGCGTGCAGCAGCACGGTGCGGCCGCTCTCGTCTCGACCATGCGCGGACGTGCCCGAGTCCAGCAGCGCGCGCACCTGGGCGAGGTCACCGGCGCGCAGCGCGTTGTTCAGTCGGTGTCGGTTGCCCATGGGTCGGTTGCGTTCCTTCGGGAATGGGCCGGCGCGGGCCGGGCTGCCCGCGGCGCTGGCCGCGGGCATCATGTCGGCCTGGCGTGCAGAGGCGGGCGTGAATGATGGGGATTGTCGTGAAGCGTTGTCGGGGAGCCATGGCCATGCTGCTGGTGCTCGCCAGCGGTGCGGCGGCGGCGCAGCAGCTCTACCGTTGCGGCAACACCTACAGCCAGGTGCCCTGCGCCGCGAATGCGGAGCCGAGGAAGATGCTGCGCGACAACTCGGTGGGCGGTGGCGCCGCCGCCGCGCAAAGCGGCAAGGACCTGTGCCGTCGCCAGGTGCCCGGTGCGGCGGGGCTGGTGGATCCGTATTCGGTCGTGGTCGAGTCGGTCAGCGAGGGCAGGCACGACACCATCCGCATTGGCGACGAGCTGGTGGTGGCCAGGCGCTATGACGTCGCGCTGAACGCGAAGAACGAATTCGGCGCGTACTCGGGCGTGCAGGTGTACCGCTGCTTCGTGTCGGAGGACGAGCAGCGGCTGCTGAAGGTGCAGGAACCGGTGGCGCCCGGATCGGGGCAGGCCAGGGACCGGATGGGGCGGGGCCGCTGATCGCGCCCGCGCCGCACTGCCGTGGGCCGGGCGCGGGGCCGCGTCGGGGTCTGCCGGTGCGCTCGCCTTATTGCGCCAGCTGCAGCGTGCCGAAGGCTTCGACGGTGCCGTTCGCCGTGCCGGTGGGGCTGAGCTTGGTGTAGCCCAGGAGCAGGCCGCCGCCGGTGGCGCCGAAGAAGGGGCCGGTGCCGCCCAGGATGACGAAGTTGCCGCTCATGCCGCCCAGGCGGCGCACGGTGCCGCTGTAGCTGGCGTAGATCTTGTGGCCGGCGGCCGTGGTGATGACGATGCCGGGGGCCTGGCTGGTGAAGGAGAAGGCGTTGCCGTTGGTCGGGTCGAAGGCGCCGTGGGGATTCAGGCAGTCGACGGAGCTGACGGTGAAGTCGCCGCCGAACTGCGCGGAGCGGCCCGTGCCCATCACGTTGCTGGCGAAGAAGCAGGGCGCCGAGCCGGTGAACACCAGGTTCTCGGTGAGCGTCATCTTCATCGTGAGGAACTGCGCCGGCGCGGCGGTGCCGTCGAGCGTGCCGGCCGAGGCGCCGATGGCGCTGGCCGCGAGGGCGGCGGGAAGGGCGGTGCGCAGCGTATGGCGCAGGGCTTGGACCAGGGAACGGAACATCGAATTCTCTCCTGAGGGGTCGCGTGAACACCGCCGGACTGGGCGGGCCGCCGCCGAAGGACGGGGCACGCGAGTGTGGCCGCCGGCGCGCCTCCGCGTCGGCTTCGAATTAGGGATCGCGGCCCTCCGCACCCCCCGCGGACGGGCGGATTTCACGCCGCGGCGGCTACCCGGCCGGCGGCACCTGCACCGGCCCGCCGCGCCGGGCGGCTTCCAGCACCACGTGGGTCGTGAAGCTGCGCACGTTCGGGTCGTGCAGCAGGCAGGCGGCGCAGAAGGCGTCGTAGGCGGCCAGGTCGGTGACCACGACCACGATCACGTAGTCCACGTTGCCGGCCACGCCGTAGCACTGCTGCACCTCGGGCCGCGCCAGCAGCTTGTCGCGGAAAGCATGGGTGGCGCGGCCCGACTCGTCGACCAGGTCGACGTGCACGATGGCGGTCAGCCCCAGGCCGAGCGCGCGGCAGTCCAGCTGCGCCGTCTCCGCCACGATCACCCCGGCCTCGCGCAGGCGCTTCAGGCGCCGCTGCACGGCGGCGGCCGACAGGCCCACCTGGGCGCCGATGTGTTCGGCGCTCTGGCGCGTGTCGGGCTGGTAGAGGGCGAGGATGCGGCGGTCGAGCGGGTCCAGGGTCATCGGTGTCGTGGGGTCGGGTGGGACGCCCTGGCGCCGCGGCCAGCGAGGCCGCCTGCCGAGCGGCCACGCGGCCCGCCGATTGGGCATGCGGGCCGCATCGGACGGGCCCGGCACGGGCTGGCGCGGCGCCGCATCCCGAAGGTGCAGAACGCGGCCGGGCCGCATCGGCGGGCGGGCTTTTGCGGCCGGGCGACAGGGCATGCGCCGCACACTGCGCCGCATGCCGACGATTATCGAGACACCCGCGCACCGCCTGTCGCTGCACCACATCGAGCGCGCCGCCCGCGTCATCGACCCGCTGTTCCGCGACAGCCCGCAGTTCGACTGCGAACCGCTGAGCCAGGCCCTGGGCCTGCCTTCGCTGCAGTTGAAGCTGGAGACGACCAACCCGCTGCGTTCCTTCAAGGGCCGGGGTGCCGACTTCTTCATGCACGAGACCGCCGCCGCGCTGGATGGCCGGACCCTGGTCTGCGCCACGGCCGGCAACTGGGGCCAGGCCATGGCCTGGGTGTGCCGCGCGCGAGGCCGCCCGCTGGTGGTCTACAGCGCCACCAATGCCAACCCGCTGAAGCTGGAGCGCATGCGCGCGATGGGCGCCGACGTGCGGCTCTTCAGCAACGACTTCGATGCCGCCAAGGCCGAGGCCCGGCGCTTCTGTGCCGAGACCGGCGCGGTCTTCGTCGAGGACGGCCGCGAGGCCGCGATCAGCGAAGGCGCCGGCACGATCGGCCTGGAGCTGCTGCGCCGCGGCGTGCCCTTCGACACGCTGCTGCTGCCGCTGGGCAACGGCGCGCTGGCCACCGGCGTCGGGCGCTGGGTGAAGGCGCATGCGCCGGCGGTGCGCGTGGTGGCGGTGGCGGCGGCGGGGGCCGACGCGATGGCCGCCTCCTGGCACGAAGGCCGGGTGATCGAGCGCGAGGCGGCGCGCACCATCGCCGACGGCATCGCCGTGCGCGTGCCGGTGCCCGAGGCGGTGGCGGACATGTGGGGCACGGTGGACGAGGTGGTGCTGGTGAGCGAGGACGCGATCGAGCAGGCCATGCGGCTGTGCTTCCGGCATGCCGGGCTGCTGGTGGAGCCGGCCGGGGTGGCCGGCATCGCCGCGCTGCTGGATCACCCGCAGCTGCGCGCCGGCCGCGCCGCCACCGTGATGTGCGGCAGCAACCTCACCACGGCGCAGATGGCGCAGTGGCTGCAATGAACCTCGAGGAGACGAGACCATGATCGACCACCTGTCCCTGGGCAGCGCCCGTTATGCCGACGCCGTGGCCTTCTACCTGCAGGCGCTGGAGCCCTTGGGCTTCAGGCTGCTGCGCGACACCGGCAAGGAAGCCGCGTTCGGCACGCCCGAACGCTGGGGCTTCTTCCTGTACCCGGTGGATGGCGGCGAGCGCGTGGCCGCACCCGGCATGCACCTGGCTTTCGCTGCGCCGTCGCGCGCTGCGGTGCAGGCGTCGCATGCCGCCGCGCTGGCCGTCGGTGGGGCGGACATCTTCACGCCGCGCACCCGGCCGGACATCAACGACACCTACTTCGGTGCCATGTTCAGCGACCTGGACGGCCACAGGATCGAGGTGGTCACCCACGCGGCGTGAAGCACGCGGCGGCGAGCCGACCTAGCATGCGCGCCATTCCAACCCGAATGCCGCGCCCATGAAGATCGACTTCGTCTCCGACATCGCCTGCCCCTGGTGCGCCGTCGGACTGAATGCCCTGGAACGCGCGCTGGAGCGGTTAGGCGATGAAGTGAGCGTCCAGCTGCACTTCCAGCCCTTCGAGCTGAACCCGCAGATGCCGCCGGAGGGCGAGGACACGGTGCAGCACCTGTCGCGCAAGTACGGCTTGTCGTCCGAGCAGCTGGCGAAGAACCGCGAGGCGATCCGCGAGCGCGGCGCGGCGGTGGGCTTCCGCATCGGCGAGCGGCCGCGCATCTGGAACACCTTCGATGCGCACCGGCTGCTGCACTGGGCCGGGCTGGCCGGCCCAACGCGGCAGCGCGCGCTGAAGCATGCGCTGCTGGGTGCCTACCACACCGACGGCGAGAACCCCGGCGATGCCGCGGTGCTGCTGCGCGCGGCCAGGCAGGCCGGGCTGGACGAGGCCGAGGCGCGCGAGGTGATCGAGTCGGGCCGCTATGCCGCCGAGGTGCGGTCCGCCGAGCGGCATTGGCAGGAGCTGGGCATCCATTCGGTGCCTTCGGTCATCGTCGACGACCGGCACCTGATCCAGGGCGGCCAGCCGCCCGAAGTGTTCGAGCGGGCGCTGCGGCAACTGGCGGGGAGGCCCGAGACTGCCGGCCGGGCGGCCTGAGACTGCGGGGCGGGCGGCCCGGGACGGCTGGCCGCGCGGCCCGAGGCAGCCGGCCGCGGGGCCGGGAGCGCGGCCGGGAGCGGCGCGCCGACTGCGCCTCAGCGTGGCGCCGGCGGTGCCGTCGGGGGCTGCGCCGGGGCCGCGGCCGAGGCGGCGGGCAGCAGCTGCACGCTGGCCGGGCCGCCGACGCAGGCGCTGGTCTGTCCCGGCTGGCACGCCGGCAGGGGCGGGTCGGGCGGGAACTGGCGCACCTTGGCGCCGGGGCGGAACAGCAGCAGCGACCACAGCACGGCGGCGGTCAGGATCGCGACCAGGATGATGCGCCGCCGCTGGCGCGGCGAGGTGGGGCGCCAGCGGCCGATCGGCGGCAGCGGCGGCAGGGGCTTCTTCGGGGTTCCGGGGCCGGCGGGTGGCCCGGGTCTCTGCGGCATCGGCATGGGCGGGGTGTACCACGGCCGGGTGAACGCCTGGCGGCACCGACAATGGCCGGATGTCCACCCCCGTTGCCTGCGCCGGCGTGCGCCTGATGTCGACCACGGAAGGCGTGCCGCCTGCGCCGGGGAGGTCGCGCCCGTGACCAGCCGCCGTCTCTTCGGCGCCGGGCTGGCGCTTTGGGCGCTGCCGCTGGCGGCGCAGCACGCCCCGAAGCCGCAGCCTTGGGCCCCCGGCCGGCCGGTGCCTGCACTGGAGCTGCCCGGCTTCGATGGTCCGACCTGGCGCCTGTCCGACGCCCGCGGCCAGGTGGTGCTGCTGAACTTCTGGGCCAGCTGGTGCGAGCCGTGCCGGTCCGAGATGCCGTCGCTGGAGCTGCTGGCCGAGCGCTTCGAGAAGGAGCGCCTGACGGTGGTGGCGGTCAACCACCGCGAGACGGACGCGTCGATCCGGCGTTACCTGGCGCAATGGCCGATCACGCTGCCCATCGTGCGCGACGCCGACGGCGCGGCCGCGCGTGCCTGGGGCGTGCGCATCTTTCCGACGACGATCGCGATCGGCCGCGATGGGCGCCCGGGATTCGTCGTCATCGGCGAGGTCGACTGGACGGGCGCGGAGGCACGGCGGTGGCTGGCGCCGCTGTTGAAGGGCTGAAGTGCCGAAGTGCCGAAGTGCCGAAGTGCCGAAGTGCCGAAGTGCCGAAGTGC
>CAMLJY010000095.1 GCA_946480465.1 uncultured Burkholderiales bacterium
CCCTCCTCGATTTCAGCCAGCGTCTTGCTGATCGCAGGCTGCGTGACGCTGAGGCGATCGGCCGCACCGCTCACGCTGCCTGCCTCCAGCACGGCCAGCAGCACGCGTGCGTGCCGCAGCGTCATGCGGCGGGCGACGAAGTTCTCCGGCTCATTGCGAGGAGGTTGCTCGTTCAGGGGTTCCATAACTGCCGGATCACTCCAGAAAAGAAAAACTCATGCTCGCTGGGAGGCGAGTGTTTATCTTTCGACACAACTTGTCCACGGCCCAGTGCGGCGAAAACCGACAGGAGACAACGAATGTCGCGAATAGCACGTACCGCCGTATCGCCGATGGTCGAAAGCGCACCCGACAGGTGCACACCAGGACTGGGATTCGCGCGTGGTCCGCGGCCTCGCATCGCGTCGGGCAAAGAGGGAGCTTTCAGCCTTGCGCGCCGGGAGGCTGGGCAGCACAGCGCGGCGCAGCATTGTGTCATAACGTCCAATATCCTTGCCAATGCCGCATGCGCATGGAGACCGGTTTCACGGCGCATGGCAAGCTTCCCCGACTTCTATACCTCTTTAATTCCTAATACTGCCATTTGCCAATTCACGACCCTGATCAGACCGCTCGCGTTGGGTTGCGGATTGGCGCTTGCAGGCTCGCCCGCCGCGGCGTGCGACGGTCCTGCCCGGGATCACCTGAGCTCGCCGAACCGTGCCATGCAGCTCGCGCCGGCGGTGGATGCCGCGGCACGCACGCACGACATCGATCCGCTGCTGCTGCACGCCATGGCCCGGGTTGAGTCGAGCCACGACACGACGGCGATCTCGCCCGCCGGTGCGCGCGGCGTGCTGCAGCTGATGCCGGCAACGGCCCGACGCTTCGGCCAGCACGACAGTGCGGCGCTGCACGACGCGCAGCTGAACATCGACCTCGGCGCACGCTACCTGAAGACGCTGCAACAGCGCTTCGGCAACGACCTGCCGCTCGTGCTGGCGGGCTACAACGCCGGCGAAGGCGCGGTCGAGCGGCATGGCCGGCGGGTGCCGCCCTACCCCGAGACGCAGCGCTACGTGGCCGCGGTGCTGCGCCACTACGAAGCCCTGCGCGCGGCTGCGCGGCGGCTCCGCCACGACGGCGCCGCCGCGCATTGATGACTGCCATGGCAGGCACCACGCCCCGCACGCCCCGGCAGCTGCTGCTGCGGGCCGGCAGCGCCCGCTACGGCGACCTGCTGCTCGTCGCCGGCGTCATGAGCATCCTGGCCATGATGGTGCTGCCGATGCCGGCGTGGCTGATCGACGTGCTGGTCGGCTTCAACATGGCCGGGGCGGTGGTGCTGCTGCTGGTGGCGCTGTACATGAATTCGCCGCTGGAATTTTCGGTGTTCCCCAGCGTGCTGCTGATCACCACGCTGTTCCGGCTGGCGCTGTCGATCGCCACCACGCGGCTGATCCTGCTGCACGCCGAGGGCGGGCACATCATCGAGACCTTCGGCCGCGTCGTGGCCGGCGGCAACCTGGTGGTCGGCCTCGTGGTGTTCCTGATCATCACGGTGGTGCAGTTCATCGTCATCGCCAAGGGCGCCGAACGGGTGGCCGAGGTGGCGGCCCGCTTCACGCTCGACGCGATGCCGGGCAAGCAGATGTCGATCGATTCCGACCTGCGCGCCGGCCTGATCGACAAGGACGAGGCCCGCCGCAAGCGCCGCGAACTGGAGGACGAGAGCAAGCTGCACGGCAACCTCGACGGCGCGATGAAGTTCGTCAAGGGTGACGCCATTGCCGGCATCGTCATCATCGCCATCAACCTGCTGGGGGGGCTCGCGGTGGGCGTGATGCAGCGCGGCATGGACGCCGGCGCGGCGATGCTCACCTACTCGGTGCTGACCATCGGCGACGGCATGGTCACGCAGATCCCGGCGCTGCTGTCGGCGATGGCCGCGGGCCTGATCGTCACGCGCAGCGCCGGCGACACCGCGGGCAGCGACCTGGGCCGCGACATCGGCCAGCAGGTGCGCAGCAAGCCGCGGGTGCTGCTGGTGGCCGGCGGCCTGTGCCTGCTGTTCGCGGCCGTGCCCGGCTTCCCCGCGTTCGTGTTCCTGCTGCTGGCGGCCGTGCTGGCGGGCACCGGCGCGCTGCAGCTTCCCGCGCTGCGCGAGCGCTGGCTCCGCGCCACGCGCCCGGCGCGCGAAAGCATGCTGGGCCGGCGTGACGCCCCCCCGCCGCAGCTGGCCACGCGCACGCAGCAGGTCCAGACGAGCGAGCCGCTGCTGCTGGAAGTGCCGGCCGGCACGCTGGAGGCCGAGGCCGCCCAGGACCTGCTGCGCCTGCTAGACGCGGTGCAGGACCGCTTCAACCTGAGCCTGGGCCTGGTGCTGCCGCGCATCAAGGTCTCGATCCAGCCCACCGCGCCGGACGCGGCCCTGCGCTGGCGCCTGCTGGCCTACGACGTGCCCGCCGCCCAGGGCGCCATGCCCCCGGGCCCCGACGGCCTGAGCGCGCTCACCGATGCGGTGAGCGAGGCCACCCGCCGCCACCTGGCCCTGTTCGTCGGCACCCAGGAGGCCGGGCACCTGCTGGCGCGCCTGAACCACACGATGCCCGACGTGGTGAAGGAAGTGATGCGCATGCTGCCGTTGCCGCGCATCGGCGAGGTGCTGCGCCGCCTGGTGGAGGAAGAGGTGTCGATCCGCAATGCGCGCGACATCCTCGAGGCACTGGCCGAGGCGGCGCAGCGCGAAAAGGACGTGTTCGCGCTGACCGAGCTGGCGCGCATCGCGCTGAAGCGGCAGCTGTGCCATGCCGTGGCACCGGAGGGCGCGCTGCGCGCCGTGCTGCTGACGCCGGAGCTGGAAGAAGCGCTGCGCCAGGCCGTGCACGTCAACAACGGCACGCAGCACCTGGCGATCGACCCGCAGCTGGCGCAGGACCTGGTGGCCGAGCTGGCCGCGGCGGTGCGCGACCACGCGCCGCGCGCCGTGCTGGCCGCGGTGGACCTGCGGCGCCACGTGCGCAAGCTGATCGAGGCCGAGTGCTTCGACACCCCCGTGCTCAGCTACCACGAGCTGGTGCCCTCGGTGCGCCTGGAAGTCGCCGCGCGCATCGGCATGCCGCGCCCACCCTACCTGGAGGCTGCGTGATGGCCCTTGCCCGCTTCTGCCGCTGCGTCGTCGTCCTTGCGCTGGGCACCGCCCTGGCCCTGCCCGCGGCCGCCACGCCGGTGCCCTTCGGCGCACGCAGCGTCAACCTGACCGCGCGCGAGCAGCCGGTGGCCGATTTCCTGCAGGACCTGTTCGCGCCGCTGGACATCCCGGTGATCGTCAGCGCCAGCGTGAAGGGCGCCGTCAACGGCCACTTCAGCGGCAGCGCGGCCGAGGTGTACCGCGGCGTGGCCCGCTCGTTCAACCTGGTCGAGTACTTCGACGGCGTCGTGCTGCACGTGCATGCGCCGCAGGACATGGTGGTGCGCAGCATCGCCGCGCCCGGCGACCAGGCCGAGGACCTGCACCGCCTGCTGCACGACATGCACCTGCCGGACGCGCGCAACACCGTCCGCGTGACCGGCCCCTCGGCGCTGGTGGTCACCGGCGCGCGGCGCTTCGCCGAGCAGGTGGACGAGATTGCGCGTGCCCACACCCAGCAGCAGCGCCAACGGCCCGCGCCGAGCAGCGTGCGGGTGTTCTACCTGCGCTATGCCTGGGCGCAGGACATGGTGCTGCAGGCCGGCGGGCGCAGTGCCGCGCTGCCCGGCGTGGCCAGCCTGGTGCGTGCGGTGATGCAGGGCGAGCCGCGCAGCCGCGTGGTGCCGGGGGCCGGCCCGTCGCAGCCGCGCGGCGCGGCACAGCGGGCCCACGCGCGGCCGGCCGCCAACAGCGCAGCCGGCGGGCAGACGCTGGGCGTGCCGGGCGCGGACCCCAACGCGCCCTCAGCGCCGGTGCTGGCCCTGCAGGCCGGGCTGAAGCGGCCCGCCGAGGCGACCGCGGAGAAGGCCGCTGAACGGGCCGCCCCCGCCAGCGAAGCGCCGCTCGCCGCAGCCGCCACCGATCCCCGCGTGGAAGCGGACGCGCGCCTGAACGCGGTGATCGTGCGCGACATGCCGGAGCGCATGCCCCTCTACGAGCAGCTCATCGCCTCGCTGGACATGGAGCCGCAGGCCATCGAAATCGAGGCCACCATCGTCGACGTCAACACCGACCGCCTGCGCGAGCTGGGCATCAACTGGCGGCTGGGCGACCGGCACTTCTCGGCGCTGACCGGCCGCGGCGACGCGTCCGACCTGGCGCTGGCGCCCGGCACCACGCCGGAGCAGGTGATCGCCGAGGGCCGCGGCGGCCTGCTGTCGGCCGTGTTGGGAAACAGCCTGCAGTTCATTGCGCGCGTGCAGGCGCTGCAGGAACGCGGCGCGGCCAAGGTGATCTCCAGCCCGCAGATCATCACGCTGTCCAACGTCGAGGCCCTGTTCGACAGCAGCCAGACCTTCTACGTGCGCGTGGCCGGCCGCGACGAGGTGGACCTGTTCAACGTCTCGGCCGGCACCCAGCTGCGCGTGACGCCGCACGTCTTCAAGGACGCGGGCGAGGTGCGCATCAAGCTGATGGTGGCGATCGAGGACGGCACGCTCGGCGCCCGCGCCGTCGACGGGCTGCCGGTGGTGGACCGCTCGTCCATCGACACGCAGGCGCTGATCTTCGAAGGCGAGAGCCTGCTCATCGGCGGCATCACGCGCCAGAGCACGCTGGACGACAAGTCGCAGGTGCCGGTGCTGGGCGACCTGCCGGTGGTGGGCGGCCTGTTCCGCAGCACGCGCACCGGCAGCTCGCGCATCGAGCGCATGTTCCTGATCTCGCCGCGCCTGGTCCCCGCGCGCCGCGGCCCCGGCAGCACGCTGCCGGCCGCGGCGGCCACGCCCTTCCCGCCGACCGAAGCCGAGGACGCCGGCGCCAGCGCGCAAAGGACGCGGCCATGACCGCGATGGCGCCGGCCGGCCTGGCGCTGGAACTGCGCGTGCTCGATGGCGAGCAGCGCGGCGCGCGCACCATCGTCGATGCGGCGCGGCCCTTCATCGTCAGCAGCAGCATGAGCAGCGACATCGTGCTGCGCGGTGCCGGCCCGGGCGAGTTCGAACTGGCGCTGCGCCTGCGCGGCGACCGCACGCGCCTGCGCGTCTGGGTGCGCCGCGGCGAGGTCACGGTCGACGGCCGCGTGCACCGCAGCGGCGCGCAGTTCGACGCGCTGCTGTACACGCCGCTGCGGGTCGGGTGCTGCCTGATCGCGCTGGGCCGGCCAGGCAACCCGGCCTGGCGCGACATGCCCGTGCTGACCGACGAGGCCACGGCGCCGGATGCGGCTGCGACCACGGCCACGGCCCAGGCCGCTGCCGGCGCGGCGCCGCCGGGCCCGCCACCTCGCCGCTCCGCCGCGCTCCAGCCCGCCCTGCCGCGTGCGCGCTGGCCGCGGCGGCTGATCGTGGCCGGCGCCACGCTGGCCGGCGTCAGCGGCGCGGCGCTGGTGTTCGCCTATGCCGTGGCGCCCGGCACGCCGGCGCCCGAGCAGCGCCTGCTGCGCCTGCAGGCCGCGCTGCGCGAAGCCGGGTTCGAGCGCCTGGCGGTGCGGCTGGACGACGGCGGCCGCGGCCTGCTGGTCTCGGGCTACGTCGACAGCCTGGCGCAGCGGGCGCGGCTGGAGCAGCTGCTGGCGGCCGAACCGCTGCCCAGCCGCGTGTCGGTGTGGGCCAGCGACGCGCTGGCCGCGGCAGTGCAGGACGTGTTCCGCGTGCACGGCATCACCGCCCAGATCAGCAGCAGCGGCAACGGCATGGTGGCCTTGCGCACCCGCATGGCCGACCTGGACGTGCTGCGCCGCGCGCAGGAAGCGGCGCGCCGCGACGTGCCCGGCCTGCTCGCACTGCAGCTGGACAACCAGGCACCGGCCGATGCCGGCCCGCCGCCGCGGCCGCTGGACGACCCCGGCAAGCGCATCGCCTCCATCGTCCCCGGCGGCACGCCCTACGTCGTCACCGCGGACGGCACGCGTTATTTCACCGGCGCGCTGCTGCCCACCGGCCACCGCGTGGTCGAGATCCGCGAACGCGAGGTGCGGCTCGAGATCAACGGCATTTCCACCCCGCTGCGCTTCTGAGGCGCGGCACACCCCGAAGGAGTACTCCCATGAGCCAGCAAGCAGTCAACCCCCTGTCGGTGATGGCCACCGGTCCGCTGCAGGGCAGCTCGCAGAAGAAGTCCGGCGGCTGGATGCAGGCCATGGCCGAGGCCTGGTCGCAGACGCTGGACGCCAAGGCCGCCGACATCACCGAGTACGCCGACCGCGTGAGCCAGGGCGACGACAACCCGAGCACGCTGGTGCAGCTGACCACGCACACGCAGACCATGACCTACCTGGCCACCGCCACGCAGGGCACCATGTCCACGGCCAGCGAAGGCCTGAACTCGCTGGCCCGCAAGGGCTGAGGCGGAGGCCCGCGCGATGACCAGCGCCCTCCCCCCGCTCGGCCCGCCGTCCCCGGCTGTCACCGTGGGCTACGGCGCCTCGTTCAACGACGTGGCCGGCTTCGAGAACACCATCTCCCGCCTGCAGCACGGGCAGCTTGCCGGCCCGGTCACCGTGCAGGCCCCGGCCGCCGCCGCGCCCAGCCCGGCGCTGCGCGCGCTGCTGCGTCCTTTGGAAGGCATCAACGCCCAGGCCCAGCAGCTGTCGCTGCATGCCGAGGCCTCCGCGGCCGGCGGCGGCACGCTGTCGCCGGGCGATACGGTGCGCCTCACGTTCGAGGTCCAGAAGTTCATGTTCAACTGCCAGCTGACCTCCAACGCTGCCAACCGCACCAGCGACGGCCTGCAGCAGCTGTTCCGCCAGCAGGCCTGACGGACGATGCGCACCGGCACCCGCCTGGCCACGCTGGCCCTGCTGCTCGCCCTGGGCACCCTGGGCGGCTGCGCGCGGCAGGACCTCTACACGCAGCTGGCCGAGCGCCAGGCCAACGAGATGGTCGCCGCGCTGCGCACGGCCGGCATCGCGGCGGAGAAGCGCGCGCTCGACGGCCAGCGCTTCGCCGTCAGCGTCGCCACCGACAGCTTCGCGCCGGCGGTGGAGGTGCTGCGCATCGGCGGCCACCCGCGCCAGGACCACGACACGCTGGGCCAGGTGTTCAAGAAAGAGGGCTTCGTCTCCTCGCCGCTCGAGGAGCGCGCGCGGCTGGCCCATGCGCTGTCGCAGGAAATCGCCGGCACCGTCGGCAGCATCGACGGCGTGGTGCTGGCGCGGGTGCACCTGTCGGTGCCCGAGCGCGATCCGCTCGCCGAGCGCGCGCCAGCGTCCTCAGCCTCCGTCTTCATCAAGCACCGCCCGGGGCTGGACCTGTCGGGCCAGGTCGGGCAGATCAAGGCGCTCGTCGTCAACAGCCTGCCTGGGCTGCCCTACGACAAGGTCACGGTGGTGCTGTTCCCGGCCGAACCGCTGCCGGCGCCGCCCCCGCCGGGCCTGCTGGACCGCCTGCCCCACGGCCTGCTGTGGGCCGCCGCGCTGGGGCTGGCCGCGCTGGGCGGCGGCGGCGCGCTGCTGTGGTGGCAGCGCCGCTCGCCGCGGCGGGCCGAAGCGTCCACCCTGCTGCCCGCGCGCGGCCCCGCCAGCACCGTGCCCCCCGCCGCGACATGACCACCCCTGCCGCCAGGTCTTCGATGCCGACCCCCACCAACCCGCACACCGATGCCCGCCCGGCCGCCGAACGCCGCCGTGCCGACCGGCGGCGCCCGGGCGGCAGCCTGCCGCCGGGGCAGCCCGAACGCCGGCGCGGCGACCGCCGCGCGCGCCATCGCGCCGGTTCTCCGGCCATGGCCGCTCGCCAACGGCGATATCAAGCGGCCTACTGCCTGCACGGCACCGCGGAACGCGGTGCGCTGGCCTGGGACGACCTGGTGCACTGGCCCGACTGGGGCACCCTGCCGTCCGACGCGCTGGACCGCCTGGCCTGGGCCGCCGGCGCCTGGGCCCATGCCCACGAGCTGCGGCGCTGCATCGATGGCCGGCTGCTCACGCTGCTGCGCCACCAGCTGGGCAGTGCGGGCTTCGCCGCGCTGCTGGAGGCCGGCGACCCGCCCGAGCCGCTGCGCCGGGCCCTGGTGCCGCAGGACGAGGCCCTGGCCCAGCGCCTGGCCGCCAGCGATCCGCAGCCCTGGGACCAGCGCCTGCACGAGGTGGGCCGCGAATGCCTGCTGGCCACCATCGGCAGCGCGCCGCTGCGGCACTGCCTGCGCCTGCGCCACTGGCCGGACGCACCCGACGCCGCGCTGGTGCTGCCGGGCGACGAAGCGGCGGCCATCGTGCGCCTGGCCTGGGCGCGCACCGGTGCGCGGAGCGACGCATGACCCTGCTGGCCATCCATCGCAGCGGCGACACCAGCCTCGCCACCGACCGGCTGCTGCTGGCGCCGGAAGAGGTCATCGCCTGCGAGGCCGCGGTCGAGACGCTGGCGCGCCTGCAGCAGCTGCTGGCCACGCGCCAGCGCCAGCTGGACCAGGCCCTGGCCGAGGCGCGCGAGCGCGGCTGGGCCGAAGGCCACGCGCAGGCCCTGCAGGAGGTGGCGCCGCAGCTGGTGGAAGGCTGGCTGCAGGCTGCGCAGCGGGCCGAGATCGATGCCCAGGCGCTGAAGCAGGCGTTGATCGTGCTGGGCCGCCAGGTGGTGCAGCGCATCGCGCAGAGCGTGGGCCCGGGTGAATTCGTCGGCGCGCTGGCGCGCCAGGCGGTGGACGGGCTGCTGCCCGACGCGCGCGTGGTCATCCGCGTGCATCCCGACGTGGCCGAGGCTGCGCAGGCGCACCTGGCCCGCCACGGCCGCCCGGTCGACGGCACGCGCCTGGACCTGCGGCTGGACACCGCGCTGGGCCCCTACGACTGCGTGATCGACACCCCGCAGGGCCAGCTGCTGGCCGGCCTGCCCGCGCAGCTCGACAACCTGGCCCGCCGGCTCGGCAGCGGCGGGCCCGCATTCCAGGAGACGCGGCGATGAGCGCGCCGGAAGACTCGCTGGTGTCCCTGCTCGCCGCCGACATGCTGCAGTCGCTGCAGGGCGTGCGCACCGTCGCCGAGCGCGGCCGCGTCGTGCAGGCCTTCGGCACCACGCTGCGCGTGAGCGGGCTGTCGGCGCGCATCGGCCAGCAGTGCGAGGTGGGCGATGGCCGCGGCCCGCGCCTGCGCGCCGAGGTGGTGGGCCTGGCCCATGGCGACGCGGTGCTGGTGCCGCTGGACGGGCTGCAAGGCATTGCCGCCGACGCGCAGGTGGAGGTGTGCGCCGAGCAGCCGCTCGCACCCTTCGGCCGCGGCCTGCTGGGCCGCATCCTCGACGGCGCCGGCCAGCCGCTGGACGGACGGCCGCTGCCGCCGGGGCTGGACCACCGCCCGCTCTCCGCCAGCGCGCCCAACCCGCTGCACCGCACGCCGATCACCGAGGCCTTCGAGACCGGCGTGCGCGCGATCGACACCGCGCTCACCGTCGGCGTCGGCCAGCGGCTGGGCATCTTCGCCACCGCCGGCGGCGGCAAGTCCACGCTGCTGGGCATGCTGGCGCGGCGCGCGGCCAGCGACGTCAACGTCATCGCGCTGATCGGCGAGCGCGGCCGCGAGGTGCGCGAGTTCATCGAGGACTGCCTGGGCGACGAAGGCCTGGCCCGCTCGGTGCTCGTCGTCTCGACTTCGGACCGCCCGTCGATGGAGCGCCTGCGCGCCGCGCAGCTGGCCACCGCCATCGCCGAGGGCTTCCGCGCGCAAGGCGCCCGCGTGCTGCTGATGATGGACTCGGCCACCCGCTTCGCGCGGGCCATGCGCGAGATCGGCCTCTCGGTCGGCGAGCCGGCGGTGCGGCGCGGCTACCCGCCTTCGGTGTTCGCCGAGCTGCCGCGGCTGTTCGAGCGCGCCGGCAACGACCAGCACGGCTCGATCACCGCCTTCTACACCGTGCTGGCCGAAGACGAGGACGGCAGCGACCCCATCGCCGAGGAGGTGCGCTCGATCCTGGACGGCCACATCGTGCTGTCGCGCGAACTCGGCCAGGCCGGCCACTACCCTGCGATCGACCTGCTGGCCAGCGCCAGCCGGGTCTTCGGCCGCGTCGCCGGTCCGGCACACCGTGCCGATGCACTGCGCCTGCGTGCGCTGATGGCCAAGCATGCCGAGCTGAAGTTCCTGCTGCAGGTGGGCGAGTACCGCGCGGGCAGCGACGCGCTGGGCGACGACGCCATTGCCCGCTGGCCCGCCATCCTGCAGCTGCTGCGCCAGCCCGCGCACGAGCCCAGCGGCTGGGACGACACGCTGCGCCAGTTACGCGAGACAGTGGCATGAGACACCCTCATCCTGACGACCTGCGCCACCAGCGCCAGCTGCACCGCCTGCGCCAGCTGCGCGAGGACACTGCGCGTCTGGAGCGCGAACGCCTGCGCCGTGCGCGGGATGCCGCGCAGGACGCGCTGCAGGCCCGCGACCAGGGCATTGCCACGCTGCGCGATGGCCTGGACCGGCTGCAGGGCTGGCCGGCCGGCCTGCCGCCGGTGGCCGCCGCACGCTGGCTGGCCCAGGCCCAGACCCGGCGCCAGCAGCTGCTGCAGGTGATCGAACGCGAGCGTTACCACCGCCTCGCCGACGCCGAGGCCCTGCAGCGTGCCGAGCAGGCGCTGGCGGCCAGCCACGCCGCGTGGACCTCGGCCTGCGCGCGCAGCCGATCGGCCGGCGAATCGATAGAGCGCACGCGCGCGGCGCTGCGGCAGCTGCAGGAGCGCCGCGCGGAGCTGGACCAGGAACCCCAGCCGCGTGCCGAGGGCAGCACCACATGAAGCCCATCAACCACGACAGCCCCTGCCCTGCCGCCGCGCCCACGCCGCGCCGGCCGACGCCGCCGGGCGTTGCCGCCGGCCGCGCCTTTGCCGCTGCCCTGGGTGAAGACGAAACGGGCACCCGCCCTGAAGCCGCCGCGCCGCTCATGCCCAGCCTGCCCGGCCTGCCGGCGGCCTTGCCGCTGCCGCCGGCGCCCTGCACGCCATCCGCGCGCGCCGCGGCCACCGCCGGCCCGGGCACGGCTGCGCCCAAACCAGCGGGGCCGCCGCCTGTGACTTCACAGGTTAGCGGAGGCCCCTTGCCGGTGGCCCCGGGCTCGCCGGCCGCCACCGGCACCTGGCAGCTCGAGCTCGGCCGCGGCCTGCCCGCCGCGCAGCTGCAGATCACCCGCCAGGCCGGCGGCCAGCTGGACGCCAGCCTCACCGCCGCGCTGCCCGCGCTGGCCGCGGCCGCCACGCGCCGCCTCGGCCAGCGCCTGGCCGAACGTGGCGTGCGGCTGCAGCACGCCGCCGCGACCGAACCCGCCTGCGGCGACACGCCGGCCGCCACGGCCGCCGGCGCCGCGGCCTCCAACCCACCGTCAGGACAAGCCCATGCGTGATCCTTTCGTGCACCCCCCCGCCGCCCTGGCCCAGCAGCACGCGGCCGACCTCGTCGAGGCGCTGGACGCCTTCGATCCCGGCACCGCGCTGATCGACGTCGAACGCCGCCGGCTCGGCTGGTGCAGCCCCACCTTCATTGCCCGCTGCGGCCTGCACCCCGGCACCAGCGAAGAGCTGGCCGATCACCGCCTGCCCGGCCTCGCCACCGCGCTGCGGCAGGGCCTGCCGCGCAAGCGCTGGCGGGTGCGCTCGGGCGCATTCAAGGGCCAGTCCGTGCAGTTGGTCAGCGTGCATCCGGGCCTGGCCGCGCTGCGGCTGCTGGACCGCACCGATAGCCCCGACGATGCAGCGCAGGTGCAAGCCGTGCAGCGCCACCTGGAGGACCGCGAGCGGCTGCTGTTCACCTCGCGCACGCTGTCGGTGTCCGAGATGGCGTCGGCACTGGCGCATGAGCTGAACCAGCCCATCGGCACGGTGGTGAACGTGCTGCGCGGCATCCGCACGCGCCTGGAGCGCGCCGCGCAGGCCGGCCCGGATGGCGCGGCCGCCTACGCCACCGTGCAGGCGTTGCAAGCCGGCGTGCACCTGGCGCTGGAGCAGGCGCAGTTCGCCACCCGCATCGTCGCCCGCATCCGGGACTTCACGCACGCCCGGCAGCCGCGCACCGATGCGCTGGCGCTGGACCGCGTGGTGGCGGACGCCATGTCGCTGATGGACTGGGAACTGCGCCGCGACCACATCGAGTGCTCGCTCGACTGCGGCGGCGGCCCCTGGCCGGTGGTGGGCGACGAGACCATGCTGCAGCAGGTGTGCGTGAACCTGATGCGCAACGCCATCGAGGCGATGCGCAGCAGCCCGCGCCGGCGGCTCGACGTCAACATCAAGCCCGAGCCCGGCGGGCGCGCGGTCGAACTGGCCATCCGCGACAGCGGCTGCGGCCTGCCCGCCGACGCCGAGCAGCGCCTGTTCGTACCCTTTCAGTCGACCAAGCCCAACGGCATGGGGCTGGGGCTCAACATCTGCCGCTCCTTCATCGAGCTGCACCAGGGCCGACTCTGG
Source organism: uncultured Burkholderiales bacterium (assembly GCA_946480465.1). Next base: position 12,485 of record CAMLJY010000095.1, read on the forward strand.
TTCAGCCGCCATGCCGACAAGGGCGCGGGCCCGCTCGGCTGCACCTTCCACGTCTGGCTGCCGCTGGCCGCGCCGCCGCGCGCAGCACACGAATCCGCGTCCGTGGCCTGCGCCGCACCGTCGGCAGGCCTCTTCGCCGACACCGCCGCCGATCCATTCGTCGACAGCACCCGCGCCGAACTGGCCGGGCCCGACCTCGACGGCCTCTGAAGGCGCCACATCCATGCAGCAACACACCGTCTACGTCGTCGACGACAACCCCGAGTTCCGGGCCTCCGTGCGCTGGCTGCTCGACAGCGCCGGCTACGCCGTGATCGACTTTCCCGGTCCTGAAGCAGCGCTGGCCGCGCTGACCGAGCAACCGCCCGAGGGCAGCGCCTGCCTGCTGCTGGACGTGCGCATGCCCGGCATGTCCGGGCTCGACCTGCATGACCGCATGGCCGCCCGGTCGATCGACCTCCCAGTCATCTACATGACCGGCCACGGCGACGTGCCGCTCGCCGTGAAGGCGATGCAGAAGGGCGCCGTCACCTTCATCGAGAAGCCCTTCTGCGACGACACGCTGGAGCAGGCCCTGGCCAGCGCGCTGGCGGCGCCGCACGAGCCGGCCGCGGCCACCGCGGCCGCTGAAGCGCCAGCCCCAGATCCGGCCGCCGCCGAGTGGCAGCGCCGCCACGCGCGGCTCACCCCGCGCGAGCGCGAGGTGCTCGACTGGGTGATCAAGGAAAAGCTCAACAAGACCATCTCCGACCTGATGGGCATCAGCATCAAGACCGTCGAGCTGCACCGTTCGCGCGTGATGAGCAAGCTGGGCGCGAAGTCGATCACCCAGCTGATCAAGATGGTCGTGAGCCAACGCGCGATATGAGCGGCCTCTGCTTCCACGCCCAGACCCCGGCCGGCGCGTTCCGCCTGCAGGTCGACCCCTCGCCCGCCGACACCGCGCGCCCCGCCGCCTGCGCCCCCGGCGGCCTGCCCGATGCCGTGGAGGCGGCGCTGGCGCTGAGCCGCTGTGAACCGCTGATCGCGCGCTGCGAGGACTGGTTCGGCGCCGCGCTGGACCTGGCGCCCATCGACCCGCGCACGCCGCCCGAGCCCGGCCTGACCGCATCGGTGCACGACTCCGCGCTGGCCCCCGAAGGCACGCGGCTGCAATGCGCCTGGACGCTGCTGCACCAGGCCGCGCCGCCGGTGGCGCTGCAGGCGCCGCGCCTGCGCTGGGCCGAACTGCGCCTGCAGGCCGAACTGGCCCGCTTCGCCACCGCCCCGGTCAGCGAAGAAGAGCTGCGTGAAGACGCGATGCTGCTGCTGCCGCCCTCCTTCGAGGCCCCGTGGGCGGTGGCGCTGGTCGACGATGCCGAACGCCTGCGCATGCAGGCGCATTGGCGGCTCGACGGCAACCCGCGCCTGCAGCTGCAGCGCCCGCTGGCCCCGGCTCCGGCCGAGGCCCAAGCCAGTTGGCGCGTGCTGGCGCGCGACCCCATCCGCGTCGACCCCGCGGTGGTGCTGGGCTGGCAGGCCGGCCCCTGCGAGCTGGGCGGCGACACGCACGACCGCGGCTGGCCCACGCCCACCGCCGCCCGCCTGCTGGTGCACGGCCGGCCGGTGGCCGAGGGCCTGGTGGTCGCCGCCCTGCAGGGTGCCGCGCTGTGGATCCGGCGCTGCCTGCCGTCACCCGCCGCGCGCACGGAGGCCTCGTCATGGACCTGACGCAGTTCTCGCCCTCGTCCGCGCTGCTCACCGTGGTGGCGCTGGCACTGGCGCCCTTCGTCGCGGTGATGGTCACCTCCTTCACCAAGATCGTCGTCGTGCTCAGCCTGCTGCGCAACGCGCTGGGCCTGCAGCAGGTGCCGCCCAACGTCGTGCTGAACGGCCTGGCCCTGGTGCTCACCGTCTACGTGATGTACCCGGTGGGCCTGCAGATGGCCGAGCGGCTGGGCAGCGCCGAGCAGCTGGGGCAGAGCACGCGCACGCTGCTGGCCGGCGCCGACCGCGGCAAGGAGCCGCTGCGCGAATTCATGCTGAAGCACTCGCAGCCGCGCGAGCGCGACTTCTTCCTGCGCACCGCCCGCAAGGCATTGCCCGAGCCCCAGGCCGCCGAGTTGAGCGAGCGCGACTTCATCGTCGTGCTGCCCGCCTTCACGGTCAGCGAACTGTCGGTGGCGTTCCAGATCGGCTTCCTGATCTTCCTGCCCTTCCTCGTCGTCGACCTCGTCGTCTCCAACGTGCTGATGGCCATGGGCATGCAGATGCTCACCCCCACCACCGTGTCGCTGCCCTTCAAGCTGCTGCTGTTCGTGCTGGCCGACGGCTGGGTCAAGCTGTCGCACGGGCTGGTGATGACCTACCACTGAAAAAACGCGGCCATGTCCGGAACCGACCTGTTGCAGACCACCACCCAGGCACTCTGGCTGGTGCTGGTGCTGTCCGCGCCGCCGGTGCTGGTGGCCGCGCTGGTGGGCCTGCTGGTCGCGGTGCTGCAGGCCGCCACGCAGATCCAGGAACAGACCATCCAGTACGCGCTGAAGTTCTTCGCCATCGTGCTGACGCTGTTCGCCTGCGCCTCGCTGCTGGGCGGCACGCTGATGCAATACACCAACACCGTCTTCGACAGCTTCGCCGGCTGGGTGCGCCGATGACGCCTGGGGCCACGCACACCCTCGCCGGCGACCTGCCCGCACTGCTGCCGCTGGCCGACGGCGCGCTGCTGGTCGCGCTGTCCAGCACGCGGGTGGCCGTGGCCTTCCTGCTGCTGCCGCTGTTCTCGCCGGACACCGTGCCGGCCCTGGTGCGCAACGCCCTGTTCGCCGCCCTGGGCGTGCTGGTGCTGGCGCTGCAGCCGGCCGTGGCCACCGCCGGCTGGCAGGCCCCGCACTGGATCGGCCTGTTCGTGAAGGAAGCGCTGCTGGGCATGGCCCTGGGTTTCGGCCTGGCCGCGTTCCTGTGGGCCTTCGAGGCCGCGGGGCAGATGGTGGACATGAAGGTCGGCACCTCGGGCCTGCAGCTCACCGACCCGATGTCCGGCCACCAGGTGTCCGGTTCGGCCGCGCTGCTGGTGCGTTATGTGGGCGTGCTCTTCATGAGCGGCGGCGGCTTCACCCTCTTCATCGGTACGCTGCTGGACAGCTTCCGCCTGTGGCCGGTGGCGCAGCTGCTCATCACGCCGCGGCGCGCCGGCCAATGGCTGTTCGAGCAGCACTTCGCCGGGCTGATGGACCTGGCCTTCCTGGTCGCCGCGCCGGCGCTGGTGCTGATGTTCGCGGTCGATCTCGTGCTCGGCCTCGTCAACCGCTTCGCGCAGCAGATCAACCTGCTGGCGATCTCCGCCTCGTTGAAAGCGCTGGCCGCCAGCGGCGTCTGGCTGCTGCTGCTGGCCACGCTGACGCACGGCTTCGCCGACCGCCTGTCCCACCGCCTGCGCGACCTGCTGCCCTCGGTGGCGCGGCTGCTCGCTTCTTCCTGATGAACGAACCATGGACCTCTTGATGGCCCTGGCGAGCTCGGCGGCGGGTGCCGCCCTGGCCTGGTGCTGCCTGCAGCGCCCGGCCACGCCCGACGTCTCGCGCCTCAGCCCGCGCCAGGGCGGCCGCTTCACGGCGCAGTCGCTGCTGTGCGCCGACCGGGCGAAGCTGCTCGACCGCCTGGGCCAGGCCTTCCCCGGCTGCCGCGTGCTGCCCGGCGTGCCCGTCACGCAGGTGATCACCTTGCGCGGCGGCAGCAACCTGCGGCAGCGCCGCGAACTGCTGCGCGCCCACGTGCTCGACTTCGTCGTGCTGGACACGCAAGGCTGCGCCCGCTGGGTGTTCAAGATCGGCGGTGGCCAGCCCCGCTTCGCCACCCGCACCGTCAACCGCGAAGACGCCTACGTCATCTGGGCGCTGAAGCAGGCCGGCATCACCACCTTCCGCCTCTCGGCGCTGGACTCGCAGATCAGCGTGCAGCGCCTGCGCGACGCGGTGGGCATGGTCGAGCCGCAGGCCTTCGACGCGGAGCGCACGGTGTCGATGCGCGGCGCCGCGCCCCAGGTGCCCGGTGGTTCTCGAGCGTGACGCCCCCGCCACCGCCGCTGTGGACGCGTCACGCTGACGCTAGGCGCTGCGGCCGCCGTGCCCGATCACCGCCACGGCGGTCCGCCCCCGCCGCTGCCATCCAGCGTCGGCCGGGTCCAGACCGGCGCGTCGGAGCTGCCGCGCAGCGCCGGCTTCTCGCGCGCCAGGCGGTGGAAGGCTTCGAGTGCCGGACCGGTCGGCCGCAGGTGGCCGTCGGGCCCCCAGTCGAACAGGCCATGGCCGATCTGGCCCGGACCGGGCAGGGGCGGCCGGGATGCGCCGGGTGCCACCGGTGCCGCCGCGCTGGGCCGCACCCCGTGGCGGCGCAGGGCATCGACGAACACAGCCACGAGGCCCGTCTGCGCAAGGGCCCGGTGTGCCGCGTGTTCGAAGACGAATGCCGGCGGGCCGAGGCCGAAGGGGCTGTTCTCGCCCAGTTCGCGGCGTTGGTCTTCCAGGCTTCCAAAGTACGCGTCCATCAGGCCCGGATCGTCCGCCCGGCGGCGCACGAAGCGTTCGCCCGCCACCGGCGCAATGGTCACGCGGCGGCCTTCCAGGCGCTCGAACTCGGGCTCGGCCAGCCGGGCCAGCTCGCGGCCCAGGCTGGCGATGTCGTGGGCATCGAAGCGGCGGTGGCGGTGGTCCGCGGACACCGGGGCGACAGCCGCCGTGCCGGCCCAGGACGGGCTGCGATCGATCGGGTCCATCGCCAGGCTCAGCGATCGGTCGGGTTGTCGGCGCCGCCGCGGTCCCGGCACGCCTCCTCTGCCGTGCGACCCGGCGCACTGCCCTGCTTGCAGGCGAAGGTGGGCAGCCAGCCGGCCGCGTCGTTCGCGGTGGCCGGCGCGGGCGCCGCAGGCGGCGGCAGGCTCTCCGTGGCAGCCTTGCGGGCCGGCGCCGGGGGCGGGGGTGAGAGCAACCTGTCCTTGCCGCTTTCACCGAGCAAGCCCTTCTCGTTCAACCAGCGGCGATAGCCGATGGGGTCGTCCTCCTTGAACTGCCGCAGCCGCTCCAGCGCCTGGCCGGTCGGCGTGACACCGTTCTGGAAGCGCGGCTCGATCGGCCGGAAGGGGTCCCAATCCGGGTCAGGCTTCGGCTTCGCCGCGGCGGGCTCCGGACTGGCCGCCGCGGGCGCAGGCGGCAGCAGCGCGTCCATGTAGTCCAGCGCTGCGGCGCGGCCGCTCATGCTGCGCTCCAGCACATCCGCGGCGGGCAGGCCATCCTTGCCGCCGTGGAACCGGGCCAGCTCACGGCGGGTTGCCGGGTCCATCCGGCGCAGGGCCAGGTCGACGAGCAATTCGTCGGCCACCTCCCGCGCCAGGTCCTGAACCGCTGCGTCACCAGCCTGCTGCCGTTCGCGCAGCAGGCGCGGCGTGTCGTTGCCGGTATCCAGCAAGTAATGCGTTACCAGCTCGTCCGTCACCAATGGTTCGGCGCCCGGCGTGCGGCCTGAACGCAGCAGCAGGTCCAGGCCCAGGGCAGACAGGTCGTCGAACAAGCGGCCCTGGGGTTCGCCTTGCGTGCGCTCCAGCCGCAGGCTGTTCCTGAGCGCCCCTTCGACCCACCGGGCCAGCGGCGGCAGGCCCGCGCCGGCGGCGCCGTCCATCGCACCCGTGGCAGCGGACGCAGGCGCCGGCCGGATCGGGGCCAGCGAAAAACCGGGGCTGGAGATCGGTCGCATCGTGCAGCTCCAAAGAGGGGGCAGAGGGGGTCAGCGGGCTCCCGCCGCCGCAGGAGCAGGTGGCAGCAGGCGCGCCGCCAAGTCGTCGAAGTCCACCTTGCGCAGGCGGCCGCCATGGCCCTCGTAGTAGGCAAAGCCGTACTCCTGGGCCGTGCGCGCGTTGGTCAGGTGGATGGCGTCCGGAAACGACAGGCCGAAGTCGTTGATCAGCGTGTCGACCGAGGCACGCCAGGAGGACCTGAACTCCTCGGGAGACATCGGCGGCCGGCGCGTCTCGCCTGTCCGCAGGTACAGGTACTGCTGACCCAGGCGCAGGTGCTCGTTACTGCCGGTCTGCACCAGTTCGAAGGCATGCCGCCCCCCGATGAACGCCGTGGTGTCGTGGCCGCTGAACGACGTGAAGACATCGTCGTCACCCGGGTGCGTGTGGAACACGCCGGCCAGTTGCTGGCCATCTTCCAGGCGAAAGTCCAGCTGCACCGAGTGGGACTCGCCGCCGCTTTGGTTGACCAGCAGCACGTTCTGCTCGGCGCTGGTGGCGAGAAGGAATCCTGTCTCATTGCCGGTGTTTCCCGTCCGGGCCCACGCGGCACGGAACGATGGCTGAAGCGGTGCCAGCACGTCCATCACGGCCGGCGCTTCTTGCACTGAGCGGGGCAACTGCCACTGGGAGAGGCCAGGCACCCGCAGCCCCGGAGCATTCGGCACGGCGTTCGTTGCCAGCTCTTTGGCCAAACCGGGAGGAATGGACGTCCAGCCGAAACGCTGATATGGCTTCTCTCTGTCAAGAGGCGACACCGATTCCTCTGCAGGTCCAGATG
>CAMLJY010000096.1 GCA_946480465.1 uncultured Burkholderiales bacterium
GCGCAGGTGCGCAGGTGCGCAGGTGCGCAGGGCGGTCAGGCGATGGCCTGCCGCGTCCGCCGTGGCGCCGCCAGCGTCGCGCCGGGCACGACCTGCGTGGGCAGGACGATGTTGAACGGCCCGGGGTACGCCTCGGCCCGGCGCAGCGCCTCGATGCGCTGCATCAGCACTTCGACGGCCCGCCGTCCCATCTCGTGCAGCGGCTGGCGCACCGTGGCCATCTGCATGGAGCGCGCCATCAGGGTGTGGTCGTAGCCCATGACGGAGATGTCCTCGGGCACGCGCAGTCCCTGCGAGCGCAGGACTTCGATGCAGCCGAAGGCGATGGCATCGTTGCCGGCGAACACCGCCTCCGGCAGCGGCCGGCCGTGGTGACGCTTCAGCCACGCGCGCAGGGCCTCGCGCCCGCCGTCCACGCTGAGCGGCGCCCGCACCAGGTGGCCAGGCGCCGGCTTCACGCCCGCTTCGGCATGCGCGCGCAGGTAGCCCTCGACGCGCCGGTTCGCCCCCGTGTACTCCGCGGGGCCGCCCACGTGCAGGATGCGGCGGTGCCCGATCGCGAGCAAGCGGCGCACGGCCTCGCAGGCGCCGGCTTCGTCGTCCGACTCGATGTTCACCACGCTGCTCACCGGCCGGTCGGCATGCACCGACACCAGCGGCGTGTGCCGCGGCAGCCAGGCCGAGCCGTCGTCCGGCAGACGCGGCGCGAGCAGGATCAGGCCATCGACGCGGCCGTCGCACAAGGCGGGGATGCGGGCCGGCGCCTCGGTCCAGTCGCCCAGCGTGAAGACGGCCGGCGCCTGCCCGGCGGCCGTGGCGCCCTGGATGACGCCACTGAAGACTTCGAGGAAGTAGAGGTTCGGCTCCTCGCCGAGGAAGTTGGCGACGAAGCCGATCGCATTCGTGCGCTGGCTGGCCAGCGCACGCGCCGTGGCATTGGGCCGGTACTGCAGCTGCCGCGCCGCGGCCAGCACGCGCTCGCGTGTTTCCGCCGACACGCGGGCCGAGCCGCGCCGGCCGCCGTTGAGCGCGGACGAGGCCGCCATTTCCGACACACCCGCCGCGCGGGCGACGTCGAGAAGCGTCGGCGCGTCCCGGCGGCGCCGGGTCTTCTGCGGGGTCGGGGGAGGTGGCTTCGGCTTCGACGTGGGCACGGGGGTGCTCGGGGCAGGCCGGCCGCGGCGGGCGGTGCGCCGTGGGGCGGGCGCACTGTAGCACCGGCCCCGCGCGGCCCAGGCTGCCCCTGGCCGTCCGCCGCGCCGGTGTTCGACCCGGGCGTCCGAGCCGCCGCCGAGCCGCCGCCGGGTCGCGGCGCTTCAAGCCAGGGCCGCTTCCCGCTCCAGTGCCTGCAGCACCTGGGCCATGAAGTCCGCGTGCGAGGGCATGTCGCGCACCGTGCCGGCAATGGCCGTGCGCACGCGGCCGAAGTGCTGGCGCAGCGCCGCTTCATCGATCAGGTCGACCACCGGATCATGCTGCTTGGGCAGCAGGCCGTGGCCGAAGTAGATCGATGCCCAGGACGCGTCCAGGAAGCCGTCGGGGTCGAGGATGGCGATGCGGCCGCTGCCGCGGTACAGCTCGATCTGGTGCTGCAGCGAATCGGGGATGGGCATGGCCGCGCAATAACGCCAGAAGTCGCTGTCGTCGCGCCGCGTCAGCTTGTAGTGCAGGATGATGAAGTCGCGGATGGATTCGTACTGGCGTGCCATGCGGCGGTTGAATTCGGTCGCCAGCGCGGGCTCGAAGTCCAGCGTCGGCATCAGCTCCACCAGGCGGCCCACGCCGTCCATGATGAGCTGGATGCTGGTGGACTCCAGCGGCTCCAGGAAACCCGACGACAGGCCGACGGCGACCACGTTCTTCACCCAGGCGGCATGGCGCCGGCCGGTCGTGAAGCGCAGCTGCCGCGGTGTGTCCAGCGCCTGGCCGTCCAGGCCTTGCAGCAGCACCCGCTCGGCTTCCGCATCCGGGGTGTAGGCGTTGCAGTACACGTGGCCGTTGCCGGTGCGGTGCTGCAGCGGGATGCGCCAGGTCCAGCCGGCGGCCTGGGCGGCCGACACGGTGCAGGGCGCCAGCGGCTCCACGCGCGCGCAGGGCACGGCCTGCGCGCTGTTCACCGGCAACCAGTGGCTCCAGTCCTCGAACGGGCTCTTCATCACCCCGCCGATCAGCAGCGCGCGGAAACCCGAGCAGTCGATGAACAGGTCGCCGTCGATGCGGCGGCCATCGCGCAGGCGCAGCGCGGCGACGAAGCCATCCTCGGGCCGCTGCTCCACGTCGACGATGGTGCCCTCGATGCGCTGCGCGCCGTGCGCGAGCGCGTGGTCGCGCAGGTGGGCCGCGTACAGGCCGGCGTCGAAGTGGAAGGCGTAGTCGAAGGCGTTGGAGGCCGAGGCCTGCTCGCCCTGCGGCGGCCGGAAGCGGTGGGCGCGCGCCATCATCGTGGCCGTCGACCATTCTTCGTGCGACGGCATGCCGCCGGCGCGCTGCAGGCGCAGCCAGTAGCTCCAGGCGGGGCGGTTGGCGATGGGTGGGCCGAAGCTGCCGAAGCCGTGGAAGAAGCGGTTGCCCAGGTGGCCCCAGTCCTTGAACTCGATGCCCAGCTTGAAGGTGGCCTTGGTGCGGCGGATGAAGTCGGCCGGGTCCAGCCCCAGTGCCTCGTTGTAGTGGCGGATGGTCGGCAGCGTGGCCTCGCCGACGCCGACCGTGCCGATCTCGGGCGACTCGACCACCACCACCTCGCAGCGGCGGCCGCCTCCGCCTCGGCACAGCAACCGTGCCAGCGGGGCCGCGGCCATCCAGCCGGCGGTACCGCCGCCGACGATGACGATCTTGCGCAGGGACTTGTCTTGCATGGCGCGACAGGAAACGAAGGATTCGGCGCGGCGGCTCCGTCGGGGTTGGGCCCCGGCGCCGGTGCCGCGGGCTTCGAGCCACGGGCTCCGAGCCGCGAGCCGCGAGCCGCGAGCCGCGAGCCGCGGGACACGGCCAGCCGGCCACCGCCGGCGCAACATTGAGGCCGGCGCCACCCACTGTCGGTAGGTGTTTCCCCTTGCTTTATTAGTTTGTCGAGCGAACTATGATGTGACTCATACGTCATCACACCAACACCGACAAGGAGGGCATGTCTTGCTGGTCGATCTTTCGGAAGCAGCGGGCCATCAGCAGTTGCTCAAGGGCATCAACCGCATGACGCTGGTGCGCCACCTGTGCGCCAACCCCGGATTGTCGCGCGCCGACCTGGCCGTGGCGGTGCAACTGACCAAGTCCACCGTCAGCATGCTCGTGCGCGAGTTGATCGAGGAGGGCTGGCTCGTCGAGCGCGAGGTGGTGGCCACCGGCGAGCTGGGCCGACGCCCCACGCCGTTGTACATCGATCCGGCGCGGCTGTTGCTCCTGGGCGCCGAGGTGGGCGTGGAAGGCGTGCGCGTGGTCGTCACCTCGCTCACCGGCGAAGTGCTCGCGCAAGCGCGTTCCGGCTACGGCGCGGCGCGCAGCGCCAAGGCCTGCATCGGGCTGCTGGCCACGGTCATGCTGAAGGCCTTCGGCCGGCTCGATGCGGCGACGCAGCGCGTCATCGGCATCGGTGTCGGCCTGCCGGGCGGGGTGGACGAAGTCCGCGGATTCCTGCACTTCGCGCCCAACCTGCAATGGCGCGACCTGCCCGTGGGCGAACTGCTGGCCGAAAAGCTGGCCGGCTCGGCGCTGGCCGGCGTGCCGCTGTTCCTGCAGAACGAGGCGGACGTCGCCGCCATCGGCGAGATGGAGTTCAACCCCGCCGAGGCCGCCGATCCGCTGCTGTACGTCAGCGTCAACCAGGGCGTGGGCGCCGGGGTGATCGTGGGCGACCGCCTGCTGATGGGCCGGCGCGGCTTTGCCGGCGAGGTCGGCCACATCGTGCTGCAGGTCGGTGGCCCGGAATGCTCCTGCGGCCGCCGCGGCTGCGCCGAAGCGCTGATCGGCCCGCGCGCCATGCTGCCCGGCGGCGCGGCCGAGGACGATCCGCTCGCCGAGGTGCAACGCCGCCTGGAGGCGGGCGACGCCGACACCCAGCGCAGCGTGAAGAAGGCGGGCACCTACCTGGGCGTGCTGCTGCAGAACCTGGCGTCGGCCTACGACCCCGGCTGCATCGTGCTGGGCGGCGCCGCCGTCGAGCTGGGCGAGGCCTTCATGCAGCCCGCGCTGCGCACGCTGAACGAGTACGCCGAAGCAGCCGGCCTGCCGCCGCCGCCGGTGCGCTTCTCGCGCTTCGGCGCCGATGCCGTGGCCGTCGGCGCCGCCGCGCTGGCGCGCTACCGCCTCACCCGGCCCTTGATCGCCCCCGCCTACGCGGCGGCGCGCGAGGCCGCCAAGCAGGAGGCGGCATGACGCCCGGCGCGACCTTCCTGGGCATCGACCTCGGCACCTCCGAGGTCAAGCTGCTGCTGCAGGACGGGCAGGGCGGCATCGTCGGCACGGCCGGCGCGCCGCTGGCGCTGTCGCGGCCGCAGCCCTTGTGGTCGGAACAGGACCCGGCCGACTGGTGGCGCGCCACCGAGACCGCGGTGGCCGCCCTCCGCGCCGCGCACCCGGCCGCCCTCGCGCAGGTGCGGGGCATCGGCCTGTCCGGCCAGATGCACGGCGCGGTGCTGCTGGGCGCGCGCGACGAGGTGCTGCGCCCGGCCATCCTGTGGAACGACGGCCGCAGCCATGCCGAGTGCGACGAGCTCACCCGCGCCGCGCCCGCGCTGCACCAGGTGGCGGGCAACCTCGCCATGCCCGGCTTCACGGCGCCCAAGCTGCTGTGGGTGCGCCGGCACGAGCCGGCGCTGTTCGACGCCACCCGCACCGTGCTGCTGCCCAAGGACTACCTGCGGCTGCTGCTCACCGGCCGCAAGGTCAGCGATCCGTCCGACGCCGCCGGCACGCTGTGGCTGGACGTCGCGCGGCGCGACTGGTCGGATGAGCTGCTCGCGGCCTGCGGCCTGCAGCGCGCGCAGATGCCGATGGTGGTCGAAGGCACCGCGGCGTCGGGCACGCTGCTGCCGGAGCTGGCCCGGGCCTGGGGACTGGGGCCGGACGTCGTCGTGGCCGGCGGCGCCGGCGACAACGCGGCCAGCGCCATCGGCGTGGGCGCGGTGGCGCCGGGCGATGGCTTCATCTCGCTGGGCACCTCGGGTGTGCTGTTCGTCGTCGACGATCGCTTCCGGCCGAACGCCGAATCGGCCGTGCATGCCTTCTGCCATGCGGTGCCGGGGCTGTGGCACCAGATGAGCGTGATGCTGTCGGCCGCCAGCTGCCTGCGCTGGTTCACGCTGCTCGCGGGCGCGGAGACCGAGGCCCGCCTGCTGGAGGAAGTGGCCGCGCTGACGCCCGCCCAGCGCGATGCGGCGCCGCTGTTCCTGCCCTACCTGGCCGGCGAGCGCACGCCGCACAACAACCCTTTCGCCACCGGCACGCTGCACGGCCTGCGGCACGACACCACGCGCGGCGCCTGCGGCTACGCGGTGCTCGAAGGCGTGGCCTTCGGCCTGGCCGACGGCCTGCAGGCGCTGCGCAGCACCGGCACCGCGGTGCAGCGCTTGTCGCTGGTCGGCGGCGGCTCGCGCAGCCCCTTGTGGGCGCAGCTGATCGCCGACGTGCTGGGCGTGGAGATCGTCGTCCACGCCGGCGCCGAGGCCGGCGCCGCGCTTGGCGCGGCCAGGCTGGGGCAGATCGCCAGCGGCCTGGGGAACCTGCAGTCCTGCACGCGGCCGGAAGTCGCGGGCAACCACCGTCCCGATCCGGCGCGCCACGACGCGCTGCAGGATAGGCTTCATTCCTTCCGCCGCATTTATCGGCAAATCACTCCCATCAAATGACGAGTTACTTCCACGCCATCGCGCCCGTGCGCTTCCAGGGCCCGCACGGCGGCGACCCGCTGGCGTACCGCTACTACGACAAGGACCGCATGGTGCTCGGCAAGCGCATGGAGGACCACCTGCGCTTCGCGGTCTGCTACTGGCACACCTTCTGCTGGACCGGCCTGGACCCGTTCGGCGGGCAGACCTTCGATCGGCCCTGGTTCCAGGGCGGCGCACCCCTGGAACTGGCCCGGCAGAAGGCCGATGCGGCCTTCGAGCTGTTCAGCAAGCTGGGCGTGCCCTACTACACCTTCCACGATCGCGACGTCGCCCCCGAAGGCGCCACCCCGCGCGACAGCCGCGAGAACTTCCTGCGCATGGTGGACGTGCTGGCGGACCACCAGCAGCGCAGCGGCGTCAAGCTGCTGTGGGGCACGGCCAACCTGTTCAGCCACCGGCGCTACATGGCCGGCGCCGCCACCAACCCCGATCCCGCGGTCTTCGCGCAGGCGGCCGTGCAGGTGCGCGACGCGCTGGAGGCGACGAAGCGGCTGGGCGGCGAGAACTACGTGCTGTGGGGCGGCCGCGAAGGCTACGAGACGCTGCTCAACACCGACGTCGGCCGCGAGCTGGACCAGATGGGCCGCTTCCTGAGCATGGTGGTGGAGCACAAGCACAGGATCGGCTTCAAGGGCGCGATCCTGATCGAGCCCAAGCCGCGCGAGCCGGCCAAGCACCAGTACGACTTCGACGTCGGCACCGTGTACGGCTTCCTGGTGCGCTACGGCCTGGAGAACGAGGTCAAGGTCAACATCGAGGCCAACCACGCCACGCTGTCCGGCCACAGCTTCGAGCACGAGATCGCGCTGGCCGGCGCGCTGGGCATCCTGGGCAGCCTGGACATGAACCGCGGCGACCCCCAGCTCGGCTGGGACACCGACCAGTTCCCGAACAACCTGCCGGAAACCGCGCTGGCGCTGTACCACGTGCTGCAGGCCGGCGGCCTGGGCTCGGGGGGCCTCAACTTCGATGCCAAGGTGCGCCGCCAGTCGCTGGACCCCGAGGACCTGTTCCACGGCCACGTCGGCGCCATCGACCTGTGCGCGCGCGCGCTGCTGCTGGCCGAGAAGATGGTCACCGACGGGCGCCTGGCGCAGGCCGTGGACGCTCGTTATGCGGGTTGGCAATCGGCCGCGGCGCAGGACGTCCTGGGCGGCCGCGTCACGCTGGAACAGCTGGCCGACCGCACGCTCGAGAGCCATGCCGACCCGGCGCCCGTCTCCGGCCGGCAGGAGGTGCTGGAGAACCTGTTCAACCGCCTGTGCGAGGGCTGAACGCGGCGGCGCATCGGACGCCGGGAGCGGTGCCGTTCATGCAGCAGGACTGCGGGCATGAAGCAGCGTGAAGCGTTCACCATCAGCCGCGGCTGCCTGTTGCAAGCGGGCTGCCCGCATTGACCACCCACCCGCCCGCGCCGCACGGCGGCCGGCCCTGATCACCATGCCCGAGACCCTCTCGCGCCGCCTTCAACGGACGGCGCTCGCATCACTGTGCGCGCTGGCCTGCACCGCCGCCGCCGCCGCGGCCGACCTGCCCCGGGTCGTCCAGCGCGACGGCCGCCATGCCCTCTTCGTCGATGGCGCGCCTTACCTGGTGCTGGGTGCGCAGGTGCACAACTCCAGCAACTACCCGAAGGCGCTGGAGAAGGTGTGGCCGGCGGTGAAGGACATCCACGCCAACACCGTGGAAGTGCCGATCGCGTGGGAGCAGGTGGAGCCGGTGGAGGGCCGCTTCGACTTCAGCTTCGTCGACACCCTGGTGCGCGAGGCGCGCCAGAACAAGGTGCGCCTGGTGCTGCTGTGGTTCGGCACCTGGAAGAACACCAGCCCGCAGTACACGCCGGCCTGGGTCAAGCTGAACAACCAGCGCTTCCCGCGCATGGTCGACCAGCAGGGCAAGACCACCTACTGCCTGTCGCCCTTCGGCGAGCACACGCTGGAAGCGGACAAGAAGGCCTTCGTGGCCCTGATGGCGCACCTGAAGAAGATCGACGAGCAGCAGCGCACGGTCATCATGGTCCAGGTGGAGAACGAGGTCGGCACCTTCGGCACGGTGCGCGACTTCGGCCCGAAGGCCCAGGCCGCCTTCGAGCGCGAGGTGCCCGCGGCGGTGCTGGCCCGCAAGAAGCCGCCCGTGCCGGGCGCGGCCTCGGGCTCGTGGAAGGCCGTCTACGGCGACTACGCGGACGAGTACTTCCACGCCTGGGCCATCGCGAGCTACATCGAGCAGATCGCCCGCGCCGGCCGCGCGGCGTACGACCTGCCGATGACGGTGAATGCCTCCCTGCGCGATCCGCTGGCGCCCATCGCCCCCTGGAAGAGCGACTTCGCCAGCGGCGGTCCCGGCTATGACGCGATCGACATCTACAAGGCCGCCGCGCCCAGCGTCGACATCGTGGGGCCGGACGTCTACCACCCCGAGTCGGCCAAGGTCAGCGCGCACCTGGCGCAGTACCAGCGCCCGGACAACCCGCTGTTCGTGCCCGAGATCGGCAATGCCGAGCCTTTCGCGCGCTATGTCTACCAGGTGCTGGGCCGCGGCGCGATCGGCGTGGCCCCCTTCGGCATCGACTACTTCGACTATGCCAACTACCCCCTGGGCGCGCGCGTCAGCGACAAGACCGTGGTCGAACCCTTCGGCCGCATCTATGCCGCCTTCGCCCCCATGCAGCGGCTGTGGGCGCGCTGGGCCTTCGAGGGCCGCACCCACGGCGTGGCCAAGGGCGACGACCTGGGTGACCAGACCATCACGATGAAGGGCTGGAAGGCGCACGTCAGCTTCGACCAGTGGATGTTCGGCGAGCGCGAGTGGCCGGGCAATGCCAAGGAAGCGCCGCCCCACGCGAAGAAGCTCAATGGCGGCGTCGCCGTCGCGCAGATCGGCGACGACGAGTTCGTGCTGGTGGGCCAGTTCGCCCGCGTCCGCCTGGACGATGCCGAAGGCAGCGGCCGCGCGCAGCTGGTCAGCGCCGAGCAGGGGCAGTTCGACGAACGCGGCCGCTGGGTGATGGAGCGGCGCTGGAACGGCGACCAGGTGGACTGGGGCCTGAACTTCACCGGCCAGCCCGTGGTGCTGAAGGTGAAGATGGGACGCTACTGACACGCCGCACGCCGCACCACAGAACCATGAAACGACTGCAAACCGTGCTGACCCTGTCCTTCGCCGCCTGGACCGGCCTGGCCGCGGCCCAGGGCGGGTCCGGCCAGCCGGGCGGTGGCGACCTCGTGCTGCTGCCGGCGCCGGCCGATGCCTGGCGCACGCTCGTCGGCCACTGGGAACGGCGCGTCGAGCTGGCCGGCAGCACGGTGGGCCACTGGGAGACCCGTTCGGAACTGGCCGGCTCCAGCGCGGTGGTGCCGCTGCCGGGTGGGGGCACGGGTCCGCGGCCCTACGTGGCCGGCAGCGCCGCCGGCCCCGCGGGTGCGCGCCATGCCGTGTCGCTGGAGTGGAAGGACACCTGGTTCTCCACGCTGCGCCTGGAAAGCCGCAGCCCGCTGGACCTGCGCCCTTTCGCCGGCGGCATGCTGGAGATGGACTTGCACGTCGACGACCTGGCCCAGGGCGGCCTGCGGGTGAAGGTGGCCTGTGGCGAGGGCTGCGAGCGCAGCGTCTCGCTGCTGGAGCCTGCGCGTGGCTTCGCCGGCAGGGGCTGGCAGCACGTGTCGCTGGCGATGAGCTGCTTTCTCCGCGAAGGGGGCGACTTCTCGCGGGTGACGCTGCCCTTCGCGCTCGAAGGCGGCGGCAGCGGCCGCGTCAGCGTGGCCAACGTGCGGCTCACGCGCATCGGCGGGCCGGGCCTGGCCTGCCCGGACCACCGCACCGAGTCGGTCACGCCGGCGATGCTCGCCGAATCCTGGTCGCTGGACTGGTGGCTGCCGCGCCATGAGCAGAAGCGGCAGGAAGCGCGCGACCTGCTTGCCGCGGGCAAGGCGCCACGCCTGGTCTTCATCGGCGACTCCATCACCCAGGGCTGGGAGAAGGAGGGGCGCGAGGTCTGGGCCGCTCATTTCGCGCGCTACGACGCCCTCAACCTCGGCTTCGGCGGCGACCGCACCGAGAACGTGCTGTGGCGCCTGCAGCACGGTGCGCTGGACGGCCTGTCGCCCCGGGCCGTGGTGCTGATGATCGGCACCAACAACACCGGCCACCGGGCCGAGAACCCGGAGACCACGGCCGCCGGCATCCGGCGCCTGGTCGACGAGATCCGGCAACGGCTGCCCCAGGCCCAGGTGCTGCTGCTGGGCGTGTTCCCGCGCGAGGAACGGCCCGACGGCCACCTGCGCCGCATCAACGAACGCGTGAACCAGCTCATCCGCGGCTTCGCCGACGGCCGCCACGTGCATTTCGCCAACCTCGACACGGCATTCACCCAGCCCGACGGCTCCCTGTCGCGCGAGGTGATGCCCGACCTGCTGCACCTGTCCCCGCAGGGCTACGCCCTGTGGCAACGCGCGATGGACCCGGTGCTCACCCCGCTGCTGAACCGACCCTGATGAACCCGCTGACCTACGCCTCGCCGTTCCCGTCCACCTTCGTCTTCGGCGCCGCGGCCGCCGCCGCGCAGATCGAAGGCGCCGCCTTCGAGGACGGCAAGGGCCCCTCGATCTGGGACCACTTCGCCCGCACGCCGGGCAAGGTGGCCGGCGGCGACACGCTGGACGTTGCCTGCGACCACTACCACCGCTTCGACGAGGACTTCGCGCTGATGGCCTCGCTCGGTATCCGGCACTACCGCCTGTCCATCGCCTGGCCACGCATCTTCCCCAACGGCGACGGTGAGCTGAACCCCGCCGGCCTCGAGTTCTACCGGCGGCTGCTCGCCAGCATGGCCCGCCACGGCATCACGCCCTGGGTGACGCTGTTCCACTGGGACCTGCCCCAGGCGCTGGAGGAGCGCGGGGGCTGGACCTCGCGCGCCACGGTCGAAGCCTTCGTGCGTTATGCCGAGACGGTGGTCAAGGCCCTGGCCCCGCAGGTGCAGCACTGGATCACGCTGAACGAGATCCGCTGCTTCACCTGGCTGGCCTATGGCGTGGGCAACAAGGCGCCGGGCCGGCGCGAGAGCGACGCGGTGGTGAACCAGACCATCCACCACGCCCTGCTGGCCCACGGGCATGCCGTGAAGGCGGTGCGTGAATTCGGCGGCCCGAACGCCCGCGTGGGCCTGACCGACAACTGCGACGTCAGCGTGCCCGTGACCGAGACGCCGCAGGACATCGCCGCCGCCCAGGCCTGGTTCCTCGACAAGAACGCGCACATCCTGGGCGCCATCCATGGCCAGGGTTATTCGCGCGCCTACCTCGACCGGGTGGGCGCGGCCGCGCCGCGGGTCCAGGCCGGCGATTTCGACCTCATCGGCCTGCCCACCGACTTCCTCGGCCTCAACGTCTACACCGCCACCTACGTGCGCGCCGGCCGCCGCGGCGCGGCCTACGAGGCGCTGGCGCTGCCGGCCAACTACCCGCGCGCGGACAGCCCCTGGCTCAACTTGGTGCCGCAGGCCATGTACTGGGCACCGCGCATGTGCCACGAGCTGTACGGCCACCGCTCCATCTTCATCACCGAGAACGGCTGCGGCTACAACCAGGAGCCGGTGGTGGATGGCGAGGTGCTGGACCTGCACCGCCGCGACTACCTGCGCGGCCACCTGCGCGAGATGCACCGCGCCATCGCCGACGGCGTGCCGGTGGACGGCTACTTCCTGTGGTCCTTCATCGACAATTTCGAGTGGGAGGACGGCTACGAGCGGCGTTTCGGCATCGTGCACTGCGATTTCGAGACCCAGGTGCGCACCCCCAAGCTGTCCGCGCGCTACTACGCCGACGTGATCCGCACGCGGCGCATCATCTAGGCATCGAAAGACGTGGCCACCAGCATCAAGCCCCGCAAGACCCGCCGCGCCGCGACGCTGGCCGACGTCGGCCGCGAAGCCGGCGTGTCGGCGATGGCGGCTTCCGCCGTGCTCAACGGCGCGAAGACCTCCACCCGCATCTCGCAGGAAACGCGGGCGCGCGTGCTGGCCGCCGCCGAGAAGCTGCGCTACCGCCCGAACGCCACGGCGCGCGGGCTGGCCGACCGGCGCATGAACACGCTGGGCGTGGCCGCCACGCTGGTGGGCGACGAGCCCAACCAGTACTTCCTGGAAGTCTTCAACGGCATCATCCACGGCGCCGCCGAAGCCGGGCAGACCACCACGGTCTTCACGCTCGGTTCATGGGACGAGGCCCGCGAGCGCATCCCCGCGTTCTGCGACGGCCGCATCGACGGCCTGGTGCTGCTGGCGCCGCTGCTCGAGGCCGACGCCGCCGAGTGGCTGCCCGAGCACACGCCGGTGGTGGCGGTGCATGCGAACCACGCGATCGCCGGCGTCGTGAACCTCGAGTCCGACGAGGAGGCGGGCGCCTTCGCGATGGTCAGCCGGCTGATCGAGTCCGGCCATCGCCGCATCCTGCACGTGGGCGGTCCCGAAGGCACGCTGGGCGCGGACCGGCGCGTGCTCGGCTACCGGCGTGCCCACGCGGCCGCGGGCCTGGTGCCGCCGCCGGACCACGTGCTGCGCGCCGGCTTCAGTGCCGAGGACGCCCGCCGCGCGCTCGAGGACTGGCTGCGCCGGCACCGCGGCGAGGAGCTGCCGCAGGCCGTGTTCGCGGTCAGCGATGCCGTTGCGCTGGGCTGCATCGACGTCCTGCTGGCGCGCGGGCTGCGCGTGCCGGCGGACGTGTCCGTCACCGGCTTCGACGACACCGTGCTCGCGCGCGCGGCACGCCTGGCCACGGTGCGCCAGCCGCTGCGCGAGCTGGGCCGGCGTGCGGTGGCGGTGCTGATGTCCCGCATCGAGGCCCGCCTGAACGACGCCGCCGCACGCGGCCCGACGAACATCGTGCTGCCCACCGAACTGGTGGCCGGCGCCACGCTGGCGGCTCCCCGCGCCGCTTCCCTGCCCATTGCCTGAAGGCCGCCCGATGCTGATGCCCACCCACCCCGCCGCCGATCGCGTGCCCCTGCGCCAGAAGGTCGGCTACGGCCTGGGTTCCTTCCTCGACATGTGGGGGCATTGGCTCTACTCGTCGTTCGCCAACCTGGTCTTCAACATCTTCCTGGGCGTCGCCCCCGGGCTCATCTCGACGGCGATGATGGTGAAGACGCTGATGGATGCCGCCTCGGACGCCGCCTTCGGCTGGCTGTCCGACAACACCCGCACGCGCTGGGGCCGGCGGCGGCCGTTCATGCTGGTGGGCGGCGTGCTGGCCGGCGTGGGGCTGCCGCTGCTGTTCGCCGTCGGCCGCGACTGGACGCAGACGCAGTACTTCATCTTCATGCTGGTGTCGCTGCTGATCTACGCGCCGGTGATGAGCTGCTTCAACATGCCGTGGGTGAGCCTGGGCTCGGAGATGACGCCCGACTACCACGACCGCACGGCCGTCTTCCAGATCAAGAACGCGATCCAGAAGCTGCCCGAGCTGGCGATGTTCTTCGCCGCGCAGTTCGCGACGCTCTCGATCTTCAACGGCGCCGACGGCAAGCCGGACATCCTGACCGGCGCGCAGGTCTACACCTCCATCCTCGGCGCCATCATGGTGGCGGTGTCGCTGGCGATGTTCCTGCTGGTGCGCGAGCGCTACTACGAGAAGGTGGTGGTGACCCAGACCGCCAAGGTGCCCTTCCGCGACACGCTGTACCGCACGCTGAAGAACAAGCCCTTCCGCGTGCTGCTGGGCTCGATGCTGGCCTACAGCATGGCCACCGCGATGGTCGGCACGCTGGGCTTCTACCTGACCGTCTACTACGTCTGCAAGGGCGACGTGGCGATGGGCGCGCGCTGGAACTCGGCGATGGGCCTGTCCGGCATGGCCTTCGGGTTCGCCGGCATCTTCTTCTTCGGCACCATCGCCAAGCGCTACGGCAAGCGGGCCGGGATGATGGCGGTGCTGGCCGGCGCCATCGCCGCCTTCATCGGCGACTGGTGGTTCTACAACCCCGAGCTGCCGTTCCTGCAGCTCTTCGCCTCGGGCTGCGTGGCCTTCACCGGAGCCGGCTTCTGGACCATCTACGGCTCGATGCTGGCCGACGTGGTCGACCACGACGAGCTGCAGACCGAACAGCGCCGCGAGGGCTCGTTCGCCGCCTGCCAGTCGTGGATCTCGCGTGCCGGCATCGCGGTGGGCAGTGGCGCTTCCGGCTGGATCCTGCAGTCCACCGGCTTCGTTTCCCAGGCCGCGGTGCAGAGCGAGAACGTGCTGTTCGTGATGCGGCTGCTGATGTCCGGCGTGCCGGTGGCGGGCCTGCTGGTCGCGCTGTTCCTGGTCTCGCGCTTCCGGCTCGACGAGCGCCGCGTGCAGGAGATCCGCCTGCAACTCGAAGCGCGGCGCGGCGCGGTGTGAACCTGGCGCCGCGCCGGTTCCCGCGGCGCCCTTGAGGACGAGTTTTCGAGATGACTGATCTTTCCACCAGCCGCCGCGGCTTCGTCGGCGCCACGGCCCTGGGCGCGCTGCTGCCGGCGCTGCCGGCCTTTGCCGCCGGTGGCGCGGCGCGGGTCGGCACCGATGCCTTGTCGCTGTGGTACGAGCAGCCCGCCGGTCCCTGGATCGAAGCGCTGCCCGTGGGCAACGCCCGCCTCGGGGCGATGGTGTTCGGCCGCCCGGCGCAGGAGCGCCTGCAGTTCAACATCGACACGCTCTACGGCGGCGGGCCGTACGTGCAGGACAACCCGGCGTTCCGCGAGGCCCTGCCCAAGGTGCGCCGGCTGATCGACGAGGAGCGCTGGACCGAGGCCAACGAGCTGGTGTCCGCGTCGCTGATGGGCAAGCCGCTGAAGCAGATGCCCTTCAGCAGCGCCGGCGACCTGATGCTCGACTTTCCCGGCGTGACCGGCGCCGCGCGCTACCGCCGCAGCCTGGACCTGGACAGCGCCATCGCCGCCACCCGTTTCATCGACGGCGGCGGTCGCCACCGGCGCGAGACCTTCAGCAGCGTGCCCGACCAGGTGGTGGTGATCCGGCTCGAGCTCGAAGGCGAGGGCACGATCGACCTCGACCTCGGCTACCGCCATGCCGACTACCAGCCCTACGGCGGCTTCGGCGACACCAAGTACGACGCCCACGGCGTGGTCTACGTCGGCGCGCCCTGGAACCACCACGAATCGCTGAATGCGGGCAAGCGCCCGTCCACGCTGGCCGTCCGCCCCGACGGCCCGGACGCGCTGCTCGTCGAAGGCCGCAACGTCTCCGCCTTCGGCATCCCGGCGCAGCTGCGTTACGCGCTGCGCGTGCAGGCCGTGGGCGATGGCCGCATCGAGGCCGGTGGCGACCGGCTGCGCGTGCGCGGGGCCCGAAGGTTGACGCTGGTGGTCGCCGGCGAGACGAGCTACGTCAACCACCAGGACACCAGCGGCGACCCGGTGGCCGCGGTGCGCCGGCGCACCACGGCGGCGGCGCGCAAGCCTTTCGCCAGGCTGCGCGCCGATCACGTGCAGGCGCATCGTGCGCTGTTCCGCCGCCTGCACATCGACCTGGGCGGCGCCGAGGCCGGCGCCCGCCCCACCGATGCCCGCATCGCCGGCGTGCCGCGCCAGGCCGATGCCGCGCTGGCCGCGCTGTACGTGCAGTATGCGCGTTATCTGCTGCTGTCGTGCTCGCGGCCGGGCAGCCAGCCGGCCAACCTGCAGGGCCTGTGGAACGAGGTGCTGCACCCGCCCTGGGAAGGCAAGTACACGATCAACATCAACACCGAGATGAACTACTGGCCCGCCGGGCCGGCCAACCTCGGCGAGTGCGTCGAACCGCTGCTGAAGATGGTGGAGGACCTGGCCGTCACCGGCGCGCGCACCGCGCGCGACAGCTACGGCGCGCGCGGCTGGATGGCGCACCACAACACCGACCTGTGGCGCGCCACCGCCCCCATCGACGGGCCGCTGTGGGGCATGTGGCCCACCGGCGGCGCCTGGCTGTGCACCACCCTGTGGGAGTACTGGCGCTACCAGCCCAGCCCGGCGCTGCTGCGCCGGCTGGCGCCGCTGCTCACCGGCGCCTCGCAGTTCTTCCTCGACACCCTGGTCGAGGATCCCAAGGGCCGCGGCCTGGTCACCTCGCCGTCGATCTCGCCGGAGAACGAGCACCACCCCAAGGTGGCGCTGTGCGCCGGGCCGGCCATGGACAGCCAGATCCTGCGCGACCTGTTCGACGCCACGCTGGAGGCGCAGGCGCGGCTGGAGCAGGGCGACCCGGCCTTCACCGACGCCGTGCGCCGGGCGCGCGCGCGCCTGCCGGCCGACCGCATCGGCGCGCGAGGCCAGCTGCAGGAATGGCTGGACGACTGGGACGCGATCGCGCCGGACCAGCGGCACCGCCACGTCTCCCACCTCTATGCGGTTTATCCCAGCGGCCAGGTCAACGTGCGTGACACGCCCGCGCTGGCGCAGGCCGCGCGTGCCACGCTGAACGTGCGCGGTGACGAGAGCACCGGCTGGGCCACCGCCTGGCGGCTGGCGCTGTGGGCGCGGCTGGGCGATGGCGAGCGGGCCTACCGCATCCTGCAGGGCCTGCTGGGGCCGGTGCGCACCTACCCCAACATGTTCGACGCACACCCGCCGTTCCAGATCGACGGCAATTTCGGCGGCGCGGCCGGCATCCTGGAGATGATCGTGCAGTCCTGGGGCGGCGAGGTGCACCTGCTGCCGGCGCTGCCGCGCGCCTGGCCGCGGGGCCGGCTGCACGGCGTGCGAGCGCACGGCGGCCTGGAGCTGGACCTCGACTGGCAGGACGGGCAGCTGGCCCGGCTGCAGCTGCGTGGCCCGGCGCGCGCCGCCGTGGCACTGCGCTACCGCGGCCAGCAGCATCGCCTATCGCTCGACGGACGCGGCCTCGGCAGCGTGTCGGCCGCTCACTTCAAGGCCCAGGCGTGACGGACCGCCCCAAGCCTTCTTCCAGCGCGCGGCGTGGCGCCATGAAGGCCGCGCTGGCCGGGGCGGCGGCCGGCGCCGCCGTGTTCCCCGCGGGCGCCGCCCCGCCGCCGGCCGCCGGCCGTGCCCCGGCGCCTCGCTTCGGCCGCGGCATCGAAGGCCAGCGCCGGGCGGACCTGGGCGACGGCACCTTCCGCAACCCCGTCGTGCCCGGCGACCATCCGGATCCGACGATCCTGAAGGATGGTGCCGACTACTACATGACCTTCTCGTCCTTCCAGTCCTGTCCGGGCGCGGTGATCTGGCACTCGCGCGACCTGGTGAACTGGACGCCGATCGCCGCCGCGCTGAACAAGCCGATCGGCACGGTCTGGGCCATGGACCTGGTCAAGCACCGCGGGCGCTACTTCCTGTACATCCCGGTGCTGCAGCCCGCACGCGTCGCCACCTTCGTGGTGCATGCGGACGACATCCGCGGCCCCTGGAGCGAGCCGATCGACCTGGGCCTGGACGGCTGCATCGACCCCGGCCACGCCGTCGGCGAGGACGGCAAGCGCTACCTGTTCGTGAGCGGCATCCGCCGCATCGGCCTCAGCGACGACGGCCTGGCCACGGTGGGTACGCTGCAGCATGCGCACACCCCCTGGCAGTACCCGAAGGACTGGGTGGTGGAGATGTTCGCGCCCGAGGGGCCGAAGCTGCTGCGCCGCGGCGGCTGGTTCTACATGGTCTCGGCCGTCGGCGGCACCAGCGGCCCGCCGACCAGCCACATGGTCACCGTGGCGCGCGCGCGCTCGATCCACGGGCCCTGGGAGGACTGCCCCTTCAACCCCATCGTGCGCACGGCGAGTGCCGACGAACCCTGGTGGTCGCGCGGCCATGCCAGCGTGGTCGAAGGGCCGGCCGGCGACTGGTGGATGGTCTACCACGGCTACGAGAACGGCTTTCGCAGCCTCGGCCGGCAGACGCTGCTGGAGCCGGTCGAGTGGACGCGCGACGGCTGGCTGCGCGCACGCGGCGGCCGGCTCGACCGGCCGTTGCCCAAGCCGCGCGGCGGGCAAGCCGGTCCGGCGGGCGTGCGGCTGTCCGACGATTTCAGCCGCAGCCGCCTCGGCCCGCAGTGGAGCTTCTTCGATCCCGCGCCGGATGAGCTGCAGCGCGCGCAGCACGGCCCGGACGGGCTGCTGCTGCGCTGCAAGGGCAGCGGCCCGGCCGATTGCTCGCCGCTGACCTGCCTGGTGGGCGACCGCAGCTACGAGGCGGTGCTGGAGTTCGAAGTGAGCGGCCAGGCCGTGGGCGGCCTGGCGCTGTTCTACGACGGCCGCGGCTTCGTCGGCGTGGGCATCGGCGAAGGCCAGCTGCGCACCTGGCAGTACGGCCAGGAGCAGGCCTGGATGCGGCAGCCCGTGGCCGGGCAGCGCCACCGGCTGAAAGTGACGAACCGCGAGCACATCGTCAGCTTCCACCATGCCGCGGGCGACGGCCCCTGGACCCAGCACCCGTGGCAGATGGAGGTGTCGGGCTTCCACCACAACGTCTTCGGCGGCTTCCTCAGCCTGCGCCTGGCGCTGATCGCGGCCGGGCAGGGCGAGGTGCGCTTGCGCCGCTTCAGCTACCGGGGCCTCGATACCTGAGCCGCTGGCCGGCTGGCCCGCTGGCTGCTGGCTGCTGGCTGCTGGCTGCTG
>CAMLJY010000097.1 GCA_946480465.1 uncultured Burkholderiales bacterium
TCAGCTTCGACTACGAGCGCATGCAGTACAACACCGTCGTCTCCGGCGCGATGAAGCTGCTGAATGCGCTGGAGGGCTTCAAGGGCGACGGCAGCCCGGCCACGCACGCGGTGCTGCGCGAAGGCACCTCGGTGCTGCTGCGCGCGCTGTACCCGGCCTGCCCCCACATCACCCACGCGCTTTGGGTGGAACTGGGTCTGGCCGCCGAGTTCGGCGACCTGCTGGACGCGCCCTGGCCCGCGGTGGACGAGGCGGCGCTGAAGCTCGACGAGATCGAACTGGTGCTGCAGATCGCCGGCAAGACGCGCGGGGCGGTGAAGGTGCCGGCCGACGCCGACAAGGCGGCCATCGAGGCCGCGGCGCTGGCATCGCCCGAGTTCGCGAAGTTCGGCGAGGGCAAGCCGGCCAAGAAGGTCGTGGTCGTGCCGGGCCGGCTGGTCAACGTCGTCGTCTGATGCGGCGCCGCGCGCTGATCGCCGCCGCGCCTGCCGCCGTGGCCGCGGTTGCCGGCTTGAGCGGCTGCGGCTTCGAGTTGCGCCGTCCGCCCGAGCTGCCCTTCAGCCGCCTGGCGCTGGCCGGCTTCGCGCCGCGCTCGCCGCTGGCCGACGAAATCAAGCGCACGCTGGCACTGACGCTGGAAGTCGTCGAGCAGATGAACCGCGCCGAGGCGGTGCTGCAGTCGCTGGTCGACCGGCGCGAAAAGAGCGTCACCGCGTCCACCGCCGCCGGCCAGGTGCGGGCCATCCAGCTGCGCGTGCGCTTCGAGTTCCGCCTCGTCACGCCCGGCGGGCGCGAGTACATCCCGGACACGGTGCTGCAGCTGGCCCGCGACATGAGCTACAGCGAAACCTTCGCGCTGGCCAAGGAACAAGAAGAGCAGCAGCTCTATGCCGCGATGCAGACCGACATCGTGCAGCTGTTGATGCGGCGGCTGGCCGAAGTGAAGCGGAGCTAAGACACGATGCAGCTGCGCCCCGACCAACTCGCCGCGCACCTCACCAAGGGCCTGAAGCCGATCTACACGGTGCACGGCGACGAGCCGCTGCTGGCACAGGAGGCCGGCGACGCCGTGCGTGCCGCAGCGCGTGCCGCGGGCTTCACCGAGCGCAAGGTCTTCACCGTCAGCGGCGCGCACTTCGACTGGTCGGGCGTGCTGGCGGCAGCGCAGGCGATGAGCCTGTTCGCCGAGCGCCAGCTGATCGAGATCCGCATTCCCGGCGGCAAGCCGGGCAAGGATGGATCCGAGGCTTTGCAACGTTATTGCGAGGGCCTGTCCGAGGACGTCCTGACCATCGTGCATTGTCCCAAGCTGGACCGCCAGCAGCAGCAGAGCGCCTGGTTCACCGCGCTGGACGCGGCGGGCGTCAGCGTGCGCGTGGACCCGATCGAGCGCCGCGGGCTGCCGCAGTGGATCGCGCAGCGCCTGGCGGCGCAGGGCCAGCGTGTCGAGGACGGCGAGGCCGGCCAGCAGACGCTGGCCTTCTTCGCCGACCGGGTCGAAGGCAACCTGCTCGCCGCGCACCAGGAGCTGCAGAAGCTGGCACTGCTGTACCCCGCCGGCACCTTGAGCTTCGACCAGGTGGAGTCGGCGGTGCTGAACGTCGCCCGCTACGACGTCTTCAAGCTCGGCGAGGCGGTGCTGGCCGGCCAGACCGGGCGGGTGCTGCGCATGCTGGACGGCCTGCGCGCCGAGGGCGAGGCCGCGGTGCTGGTGCACTGGACGCTGGCGGGCGACATCCTCGCGCTGAAGAGCGCCCACGATGCGATGGCGGACGGCAAGCCGCTGCCGGTGGCGCTGCGCGAGGCGCGCGTGTGGGGCATGAAGGAACGGCTGTTCGAGCGCGTGCTGCCGCTGCTGGCCGGCCACCAGCTCGCGCACCTGGTCGAGGCGGCCAGCATCTGCGACGGCGTGATCAAGGGCCTGAAGCACCCTGCCTGGCCGCTGGAGCCGTGGGACGCGCTGCGCCGCCTGGCGCTGCTGCTGACCCAGGCCGCTGCCGCCCCGCCCCCGCGCCGGGGCCACGCGCCCGTGCTGGTGCGCCTGGCGCTGGAAGCGCCGTAGCGGCGCTTCAGTAGCCCCGGCTGCGCTGCACCTCGTGCGCGATCGGCCGTCCGGCCGCCAGCGCTTCGATGTTGGCCGCCGCCACGGCCGCCGCACTGCGCAGGTCGGTCTGCGCCGCGGCATGCGGCAGCACCGTGATGCGCTCATGCATCCAGAAGGGGTGCTCGGCCGGCAGCGGCTCGGTGCCGAAGACGTCGAGCACGGCATGCGACAAGCGCCCGGTGTCCAGCGCAGCCAGCAGGTCCGCCTCCACCAGGTGCGCACCACGCGCCAGGTTCACGATCGACGCACCGGCCGGCAACTGCGCGAACAGCGCCGCGTTCAGCAGGCCGCGTGTTTCGTTCGTCAGCGGCAGGAGATTGACGACGATCTGCGCCTCGGCCAAGGCCGCCGGCAATGCGGCCGATCCGGCATGGATGCGCAAGCCGCCTTCGGCTTCGGCGGCGGAGCGGGACCATCCGGACACCCGGTAGCCCTGCCCCAGCAGCCGCCGCGCGGCCGTGCGGCCCATCTGGCCCAGGCCCAGCACCAGCACGCCCACCTCGTCCGCCCGCAACTGCGGCAGCACCTGCCAGGCGCACGCACGCTGCTGCGCGGCATAGCGGAAGAAGCCGCGGTGCAGCGACAGCACCGCCCACAGCGCGGTTTCGGCCATGGCCGCATTCATCGCCGGGTCGACCATGCGGGCGATCGGCACGCCACGCGGCAGCGTGGGATCGTCGAGCAGCCGATCGACGCCGGCCCACAGCGACTGGATCAACCGCAGGGACGGCAAGCCCTGCAAACTGCCGGGCGGCGGGTTGGCGACGATGGCGGCGTCGATCGGCCCCGCGGCCTGCGCGCGGGACAGCAACAGCTCGTGCGCAGGCAGCGCCGCGCGCAGCGCAGTCGCCCAGGCGTCGTGATCGTCGGCGCTGTCCCAGGTTCCGGCCAGCAGCACGTTCATCCAGGCATCCTTTCGATCAGGCCCAGCAGCGCGCGCGCCACGGTGGCGCCACGCACGGCCGCGCGGTCACCGGGGAAGACATGGCGCTCGGCCTGTGGATCATGCCCGCGCCGGCACCAGGCCAGCCACACCAGCCCGACCGGCTTGTCCGCGCTGCCGCCACCGGGTCCGGCGATGCCGGTGACGGCCACGGCCCAGTCGGCACGGGAATGGGCCAGGGCGCCGGCCGCCATCGCGCGCGCCACAGCCTCGCTCACGGCCCCGTGGCCGCGGATCAGTTCGGCATCGACGCCGAGCAGCTCGGTCTTGGCCTCGTTGCTGTAGCTGACCATGCCGCGCTCGAACCAGTCGCTGGACCCAGCCAGCCCGGTGCAGGCGGCGGCGATCAGGCCACCGGTGCAGCTTTCGGCCGTGGCCAGGCGCTCGCCCCGCGCCCGCAGCGCATCGGCCAGCCGCGCCACGAGGACCTCATGTGTCATGCCACCCTCCACAGGGCAATGACCAGCAGCGTGCAGCCGGCAGCCACCAGGTCGTCGAACAGGATGCCGAAGCCCTGGCGCCAGCCGATGGCCTCGCCGGGGCGCAGCTTGAAGCGCTGGTCGGCCCAGCGCACCGGGCCGGGCTTGGCGGCGTCGAACAGCCGGAACAGCGCGAAAGCCACCAGCTGCCCGAGCCAGCCGGCGGGCATCACCAGCCACAGCACCAGCCAGAACGCGATCACCTCATCCCAGACGATGGCCCCCGGATCGCCGATGCCGAGGTCGCGCGCAGTGCGCGTGCAAGCCCACCAGCCGATGCCGAAACCCGCCAGCAGCAGCAGCGCCCAGCCGGTGTCGGCGAGCCACACGTCGAGGAGCAGGAACGACGCCCAGGCCCACAGCGTGCCCACGGTGCCGGGGGCCACCGGCGACAGCCCGCTGCCGAAGCCCAGCGCAATCCAGCGCGACGGGTGGCGCAGCATGAAGCCCGGCGTGGCGGTGCGCGCCATCGTCGCCATCACGAGCGGAAGTGGTCGAAGCCGCGGCCGACCGGCACGTCGCGCCCGGCCGCGTCTTTCACGCGCAATCCGGGCTCGGCCTCGATGCGGCCGATGCAGGCGGCGGCGACGCCGGCACCCGCTGCCGCGGCTCGCACTTCATCGGCGGCCTCCAGCGGCGCGGTGAAGAGCAGCTCGTAGTCGTCGCCGCCCGCCAGCGTGCACTCCAGCTGCCAATGCCTATCTTGAGCGGCCAGGATCGGGCTGCGCGGGAGCGCATCGGCCAGCAGCGTGGCGCCGACGCCGGAGCGCCGCAGCACGTGGCCGAGGTCGCCGACCATGCCGTCGCTGAGGTCGATCGCGCTCGTCGCCAGGCCCCGCAGCGCCAGCCCCAGCGCGATGCGCGGCTCAGGCCGCTCCATGGCATTGCGCACCCGCTCGAAGGCGTCGCCGGCCAGGGCCAGGCTGCCGCGGAAGACCTCCAGCGCGAGCCGTGCGTCGCCGATGCCGCCGCCCGCGGGATGGCTGACCCACAGCGCATCACCCACCCGCGCGCCATCGCGCCGCAGCGCCTGGCCGGGCGGCACTTCGCCGAAGACGGTGATGCACAGGTTCAGGGGGCCGGCGGTGGTGTCGCCGCCGATCAGTTCGATGCCATGGCGCTCGGCGAGGTCATGCAGCCCGCGTGCGAAGCCGTCGAGCAAGGCTTCGTCGGCACGCGGCAGCGCCATCGCCAGCGTGAAGGCGCGTGGGGTCGCGCCGCAAGCGGCCAGGTCGCTCAAGTTGACCGCCAGGGCCTTGTGTCCCAGGCGTTCGGGCGCGACGGTCGACAGGAAATGGCGGCCCTCGACCAGCATGTCGCTCGAGATCGCCAGCTGCTGGCCGGGCGTCGGCGCCCACAGCGCGCAGTCGTCGCCGATGCCCAGCACCGCGTCGCGCGCGGGCCGGTGGAAGTACTTTGCGATCAGGTCGAATTCGCCCAGGGACATGCGGCGGATTGTGGCCGAGGCCCACCAAGGCCCGGCGCCGCCTGCTTCAAGCAGCGTGTTCGCGCAGCAGGTTCGTCAGTTCGACGGCGGACCGCACGTTCATCTTTTCGAACATGCGCGCGCGGTGGACTTCCACCGTGCGCACGCTGATGCCCAGCGCATCGGCGATCAGCTTGTTCGGCAAGCCGTCGCACACGCGGCGCATCACCTCGCGCTCGCGCTCGGTCAGCTCGGCGACGGCGCGCTGGACCTGGCGCTTCTGGCGCAGCCGGCCGATCGCTTCGCCGCTCTTGTGAAGCGCCTGTTCGATGCGGTCGACCAGGGCGTTGTCGGAGAACGGCTTCTCGACGAAGTCGAAGGCCCCGCGCTTGACCGCCGCCACCGCCATCGGCACGTCGCCGTGGCCGGTCAGGAAGATGACCGGCAAGCGATCGATCAGCCCGGCCTCGACCAGGCGCTCGAAGAGCTGCAGGCCGCTCAGGCCCGGCATGCGGACGTCGAGCAGCACGCACGACGGCGCTTCGGGCCAGCCGGCGGCAAGGTCGCGCGTCTGCAGCCAGGCCTCGAAGGCGTCGCCGCTCGGGAAACCTTCGGACAGCAGGCGCCGCGAGCGCAGCAACCAGGCCAATGCATCGCGCACGACGGCCTCGTCGTCGACGAGGTACACGACCGGGATGCCGAGCGGATGGCCGGACGGGCTGGACATGGTGGGCGGATGGTACATGCGCGCCGCGCCGGCGAGCCCGGCCTCAGGCCGCCTCCACGCGCGCGGCCGCCGAGGCCTGCGCCAAGGGCAGGGTGAAGCGGAACACGGTACCGCCGCCTTCACCGTCCGCGCCCCGGGGCAGCGTCTCGAAGTCGATCGCGCCGCCATGCTGCTCGATCACCGTGCGGCACAGCGACAGGCCCAGCCCCATGCCTTCCTGCCGCGTCGTGAAGAAGGGGGTGAAGAGCTTCTGCCCCACCTCGGCCGGGATGCCCGGACCGGCATCGATCACCGAGAACGCTGCCCAGCGGCCCTGCACCACTTGCACACGCAGCGTCAGCACGCGGCGCGCCAGCGGCGTGCCTTCGCCATCCATCGCCTGCAGCGCGTTGCGTGCGAGATTCAGCAGCACCTGCTCGACCATCGTGCGGTCGATGCGCAGGCGTGGCACCGGCTGCACCATGTCGATCTCGATGCGCGCACCGCTCTTGCGCGCCTGCAGCCGCACCAGCGGCAGCACCGAATCGATCAGCGCGTCCGCGGCGATCACCTCGTGGGCCTGGTTCCGGCGCCGGACGAAGTCGTGCACGCTCTTGATGACCCGGCCGGCGCGCTCGGCCTGCTCCGCGATGCGCGAGAGGCCCTGGCGCAGCATCTCCGGCGTGTCGGGCGCCGGGTCGTCGAGCAGGTTCAGGGAGCCGGTTGCATAACTCGCAATGGCAGCGAGTGGCTGATTCAACTCATGGCTCAGCAGCGAGGCCATCTCGCCGACGCTCGCCAGGCGCGCCGTGGCCTGCAATCGCTCCTGCTGCTGGCGCGACAGGTCCTCGACCTTGCGCTGCGCGGACAGGTCGAGGATGGCGCTCATCCAGCCCGTGTGGCGGCCGCTGCGGTCCACCAGCGGCGCCTCGTAGACCATCACCGGGAAGCGCTCGCCGTTCTTGCGCAGGAACACCGTCTCGTTGCCCTCGCGGGAGGTTTCTCCGGTGACGCCGCGGGCCTGCCGCTCCTGCTGGCGCCTGCGGTACAGGTCGACATGCTCGGGCGGCCAGTACGGCGGCACCTGTGCCTGCTGCAGTTCAGCCACCGTGAAGCCGACCATGTGCAGGAAGGCCGGGTTCGCGTAGACCAGGCGGCCGGCGCGGTCGCGGGCGCGCAAGCCCGTGATCAGCGAATCCTCCATCGCACGCCGGAACGCGAGCGCCTCGGCCAGCGCTTCCTCTGCCGCGGCGCGGCGCCTCGCATCGCGCACCAGCAGCAGCACGACGAAGAACAGGCCCAGCGACAGGCCCAGCACCAGGGCCGTTGCGAGGTTCGGGATCAGGCTGGGCCGGCGCTCCGCGGCATCGACGCGCAGCTGCAGGCTGGTGCCGTACAGGTCGACCACGCGGTCGGCGACGAAGACTCCGGCGCCCCGCACCGGGCCCGCGCGCGCCAGGCGCGTGCCATCGGCCTCGACGAACGAGAGCTCGTGCCGCCGCGCGAAGTCCGGCTGGCGCAGGTCGTCCAGCAAGGTCGACAGCGCGATGCTCGCGACCCCGTAGCCCACCAGCTGGCCGGCGTCCTGCAGTGGAACGCACACGTCCACCACCTCCAGCCCCAGCCCCTGCTGCTGCGGCACGAACTGGCTGCGCGAGAACATCGGCGACATGGTCCGCCGTGCGGCGGCACAGGCCACCTCGGTCTCCAGGTCCATCTCGGCGCGCGGCCAGCGGCTGAACAGCGGCTCGCGGTACGGCGAATCGACGGCATCGGCGACACGCAGGCCCTTGTCGCGGCGTTCGACGCGCACCATCTCGCGGTGGCGGCGCAGCAGGTCCATCGCCTCGCGCTGCCACTCCTGCGGCTCGGCGTGCCCCCGATGCAGCGCCTGCAGGCCCTGCAGCAGCAGCTGCGCACGCTGGCGCACCTCCGCCGCCACGAGCGTCGCCGTTTCGTCGGCGCGCTCCTGCGCGCGGTTGGACTCATAGCTCACCGTCAGCGCCACCAGCAAGGTCTGCGCCACCAGCATCAGCGCGACGAGCGCCGCCCACAGCATCGCCCGCCGCATGCGGCGCGAGGGCGAAAAACTCATGCTGCGTGGCCAGTCGTCCTTCATCGCTCGGCCAGTATTCACCCCCGCCGGGTGGCCAGTGCTACGCAGTTTCGCGCATGCGAAACGCCGCGCGCACCGACCACACTCCTAGAATCCGTCCCCCCGTTTGTGGAGTGCCCCGACGATGCCCAGCTACGAAGAAAAGCGCGCCGAACTGCGCAAGGCCGCTCTCGAATACCACGAGTTCCCAACGCCGGGCAAGGTCGCCATCGCGGCCACCAAGTCGATGCTGAACCAGCGCGATTTGGCGCTGGCGTACTCGCCCGGCGTGGCCGCCGCGTGCGAAGAGATCGTCGCCGATCCCGCGAACGCCTTCCGCTACACCTCGCGCGGCAACCTGGTGGCCGTCATCAGCAATGGCACCGCGGTGCTGGGGCTGGGCGACATCGGCCCGCTGGCCTCCAAGCCGGTGATGGAAGGCAAGGGCGTGCTCTTCAAGAAGTTCGCCGGCATCGACGTCTTCGACATCGAGGTCAACGAGAAGGACGTCGACAAGCTGGTCGAAATCATCGCCGCGCTCGAGCCCACCTTCGGCGGCGTCAACCTCGAGGACATCAAGGCCCCGGACTGCTTCTACGTCGAGCGCAAGCTGCGCGAGCGCATGAAGATCCCCGTCTTCCACGACGACCAGCACGGCACCGCCATCGTCGTTGGCGCGGCGCTGCTGAACGGCCTGAAGGTGGTCGGCAAGAAGATCGACGAGATCAAGCTCGTCACCTCGGGCGCCGGCGCCGCCGCACTGGCCTGCCTGAACCTGCTGGTCAAGCTGGGCGTGCCGAAGAGGAACATCTGGGTGACCGACCTCGCCGGCGTCGTGTGGCAAGGTCGCACCGAACTGATGGATCCGGACAAGGCCGAGTTCGCACAAGACACCGCGCAACGCACGCTGACCGAGGCCATCGTCGATGCCGACGTGTTCCTCGGCCTGTCCGCCGGGGGCGTGCTGAAGCCGGCGATGGTGAAGTCGATGGCAGCGCAGCCGCTGATCTTCGCGCTCGCCAACCCGACGCCGGAAATCATGCCGGAGGAGGTGCAGGCGGTGCGCGGCGACGCCATCATGGCCACGGGCCGCACCGACTACCCGAACCAGGTCAACAACGTCCTGTGCTTTCCGTACATCTTCCGCGGCGCGCTCGATTCGGGCGCAACGACGATCACCGACGCGATGGAGATCGCCGCGGTGCACGCCATTGCTGAACTGGCGCAGGCGGAACAGAGCGACGTGGTCGCCAACGCCTACGGCGGCGCCACGCTGAGCTTCGGTCCGGAGTACCTGATCCCGAAGCCCTTCGATCCCCGGCTGATGATGAAGATCGCACCCGCGGTGGCGAAGGCCGCGGTCGAGTCCGGCGTCGCGCTGCGCCCGATCGCCGACTACGACGCCTACGGCGAGAAGCTGCAGAGCTTCGTCTACGCCTCGGGCCAGACGATGAAGCCGATCTTCAGCGTCGCCAAGAAGGCCGCGCGCAAGAACATTGCCTTTGCCGAAGGCGAAGACCGCCGCGTGCTGCGCGCCGTGCAGGTGGTGGTCGACGAAGGCCTGGCCCGGCCCTGGCTTGTCGGCCGCGCCAGCATCATCAAGCGCCGCATCGAGAAGTACGGCCTGCGCCTGAAGGAAGGCAAGGACTACGAGATCGTCAACATCGACGACGACCCGCGCTACAAGGACTACTGGCAGACCTACCACCAGCTGACCGAGCGCAAAGGCGTGACCGAGCAGTTCGCCAAGATCGAGATGCGCCGCCGCCTGACCCTGATCGCCAGCATGCTGCTGCACAAGGGCGAGGTCGACGGCATGATCTGCGGCACCTGGGGTTCGACCCAGCAGCACCTGACGCACATCGACCAGGTGATCGGCCGCCGGCCGGGCGTCGCCACCTATGCCTGCATGAACGGGCTGATCCTGCCGGGCCGTCAGGTGTTCCTCGTCGACACCCACGTCAACTACGACCCCACGGCGCAGCAACTGGCCGAGATCACCGTGCTGGCGGCCGAGGAGATGCTGCGGTTCGGCGTGCAGCCGAAGGCGGCGCTGCTGTCGCATTCCAACTTCGGATCCAGTGACAAGCCGTCCGCAGTCAAGATGCGCGAGGCCTTGGCGCTGGTGCGCGAATCGGCACCCTGGCTCGAGATCGACGGAGAGATGCACGGCGACGCTGCGCTGGACGCCGCCTACCGCGGCGAGTTGATGCCACGCTCGACGCTCAGCGGGGAGGCCAACCTGCTGGTACTGCCGAACATCGATGCCGCCAACATCTCCTACAACCTGCTCAAGACGACTGCCGGAGGCGGTATCGCCATCGGTCCGGTACTGCTTGGCGCGGCGAAGCCGGTGCACATCGTGACACCGTCCGCGACGGTGCGGCGCATCGTCAACATGACAGCGCTGACCGTCGCGGACGCGAACGCCGGCCGCTGACCGCCCCTCTCCCGCCAGCGCGAGATCGCGCTGGCGGGCAGTTCCATCCGGGCCGCGGGTCACCCCGACCGGCTGCTGCACAGCAGCATTCGCGGCCGATTTGCCGATTCCCCAAATCAGTGCAAGGACTGGCCCCATGGCTCGATGGTGTTTTCGAGCATTGGGTCGGTTTGCTCTTGACAAGCCAGAAAACAACGCATTCCCGGGCTCTTTGACGAATGTGAGTGCATACTCAATTCCGTGCTCTGTTGCCCAAATATGAGGCAGCCGGCTTGAGTTCCGGGGGGGGTTCCGCTACCATGGCGGCCTCAGTGTTCAGGGTAATCCCGTGGGTTGGACCGCTCGGTCAGCGTGGCTCGGGTCAGTCAGAAGGTTAGGACTCGCTTCGCTGATTGCGCTGTCGGCGGTCGCCGCCGGCGGAGTCCAAGCCAAGGGGGTGGCAGACCCGGTGACGGACGGCAAGGCCGCAGTGGCCCTGTCGACCTTGCCGAGTGAAGCCCAGCAGACGCATCGGTTGATCCACGCGGGCGGGCCGTTCCGCTACAGCAAGGACGGCACGGTCTTCGGCAACCGCGAGCGCCTGCTGCCCCGGCGCGAGCGAGGCTACTACCGCGAGTACACGGTACCGACCCCCGGCGTCCGCCACCGCGGCGCCCGGCGCATCGTGTGCGGCGGCAAGCCACCCACCCACCCTGAAGCCTGTTACTACACCGACGACCACTACGCCAGCTTCAAGCTGATCACCCAGTGATCGTTTCAGATCCCGGACCCCTCGTTCTTGACTCTCGGAGGAACGCGACCATGCTGCTGCAGACCGTCCGTCCCAATATCGTCCAGGCCATCCGCGCCTACCGTGTCGAAGATCTGATGCAGGCGGCCGAAGGTGCCGGCCAGCATTTCCTGTACGCCAACCTGGTCGATGCGCAATCCAAACAGGACGTGCTGGAAAAGATCGCCGAGTCCTTCCTGTTCCCGGCCCACTTCGGCAAGAACCTGGACGCGCTGTTCGACTGCATGACGGACCTGGTCAACAGGGCCGGCTCGCAGCCCGGCTTCGTCGTCGTGCTGGAGCAACTGCCTGACAACGCGAAGTTCGACCGCGAGGCCCGCGAGCAACTGCTCGACGTGTTCCGCGACGCGGCGGACTTCTGGGCCGAGCGCCGCGTGCCCTTCCGCTGCTTCTACTCTTTCGCCGTCGCGCGCAGCGCCGATGCCAACGCCTGGGAACGTGTCGAAGTGGCCCCGGCCGCGGAAAAGCCAGCTCCTAAGGCCGTCTCGAAGAACGGCGTGAACCCGAACTTCGGCATGAACATGCCGATGATGAGCAGCGCGTTCGACACGGCGATGTGGCTCAACGCCGCATGACCACAAGGTCCGGCGCACGCTGATCGCAGCCGCCTCGCGCCCGCGGCTCACGCGACCCCACCCGGCCTGTCGCCGGCAGGGCCCAGGAGCGGGGCCGGATCCACGCAGGCGCCCTTGAAAGGAAAGCGGCCCATCGGGCCGCTTCGTCATTGCGCGGTCAGCGCCTGGGCCAGAGCAACATACTCGGCCACCGGCACTTCCTCGGCGCGGCGCTGCAGGTCGAACGGCAGCGCCGGTCCTCGCTGCTCCAGCCACCGGCCCAGCGAATGCCGCAGCAGCTTCCGGCGCTGCGAGAAGGCCACCGTGACCAGCTCCGAAAGCAGGCCTTCGTCGACTGCAGGGGGCTGGGCCAGCGGGAGCATGCGGACGACGGCCGAATCGACACGCGGCGGCGGATCGAAGGCCTCAGGCGGCACGTCCAGCACCGACTCGATGCTGTACCGCCACTGCAGCATCACCGACAGACGCCCGTAGTCCTTGCCGCCCGGCGTCGCGGCCATGCGGTCGACCACCTCCTTCTGCAGCATGAAGTGCTGGTCGCGCACGCGGCGGGCGATCGGCAGCAGGTGAAAGAGGATTGGCGTGGAGATGTTGTACGGCAGGTTGCCGACCAGACGCAGGGGCTGGCCGGCGGCATCCGCCAGCGCGCCGAAGTCCACTTTCAACACGTCGGACTCGACCACCGTCACGCCCTGGCGCTCACGCCAGCGTGCCGCCAGGTCGCGATCCAGCTCGATCACCGTCAACGCGCCACAGCGCTCCAGCAGCGGCTGCGTCAGGGCGCCAAGGCCGGGGCCGATCTCGACCAGCGGTTCACCCGGGCGCGGCGCGATCTCGCGCACGATGGCGCCGATCAGCGCCTCGTCGACGAGGAAGTGCTGCCCGAAACGCTTGCGCGCGATGTGCTGCGCCATCAGAACACCCGCGTGCCACGAGCCGGCGCCGGCACCGGGTCGGCGGTGGCTCCGGTCCAGTGAGGAACGACCCTTCGCCGCGGCCGGCGCGCCCGCTGCGGTGCCGTCATTGCGGAGGTTCGCGCATCTCGATGTAGGCGCGCAACCGCAGGTCGCGGGTCCAGTCGTTGTAGGCCTGCTCGAAGCGCTGCTCGCGCAGCATGTTGCGCGCCTGTTCGCGCACCTGCTTGGGCTCCAGGGCGACGTCGCGGCGCTCCATGACCTGGATCAGGTGCACGCCGAAGCGCGACGCCACCGGCTGCGACAGTCCGCCAAGCGGCAGGCGGTTCATCGCCTCCTCGAATTCGGGCACGAAACTGCCCGGTGACGTCCAGCCCAGGTCGCCACCGTTTGCGGCCGTGCCGTCCTCGGACAGCTCGCGCGCGACGTCCTCGAACTTGCGCTCGCCGCGCTCGATCTGCCGGCGCAGCTGCTCCAGGCGGGCGGCCACGGCGGGCTGCGACGAGCGGTCGCTGACGCGCATCAGGATGTGGCGCGCACGGGTCTGCGTCACCTTGAAGGCATCGCCTTCGGCGCGTTCGATGACCTTGAGCACGTGGAAACCGGCACCGCTGCGCACCAGCTGCGGCGTGACCTGGCCGGCGCGCAGGTTCTTCACCGCGTCGACGAAGAGGTCGGGCAGGCGCTTGCTGGACCGGCGGCCGATCACCCCACCGGCGGCGCGGTTGGCATCCTCGGACAGCTCGCGCGCGACCTTGGCGAAATCCTCGCCCCCGCGCACGCGGGCCAGCGCTTGCTCGGCGCGGGCACGGCGCTCGGCCAGCGCCGCATCGCTGGCGCCTTCAGGCACCGTGACGAGGATCTGCGCCAGGTTCAGTTCGACGTCCGCGGCCGCCTCGGCGCGCTGCTGCTCGACCACCCGATCGATGTCGGCGTCGGAGATGCGGATGCGGGCGTTGACCTCGCGCTCGCGCACCCGTTCAACTGCCATCTGGTCGCGCAGCGTGCTGCGGAAGCGGCCATAGTCCATGCCGTCGGCAACGATGCGCTCGCGCAGCTGCGCCGGCGTCAGTTGGTTCTGCGCCGCCACGTTGGCGACCGCGCGCTCGAGTTCGGTGTCATCGATGCGCGGACCGTTCTCGCGCGCGTAGGTGCTTTGCACCCGCTCGTCGATCAGCGCATCCAGCACCTGCTGGCGCAGTTCGGCCTCGGGCGGCAGGCGGCTGTTGCCGCGCTGGGCCTCGGCACGCACCCGGGCCAGGCGCTGCTCGACCTCAAAGGCGGTCACCAGTTCGGAATTGATCACGGCGACGATGTAGTCGCCGTTGCGCGCCGGCGCGCGCGGGGCCTGCGCGATCGAGGGCAGCATCACTGAGGCCAGGGCCATGGCCAGCAGCCACCGGCCCCCGGATCGGAACAACGGAACAAATCGGGTCATGGCGAGCGATCGGGGTCGGGGAGCGGGGGCGCCGCGCCGGGGGAGTCGCGCAGCAGGCGGTAGCCGGGGATATTGTCCTTCAACACCTGCAGCGGGTTCGAACCGAGGCGCGACAGGCCGACCAGCTCGAGCTGGATCGACAACTGCGTCGTCGCCTGGTTCCGTGCGATCGACTGGCGTTCGAAGACGATGCGGCCGATCCAGCACCCGGCGTCGTATTCCATGCCGGCGATCGAGCCGGTGAGCCGCTTGTCCTGCAGGCTGTAGCTCATGCGGCCGACGGCATACAGCGTGCCGCCGCAGCCGCTGGACGCGCCCACCGGCCGCGCGCTGCCGCGGTACACCGGCCATTGCCAGCCGACGGCGAGCTGCTCGGACAGGCCGCGCGCCAGCAGGTAGCTGGCGCTGACGGTCTTGAACGGCCCGGGCGAATACAGCACGGTGGCGTTGGAGCGCACGATGCGGCGGATGTCCGGGCTGTACTCCAGCGCGCCATCCACGCTCCAGTTCGGCAGCAGCGAGGTGGCGCCATCGAGCAGCAGGTTCGAGACCCGGTTGGTCTGCGGCGGCGCCGCCGGGTCGATGGTGACGCGCTGGTCGCGGAACAGGAAGCGCTGCGCCAGGCCCAATCGCAACAGTTCGGCGCCGCTGGCGGCATGCACCAGCCGCGTCACGACGCCGGCGGTGAGCTGGTGGGCGTCGGCCACGCGGTCGATGCCGGAGTAGGCCTTGTCGTCGAACAGTGTGACGACATTGAAATCGCGGTCGGCCGAGTCGAAGTTCGGCAGGCGGCTCTGGTCCCGGTACGGCGTGTTGACGTACAGCAGCCGCGGCTCCAGCGTCTGCCGCATCGGCTGGTTGAACCAGCGGCTCGGGCGCTCGAACACCATGCCGCCTTCGGCGCTGAAGCTGGGGATCACCCGGCTCGCACGCGTGCGGCCGTCTGACATCGGCTCCTCGGTGGCGTAGCTGGCGGCATTGACACTGACCTTGGGCGTTACCCACCAGCCGACGGAACCGAAGCGCCGGCTCACCTGGCCCAGCGCATGCCAGCGCCAGCCGGTGGGCCGCGCGTCCTTCGCCCCACCCACTTCGGGCCGGGTGAAGCGGTTGGCCTCGGTCTCGAGGGTCGAGTAAAGCCCCGCAGGCATCAATGGCTGCAGCTTCAACCCGAGCTGCGGGCTGCGCTGGTAAGGCGCGACGATGGCCGCCGTCGGGTCCTGCGACGCCAGCACCTGCCAGCGCTGCACGCGCGCATAGGCCAGGGCGGGGCCGATCGGCGTCTCCAACGGCCGCTCCGCCTGCAGGTCCAGCGGCAGCAGCCGCGGTGTGATGCTGCGGATGTTGCGCGGGAAGTCTTCCCAGTACTGGTCGTCCGAGACGCGGAAGACGTTGGCGCGGTAGCGCCAGCCGCTGCGCAGGTTGCCGTCGTGCTCGAAGGTCCAGGCGTGGCGCGAACGGTCGGCCACGCGGTCGTCCGGCAGCAGGTCGAGGTTGACGCGGCCGGCGTCTCGCGCCTCGAGGTAGCGGAACTCGGCGGAGCCGGCGATGCCGCGCTTGGTCATCAACGTCGGCGTGAAGGTGGCATCGCGG
The DNA here is from genome assembly GCA_946480465.1 of uncultured Burkholderiales bacterium. Next base: position 15,504 of record CAMLJY010000097.1, read on the forward strand.
TTCGGCGCGATGTTCCAGTAGTACGGCATGCCGAACTGGAAGCCGCTGCGGCTGTTCAGGCCGAATTCCGGTGGCAGCCAGCCCGACTTGCGGTCATCGCTGAGCGGAAAGCTGAGCACCGGCAGGCCCAGGATCGGCACGCCCAGGAACTCCAGCACGGCGCCCTCGGCCAGGCCTTCGTTGGCCTCCAGGTCCAGCCGGACGCGGCTGGTGCGCAGCAGCCAGTCGGGGTCGCCCGAACCATCGCGCGGGCAGCTGGAATAGACCGCATTGGTCAGGCGCGAGCGCGAGGAATCGAGGAAGTCGACGCGGTCGGCACGGCCGCCCGACCCCAGCTGCAGGAACTCGAACTCAGGCTGCAGGAAGAAGCCCTCGAAGCGCTGCACTTTCAACTGCAGCTCCGGGCCGCGGTAGATGCTGCCCTCGCGTTCGATGCGCACCCCGCCGCGCGCGATCGCCAGGTCTTCCGGGCTGTCGTAGGTGAGCCGGTCGGCGCGGATGAAGGTGCCGGCGCGGCGGAACTGCACGTCGCCTTCCGCCACGGCGTCCAGGTCGGGACGCGCGCGCACCTCGTCGGCCTGAACGATCACCGGACGCTGGCGGGCCTGTTCGCCGCGCGGCGGCGGCGACAGCTGGGTGCTGGGCTTCAGCAACAGCGGCGCATCCGGACCGGAGGCCGGCAAGGCCGGTGCCGAGGCGGCCACGGCGGGCGGCGGGACCTGCGCCCCGGCGGCCGAGGCGGCGCAGGCCAGCGCGATCAGGGAGAGGCAGTGCGACGGGGGACGGGCTCGAAGAACGGGCACGGGCGGGCACGGAGGTCGGGCGCTGCGGCGGGCGCGGTGGCGGGACGGTCCGGCCTGGTGCCTGGGCAGGCCCGCAGCCCTTGGCAGCGCGGCACCCGGCAGGCCCGCGAAGCGGCCGTTCGTAGAATCGGCGGATTATCCACGAGGGCCCGGCCCCGCATGTCTTTCCCTGCCGCCCCCGCGCCGGCCGACGCCGCCGGCATCGCCTGGCCCGACGCCACCCGCCGAAACGCCTTCTTCCGCTGGCTCGAACCGCTGTGCGCACAGCATGGGCTGGATGCCGCGACGCTCGCACCCGCCTCGGCCGACGCCAGCTTCCGCCGCTACTTTCGAGTGCTAGGAACCGGCCAGTCCTTCATCGTGATGGACGCCCCGCCGCCGCAGGAGGACGTGCGCCCCTTCGTCGACATCGCGCGGCGCATCCAGGCCGCGGGCCTGCACGCACCGAAGGTGCTCGCCGCCGACGTGGAGGCGGGCTTCCTGCTGCTGACGGACCTGGGTTCCACGCTGTACCTGGACGCGCTGAAGGAAGCCGGCGCGCGCGAGGCCGACCAGCTGATGCGCGACGCCACGGCCGCCCTGGTGCACTGGCAGCAGCACGTCGACCCTGACGGCCTGCCGGCCTACGACGAGGCCCTGCTGCAGCGCGAGATGGCGCTCTTCCCCGAGTGGTGCGTGCAGCGCGAGTACGGCATCACCTGGACCGACGCGCAGCGCGCCAGCTGGACGCGCCTGACCGAGTTGCTCGTGCGCAGCGCGCTGGCCCAGCCCACCGTCGCGGTGCACCGCGACTGGATGCCGCGCAACCTGATGGTGGCCGACCCCAACCCCGGCATCCTGGACTTCCAGGACGCGGTGCGCGGCCCGGTCACCTACGACATCGCCTCGCAGCTGCGTGACGCCTTCATTTCCTGGGACGAGGAGCGCGAGATCGACTGGGCCGCCCGCTGGTGGGACCAGGCCCGGCGCACCGGCGTGCTCGACGGCCATCCGATGTCCGAGGACTTCGGCGAATGCTGGCGCGCGCTGGAGTGGATGGGGCTGCAGCGCCACCTGAAGGTGCTGGGCATCTTCTGCCGGCTGAAGCACCGCGACGGCAAGCCGCGCTACAGCACCGACCTCGGCCGTTTCTTCGCCTACGCCACGCGGGTGGCGGTGCGCTACCGCGAGCTGCAGCCGCTGGTGGCGCTGATCGAGCCGATGACCGGCGCGCTGGTGACCACCGGCTTCACGCTGCGCTGACGCCCCCCCGGCGCATCGGCCGTCGCCGGGGCGGTGGGGCCGTCGGCCGCGACGGCCGCCTCGGCCAGCGCGCGCTTCGCGGCCGCGATGGCGCAGCGCCTGGTCGTCTCGCAACCGGCAGCGGCCAGGCAAGCAGCTCAAGCCGCCCCTGCAATCACGCGTGGGCCGTGACCACCTGCGCGACCGCCGCCGTCAGCTTCTTGCCATAGGGCACGTGCAGGAACTCGTTCGGGCCGTGGGCATTGCTCTTCGGTCCGAGCACGCCGCAGACCATCATCTGCGCCTTCGGGAAGCCGGCCTGCAGCATGTTCATCAGCGGGATCGTGCCGCCCTGCCCGATGTAGCCGACCGGCGCGCCGAAGTGCGCCTTCGACGCGTCGTTCAGCGCCTGCTCCAGCCACGGCGCCAGCGCCGGTGCGTTCCAGCCGCTGGCGCCCAACGCGCCGGCGCGGCCATCCGGGTGGAAGGTGACCTTGGCGTTGTAGGGCGCGTTGTCTTCCAGCAGCGCCTTCAGCTTCATCGACGCCTCGTGGCCGTCGATCAGCGGCGGCAGGCGCAGCGACAGCTTGAAGGCGGTGTACGGCCGCAGCACGTTGCCGGCGCTCTTCAGTTCCGGAAAGCCGTCGACGCCAACCACCGACAGCGTCGGCCGCCAGCTGCGGTTCAGCAGCGCCTCGACCGGGTCGGTGGTGGTCGGCAGGGTCGGCCCGCCATCGGCGCCGCAGGCCCAGGGGTAGCGCTTCCAGGCTTCGTCGCCCAGGATCGCGGCCGCGGCCTGCGCCTGCGCCAGCCGATCGGCCGGCACCTCGCAGTGGAAGCTGTCGGGCAGCAGGCGGCCGGTGCGGCTGTCTTCCAGCCGGTCCAGCACCTGGCGCAGGATGCGGAAGCTGGA
>CAMLJY010000098.1 GCA_946480465.1 uncultured Burkholderiales bacterium
GGCCGAGATCGACAAGCTCGTGCATTCGAAAGAAGCCGAGATCATGGCGGTCTGACCGGCGCCAGCCGCTTGCCGCCCGTGCATCGCGATCTCTCCATCCCCCAGCACATCGCCATCGTGATGGATGGCAATGGACGCTGGGCGAAGAAGCGCTACCTGCCCCGGTTCTTCGGGCACAAGGCCGGCGTCGATACCCTGATCCGCACCATCGATGCGTGCGCCGATCGCGGCGTCCGGTACCTCACGGTCTTCGCGTTCTCGTCCGAGAATTGGAACCGGCCTCCCGACGAAGTGTCGGGGCTGATGGGCCTGGTGCTCGTGGCGCAGGCCAAGTACATGGCGCGCATGGTGGGCAAGGGCGTGCGGGTGATCATCGTCGGAGATCGGGCGGCAGTGTCTGATCGCTTGCGCAAGGCCTGGGACGACGTCGAGCAGGCCACGCGCCACAACACGCGCCTGACGCTCACCGTCGCCTTCAACTACGGCGGGCGCTGGGACATGGTGCAGGCCTGCCGGCGGGCCGTCGCCGACGGACTGCGTCCCGACCAAATCGACGAGCCCACCCTGTCGCGATACATGGCGATGTCGCACGCACCGGACGCCGATCTCTTCATCCGCACAGGGGGGGAAGTGCGCATCAGCAACTTCCTGCTTTGGCACGCCGCGTATTCCGAACTGGTATTCACCGATTGCCTGTGGCCCGACTTCGGTGAAGCCGAACTTGATGCGGCCCTGGCCAACTTTGCCGGTCGAGAGCGCCGCTTCGGTGCGTTGCCGGCAACGGCCACCGCCCAGGCGGGCTGAACGGCGCCACCCGATGTTGCGTACCCGTGTGATCACCGCCGTGCTGCTGATGGCGGTGCTGCTGCCGGCGCTGTTTGCGCCGTCTCCCGTGCCTTTCGTCCTGTTCACGCTCGTGGCCATCAGCCTGGCCGGGTGGGAATGGGGCCGCCTGAACAGCCTGTCTGAACGCAGCGGCGCCGCCGTGTGCGGCCTGTTGCTGGCCTTGGCCTGTGCGTTCGGCGGTTGGTACGGACGATCGTACTTGGGCACTGGCCCTTCCTGGCCCTGGTGGGTTGGCGTGGTGCTGTGGGTCGGCATCGGCCTGGTGGTGCTTCGCCAGGGCCCCGCGGGTTGGCCGGGTTTGCCGCGCATTGTGCGTGTTATTGGCGGGCTCGGCCTGCTCTGGCTGGCCTGGTGGGCACTGGCGGAGGCGCGGGTCAACGGCATCAACTTCCTGCTGTCCACGCTGTGCGTCGTGTGGGCCGCTGACATTGCCGCCTACTTCGGTGGCCGGGCCTTTGGCAAGCGCAAGCTCGCGCCGTCGATCAGCCCGGGCAAGAGCTGGGAAGGCGTGTACTCGGGCATGCTGGGCGTGCTGGTGCTGGCCGGGTTGTGGCTGGCGGCGGATGCGCGCTGGAACTTCGATTCGCTGAGTCTGTTCAGCGCGCTCCATCACCGCCTGGGGCTCGTCGGCTTGGTGCTGTCGTGCCTGGCGCTGGCCGGCCTCAGCGTGGTGGGCGATCTCTTCGAGTCGCTCGTCAAGCGCGCGGCCGGGGCGAAGGATTCCAGCGCGCTGCTACCGGGCCATGGCGGAGTGCTCGACCGCATCGACGCGCTGCTGCCGGTGTTGCCCGCCGCGATGGCGCTGGCGCACCTCTGAAGTCTTCCGCGGGAGCGCCATGATCCAACGCGTCTGCATCCTCGGTGCCACCGGCTCGGTGGGCCTGAGCACGCTCGACGTCATCGCGCTGCATCCGGAGCGGTTCGAGGTCTTTGCGCTGACGGCGCACCGCCGCGTCGACGAACTCGTGGCGCTGTGCCGGCGCTGGGCGCCCCGTTTCGCGGCTGTCGATGGCGAGGCGCATGCCCAGGAAGCGCGAAGGCTGCTTCGCGAAGCCGGCCTGCGCACTGAAGTGCTCAGCGGTCCGCAGGCCTTGTGCGACCTGGCCTCGCATCCGGAAGTCGACAGTGTGATGGCGGCGATCGTCGGCGCGGCCGGCCTGCCGCCGTGCCTTGCCGCAGCGCGGGCCGGCAAGCGGCTGATGCTGGCCAACAAGGAGGCCCTGGTCGTCGGTGGCCGTCTCTTCATGGACGCCGTCAACGCGGGCGGCGCGACGCTGCTTCCGATCGACAGCGAGCACTCGGCGATCTTCCAGTGCCTGCCCGATGACCGCGGCGCGTGGGCCGAGCGCATCGACCACATCGTGCTGACCGCCTCCGGCGGGCCCTTCCGAAGCCGTGACCGCAGCACGCTGGCCAGCGTGACGCCTGAGGAGGCCTGCGCCCATCCGAATTGGGTGATGGGGCGCAAGATCTCCGTCGACTCGGCGACGATGATGAACAAGGCGCTCGAGGTGATCGAGGCGCGCTGGCTGTTCGACCTGGAGCCCGAGCGCGTGCGCGTTCTGCTGCACCCGCAGAGCATCATCCATTCGATGGTGGTGTGCCGTGACGGATCGGTGCTCGCCCAGTTGGGGACGCCCGACATGAAGGTGCCCATCAGCGTCGGGCTCTCGCACCCGCAGCGCATCGAGTCCGGTGCGAGCTCGCTCGACTTCCTGGCACTGCAGGCGCTGAGCTTCGAGGCCGTGGACGCCGCGCGCTTCCCCGGCCTCGGCCTGGCCTACCAGGCGCTGTCCGGCCCGGAGGGTTCGACGACGGTGCTCAATGCCGCGAACGAAGTGGCGGTGGCCGCCTTCCTCGAACGGCGCGTGAGTTTCTCCGACATCCACCGCATCAATGCCGACACCGTCGTTCGCGTCGTGCCGGCGGTGAATGACGCCCAGTCGATCGAGTCGCTGTTGGCACTGGATGCGCGAGCCCGCGCGGCGGCGATTGGCCTCGTGCAGGGGTTGCAGCGATGACCACGGTCCTGGCCTTTCTGCTGACGCTGGGCGTGCTGATCGTCGTGCACGAGTACGGGCACTACCGCGTCGCCGTCGCATGTGGCGTGAAGGTGCTGCGGTTCTCGATCGGCTTCGGGCGCGTCCTCTGGCGGCGCCAAGCGACACCCGACAGCACGGAGTTCGTCGTCTCCATGCTTCCGCTCGGTGGCTACGTGCGGATGTTGGACGAGCGTGAAGGCCCGGTGCCGGCCGATCAGCTGCACGCGGCTTTCAACCGCAAGCGCCTGTGGCAGCGCACCGCCATCGTCGCTGCCGGGCCGATTGCGAACCTGCTGCTGGCGGTGTTGTTGTATGCGGCCTCACACTGGATCGGGGTGGAGGAGCCCAAGGCTGTGCTGGGTACGCCGGTGGCCGGAAGCCTCGCGGAGCGCGCGGGCATGCGCTCGGGCGACTGGGTGCAGGGCTACCTGGATGCGAACGGACAGGTGCAGGAACTGCGTTCGCTCAATGACCTGCGCTGGCAGGTCACCCAGCACGCTCTGTCGAACCAGACGCTCACGCTGCAGCTGACGGACATGCACGGTCACAGCCGGCGCCACGTGGTGCTGCCACTGCAGGACCTCGATGCCAAGGATGTGGATGCGGCGACGATCCGTCGCATTGGCCTGGGCGGCGCATTCTCCGAACCGGTGCTGGGCAAGGTGATTCCGGCAGGGCCGGCTGCACAGGCGGGCCTGCGCGAGGGGGATCGCGTGCTGCGCGTGGACGACCGGCCCGTGAATGACGCTCAAGTGCTGTTCGAGTGGATCCGCGCCTCGATCGATGACCAAGCCGGCCGTCCGATGCTGTGGCGCATCGAGCGCGCCGGCCAAGCGATGGACCTGCGCGTCGTGCCGCGCGTGGCCCGCGAAGGTGACCGGATGATCGGTCGGATCGACGCCGTCGTCGGGCAGCCGCCCGTGCGCGTCACCGTGCGCCAGGGATTCGTCGATGGTCTGGAACGTGGTGTGTCCCGCACCTGGGAAGTTTCGGCGCTAACGCTGCGGATGCTCGGCCGGATGCTCATCGGCCAGGCTTCGATCCGCAACCTGAGCGGGCCATTGACGATTGCCGACTACGCCGGGCAATCGGTGAACCTGGGTCTCGGGTACTACCTCGGGTTCCTGGCGCTGGTCAGCGTCAGTCTCGGCGTCCTGAACCTGCTGCCGCTGCCGATGCTCGATGGCGGACACCTGATGTATTATCTTTTCGAGGGCCTGACCGGGCGCCCGGTCTCCGACCTGTGGCTTGCGCGGCTTCAGCGTGGCGGCATCGCAGTCCTCCTTGCGATGATGTCGGTGGCCCTCTTCAACGACGTGGCCCGCCTCCTGGGCCAGCACTGACCCCCTCCGCATGCTTTCGATCTTCCCGTCGAGCTTGAATCGCCCTGCGGCCGTTGCCGTGGCCGCCATTGCCGCGTTGGTGGCGCCCGCGGCCCATGCCGTCGAGCCGTTCACGCTGGCCGACATCCGTGTCGAGGGCCTGCAACGCACCGACCCGGGCACGGTGTTCGCGGCACTGCCGTTCCGCGTCGGTGACACCTACACGGATGAAAAGGGCGCCGCTGCGCTACGCGCCCTGTTCGGCACGGGCCTCTTCAAGGACGTCCGCATCGAGATCGAAGGCAAGGTCGCGATCATCGTCGTCGATGAGCGGCCGGTCATCCTGTCAGTGAGTTTCGTCGGCCTGAAGGAGTTCGACAAGGACACACTGATCAAGTCGCTGAAGGACGCCGGCATCGGCGAAGGACTGCCCTTCGACCGCGCGCTGATTGACCGCGCCGAGCAGGAGATCAAGCGCCAGTACCTGTCGCGCAGCCTCTATGGCGCGGAGGTCGTCACGACGATCACGCCGACCGACCGCAACCGCGTCAACGTGACTTTCACGATGACCGAGGGCGACGCGGCGAAGATCAAGGACATCCGCATCCTCGGGACCAAGGCCTTCAGCGAATCGACACTGGTGGGCTTGATGGATCTGACGGTCGGCGGCTGGTTGACCTGGTACACCAAGAACGACCGCTATTCGCGCGCCAAGCTCAACGCTGACCTCGAGACCGTCCGCTCGTACTATCTGAACCGGGGCTACCTCGAGTTCGAGATCGAGTCGACGCAGGTCACGATCTCGCCCGACAAGCAGGACATCTCCATCACGATCACCGTGCGCGAGGGCCAGCCCTACAGCGTCACGTCCGTGAAGCTGCAGGGTGACTACCTGGGCAAGGAAGAAGAGTTCAAGGAACTCGTCACGATCAAGCCGGGGGAGCCATACCGTGCTGCTGCGGTGGCCGAGACCACCAAGGCGATGTCCGAACGTTTCGGCGTCTATGGCTACGCGTTCGCGCGGGTCGAGTCGCGTCCGGAGATCGACCGCGCCACCGGGCAGGTGGCCCTCACGCTGGTGGCCGATCCGCAGCGCCGCGTCTACGTCCGCCGAATCGACGTGGCCGGCAACACGCGCACGCGCGACGAGGTCGTGCGTCGTGAGTTCCGGCAGCTGGAATCGTCGTGGTACGACGGCCAGCGTATCAAGCTGTCGCGCGACCGCGTCGAGCGCCTGGGCTACTTCAAGGAAGTCAACGTCGACACCAACGAAGTCGCCACGTCGCCGGACCAGGTGGATCTGGTGGTCAACGTGCAGGAGCGGCCGACTGGCAACCTGCTGTTCGGCGTCAGTTTCTCCAGCGCCGACCGGCTGGCGCTGAACGCATCGATCCGGCAGGACAACGTCTTCGGCTCGGGCAACTATCTCGGATTCGAAATCAACACCAGCAAGAGCCAGAAGAGCCTGGTGTTCAGCCACGTCGATCCGTACTTCACCGTCGACGGGATCTCCCGCGCGCTGGACGTCTATTACCGCACCTCGCGTCCACTGAACAGCCTGGGCGACGAGTACCAGATCTCCAACCCTGGGGCATCCGTGCGATTCGGCGTGCCGTTCACCGAGTACGACACGGTCTTCTTTGGCGTCGGCCTGGAACAGACGAACATCGGTGCCACTTCCGGCATTCCGAACCAGTATTTCGACTATCGCTTCCGCTATGGCGCGCGCAGCACCTCGGTGCCGCTGACGCTGGGCTGGTCGCGTGACAGCCGAGACAGCGTGGTCACCCCGACGGCCGGCAAGTACCAGCGCGTCAATCTGGAGTGGAGCGTGGCGGGCGACGTGCGCTACCTGCGCTCGAACGTACAGTGGCAGCAATACTTTCCGTTCGGCAACAACAAGTTCAGCCTGGGGCTGAATGCAGAGCTGGGTTACGGCAAGGGCCTTGGCGGACGTCCGTTTCCGGTCTTCAAGAACTTCTACGGCGGAGGCCTGGGCTCGGTGCGGGTGTTCGAGCAGAGCTCCCTCGGTGTCATCGACCCGACGGGCGCATACATCGGCGGCGCGAGCAAGATGAACGTCAATGCCGAGCTTTACTTCCCGGTGCCCGGTACGGGCAATGACAAGTCCTTGCGCATCTTTGCGTTCGCCGACGCCGGCAACGTCTGGCGCGAGGGCGAGCGGATCGATGCCGGCAGCATCCGTGCTTCTGCGGGCCTGGGCCTGTCCTGGATCTCGCCGGTGGGCCCGCTCAAGCTCAGCTATGGCACGCCGTTGCGCAGCAAGCCCACGGATAGAATCCAGCGTTTCCAATTCCAGATCGGGACTGCGTTCTGATGATCACGAAGCATTTGAAGTCCCTGGTTGTCGCGGCCGTTGCAGCTGCAGCGCTGGGCACCGCGCAGGCGCAGGAACTCAAGATCGGCTACGTCAACAGCGAACGCGTGCTGCGCGAGGCCGCTCCTGCCAAGGCCGCGCTGGCGCGCATGGAAGCGGACTTCAGCAAGCGTGACAAGGACCTGAACGACCAGGCCGCCAAGCTGAAGGCCGCCGCGGACAAGCTGGAGAAGGACGCCCCCACCTTGTCGGAAGGCGAGCGCAACCGCCGGCAGCGCGAGCTGGTCGAACAGGATCGCGATCTGCAGCGCAAGCGCCGGGAGTTCCAGGAAGACCTGAACCAGCGGCGCAACGAGGAGACTGCCGGCCTCGTCGAGCGTGCGAACAAGGTCATCAAGCAGATCTTCGACAACGAGAAGTACGACCTCATTCTGCAGGACGTCGTGTTCGCCGGGCCGCGGGTGGACATCACCGAGAAGGTGATCAAGGCCCTGAACACCCCGCCTGCCGGGCGCTGATCCCTTTGCCGCGTCAGGCCGCGCCGTGAAGGCACCGGTCACCCTGGCCGACATTGTTTCCGCGCTCGGCGGAGAATTGCATGGCCCGGCCGAATTTCGCGTTTCGCATCTGGCTTCGCTGGCCAGCGCCGATGGCGACGCCCTTGCATTCGCGGCCGGCGAACGCTATCGCAAGGACATGCTGGCGACCCGGGCAGGTGCACTGGTGGTGCCGCCAGCGCTGCGCGATGACGCCGTCGCGCGCGGGGCGGCGATCGTCGTGGCGGATGCTCACCTTTACTTCGCGCGGCTCACGCAATGGTGGGTCGCCCGGCAGCGCGTGCCGGCCGCGGCCGGCGTGCACGCCAGCGCGGTGATCGGGCAGGGCGTCCAGCTCCATCCCAGCGCCTCGATCGGGCCGTTCGCCGTCATCGACGACGGCGCGATCATCGGCGCGCACGCGATCATCGGACCGCACTGTCATGTCGGTGCCCAGGCGCGCGTGGGCGCGGGCACCCGATTGACCTCGCGCGTGACCTTCGCCGAAGGCTGCCGCGTCGGCGAGCGCGGCCTGCTGCTGCCGGGCGCGGTGATCGGTGCCGACGGCTTCGGCTTCGCGCCCGACAAAGGCGCCTGGGTGCGCGTGGAGCAGCTCGGCACGGTTCAGATCGGGGATGACGTCGAGATCGGCGCGAACACCTGCGTGGATCGTGGTGCCCTCGACGACACCGTGATCGAGGACGGCGCCAAGCTCGACAACCAGATCCAGATCGGCCACAACGTGCACATCGGCGCGCACACGGCGATGGCGGGCTGTTCCGCGGTGGCGGGGTCCACGCGCATCGGCCGGCACTGCATGATCGGCGGGGCGGCCAGCATCCTGGGCCACCTGACGATCGCTGATCACACCCAGATCACGTCGAACACCGTGGTCTCGCGCTCCATCCTCAAGGCGGGGCAGTACAGCGGCGCGTTTCCGTTCGATGACAATGCGTCCTGGGAAAAGAACGCCGCCACGCTCCGCCAGCTGTACTCGCTGCGCGAACGCCTGCGTGCGCTGGAGAGAAAGTCATGACTGCGCCTGTGCTCGACATCCACAAGATCCTCAAGAAACTGCCCCACCGCTACCCGATCCTGCTCGTGGATCGCGTGACCGAGTTCGAGCGCAATGCGCGCATCGTGGCGCTGAAGAACGTCACCATCAACGAACCGTTCTTCGTCGGCCACTTCCCGCACCGGCCGGTGATGCCTGGCGTGATGATCCTCGAAGCCCTGGCGCAGACTGCCGCGTTGCTGTCCTTCGAATCGATGGGCGAGGAACCCGGCAGCGACACGGTGGTCTATTTCGTTGGCATCGACGGCGCGCGCTTCAAGCGCGTGGTGGAACCCGGCGACCAGCTGGTGCTGGAAGCCTCGCTGGAGCGCGCCAAGGCCGGCATCTACAAGTACAAGGTGCGCGCCACGGTCGACGGCGAAACCGCGGCCGAGGCCGAGCTGATGTGCACGATGCGCAAGATCGCGTGAGCGGAGCGACGCATGTCCCGCATCCACGCCACGGCGGTCATCGATCCGGCCGCTCAAATAGCAGATGATGTGAGCGTCGGTCCGTTCGCGGTGATCGGCCCGCACGTGAGCATCGGCGCCGGCACCAGTGTCGGCGCGCATTGCGTGATCGATGGTCACACCACGATCGGCCGCGACAACAGGCTGTTCCAGTTCGCATCCATCGGCTCGGCGCCGCAGGACAAGAAGTACGCGGGCGAGCCGACGCGGCTCACGATCGGCGACGGCAACACCATCCGCGAGTTCGTCACCATCAACACCGGCACGGTGCAGGACGGCGGGCTGACGAGCGTCGGCGACGACAACTGGATCATGGCCTACGTGCACATCGCGCACGATTGCCATATTGGCAGCCATACCATCATCGCCAACGCCACGCAGCTGGGTGGCCACGTGCATCTGGGGGACTGGGCGTTCCTGGGGGGCTTGTCCGGCGTGCACCAGTTCGTTCGCATCGGCGCGCACGCGATGACAGGCTTCCAGACCCGGCTGTCGCAGGACCTGCCGCCCTTCGTGACCGCTGCCGGCAACCCGGCGGAAGCCACCGGCATCAACGCTGAGGGCCTGCGCCGCCGCGGCTTCACCGGCGAGCGCATCGCCCGCATCAAGCAGATGCACCGGGCGCTGTACCGCAAAGGGCTGACGCTGGCCGCGGGCATCGGCGAGATCGAGGCGATGCGTGGCGAATCCGCCGATTCGGAGGCCGACGTGGCGCTGATGCTGGACTTCCTGGCGTCGGCCGACCGCGGCATCGTGCGCTGATGGCCCGCATGTCGACGGCTGCGTCAGCGACGCAGCCGCTGCGGCTGGGGCTGGTGGCGGGCGAGGCGTCCGGCGATCTATTGGCCGGGCTGCTGCTGTCCGGCGTGCGGCAGCGCTGGCCTTTGCTGCAGGCCGCCGGCATCGGCGGGCCGCGCATGGCGGCCCAGGGTTTCGAGGCCTGGTGGCCGCACGAGCGCCTGTCGGTCTTCGGCTACGTCGATGCGCTGGGCCGCCTCCCTGAACTGCTGCGCATCCGCCGCCAACTCGCCGAGCGGCTCTTGCAGGAGCCCCCGGCGGCCTTCATCGGCGTGGATGCACCGGACTTCAACTTCGGCCTCGAAAAGCGCCTGCGTGCGGCCGGCATGAAGACGCTGCATTTCGTCTGCCCGTCGATCTGGGCCTGGCGCGGCGAGCGGGTGCACAAGCTGGCGCAGGCGGCCGACCACGTGCTGTGCCTGTTCCCGTTCGAGCCCGCGCTGCTGCACCAGCACGGCATCGGGGCCACCTTCGTCGGCCATCCGCTTGCCGACCACATTCCGGTCGAGGTGCCGCGGGAGGCGAGCCGCGCCGCGCTAGGCCTGGCAACCGCCGATCAGGTGATTGCGCTGCTGCCGGGCAGCCGTCGTAGCGAGATCAAGTACATCGCGCCGCCCATGCTCGCGGCCGCGGCGTTGATGCACCGCCAGCGTCCCGCCCTGCGCATGGTGATGCCGGTGGCGCCCGGACTGCGCGGCCTGGTGGAACCGCTGATTGCTGCACATGCGCCGGGCGTGCCGATCGCGCTGCTGGATGGCCGCTCTCATGAAGCGTTGGCCGCCTGCGACGTCACGCTGGTGGCCAGCGGCACCGCCACGCTGGAAGCGGCGCTGTTCAAGCGGCCGATGGTGATCACATACCGCATGGCCTGGCTCAACTGGCAGCGCATGCGGCGCATGAGCTACCTGCCCTGGTACGGCCTGCCCAACATCCTGAGCCGCGAGTTCGTCGTGCCCGAACTGATCCAGGACCGGGCGACGCCGCCCGATCTCGCGCGTGAAACGCTGGGCTGGCTGGACAATGCGGGCCGAGCCGAGGCGCTGTCGCGCCGCTTCACCGACCTGCACCTGGCCTTGCGCCAGGACACTGCCCGAAAGGCCGCCGATGCCATCGCGCAAGTCCTCCAGGCCTGACGCTTCAGCGACGGCCGCGCGCCGTCCGTCGCGCACGGCGGGAGGCAAGCATGCGGCCGAGCAACTGGGCCTGCGCTGGGATACGCCGGGACTGATAGCCGGTGTCGATGAAGCGGGCCGGGGGCCGCTGGCCGGGCCCGTGGTGGCTGCCGCCGTGATCCTGGACGACCTGCAGCCGATCGACGGACTGGCCGATTCGAAAGTGCTGAGCCCGCTGGCGCGTGAGCGCCTGTTCGATGAGATCCGAGCCAAGGCGCTGGCGTTCTCCATCGCCGAGGCCTGTGTCGAGGAGATCGACCGGTTGAACATCCTGCAGGCCACGATGCTGGCGATGCGCCGCGCGGTGGAAGGCCTGCGCCTGCTGCCCCAGAAGGTGCTGGTGGACGGCAACCGGCTGCCGGTGCTGCGCATCACCGCGGAGGCCATCGTCGGCGGCGACGCGACTGTCGCCTCCATTTCCGCCGCCTCCATCCTGGCCAAGGTCTACCGCGACCGTCTGTGCCTGGAGATGGACGCGCGCTTTCCGGCTTATGGCTTCGCGGCGCACAAGGGCTATGCGACGCCCGAGCACCTGGATGCCCTGCGGCGGCATGGCGCCTGCGAGGCTCACCGGCGCAGCTACGCCCCGGTGCGCGAGGCGCTGGAGCGGTGACCGTGGCCGAGTCGGCCCCGCAGTCCATCACCTCGCGGGACAACCCCTTGCTGCAGCGCCTGCGCAAGCTGCAGCGCGACGGCGGCAGCTACCGTGAATCGGGCCAGGCCTGGCTCGAGGGCGAGCACCTCTGCAGCGCATTGCGCGCGCGCGGGCTGAAGCCGGCCCAGGCGGTGGTTGCCGAGAGTGCGTGGCAGCAGCCCGCGTTGCGCGCGCTGGCGCAGTGGGCGCCCCGCATCGCGCTGCTGCCCGATGCGCTGTTCGACGCCATCAGTGGCTTGCCATCGCCCGCTCGCGTGGGCTACCTGTGGCCGGTGCCCTCGGCGGGCGAGCTTCGTCCGGACGAGCCCACCGTGGTGCTGGACCGGCTGCAGGACGCCGGCAACGTCGGCAGCGTGCTGCGCAGCGCATCGGCTTTCGGATTCCGCCAGGTGCTGGCGCTGCGCGGCACGGCTCTGCTGTGGTCGCCGAAGGTGCTGCGCGCGGGGATGGGCGCGCACTTTGGCCTGCACTTGGTGGAGGGCCTGTCCGGCGAGCAACTGGCGGCGTTGAAGGTGCCGCTGGTCGGTACCAGCCTGCAGGCCGCCGATGAACTGCACCGTTGCCGCCTGCCCTGGCCCTGCGCGTGGCTGCTGGGTCACGAAGGGCAGGGTGCCGATGCGGCGTTGCTGAAGCGATGCGCTTTCAGCGTGCGTATCGCCCAGCCGGGCGGCGAGGAGTCCTTGAACGTCGCTGCGGCCGCTGCCGTGTGCCTGTACGAGTCGTCGCGGCAGGCGCTGGCCGCAGGGCAGCGCGATCAGTAGATCAGGCGGTCGGGGCGGATGTCGCGCAAGATGGTCGTCGCGATTTCCTCGATCGACTTGTGGGTGGAACTGAGCCACGAGATGTTGTGGCGCTTCATCATCGTCTCGGCCTCTCGGACCTCGTAGCGGCAGTTCTCCAGGGCCGCGTACTTGCTGTCCGGGCGGCGTTCATTGCGAATGTGGGCCAGGCGCTCCGGGTCGATGGTCAGCCCGAAGCACTTGCCCAGGTGCTGCGACAACGCGGAGGGCAGCCTGCCGCGCTCGAAGTCCTCCGGAATCAAGGGGTAGTTGGCGGCCTTGATGCCATGCTGCATCGCGAGGTACAGCGAGGTGGGCGTCTTGCCGCAGCGGCTCACGCCCAGCAGGATCACGTCGGCCTGGGCCAGGTTGCGTGCCGACTGGCCGTCGTCGTGCGCCAGCGAGAAGTTGATCGCCTCGATGCGTTCGTTGTATTCGCTGCTTTTCGCCGCGTCGGAGAAGCGGCCGACACGGTGGTTCGACTTCATGCCGAACTCGACCTCCAGCGGCTCGACGAAGGCCCTGAACATGTCCAGCACCAGGCCCTGGCAGGCCTCGCCGGTGACGATGTCGCGGACGTCGTCGTTCACCAGGGTGATGAAGACGATCGGCCGGCCCTCGGTGGCGGTGACCTGGTTGATCTCGGCGACCACGGCGCGCGCCTTGTCGACCGTGTCGATGAAAGGCCGCCTCACGTGCCGCGGCTTGGCGGCGAACTGCGCGAGGATCGAATTGCCGAAGGTTTCAGCGGTGATGCCGGTACCGTCCGAGACAAAGAACACGCTTCGTTGGGGCATGGCGAGGCGGCGCGGACCGCTGAATTCAGGGAAGGTTCAGGGATCATAGGGGTTTGTTCCCTAGAATCCGCCGATCGAGCGCTGCCAGCGCTCCATCAGCCTCAAAGCGCCAGAACGCGACATCCCGCTGCAAGCAAGCGATGAGCCCCTCCCGCCGACAACTCGAATCGACAAGCGCAGGAGCGTGGGCCCGCGGTGCAGCCTGGACGGCACCGGTTTCTCACCATCACGGAGCTTTCCCATGTCTTCCACGCATCTGGCGACCGCCCTGGTCGTTCCGTTCGAACAACTGAGGATGACCGACGTCGAGGTCGTTGGCGGCAAGAACGCCAGCCTCGGCGAAATGATCAGCCAGCTCGCCGCCTCTGGCGTGCGCGTGCCCGGCGGATTCGCCACCACGGCACACGCCTTTCGGCAGTTCCTGGCCCACGGCGGCCTCACCGAGAAGATCAACGCGCGCCTGGCCGCGCTGGACACGGACGACGTCAAGGCGCTGGCCGCGGCCGGCGCCGAGATCCGCGGCTGGGTGATCGACGCGCCGTTCCCGGCTGATTTCGAAGCCGCCGTGCGCGCCGCCTTCGCGCAGCTGACCGCGGGGAACCCCGAGGCCAGCTTCGCCGTGCGCTCGTCCGCCACGGCGGAAGACCTGCCTGACGCGTCGTTCGCCGGCCAGCAGGAAACCTTCCTCAACGTGCATGGCATCGACGACGTGCTGCACAAGATGAAGGAGGTCTTCGCTTCCCTCTACAACGACCGCGCCATCAGCTACCGCGTGCACAAGGGCTTCGCCCATGCCGACGTGGCGCTGTCGGCCGGCGTGCAGCGCATGGTGCGCTCGGACGTCGGCGCCGCCGGCGTGATGTTCACGATCGACACCGAGTCCGGCTTCGAGGACGTGGTCTTCATCACTGCCAGCTACGGCCTGGGCGAGACGGTGGTGCAGGGCGCCGTGAACCCGGACGAGTTCTATGTCCACAAGCCGGGCCTGAAGGCCGGCAAGCAGCCCATCATCCGCCGCAACCTGGGTTCGAAGCTGATCCGCATGGAGTTCGCCAGCGACGCCGAGCGAGCCGCCAGCGGCAAGCTGGTGAAGACGGTGGACACGCCGCCGGAGTTGCGCAATCGCTATTCCCTGAATGACGCGGACGTGATCGAGCTGGCGAAGTACGCGCTGATCATCGAGGACCACTACAAGCGCCCGATGGACATCGAGTGGGGCAAGGACGGCGCCGACGGCAAGCTGTACATCCTGCAGGCGCGGCCGGAGACGGTGAAGAGCCAGGCTGCCGGCCAGACGGAGCACCGCTACAAGCTGAAGGGCCAGAGCACGGTGCTGGCCGAAGGCCGCGCCATCGGCCAGAAGATCGGCACCGGCCCGGTGCGACTGGTGAGCTCCATTACCGAGATGGACCGCGTGCAGCCGGGAGACGTGCTGGTCACCGACATGACCGACCCCAACTGGGAACCGGTGATGAAGCGGGCCTCTGCCATCGTCACCAACCGCGGCGGCCGCACCTGCCACGCGGCCATCATCGCGCGCGAGCTGGGCATCCCGGCCGTGGTGGGCTGCGGGGACGCGACCGAGACCTTGGCCGACGGTGCCCTGGTCACCGTGGTGTGCTCCGAAGGCGACACTGGCTTCATCTACGACGGCCTGCTGGAGACCGAGGTCACCGAGGTGCGCCGCGGCGAGCTGCCGTACTGCCCGGTGAAGATCATGATGAACGTCGGCAACCCGCAGCTGGCCTTCGACTTCGCTCAGATCCCGAACTCCGGCGTCGGTCTAGCGCGGCTCGAGTTCATCATCAACAACAACATCGGCGTTCACCCGAAGGCCATCCTCGACTACCCGAACGTCGATCCGGACCTGAAGAAGGCGGTGGAGTCGGTGGCGCGCGGCCATGCCTCTCCGCGCGCGTTCTACGTCGACAAGCTGGCCGAAGGCGTGGCCACCATCGCAGCGGCCTTCTGGCCCAAGCCGGTGATCGTTCGGCTGTCTGACTTCAAGAGCAACGAGTACAAGAAGCTCATCGGCGGCTCGCGCTACGAGCCGGATGAAGAGAACCCGATGCTCGGCTTCCGTGGCGCTTCGCGCTACATCAGCGGCGAGTTCGCCGATGCCTTCGGCATGGAATGCGAGGCCATCAAGCGCGTGCGCAACGACATGGGCCTGACCAATGTCGAGATCATGGTGCCCTTCGTGCGCACCGTGCGGCAGGCCGAGCGCGTGGCCCAGCTGCTGGCCGACCGCGGCCTGGAGCGCGGCAAGAACGGCCTGCGCCTGATCATGATGTGCGAGGTGCCCAGCAACGCCATCCTGGCCGACCAGTTCCTTGAGCATTTCGACGGCATGTCGATCGGCTCGAACGACCTGACGCAGCTGACGCTGGGCCTGGACCGCGACTCGGGCCTGGAACAGCTCGCGGAGGACTTCGACGAGCGCGACCCGGCGGTCAAGGCGATGATCTCGCGCGCGATCGCTGCTTGCCGCGCCACGGGCAAGTACGTCGGCATCTGCGGCCAGGGGCCCAGCGATCATCCGGACTTCGCGGATTGGCTGGCGTCGGAGGGCATCGTGTCGATCTCGTTGAACCCAGACTCGGTGGTCGACACCTGGGTGCGCCTGGCCGCGCGCTGACGGCGCGAGCCGACCACGGGGGCCTGGCGTGAGCGATTCGGGCGCCGCCCCCCTTGAGAACACGCGCCGCTTCGCGCGGCGCCTGCACCGCAACTACGCGTTCTTCACGGTCGGCGTGGTGCTGTTCGTCGTGGTGCTGGCGCTCGGCGAGCGCAGCGGCTGGCCCCGGCATGGCATCGGCGCGAGTTTCCTGATCGCGACGGTGCTGGTGTACGCCGGCATCGGCCTGATGAGCCGCACGACGGACGAGGCGGAGTACTACGTCGCCGGCCGGCGCGTGCCGGCCATGTACAACGGCATGGCTACCGCGGCGGACTGGATGTCCGCCGCCTCCTTCATCGGCACCGCCGGCGTGCTCTACCTGCACGGCTATGCCGGCATGGCCTACATCCTCGGCTGGACCGGCGGCTACTGCCTGGTCGCGCTGCTGCTGGCGCCTTACCTGCGTCGCTTCGGGCAATTCACGGTACCGGATTTCCTGGGCGCTCGCTACGGCGGGCGCCTGCCGCGTCTCATCGGCGTTGGGGCGACGGTACTCGTCTCCTTCGTCTACGTCGTCGTGCAGGTCTACGGCGTGGGGCTGATCACCTCGCACCTCACCGGCTTCAACTTCGAGATCGGCATCTTCGTCGGCCTGGGCGGGGTGCTCGTGTGCTCGTTCCTCGGCGGCATGCGAGCTGTCACCTGGACCCAGGTGGCGCAGTACATCGTGCTGATCATCGCCTACGTGGTGCCGGTGGTCTGGCTCAGCGTGAACCAGACCGGCTCCTGGGCGCCGTGGATCAGCTATGGGCAGCAACTGGCCGTCGTCGAGCAGTTCGAGCAGAAGCTGCTGACCGACCCCGACGAGCTCGCGGTGCAGCGCGCATGGGCGCAGCGGGCGCAGGACTTGCGCGCGAAGCTGCTGGACGTGCCGGCGGCGATGGTCAGCGACGCCGAACGGCTGGGCAGCGAGATCCAGCGGCTGCGCGCGCAGGATGCCCCGCTGGCCATCATCCAGCGCACCGAGCGGCAACTGCAGCGGCTGCCGCGCTCCGTGCACGATGCGCGGATGGCCTACCAGCGCGAGTTGGCGCTGGCCGAGGCGCAGGCCCGTCCGATGGCCGGCGTCGCTCCGCAAACCCAGCCTTTCGTGCCAACGACGGGCGGGGCCGGCGACTCGGCCCGGCGCAATTTCCTCGCATTGGTCTTCTGCCTGATGCTCGGTACGGCGGCCATGCCGCACGTGTTGACCCGCTACTACACCACGCCGACCGTCGCTTCTGCGCGGCGTTCAGTGGGCTGGTCGCTGTCCTTCATCGTCCTGCTGTACCTCTGCGCGCCGGTACTGGCCGTGCTGGTGAAGTACCAGGTGTTCACGGAGCTGGTCGGCAGTTCGTTCGCGGCCTTGCCGGACTGGATTCGGCGCTGGTCGCGCCTGGATTCCGGCCTGGTCACTGTGCAGGACATCAACGGGGACGGGATCCTGCAGTGGGCGGAACTGCGTCTCGCGGGCGACATGATCGTGCTGGCCGCGCCTGAACTCGGCGGGCTGCCGCTCGTGGTGACCTATCTCGTCGCGGCTGGCGGGCTGGCGGCTGCGCTCTCGACTGCGGACGGTCTGTTGCTGACCATCTCCAATGCGCTGTCGCACGACTTCTACTACCGAGTGCTGAATCCGCGGGCATCGGCGGTACGGCGGGTGATGCTGTCGAAGATGCTGGTGCTCGTGGCCGCAGTGCTGGCGGCCTGGGTGGCGTCGCTGCGCATCGCCGGCATCCTGCCCTTCGTGACCGCGGCGTTTTCGCTGGCGGCGGCGGCCTTCTTCCCAGCGCTGGTGCTGGGCATCTTCTGGCGCCGGGCCACGCGCGGCGGCGCGGTGGCGGGCATGCTGGCTGGGCTGGGCGTGTGCGTCGGGTACATGCTCGCCGGCGTGCCGGCGGCGCGCGCATGGCTCGGCTTCTCCCCCGAGCCGTGGCGTCTGTGGGGCATCGACCCGATGGCTGCCGGCGTGTTTGGTGTTCCCGCGGGCGCCTTGGTGCTGATCCTCGTCAGCCTGCTGACACCGCGTCCAGGGCAGGGCGCACAGACCTTCGTGCAGCGCCTGCACGAGCCGGGCGTCGCAGGTGATGTGTCCGTTCGGGCTTGAGACGGTGATCTGGCTATAATCGCCGGCTTTTCCGAAGTCAGGTACCGCCTGGCTTCACAACTGTGGCCGGCGGTTGCCGCCGGTTCCCTGCCACACCAGCGTCCGACGCCGCCGGGTGGCTTCCGATCACCGGAAACCAAAAGGAGTGTTCATGCGTCACTACGAGATCGTGCTCGTGATCCACCCGGATCAAAGCGAGCAGGTTCCGGCCATGCTGGAACGTTACAAGGGCATCGTCACCGCCGCCGGCGGCAAGGTGCACCGGGTCGAGGACTGGGGTCGCCGCCAGCTGGCCTATATGATCCAGAAGCTCGCGAAGGCCCACTACGTGTGCCTGAACATCGAGGTCTCCAAGGAAACCTTGACCGAGCTGGAAACCGGCTTCCGCTACAACGACGCCGTGCTGCGCCACCTTACCGTGGCCAAGAGCAAGGCCGAGACCGCGCCGTCGGTGATGATGAAGGCTGTCGAGAAGGAAGAGGCCCGCAAGGCCGCCCAGGAGACCAGCGCCTGATTCGGCT
>CAMLJY010000099.1 GCA_946480465.1 uncultured Burkholderiales bacterium
TGCCGGCGGGGATCTTCACCTCCAGCGTCTTCTGGCGCTTGATCTTGCCGGCGCCGTTGCAGGTGGTGCAGGGCTCGGGAATGATCTTGCCCGTGCCGTGGCAGTGCGGGCAGGTCTGCTGGATGCTGAAGAAGCCCTGGCGCATGTGCACCGTACCGGCGCCATTGCAGCTGGTGCAGGTCTTGGCGCTGGTGCCCGGCTTGGCGCCGGTGCCGTGGCAGGTGTCGCAGCTGTCCCAGGTGGGAATGCGGATTTGCGCTTCCTTGCCGTTGGCGGCCTCCTCGAGCGTGATTTCCATCGCGTACGAGAGGTCCGAGCCGCGGTAGACCTGTGGCCCGCCACCGCCACGGCGGCCGCCGTTGAAGATGTCGCCGAAGATGTCGCCGAAGGCCTCGGCGAAGCCGCCGAAACCCTCCGGTCCGCCGCGGAAGCCGCCACCCATGCCGGCGGCGTTGGGATCGACGCCGGCGTGGCCGTACTGGTCGTACGCGGCGCGTTTTTGCGGCTCGGAGAGCATCTCGTAGGCCTCCTTGGCCTCCTTGAACTTCTCCTCGGCCTTCTTGGCCTCGTCACCCTGGTTGCGGTCAGGGTGGTATTTCATGGCCAGCTTGCGGTAGGCCTTCTTGATGTCGTCGTCCGAGGCGTTCTTCGGAACGCCCAGGACGTCGTAGTAGTCGCGCTTTGCCATGGATGGTGATTCTCAGCACGTGGGAAGCAAACCGCCGCGTGAGGGGGCGGACGCTCGGTCCGCCGCCCTGGACGCGGCGAGTCGGTCGGCGGTGCGGCCCTGGCAGGCCGCGCCGCACGTCACTTCTTCACTTCCTTGAACTCGGCGTCCACCACGTTGTCGTCGGCTGGCTTGGCCTCGGACTTCGGCGCTTCGGCGTCGGCCCCCGGTGCCGCGCCCGCGGCGCCTGCGGCCGCACCGGCCGCGGCCGCCTGCTCGGCGTACATCTTCTCGCCGAGCTTCTGGCTGGCCGTCATCAGCGCCTCGGTCTTCGCTTCGATGGTCGCCTTGTCGTCGCCCTTCAACGCTTCCTCGACGTCCTTCAGCGCGGCTTCAATCTTTTCCTTCTCGCCGGCGTCCAGCTTGTCGCCGTGCTCGCCCAGGCTCTTCTTCACCGAGTGCAGCAGCGAATCAGCCTGGTTGCGGGCCTGCACGATCTCGAGCTTCTTGGCGTCCTCGGCCGCATTCATCTCGGCGTCCTTCACCATCTTCTCGATCTCGGCCTCGGTCAGGCCCGAGTTCGCCTTGATGGTGATCTTGTTTTCCTTGCCGGTGGCCTTGTCCTTGGCGCCCACGTGCAGGATGCCGTTGGCGTCGATGTCGAAGGTGACTTCGATCTGCGGCAGGCCGCGCGGGGCCGGCGGGATGCCTTCGAGGTTGAACTCGCCCAGGCTCTTGTTGCCCGCGGCCATCTCGCGTTCGCCCTGGAACACCTTGATCGTCACGGCCGGCTGGTTGTCGTCGGCCGTGGAGAACGTCTGCGAGAACTTGGTCGGGATGGTCGTGTTCTTCTTGATCATCTTCGTCATCACACCGCCCAAAGTCTCGATGCCCAGGGACAGCGGGGTGACGTCGAGCAGCAGCACGTCCTTGCGGTCGCCGGAGAGCACCTGGCCCTGGATGGCGGCACCGACGGCCACGGCTTCATCGGGGTTGACGTCCTTGCGCGGCTCCTTGCCGAAGAACTCCTTCACCTTCTCCTGCACCTTGGGCATGCGGGTCATGCCGCCGACCAGGATCACGTCGTCGATGTCGGACAGCTTGACGCCGGCATCCTTCACCGCGATGCGGCAGGGCTCGATGGTGCGCTGGATCAGCTCGTCGACCAGGCTCTCCAGCTTGGCGCGGGTGAGCTTGATGTTCAGGTGCTTCGGGCCTGACGCGTCGGCCGTGATGTAGGGCAGGTTGACGTCGGTCTGCGTGCTGTTGGACAGCTCGATCTTCGCCTTCTCGGCCGCTTCCTTCAGGCGTTGGAGCGCCAGCACGTCCTTCGTCAGGTCGACGCCTTGCTCCTTGCGGAACTCGGCCACGATGTAGTCGATGATGCGCTGGTCGAAGTCCTCGCCGCCCAGGAAGGTGTCGCCGTTGGTCGACAGCACTTCGAACTGCTTCTCGCCGTCCACGTCGGCGATCTCGATGATCGAGATGTCGAACGTGCCGCCGCCCAGGTCGAACACCGCGATCTTGCGGTCGCCCTTGCCGTGCTTGTCCAGGCCGAAGGCCAGGGCAGCGGCGGTGGGCTCGTTGATGATGCGCTTGACGTCGAGGCCTGCGATGCGGCCGGCGTCCTTGGTGGCCTGGCGCTGGCTGTCGTTGAAGTACGCGGGCACCGTGATGACGGCCTCGGTGACTTCTTCGCCGAGGTAGTCCTCGGCGGTCTTCTTCATCTTGCGCAGCACCTCGGCGCTCACCTGCGGCGGCGCCAGCTTCTTGTTGCGCACTTCGACCCACGCGTCGCCGTTGTCGGCCGCGGCGATCTTGTAGGGCATCAGGTCGATGTCCTTCTGCACTTCCTTCTCGGTGAACTTGCGGCCGATCAGGCGCTTCACCGCGTACAGCGTGTTGCGGGGGTTGGTGACGGCCTGGCGCTTGGCCGAGGCGCCGACCAGCACCTCGCCGTCTTCCTGGTAGGCGATGATCGACGGCGTGGTGCGGGCACCCTCGCTGTTCTCGATCACGCGGGTCGTGTTGCCTTCCATGACCGCGACGCACGAGTTGGTGGTGCCGAGGTCGATGCCGATGATCTTGCCCATGGTGGTGTACTCCTGAGGTGTATTCGGGTTGTCGTCGAGTTGTGGTTCAGTCAGCCGCTTTCAAGGGCTGTGGCATGGTCCTTGCCAGACTTTTATTTGGGCGCGGCGACCGTCACCAGGGCAGGGCGCAGCACGCGGTCGGCGATCAGGTAGCCCTTTTGCAGCACGGCCACGACCGTGTTGGCCTCCTGCTCGGCCGGCACCATGCTGATGGCCTGGTGCTGGTGCGGATCGAACTTGGTGCCCGCGGGCGGGGCGATCTGCAGCACCTTGTTGCGCTCCAGCGCCGCCGTGAGCTGGCGCAGCGTGGCGTGCACGCCTTCGAGCACCTGCTCGGTGCTGGCGTTGGGCTGGCCGATGGCGGCCTCCAGGCTGTCCTTCACCGGCAGCAGGCTCTCGGCGAAAGCCTCGATCGCGAACTTGCGGGCCTTGCTCACTTCCTCGTCGGCGCGGCGGCGGGCGTTTTCAGTCTCTGCCTTGGCGCGCAGGAAGGCATCGTTCAGCTCGTTGTGCTTGGCTTCCAGCGAAGCGAGACGCTGTTCCGGGGTTTCCGTTGGCGCGGCGGCCGCGGGTGCCGGGGCGTCGGGGGCCGAGCCGTCGGGCTGGAAAGCTGAGGGGTTGTCGTTCTCCGGTGCGGTCATGGCTGTTGGTCTCGTGGTCGTCGATTCAAGGCGGACGCCAGCCGATATGGGGCGCATGTCCTTGGCTTCAAGAGGGCTGCCAGTTTGTGGCAGGGGTGGGTTCAGTCGCCGTCGAGCGAGACGCTCCAGCGTTGCCAGTCGACCTGGGTGCGCTCGATGTCCCGCCGGTCGCGCTTGGTGGGGCGGCCCTGGGCGATGCTGAGGGCCGGCTCAGCGGCGAGGCGACGTGCTTCGGCCGCCGCGGCGCGGGCGGCGATGCTTTCGGGCGTCTCTTCGTACAGGGCCTGTGCCACCGGTGCCGGGCCGCGCACGCTACTGATGCCGCGCACCAGCACCGTGCGGGAGAGCGGGCCCTGGCGCAGCTCGACGCGGTCGCCGGCCTTCACCTCGCGCGAGGCCTTGGCCGCCTGGCCGTTCACGCAGACGCGGCCCTTGCCGATCTCTTCGGCCGCCAGCGAGCGGGTCTTGTAGAAGCGGGCGGCCCAGAGCCACTTGTCCAGGCGCAGCGACGTGCGGTCATCCATAGGCGGATTCTGCCGCTGTGGCAGTCCTCAGGCCGCCGGCCCGGACACCGGCGGGGCCAAAGGCAGCCGCACCACTGCATCCAGCCCCTGGATCTGGCCACGGTGTTCGCGGTTGTTCAGCTGCAACTGACCGTTCAGGGACAGCACGATCTCGCGGCAGATCGCCAGGCCCAGGCCGGAGCCGGAACTGGCGGCACCGGCGGCGAAGGGCTGGAACAGCCGCTCGCGCAGCGCCTCGGGTACGCCCGGGCCGCCATCGGCCACCGTGAGCGCGGCGTGCCGGCCGTCCACGGCGAGTTGCACCGACAGCAGGGTGCCCGCCGGCGTGTGCTTCACCGCGTTGTGCAGCAGGTTGCGCACCAGTTCGCGCAGCGCCCACTCATGTGCCAGCACCGGGGCTGGGCTCACATGCAGTTCGAAGTCCAGCTCGCGCTCGGCCAGCAGCGGTGCCAGCTCCAGTGCCACGCCGCGCACGATCTCGGCCCAATCCAGGCGGTCAGGCGCGCCCTGCTGGCGCAGTTGCTCCACCTTGGCCAGCGCCAACATCTGGTTGGCGATCCGGGCGGCGCTGTCGACGGTCTGGCCGATTTCGCGCAGGGCCTGGGGCGGGTCGACGTCGCCGCGCTGGGCGGACTGCACCTGTGCCTTCAGCACGGCCAGGGGCGTGCGCAGCTGGTGCGAGGCGTCGCGCACGAAGCGGCGCTGGTGCGCCATCAGCTGCGCCACGCGGGCCATCGCGTCGTTGGTGGCATCGACCAGCGGCATCAGCTCGCGCGGTGCGTCCGGCACGTCCAGCGGCGAGGCATCGTCCGGTGCACGGGCCTTGATGGCCGCACTCAGCGCATGCACCGGCCGCGTCGCGCGGCGCACGACCCACAGCACGACGGCGATGATCACCGCGATCAAGGCCGCCTGGCGCCACAGCGTGTCGATCAGGATCTGGCGAGCGAGCGTGCGCCTCAGTTCCAGAGTTTCTGCCACCTGGATGGTCGCCATGCCGTGGCCGACCTCGCCGGCCACTGGTTGCAGCAGCACCGCCACGCGCACCGGATCGCCGCGGAACACGTCGTCATAGAAGTCGACGAGGGCGGCGTAGATGCCGCGGTCCGGCAACTTGCCGCGCCACGAAGGCAGGTCCTCGAAGCCGGACACCATCTCGCCCTCGAATCCGCTCACCTTGAAGTAGGTGCGGCTGCGGTTGTCCGCCTCGAAGGCCTCCAGCGCCGAGTACGGCACCGTCGCGCGCAGGCGCGGCGCGTCGCGGGTGCCGGTGACCTCCAGCAGCTCGCCGATGGCCTTGGCCGATGCCAGCAGCGTGCGGTCGTAGGCGATGTCGGCCGAGCGCAGGGCCTGGCGGTACAGGCTGTAGGCATTGAAGGCGACCAGCGCCAGCACCGGCAGCAGGATGCCCAGCAGCAGCCGGCTGCGCATCGACAGGTGCGCGAAGCGTCGCCGCAGGCTCCACGTCATTGGGGTGCTACCAGGTAGCCCAGCCCCCGCAGCGTGACGAGCTTGACGCTGGTTGTCGCCAGCTTCTTGCGCAGGCGATACGCCACCACTTCGATGGCGTCGGGCTGGACGTCGGCCTCGCCGGCGAAGACCTGGTCGAAGAGGCGCTCCTTCGCCACCGCCTGGCCCGCGTGGGCGAGCAGGGCACGCAGCAACGCGGCTTCGCGCGGGGCCAGCTCCATCGGCTGGCCGCGGCAGTAGACGGCGCCGCTGGTGTTGTCGACGCGCAGGCCGTGGAAGTCTGCGGGCTCGGCGCGGGGATCGGCCACGCCGCTGCCGCGCCGGGCCAGCGCACGCACGCGGGCTTCGAGCTCGTCCAGGTCGAAGGGCTTGGGCAGGTAGTCGTCCGCGCCGGTGTTCAGGCCGAGGATGCGGTCGCCCACGGTGCCGCGCGCGGTCAGGATGATGACGGGCGTGGCCAGGCCCGCGGCACGGGCGCGGGCCAGCACGTCCAGTCCGTCCAGCCCCGGCAGGGTGAGGTCCAGCAGGACCACGTCGGGCACGCTGGCGTGCCAGCGGTCGATGGCGCGCAGGCCGTCGGAGCAGGTGGCGACCTGGATGCCGCGCCGCTCAAAGGAGCGTTGCAGCGTGGCCTGCATGGTGGGGTTGTCTTCGATCAGCAGCAGTTTCATCAGCGGCCAATCGTCCCTGTTTTCAGTGCGCGTTAGCGGGCATCGGCGCAACGGCGGCGCCTAGCATTTACCCTAGGTCATCCGACAGCCGATCGACAGGGTCGGGCGCCACGATGCATCCTGTTCGTCAACCAACATGGAGACATCGATGCGTCGCGACACCTTCCTGAAGTCGATGGCCGCGCTCGCTGCAGCCGGCATGCTGCCGATGAGCGCCCGGGCCTCGGCCAACCTGAAGATGATGATTCCGGCCAATCCGGGCGGTGGCTGGGACACCACTGGCCGCGCACTTGGCAAGGCATTGCAGGACGCCGGCGTCGCGTCCACGGTGGCCTACGACAACAAGGGCGGCGCAGCGGGTGCCATCGGGCTGGCCCAGTTCGTCAACGGCAGCAAGGGAGATCCCAATGCGCTGATGGTGATGGGCGCGGTGATGCTGGGCGGCATCATCACAGGCAAGCCGCCGGTGAGCCTGTCCCAAGCCACGCCGATCGCGCGGCTGACCAGCGAATACAACGTCTTCGTACTGCCGGCCAGTTCGCCATTCAAGTCCATGAAGGACGTGGTTGATCAGATGAAGAAGGACCCGGGCAGCGTCAAGTGGGGCGGCGGCTCGCGCGGGTCCACCGAGCACATCGCCGCGGCGATGATTGCCCGTGAAGTGGGCGTCGATCCGGCCAAGATCAACTACGTCGCTTTCCGGGGGGGCGGCGAGGCCACCGCGGCCATCCTGGGTGGAAACGTGACGATCGGCGGCAGCGGCTACAGCGAGTTCGCCGAGTACATCAACAGCGGCAAGATGAAGGCCATCGCAGTCACGTCGGACAAGCGCCTGAAGGGCATCGACGTGCCGACGATGAAGGAGCAGGGCATCAACGTCGTCATCGGCAATTGGCGTGGCGTCTACGGCGCCCCGGGCATCACGGCGGAGCAGCGCAAGAACCTCACCGAGATGATCCTGAAGGCCACGAAGAGCAAGGCCTGGACCGATGCGCTCGAGAAGAACGGCTGGACGCCGGCCGTGATGTCGGGGGCCGAGTTCGAGAAGTTCGTCGACGACGAATTCGCGAGCCTGCGCGCGGTGATGGTCAAGTCGGGCATGGTCTGATGACGCGCCTGGCTTCCGACCACCGGAGGCGGCCGTGAGCCGCTCGGTGCAGACGCTGGTCGGCGTCGGCGTGCTCGGGTTGGCCGGGCTGCTCGCGGCAGGTGCCGTGGGCATCCCGTCCGATGCCGGGTACGCCGGCGTCGGACCGAACTTCCTGCCCTGGCTCGTCGCGTCATGCCTGCTGCTGTGCGGCGGATTTCTCGTGTGGGAGGCCTCCTCCGGCGGCTTCCGCATGATGGGCGATCCCGATGGCGCGGAGCATGGCGATTGGGTCGCCTTCGCGTGGGTGTCCGCGGCCATCCTGTCGAATGCGGCGCTGATCACCACCATCGGCTTCATCCTCAGCTGCACCCTGTGCTTCGTGCTCGCCGTGCGGGGCTTCAAGGCTTCCGAAGGGCGGCTGAACCTGGGCCCACGGGCGTGGCTGGTCGATACCGCGATCGGACTTGCGATCTCGGCACCGGTGTACTGGATGTTCACCAAGGCGCTGTCGATCAATCTGCCGGGCCTGACCCAGACGGGCTGGCTCTGACGCGGCAGTTGCCGCTTCCCGGCCCGCGGTCCGCACGACCGCGGCCGATACCCACCCAGGCGGGGAGGCCTGATGGACATCTGGAATCAACTGCTGCAGGGCTTCCTGACGGCCGGCACGCCGATCAACCTGCTGTGGGCGCTGCTCGGCTGCACGATCGGCACCGCGGTGGGGGTGTTGCCCGGCATTGGCCCGGCGACCGCGGTGGCGATGCTGCTGCCGATCACCCTGAAGGTCGACTCGACCGCCTCGATGATCTTCTTCGCGGGGATCTACTACGGCGCGATGTACGGCGGCTCGACCACCTCGATCCTGCTGAACACCCCGGGCGAGGCCGGATCGATGGTGACGGCGATGGAAGGCAACAAGATGGCCAAGAGCGGCCGCGCCGGCGCGGCGTTGGCGACCGCGGCCATCGGCTCCTTCGTCGCCGGAACGATCGCGACGGTGCTGGTCACGCTGTTCGCGCCGCTGGTCGCGAATTTCGCAGTACGCCTCGGGCCGCCCGAATACTTCATGCTGATGGTGCTCGCCTTCTGCACCGTCAGCGCGGTGCTGGGCCAAAGCACCCTGCGCGGCCTGACGGCGCTCTTCATCGGCCTGGCCATGGGGCTCGTGGGCCTCGACCAGATCACCGGCCAGGCGCGCTACACCGCGGGCGTGCCGGAACTGCTGGACGGCCTTGAGGTGGTGCTGATCGCCGTCGGCCTGTTCGCGGTGGCCGAAGCGCTCTACGCGGTGCTGTACCAGGGCCGCGAGGTCGAGACGCAGAACCGCATGAGCAAGGTGCACATGACGAAGCGGGAATGGGGCCGCTCGTGGCCGGCCTGGCTGCGTGCCACCTTCATCGGCTTCCCCTTCGGCACCATCCCGGCGGGGGGCAGCGAGATCCCGACCTTCCTGAGCTATGCCACCGAAAAGAAGCTGTCCAAGCACAAGGAAGAGTTCGGCACAACCGGCGCGATCGAGGGCGTGGCCGGGCCCGAGGCGGCGAACAACGCGGCGATCACCGCGACGCTGATCCCTTTGCTGACGCTGGGCATCCCGACCTCGAACACCGCGGCCATCCTGCTCGGCGCCTTCCAGAACTACGGCATCCAGCCCGGCCCGCAGCTGTTCGACAAGAACTCTGCGCTGGTGTGGGCGCTGATCGCGTCGCTTTACATCGGCAACGTGATGCTGCTGATCCTCAACCTGCCGCTGGTGGGCATGTGGGTGAAGCTGTTGAAGATCCCGAAGGCCCCCCTGTACGCCGGCATCCTGATCTTCGCGACGGTGGGTGTCTACGGCATGCGGCAATCGGCCTTCGACCTGGTGCTGCTGTACGCCATCGGATTGTTGGGCGTGGTGATGCGGCGCTTCGCCTTTCCGGTCGCACCAGTCGTGGTCGGCATGATCCTTGGGCCGCTGGCCGAGGCGCAGATGCGCAATGCCTTGTCGATCGGCGAGGGCAAGTGGACAGTGTTCATCGAGCGCCCGATGTCGGCCACGCTGCTCGTCGTGGTGGTGGCCGTGCTGCTGCTGCCGCGGCTGATCGCCTGGCACAAGCGTTCACGGGTGGCCAGGCGCGCCATCGCCTGAGAAGCTGCCACCTCGGCAGAACCGGGGCGAGTCAGGCCGGAGCGCCGGCGGCTCTGGCTCGCTGTTGGCGTTGCGAGCGCTCCTCGGGTGAGTCCGGTTCCAGCGGCCAGCCCTGCAGGTGCTGCAGGGCCAGGTCGGCCAGCGCGCGGATCCAGCCGTCACGGTCGTTCAGGCAGGGAATGAAGCGGAACTCCCGACCACCCGCGGCCTTGAACGCATCCCGTGCCTCGATCGCGATTTCCTCGAGCGTCTCCAGGTTGTCGGCCGCGAAGCCGGGGCAGATGGCGTCGAGGCGCTTGATGCCACTGGCCGCCAGTCCGCGGACGGTGGGCTCGGTGTAGGGCTCCAGCCACTTGGCCCGGCCCAGCCGGCTCTGGAAGGTGACGATCCACTCGTCGTCGCGCAGCCCCAGCCGCTCTGCCAGCAACCGCGCCGTCTTGTGGCACTGGCAGTGGTACGGGTCGCCCAACGCCAGCGTGCGGGCTGGCAGGCCGTGGAAGCTCATCAGCAGCTTGTCGCCCCGGCCGTTGCTGCGCCAGTGCGCCTGCACGCTGTCGGCCAGGGCGCCGATGTAGCCCAGGTCGTCGTGGTACTGGTTGACGAAACGGAACTCCGGCAGCCGCCGCGCCGTCCGCGCCCATGCGGCGACGGCGTCGAAGGCGCTGGCTGTGGTGGCGGCCGCGTACTGCGGGTAGAGCGGCAAGACCAGGATGCGCGTGGCGCCGTCGGCCTTCAGGGCATCCAGCGCCGAGGCGATTGAGGGCGCGCCGTAACGCATGGCGCAGCGCACCAGCACCGGGTAGCCGCGCTGGCCCAGGTCACCCATCAGCCGCTTCGCCTGGCGCTCCGACCAGCTCAGCAGAGGCGATCCGTCGCGGGTCCAGATGGACGCGTACTTTGCGGCCGATTGCCGCGGGCGCACGCGCAGCAGCACACCATGCAGGATCAGCCACCACAGCGGCCCCGGGATCTCGACCACCCGTGGGTCCGACAGGAACTCCGCCAGGTAGCGGCGCAGCGCCGAAGGCGTGGGCGCCGCGGGGGAGCCCAGGTTGACCAGCAGCACGGCGGTGCGTTCGGGCTGGTCGTGGACGAAACGGGGCTCCGGTGCAAAGCGCATCGTCATCGGGGAAGCAGGCGCGTCAGGAAGGACGCATTCTCGCGGCAGCGTCCAGATCGGCGTTCAGCTGCAGCGGATCGATCGGTTTGAGCCAGTAGCCGCAGAAGCCGGCCTGCAGGTGCTGGCGCCGGA
This sequence comes from uncultured Burkholderiales bacterium, assembly GCA_946480465.1. The sequence goes on from CAMLJY010000099.1 coordinate 10,540, forward strand.
CATCCTCGAACGCGTCCGCCGAACAGACGAAGGCCGGGGTGGATGCCAGCCCCGCTAGGCGGCGCAGCGCTGCGAGCAGCGCAAGGCCGGTGGTGTCCGGCAGATTGGCGTCCAGCACCAGCACGTCTGGCGGCCAATGACCGGCCAGTTCAAGGGCTTCGGCGCCGGTTTCCGCAACCTGCACCTCATACTCCGCGCGGCCGCACAGGGCTGCGGCGAACAGCAGCGCAGCGACGCGATCGTCTTCGACGTACAGCACGCGCCGAGGCGGGGCGGGCGGCTCGTACACGTCAGGGCGGGTGCGGCACGGTGTCCAGGAAGGACAGGATCTCGAAACGCACGGTCGGGGCCATCGGGTCGATCGGCGAACCGCCCAGGCCGATCACCCCACTGCCGTGCAGCGTGCAGCTGCCGCGGCGCAGGCTCACGACCTCTTCGGCGTTGGCGAAGCGCACGTACGTGCCGTTGTAGCTGAGGTCGGTGATCTGGAAGAGGCCCCCGTGCCAGTCCAGCCGGGCGTGCGAACGCGATACCCTCGAATCGTCGACCCGGAAATGCGCTTGCGGGCTGCGGCCCAGCACCACGGGCATGTGCTCGCCGTCGTACACCTCGTTGACGTCGAGCCACATCAGGCGCACGGCTTCGGGCTCGATCGACGGCGCCACGAGACCGAACTGGGTGGCCGCGGTGTCGGTGCCGCGCCGGCCACCGAGCACGTGCACCTGCACCGGCTCGGCACGCCCGCGCAGGTGCATCCAGTCGAGGCTGCGGAAGCGCTTCTGGGCGGCCGCGGGCAGGCCGCGCATGACCTCGGCGGTGACCAAGGTCTCGTTGTCGCCCGCATGGTCGAGCAGCCGGGCCGCGACGTTGACTGCGTCGCCGAAGCAATCGCCCGCCATCTCCACGATCTCGCCCCGCGCCAGCGCGACCTGCAGCCGCAGGCCGCGCAGTCCGGCCGAGGCCCCCCGCTCGCGCCCGCGCGTGACGAGCTGGTCGAGGTCTTCATGCATTTGCTGGGCGGCCAGCAGGCCCTGCGCCGAATCGTCGAAGACGGCCATCAGGCCGTCGCCGAGCGTCTTGATGACCTGGCCGCCACAGGCGGGCACGGCGCGAGCGACGGTGGTCACCGTGTGGGTGACCACCGAGGTCGCTTCGGCATTGCCGAGGGTTTCGTACAGCGAGGTGCTGCCCCGAAGGTCGGCGAACAGCACGGTGCGCTCTGAGATGCGCGTCATGGGCGACGAGTTTAATCGGTCAGTCCGCGCAAACCCGCCCTTGTCCGGGTCGGTTTCCACCGCCGGATGGCCATGGGGGGCATCCGAAAGTCATGCGAGGAACGAGGCTTGCGCTTCGACGCAAGCCTCGCATCCGGCCAACCTTACAGGTTGTCCAAATACGTGCGCAGCTTGTCCGAACGGCTCGGGTGCTTCAGCTTGCGGATCGCCTTGGCCTCGATCTGGCGGATGCGCTCGCGGGTGACGTCGAACTGCTTGCCCACCTCTTCCAGGGTGTGGTCGGTCGACATCTCGATACCGAAACGCATGCGCAGCACCTTGGCTTCGCGCGGGGTCAGCGAATCGAGGATGTCCTTCACCACGTCGCGCAGGCCGGCCTGCATCGCGGCCTCGATCGGCGCGGTGTTGTTGGTGTCCTCGATGAAGTCGCCCAGGTGGCTGTCGTCGTCGTCCCCGATCGGCGTTTCCATGGAGATCGGCTCCTTGGCGATCTTCATGATCTTGCGGATCTTGTCCTCGGGGATCTCCATCTTCTCGGCCAGCGTCGGCGCATCCGGCTCGAAGCCGAACTCCTGCAGGTGCTGGCGCGAGATGCGGTTCATCTTGTTGATCGTCTCGATCATGTGAACCGGGATGCGGATGGTGCGGGCCTGGTCCGCGATCGAGCGGGTGATGGCCTGGCGGATCCACCACGTGGCGTAGGTCGAGAACTTGTAGCCGCGGCGGTATTCGAACTTGTCCACCGCCTTCATCAGGCCGATGTTGCCTTCCTGGATCAGGTCCAGGAACTGCAGGCCGCGGTTGGTGTACTTCTTCGCGATGGAGATCACGAGGCGCAGGTTGGCCTCGATCATTTCCTTCTTGGCGTCGCGGCTGGCCTTTTCGCCGGCATTCATCTGCCGGTTGATTTCCTTCAGGTCGTCCAGGGGCACCACGGCGTGCTGCTGCAGGTCGATCAGCTTCTGCTGCAGTTCCTGGATGGCCGGCAGATTACGGCCGAGCACGGCGCTGTAGGGCTTGCCGGCCTGGACTTCCTTCTCCGCCCACTTCAGGTTCAGGATGTTGGGCGGGAAGGTCTTGATGAAGTGATCCTGCGGCATGCCGCAGCGGTCGACCACGATCTTGCGGATCTCGCGCTCGAAGCGGCGCACGTCATCGACCTGCGAACGCAGCACGTCGCACAGCTTCTCGATGGTCTTGACCGTGAAGCGGATCGTCATCAGATCCTCGGTCAGCATCTGCTGCGCCTTGTCGTACGCGGGCGAGTTGTACCCTTCCTTCTCGAAGGCCTTGCGCATTTTTTCGAAATGCGCGCGCACGGTGGCGAAGCGGTCCAGGGCCTGCGACTTCAGCTCTTCCAGCTTCTTGGTCAGCGCCTTGCTGCCGCCCTGGCCATCGTCGTCGTCTTCCTCGTCGAACTCGTCGAAATCTTCTTCCGCGACGTAGTCATCGGCCTCGTCGTCGGAGACGAATCCATCGACGACTTCCGAGATCTGCATCTCCCCGGCACCGATCTTGTCGGCCATTGCCAAGATCTCGGCGATCGTCTTCGGCGATGCCGAGATGGCCTGCATCATCGACTGCAGGCCGCCTTCGATGCGCTTGGCGATCTCGATCTCGCCCTCGCGCGTGAGCAGTTCCACCGAGCCCATCTCGCGCATGTACATGCGCACCGGGTCGGTGGTGCGGCCGAACTCCGAGTCGACCGTGGACAGCGCCGCCTCGGCGGCTTCCTCGGCCTCTTCCTCGGTGGCGGTGGTGGTGTTGCCGCCGGCGATCAGCAGCGTGGCGGCATCCGGCGCCTGCTCGTACACCGCGATGCCCATGTCGTTGAGCATCGAGACGATGGCCTCGAGGATCTCGTTCTCGACCAGCTTCTCGGGCAGGTGGTCGTTGATTTCCTGGTGCGTCAGGAAACCACGCGTCTTGCCCATCTTGATGAGGGTCTTCAGCTCCAGCCGGCGCTTGGCGACTTCCTCTTCGGTGAGCGTGGTTTCGTCCAGCCCGAATTCGCGCATCAGCGCGCGTTCCTTGGCCCGCGACACCTTCATGCGCAGCGGCTTGGCCTTGGCTTCGGTCTCGCCAGCGACGCTTTCCTCGACGACTTCGGCTTCGGGTTCACCTTCGAGGTCCGCCTCGATGTCTCCGATGTCGTCTTCATCTGACTTCTTCGGAGACTCCTTGCCCTTGGCGGCCTTGCCCTTCGCTGGTGCCTTGGCCGTAGCCTTGCCCGATGCCTTCGCTTCGGTCTTCGCGGCCGCCTTGGCGGGTTTCGGCTTGGCGTCGCCCTTGGTATCGAGGGTGGGCTTGGCAGCCGTGTCGGTGGCACTGGCGTGCTCGTGGTCCGTCGGGGCGACGTCGGTCTTCTTGGCGTTCATGCGGGTCCTTGCGCGGTCATCGGGGGAGTTGCCATCCGCCGGAAGAGCACCGACAGCGCTGGGCAGGCCTGGCCTGCACGCGGCGCAACGCGTTACCACGAAAACCGTGGCAACAACGCCCCCGGGGGCCCCCGGGTGTGGTGGATTCAAAAACGGCCGGGCAAGTTCGCGTGAACGTTCAAAGAGTGCAGCCCTGGCGGATATTCGGTGGCCTGAACGCATACTGCGTGCCCGTGTCGCGGGTGGCCTTTGACCGGAGGTGCTGCCGTCACTCTTGCCGATGCAACCAAACGAACATTATCGGCGAGATCGCCAATTGCGTCAAAGTCGGCCCGTTCAGCGGGCTGCGGAAGTGCGGGCGTTCTTCATGTCCGCACGCAGCTTGAACAGGGTTTTCAGCCGATCGGCGGCTGCTGAATCCGCAAGGTCGCCTGACTCCATCAGCCACTGGATCTCGTCGTTGATCGCGACCTCGCGCAGGCGATGCAGGGCCTTGTCGATCTCGGCCTGGGGCTGCTCGTCTTCGAAATCGTGGAAGGCACGCATGCGTTCGAGCAGCGGGCGCAGCGTCTCGGCCTCGGCATCGGATTCCATCTCGTCCATCAGGGCCGACACCGTCATCGGCCCGTGTTCGTGGCAGACGCGTTCGAGCGCCGCGAAGAAGCTGCCATGCGGCGCCGGCTGGCCGCCCAGAAAGTCGTGGTCATCGGCCGGCAGGTCCAGCCAGACACTCGCGTGCCGCGCCAGCAGCCAGGCCACGCGGTCGAGCAGGGTGGCGGTCTGCGGCGGCAGACGGCGGCCGCCCATCGCGCGCGGGGTCTGACGTGTGTCGGCGCGCGGCCGCCTGTCGCGGTGGCGGACCTCGGGGTCATTGCGGTCATCGATGCCGGCTGCGTCGTCCGCCGGGGATGAGCGATCAACTCGGGCGCGGCCGGCGCGCTGCCAGTGGGCGGCAAGTGTCGCGGGATCGACAGCGCCGCGTCGCGACAGCTCGGCCAGCAACTGCTCGCGCAGCAAGCCGTCCGGGAGCTGTTCCAGCAGCGGCCGGGCCTGACCGAGCATGCGCGACCGGCCCTCGGCGGTGGCCAGGTCGCAATCCACCGCAGCCTGGTCCAGCAACTGCTCGGAGAGGGGTACGGCCTCGGAGACGGCCTTCTGGAATGCCGCCGCACCGAGTTCCCGGACGTAGCTGTCCGGGTCGTGCTCCGCGGGCAGGAACAGGAAGCGGATGCTGCGCAGGTCGGTCGCGTGCGGTAGCGCGGCCTCGAGTGCCCGAGCGGCGGCCCGGCGGCCGGCGGCGTCGCCGTCGAAGCTGAAGACCACCGACTCGGTGAAGCGGAACAGCTTGGCGACATGCTCGGCGGTGCAGGCCGTGCCCAGGGTCGCGACGGCGTTGCCGAAGCCGGACTGCGCCAGCGCCACGACGTCCATGTAGCCCTCGACGACCAGCGCGTAGCCGCGCTCCCTCACCGCCTGCCGCGCCTCGTACAGGCCGTAGAGTTCCTGGCCCTTGTGGAAGACGGGGGTTTCCGGCGAATTCAGGTACTTCGGCTCGCCTTGGTCGAGCACGCGTCCACCAAAGCCGATGACCTCGCCGCGCACGGAGCGGATAGGAAACATGATGCGGTCGCGAAAGCGGTCGTAGCGCTTCTGGTCGGCCTCGTCCAGGCCTTCGTCGGCGCCTTGCACGATGACGAGGCCGCATTCGGCCAGTTGCGGATCGTCATAACGTGGAAAAGCGCTGGCCAGCGAACGCCAGCCTTCCGGGGCGTAGCCGAGACCGAAGCGCGCGGCGATGGCCCCGGTCAGTCCGCGGCGCTTCAGGTAGTCGATGGCGCGCGGGCTCTTCTTCAGGGCCTGGCGGTAGTGCTCGCCGGCGCGGGCCAGCACGTCGGTCAGGCTGGCGCGTTGCTCGCGTTCCTGCGCGGCGCGGGCGCGGTCCTCCGGGCTGGCCGGGTCCTCCGGCACGGTCAGGCCGACCTGCTGCGCCAGTTCGCGCACCGCATCCAGGAAGCCCAGGCCGCCTTGTTCCACGAGGAAGCGGATCGCGTCGCCATGGGCGCCGCAGCCGAAGCAGTGGTAGGTTTGGCGCGAGGGGCTGACGATGAAGCTGGGCGTCTTCTCGCCATGGAAGGGACACAGGCCCTTGTGGTTGATGCCGGCCTTCTTGAGCTCGACGTGGCGGCCCACCACCTCGACGATGTCGACGCGGGAGACGAGGTCCTGGATGAAGCCCTGGGGAATCACGCCGGCAGTCTAGCGAAGCGCCTCCGAGGCCCCGCGCTGCGGCGGCCGGACGAAACGGCAGGACTACTCGGCGAGCTGGGTTCGCGCGCTGCCGGCACCGGGATCGCCAGCGTCGGGCGAGGCGGCGGGGGCCGATGGCGCGGCTGCGAGGGCGAAGAGGCCCCGCCACTCGCGCACCCAGCCGGCCACCTCGCCAGCGGGCATCGGCGGCGCGATGCCGGCGCCCTGGCCGATCTCGCAGCCGATGTCCAGCAGCATGCGGGCCTGGGCTGGCGTCTCGACCCCTTCGGCGACCGCGATGCAATCGAAGGTGCGGGCGAGGCTGATCACGCCTTCCACGATGGCCCGGTCCTGCGTGTCCGACAGCATGTTGGCGACGAAGGAGCGGTCGATCTTCAGCACGTGCAGCGGCAGCCGCTTGAGGTAGGTCAGTGTCGAGTAGCCGGTACCGAAGTCGTCCAGCGCCCAGCGCACGCCCAGCTTCGCACAGCGATCGAGCAGGGCCGAGGTGAAGCCGATGTCGGTCAGCGCGGCGGTTTCCAGCACCTCCAGCTCCAGTCTCGGGCCCAGGGGCCGGGCATGGCGTGCCAGCAGTTCGGCCAGGCGCTGTGCGAAGTCGGGCTCCTGGAGGTGGCGCGCCGAGATGTTGACGCTGACCGTCAGGTCGAGCCCCATCGCCGTCCAGGCGTCCAGTTGATCGAGCGCGCGTGCGAGCACGTGGTCGCCGACGCGCGCCGACAAGCCGGTGTGCTCGATCAGCGGCAGGAACTGCGCCGGCGGCACGAGGCCATGCTCCGGATGGTTCCAACGCAGCAGGGCTTCCATGCCCAGCACCACGCCGCGCTTCAAGTCGACCTTGGGCTGGTAGTACAGCGTCAGTTCGTCCCGGTCCAGGGCCTCCTGCACCCGGCCGATCGCCATCACCCGTTCCTCGGCGCGGCGGCTGTGCTCCGGGTCGAAGAACAGGAAGCCGTTGCGGCCGGACTGCTTGGCGCCGTACATCGCGTGGTCGGCGTGGCGCAGCAGGGTGTCGGCGTCGCTGCCGTCCAGGGGGTAGATGGTTGCGCCGACGCTGGCGCTGATGATCACCGGCTCGCGGCCTTCCTCCACCGTGAACGGTTGGGCGACGACGCGCAGCACGCGCTCGACGGCCGCACGCGCTTCGTCGACCGTGCCGGCCCGCAGCAGCAGCGCGAACTCGTCGCCGCCCAGGCGGGCGGCGACATCGGCCCAGGCCGTGCCGCGTGCGCGCAGCGCGGTGCGCAGGCGCGCGGCCAGTTCGGCCAGCAGCCTGTCGCCGGCCTGCTGGCCGTAGCGGTCGTTGACCGACTTGAAGTGATCGAGGTCGAGGTAGCAGACGGCCATCAGGTAGCCGTCCCGGTCGGTGGAGGCCATTGCCTCGGCCAGCAGCTGGCCCAGCCGGGCGCGGTTGGGCAGGCGCGTCAGTTCGTCGAAGTTGGCTTGGCGCTCCATGCGCTCGCGCTGAAGGCGCTGCTCGGTCACGTCGCTGACGACGAGCACGTGGTAGCGCAGGGCCCCGTCCGG
>CAMLJY010000100.1 GCA_946480465.1 uncultured Burkholderiales bacterium
CCGACCAAGAGCCGCATCTACAAGGACATCGCGCAGGGCATCGCCACCGCCGGCATCGAGTACTACCTGCCGCTGTTCTTCGAGCAGACCGCGACGATCTTCGACTACCTCGGCGCCGACGCCATGCTGGTGCTGCACGGCGAGGTGGACCAGGCGCTGGAGCGCTTCTGGACCGATACGCGCGACCGCCACCGCTTCCTGGCCGCCGACCCCGACCGCCCCATCCTGCCGCCGGAGGACATCTTCCAGCGCAGCGAGGAGTTCTTCAGCAACGCCAACAAGCAGGCGACGCTCGCTTTGCGGGGTAGCGATCCGGTCGATTGGGCGCGCCCGCTGGCCGACGTGGCGGTGGACCGCGGTGCCACCGAGCCCTTGTCACAGCTCGGCAAGCACCTGGACTCGACGCCCCACCGCGTGCTGCTGGTGGCCGAAAGCGACGGCCGCCGCGAAAGCCTGCTGGAGCTGCTGCGCGACCACAAGATCGACCCGCCCAGCGTCGCCACGCTGGCCGAGTTCGAGGCCAGCGACGAGAAGGTGGCGATCACCGCCGCGCCCTTGGCCGTCGGCTTCTTCTGGCACGAGCCGGAGGCCGGCAAGGCCATTCAGCTCATCACCGAAACCGAACTCTTCGCCAGCACGCCGCAGGCGCGCCGCCGGCGCAAGCAGGAGCAGACCAGCAGCGTCGACGCGCTGATCAAGGACCTGTCCGAGCTGAAGATCGGCGACCCGGTGGTGCATGCCAACCACGGCATCGGGCGTTATGTCGGGCTGATCAACATCGACCTGGGCGACGGAGCTTCGGAGTTCCTTCACCTCGAATACGCGGACAAGGCCACGCTCTACGTTCCCGTCGCGCAGCTGCACCTGATCAGCCGCTACACGGGCGTCAGCGCCGACGAAGCGCCACTGCACAAGCTGGGCTCGGGCGCCTGGGACAAGGCGAAGCGCAAGGCCGCCGAGCAGGTCCGGGACACTGCCGCCGAACTGCTGAACCTGTACGCCCGCCGCGCCGCGCGCGAGGGCTACGCCCACCGCTTCACGCCGCACGATTACGAGGCCTTCGCCGCCAGCTTCGGCTTCGAAGAAACCCCCGACCAGCGCGCCGCCATCCACGCCGTCATCCAGGACCTGATCAGCCCGCAGCCGATGGACCGCCTGGTCTGCGGCGACGTCGGCTTCGGCAAGACGGAAGTGGCGCTGCGCGCCGCCTTCGTCGCCGTGCACGGCGGCAAGCAGGTGGCGCTGCTGGCGCCCACCACGCTGCTGGCGGAGCAGCACTACCAGACACTCGTCGACCGCTTCGGCAAATGGCCGGTGAAGGTGGCCGAGCTGTCGCGCTTCCGCTCGCCCAAGGAAGTGAAGGCGGCGCTCGAAGGCCTGGAGAACGGCACCGTCGACATCGTCGTCGGCACGCACAAGCTCTTGTCCAACGAGGTCAAGTACAAGCGCCTGGGCCTGCTCATCATCGATGAGGAGCACCGGTTCGGCGTGCGCCACAAGGAAGCCATCAAGGCCATGCGGGCCGAGGTGGACGTGCTCACGCTCACCGCCACGCCGATCCCGCGCACGCTGGGCATGGCGCTGGAAGGCCTGCGCGACCTGTCCGTCATCGCCACCGCGCCGCAGCGGCGCCTGGCCATCAAGACCTTCGTGCGGAACGAGGGCAACAGCATCATCCGTGAGGCGGTGCTGCGTGAATTGAAGCGCGGCGGCCAGGTCTACTTCCTGCACAACGAGGTCGAGACCATCGGCGCCAGGCGCGAACGCCTGGCCGAACTGCTGCCCGAGGCCCGCATCGCCGTGGCCCACGGCCAGATGCCCGAGCGCGAACTGGAATCGGTGATGCGCGATTTCGTCGCCCAGCGCCACAACGTGCTGCTGTGCTCGACCATCATCGAGACCGGCATCGACGTGCCGAGCGCCAACACCATCGTCATCAGCCGCGCCGACAAGTTCGGCCTGGCGCAGCTGCACCAGCTGCGCGGCCGCGTGGGCCGCAGCCACCACCAGGCCTACGCCTACCTGCTGGTGCCCGACACCGAGACGCTGACCAAGCAGGCCGCGCAGCGCCTGGAGGCCATCCAGAGCATGGAAGAGCTGGGCTCCGGCTTCTACCTGGCCATGCACGACCTGGAGATCCGCGGCGCCGGCGAGGTGCTGGGCGAGCACCAGAGCGGCAACATGCAGGAGGTCGGCTTCCAGCTCTACAACGACATGCTGAGCGAAGCCGTGCGCGCGCTGAAGGCCGGCCGCGAACCGGACCTGCTGTCGCCCACCGGCGTGTTCGGAGGCTCCACCGAGATCAACCTGCACGCCCCCGCGCTGCTGCCCGACAGCTACTGCGGCGACGTGCACACGCGCCTGAACCTCTACAAGCGCCTGGCCACGGCGGACCGGCCCGAGCAGCTGGAGCTGATGCTCGAAGAGATCACCGACCGCTTCGGCAAGCTGCCCGCGCAGGGGCAGACGCTGTTCGACACGCACCGGCTGCGCGTCATGGCCAAGCCCTACGGCGTGGTGAAGATCGATGCCAACCCCAAGCTGATGAGCATCACCTTCAAGCCCAACCCGCCGATCGACGCGATGCGCATCATTGAACTGGTGCAGAAGCACCGCCACATCAAGCTGGCCGGCAACGACAAGCTGCGCATCGAGCGCGAGGTGCCGGACCCCAAGGACCGAGCCCAATTCATTCGCGACGTCCTGCGCGGCCTGGGCCAGCCCAAGCCGGCCTGACCCGCTGAACCCGTTCCACTCAGGGAGATTCAATGGACGACACCTACAACCAGGCCGCCCAGCCCGCGGCGCCGGTGCCCGCGCCGGCCCCCGCGGCGCCCCCGGCGAAGAAGCGCGGGCTCTTCCGCCGCTTCTTCGGCGGCCTGTGGTGGCTGGTGGACGGCTCGCGCCGCCTGGTGCTGAACCTGCTGTTCCTGCTGATCGTCGGCCTGATCGTCGCCGCCTGGCTGCGCAGCGGCCCGCCGCCGCTGCAGGACAAGACCGTGCTGGTGCTCAACCTCACCGGCCCACTGGTGGACCAGCGTTCCGGCAGCGCCCGTGACCGTGCGCTGAAGCAGGCGCGTGGCGAACGCGACCACCAGGTGCAGCTGCGCGACGTGTTGCGCTCGCTCGAACTGGCAGCCAAGGACCCGAAGATCAGCGCCGTGCTGCTGGTGCTGGACGAATTCGGCGGCGGCGGCCTGCCCAACCTGCGCGAGGTCACGCTGGCGCTGCAGCGCTTCAAGCAGCAAAGCGGCGGCAAGAAGGTGATCGCCTGGGGCTCGAGCTACGACCAGAAGCAGTACTTCATCGCCGCCCATGCGGACGAACTGCTGCTGCACCCGATGGGCCTGGTCTACCTGGAGGGTTACGGCAGCCTGCGCAACTACTACCGCGAAGCGCTGGACCGCGTGGGTGTCAGCGCCAACGTGATCCGCGTGGGCAAGTACAAGAACTTCGGCGAACCCTACTTCGCCACCGAGCCCTCGAAGGAAACGCTGGAGTCGGACGCGCTGATGTACGACGGCCTGTGGTCCGACTACACGAGGAGCGTCGAGGCCGCGCGCAAGCTGCCTGAGGGCAGCATCACCCGCGGCATCGAGCAGCTGCCGCAGACGCTGCCCGCCGCCGGCGGCGACATCGCCAAGCTGGCGCTGGAGCAGAAGCTGGTGGATGCGCTGAAGACGCGCGACGAGATGCGCGCGATGCTGATCGAACGCGGCGCCAAGGACGCCGAAGGCGGCACCTTCCGCCAGATCCCGTTCCAGGCCTACCTGGCGCGGAACCCGCAGCTGCCGCCCACCGAGGCGGTCGGCGTGATCGTCGCCGAGGGCGAGATCAGCGATGGCGAAGCGCCCCCCGGAGCCATCGGCGGACGCTCTACCGCCGAATTGGTGCGGCAGGCGCGCGAGGACAAGCGCATCAAGGCCATCGTGCTGCGCGTGCGTTCGCCGGGCGGCAGCGCCTTCGGCTCGGAACTGGTGCGGCGCGAGCTGGAACTGACGCGCGCCGCCGGCAAGCCGGTGGTCGTCTCCATGGGCGACGTCGCGGCCTCGGGCGGGTACTGGATCTCGATGGCCTCGGACGAGGTCATCGCCGACCCCGCGACGCTGACCGGCAGCATCGGCGTCTTCGCGATGCTGCCGACCGCCGACGGCCTGATGGCCAAGCTGGCGGTGCGCCCGGCCGGCTACGGCACCACCTGGCTCACCAACGCCTACGATCCGCGCCGGCCGATCGACCCGAAGTTCGCGGCGCTCGTGCAGACCAGCGTCGGCCACATCTACACCGACTTCACCGCCAAGGCGGCGCAGGCCCGCAAGGTCACGCCGGAACAGCTGGACGCGGTGGCGCAGGGCCGGGTCTGGACCGGCGCGCAGGCCAAGGAGCGCGGCCTGGTCGACCGGCTCGGCAGCTTCGGCGACGCGCTGGACGCCGCAGCGCAGCGCGCCAAGCTGCCGAAGGCTTACCGCACCGTCTACGTCGAACGCGAGGCCGGCCGCCTGGCCCAGCTGATGTCGATGTTCGGCGGCGCCGCGGTCGAGGCCATGCAGCCCGCGATCACGGAAGCCGTCAAGGAAGCCGCCGGCCCGCTCACCGCGCTACCCCCCGAAATACGCGGCCTCACCCAGGAACTGGCCTGGCTGAACGACCTGGCGCAGCAGCGCCGGCCCTTCTCCGCCGTCGTCCACTGTTTCTGCAGCGCTCCCTGACCCTCATTCCAATGACCGCAGTCGCCTTCGCCCCCGGCCTTTTCGTGCGCGGCATCACACCGCCGCTGATGCTGTCGGACTTCCGCCTCGCCGCGTTCGACATGGACTCGACGCTGATCAACATCGAATGCGTCGACGAGATCGCCGCCGCCGCCGGCCGCAAGGCCGAGGTGGCCGCCATCACCGAGGCCGCGATGCGCGGCGAGATCGCCGACTACAAGGACAGCCTGCGCCGCCGCGTGGCGCTGCTGAAGGGCGTGCCGGAATCGGCGCTGGAAGCGGTCTACACGCAGAAGCTGCAGCTGAACCCGGGCGTCGAGACCTTCGTGCGGGCGCTGCAGGCCGCCGGGCTGAAGACGCTGCTGGTCTCCGGCGGATTCACCTACTTCAGCGAACGGGTACGCCACCGGCTGGGGCTGGACTTCGCCCGCGCCAACCTGCTGGAGGTGCAGGACGGCCTGCTCACCGGCCGCATGCTCGACCGCCCTTGGGGCGACATCTGCGACGGCGCCGAAAAGCGCCGCGTGCTGCTGGAAGTGTGCGAGCTGATGGGGATCGACCCCGCGCGTGCCATCGCCGTGGGCGACGGCGCGAACGACCTGCCGATGATGTCCGTGGCCGGTCTTTCCATCTGTTATCACGGCAAGCCCGCGGTGCGTGAGCAGGCCATGATCTCGATCGAGGACGGTGGCATGGACCGGGCGCTGGCGCTGTTCCACGGGGCCGCCGCGCTGGCCTGACCCGGTCTACTCCGCCAGGTTGAACACCAGCTGCACCGTGTGCTCCCGGGCTTCGGGCACGGGGTCGTAGCGCCACTGCTTCACAGCCGCCAGCACCACCGCGTCCAGCGCCTTGCTGGTCGTCGTGCGGATGCCGACGTCGCTGACGCTGCCGTCGGGCTGCACCTTGAAGCCGACCGTGACCTCGTTCGTGGGACGCAGCCGCGCGCGCACGCGGGCGGGGATTTCCGGCTCGATGTAATGCACCAGTTTCAGTGGGATCAGCACTTCCTCCGCAGGCTGTGCCGCGTTGGGGACCGAGGCGGCCGGCGCTGCCGTGGCGGCCAAGCCGGCAGCGGCCGGCGTGGCGGCGGCCACGGCAGGTGCCGGCACCGCTTCGGCAGACGCGGGATCCGGCAGCCCGGCATCCGGTGACGACGCCCCGGGCTGCGAGCCCGGCGCGAAGGCCTCCATCGCCGCGGATGCGGGGGGATTGGCCTGCTGGGCCAGTGTGCGACTTGCCGGCTCGGACGCCGACGACGCCTGTTCGGCCGCCTTGGCCGGCCGGCGCTCGGCCACAGGGCGAGGTTCGGCGGCGGGGCGGGCAGGCGCGAGTGCCGGCCCGGCGGTGGGCGCTTCGGCCGCTCGCGTGCGCTTGACCTGGCTGGCCTCGATGATGATGCGCATCGGGTTCGATGCGGCGCGCCTGGCGCGCTCCATCCGCTCCTTCGCGGCCGCGTCGACGGACGACTGGGCCCACACCAGACTCATGCAGCACAGGCTGGCCGCGGCCAGAACGAACTTCTTCACAGGGGTGCCTCCCAACACGACGCTTGTGGCGCCTGAAGCGAAGGCCTTCGCGCGGCCTCCGGGCGTCGATGCGGGCCGGATTCTAGGGAGAGGACCGCGCGTTCCTATCCGCGTCAGCCCTGAGTCAGCTCCGTACCAGCGCGTAACCGCCGAACCCGTCACGGCGACCACGCAGACGGCGCATCAGCTGCTTAGCTGCTGCCACGCCTTGTCCAGGCGCTTCACGCTCACCGGCTGCGGGGTGCGCAGTTCCTGCGCGAAGAAACTCACCCGCAACTCCTCCAGCAGCCAGCGGTACTCGTCCAGGCGTGCATCGGCCGTGCCCTTCAGATCAGCCATGCGGCGCTGCCAGCGCTGCTCCAGCGGGCGCAACTCGGCCAGGCGCTGGGCGTCGCGCTCGGGGTCGGCGCGCCACTTGTCGAGGCGCAGCGTGATGGCCTTCAGGTAGCGGGTGAAGTACTGCAGCTGCACCCACGGCGTCTGCATCAGGAAGCGCTTGCCCATCAGGCGTTGCAGCTGCGCGTTGATGTCGTCGCCGACCTCCTTCGGCGCGCGCGCGTCCTTGAGCTTTCGCAGCGCGGCGGCGTACTCGGTGAGGACCGCGGCGGCCAGGCGGGCCACTTCCTGCGCGATCAGGTTCAGCCGGCCGCGGCCTTCGTCGATGCGGGCCTTGAAGGAGGCCTCGTCCGTCGGCAGCGGCTCGGCCAGGAAGGCGCGGTCCAGCGCGACGTCGATGACCTGCTGCTTCAACTCGTCGGCCGTGCCCAGCGGCATGTAGGCCACCGCCATGCGCGTCAGGTCGGGGATGTTCCTTTCCAGGTACTTCAGCGGCTCCTTGATCGCCAGCGCGATGAGGCGGCGCAGGCCCGCCCGGTGCCTGGCGGCAGCGACGGTGGGCTCGTCGAAGACCTCGATCTCGACGTGCGTGCCCTTGTCGATCAGCGCCGGAAAACCGATCAACACCTGGCCGCCCTTCTTCAGCTCCATCAACTCGGGCAGTTCGCCGAAGGTCCAGGCGGTGTACGTGGCGGCGGACAACGGCGCTGCCGGCGCGGGCGCCGCCTGCGGTGCCGGCACGCGCGCAGTCTTCGTGGACGCACTGCCCGCGGCGGGCGATGGCATGGCCGGCGCGGGGGGCGCGGCGGCACTGCCCAGCTTCAACGCCGCCAGCGCCTGGAAGGCCGAGCGCGCCTGCCCGCCCAGCTCCGCCTTCAGCGAAGCCAGGTGCCGCCCCATCCCCAGCTGCCGTCCGTGCTCGTCGACGATGCGGAAGTTCATGAACAGGTGCGGCTGCAGCATGTCGAGCTTGAAGTCGTTGCGCTGCACGGCCAGCTGCGTGCGTTCGCGCACGGCCTTCAGCAGCACGTCCATCAGCGCGCCTTCGCCGAAGGGATGCAGCTCGATGAACTCGGCAACGAACTCGGCCATCGGCTGCAGCCGGGCGCGCGGCTTCTGGTGCAGGCTCTTCAGCAGTGCGGTCACTTTGGCCGTCAGCATGCCCGGCACCAGCCATTCGCAGCGCTCTTCGTTGACCTGGTTCAGCGCGTAGATCGGCACCGTGACCGTCACGCCATCCTTCGGGTCGCCTGGCTCATGCAGGTAGCTGGCGCTGCAATCGATGCCGCCCAGGCGGATGGTCCTGGGGTAGCTCGCGGTGGTGATGCCGGCGGCCTCGTGCCGCATGAGCTCGTCGCGCGTCATCCGCAGCAGCTGGGGCGCCCGCTTCGACTCCTCGCGGTACCAGCGCTCCAGCGTCGCACCGGACGTCACCTCGCCCGGCAACTGCTGGTCGTAGAACGCGAAGATCAGCTCGTCGTCCACCAGCACGTCCTGGCGGCGCGACTTGTGTTCCAGCTCCTGCACCTGCGCCACGAGCTTCTGGTTGTGCGCCAGGAACGGCAGCTTGGTGTCCCACTCGCCCTCGACCAGCGCGGCGCGGATGAAAAGCTCGCGCGCCGCCTTGGGATCGACCTTCGCGAAATTCACGCGGCGGTTGGCGTAGATGACGATGCCGTACAGCGTGGCGCGCTCCAGCGCCACCACTTCGGCCGCCTTCTTCTCCCAGTGCGGCTCCAGCAGCTGCTTCTTCAGCAGGTGGCCGGCGATGGGCGGGATCCACTGCGGCTCTATCGCCGCAAGTCCGCGGCCATACAGGCGCGTGGTCTCGACCAGTTCGGCCGCCACCAGCCAGCGCCCCGGCTTCTTCGACAGGTGCGCGCCGGGATGGCGCCAGAACTTGATGCCGCGTGCGCCGAGGTACCACTCCTCGTCGTCGCTCTTCTGGCCGATGTTGCCGAGCAGCCCCGACAACATGGCCAGGTGCACCTGTTCGTAGGTGGCCGGGCTGCCGTTCAGGCGCCAGCCGTGTTCCGCCACGACGGTGTGCAACTGGGAATGGATGTCGCGCCATTCGCGCACGCGGCGCGGGTTGATGAAGTGCTCGCGCAGCAGCTGCTCCTGCTTGCGGTGGCTGAGCTTGTGCTGCTTGTTCTGGGCCTCGGTGCCGGCCGCGGGCGTGCCGGCGCCGCGCACCTCTTCCAGCCAGTTCCACAGCTTCAGGTAGCCGCTGAACTCGCTCTTCTCGTCGTCGAACTTCTTGTGCTTCTCGTCGGCGGCCTGCTGGTGCTCCAGCGGCCGGTCGCGCACGTCCTGCACGCTGAGTGCCGACGCGATCACCAGCACCTCGTGCAGCGACTGCCGCTCGCGCGCCTCCAGGATCATGCGGCCGATGCGCGGGTCCAGCGGCAGGCGGGCCAGTTCCTTGCCGATGGGCGTCAGCTCGTTGTCGTCGTCGACCGCGTTCAGCTCGCCCAGCAGCGCGTAGCCGTCGGCAATGGCCTTGGCGCGAGGCGGCTCGATGAAAGGGAACTGCTCCACCGTGCCGAAGCGCAGGCTCTTCATGCGCAGGATCACGCCGGCGAGCGAGGAGCGCAGGATCTCGGGGTCGGTGAAGCGCGGGCGTTCGCTGAAGTCCTTCTCGTCGTAGAGCCGGATGCACACGCCGTTGGCGACACGGCCGCACCGGCCCGCACGCTGGTTGGCCGCGGCCTGGCTGATCGGCTCGACCTGAAGCTGCTCCACCTTGTTGCGGTAGCTGTAGCGCTTGACGCGGGCCTGGCCGGAGTCGATGACGTAGCGGATGCCGGGCACCGTCAGCGAGGTCTCGGCCACGTTCGTGGCCAGCACGATGCGGCGGCCGTTGCCGGGCTCGAAGACGCGGTCCTGCTCGGCCTGCGACAGGCGGGCGAAGAGCGGCAGGATCTCCGCTTGCGGGCCGCCGCGGTGCTGCTGGGCCAGGTGCTTGTGCAGGTGGTCCGCCGCGTCGCGGATCTCGCGTTCGCCGGGCAGGAAGACGAGGATGTCCCCTGGTGCGCCGCGCCAGAGTTCATCGACGGCCTCGGCGATCGCGTCGTTCAAATCGAACTCGCGCGACTCCTCGAACGGGCGCCAGCGCTGCTCCACCGGATAGAGCCGGCCCGAGACGTGGATGACCGGCGCCGGCCCCTTGATCGATTCGAAATGACGCGCAAAGCGCTCGGCATCGATGGTGGCCGAGGTGACGATGATCTTCAGATCCGGCCGGCGCGGCAGCAGGTTGCGCAGGTAGCCGAGCAGGAAGTCGATGTTGAGGCTGCGCTCGTGCGCCTCGTCGATGATCAGCGTGTCGTAGGCGCGCAGGTCGGGGTCGCCCTGCGTCTCGGCGAGCAGGATGCCGTCGGTCATCAGCTTGACCGAGGCGCCGGCCTGCAGCCGGTCGTTGAAGCGCACCTTGTAGCCGACGACTTCGCCCAGCGGCGAGTTCAGTTCATCCGCGATCCGCTTGGCCACGCTGGTGGCCGCGATGCGCCGCGGCTGCGTGTGGCCGATCAGTCCGCGGCCGCCGGCACCGATGCCGCGGCCCAGCGCCAGCGCGATCTTCGGCAGCTGCGTGGTCTTGCCCGAGCCGGTCTCGCCGCTGACGATGATGACCTGGTGCTCGGCCAGCGCACGCGCGATTTCCTCGCGCCGGGCCGAGACCGGCAGCGATTCAGGGTAGGTGATCGGGGGCACCGGGTTGGCGGGCCGGGGCGGCCGCGGCGGACCGGCGGGCCGCGCCGCGCGCGGTGCACCCGGCTTGCCCTCCCGCGATAAGTTCCGCGGGGCGGGCGGCGGTGCAGAGACGGGTGAATTCACGAGGGTGGCGATTATCGATGCTTCGCCCGGGCCCGCGGCACGGCTCAGTGAATCAGCTGCGACACGGTCAAGGCATCCAGGCCCGCGCGCTGGCGGAATGCGGCGGTGGCCTGCCGGTCTTCCAGCAGCAGCCGGTCGACCAGCGGTGCGGCGGGCGTGGTGGCGGGATCGATCAGCAGCACCAGGCGGTTCGCGCCCTCTTCCTGCAGCCGGCCGCACCAGTCCAGCGCCACCAGCGCATCGATCACCGGCTCCACCTGCAGCGGATCGATCCGCAACGCGCCGGCGAGCGCTTCGGAGTTGAAGCCGCGCTGCGCATCGCCGCGGGCATCCGACAGCATCCGCAGCAGCGACACCGCCAGGGCGAAGCGCTGGCCCGGCCGCTCGGGCAGCCGCACCACGCGCATCGCCAGGCTGGGCGCGTAGGCCGCGATCACCGCGCCCAGCAGCACGATGACCCAGCCGAGGTAGATCCACAGCAGGAAGATTGGCAGCGTCGCGAAGGCGCCGTAGACCACCGAATAGGTCGGCACCGCGCCAACGTACCAGGCCAGCACCCGCTTGGCCACCTCGAAGCCCACGGCGACGAAGGTGCCGCCGGCCCACGCGTGGCTCCACCGCACATGAGTGTTAGGAACGAAGCGGAACAAGCCGGCCATGCCGCCGGCCAGCAACAGGAACTGGATCAACCACAGCAGGAGGCCCACGCCACCGGGCAGCTCGCCGACGATGCCGCGCGAGGCGGACACCGCGTAGGACGTCAAGGTCAGGCTCACGCCCAGCAGCAGCGGCCCGAGCGAGACGGCCGCCCAGTACAGCAGCACGCGCTGCGCCAGCGGCCGCGGCTTGGCCACGCGCCAGATGCCGTTGAGCGTGCGGTCGATCGTGAACACCAGCGCCAGCGCCGTCAGCCCCACCAGCACCAGGCCCAGCGAGCCGAGCTGGCTGGCCTTGGACGCGAACTGCGTCAGCGATCGCATCACGGGCCGGGCGATGGTGTCGGGCACCAGGCTTTGCAGCAGGTACTGCTGCAGCGCGCTCTCGAAGCGGGCGAACATCGGAAAGGCCGAGAACACGGCCAGCATCACGGTGAAGAGCGGCACCAGGCCGATCAGCGTCGTGAAGGTCAGGCTGCTCGCGGTGAGGCCCAGCCGGTCTTCGCGGAAGCGCAGGCGCAGCGTGCGCAAGGTGTCGAACCAGGGCCAGTGGCGCAGCACGTCGAGCGCCTGCGCCAGGTGCTCGCGGAAGGGGCGGCGCAACAGCTCGTCGGAAGTCATCCGGCTATCATGCCAGCCGTGACTGCGCGGCCTGATCCCACGTTTCCGTCCGCGCCCGATGCGCCCGGCACCCTGCCCTCTGAAGCGCCCAGCCCCCTCCCCCCCGACACCGAAGCAGCCGTACCGGACCGGCTGGTGCGGCTGACGCGCGCGCTTGCGGTCGGCAGCCTGCTGGGGCTGATCGTGCTGGGCCTGGCCTGGGAGCTGTGGCTGGCGCCGACGGGCCAGCGCACCTGGGCCCTGAAGGTGCTGCCGCTGGCCTTTCCGCTGGCCGGCCTGCTGAAGCACCGCCTCTACACCTACCGCTGGGTCAGCCTGCTGGTGTGGCTGTACTTCACCGAGGGCATCGTGCGCGCCACCAGCAGCTCGGGACTGGTGGTGCCGCTGGCTTCGGCGCAGGTGCTGCTGTGCCTGCTGCTCTTCACCGCCTGCGCCCTGCACGTGCGCCATCGGCTGCGGCGCTCGCGCGCGCTCGCCCGCGGCCAGCGCGCCCCGACCTGACCGATCTCGTGGGCGGGCCCGTCGCGCGCCGCTTTCAGCCTGCCACGCATTGCACACGGACGACCGACATGAACACACTGCTCGACGAGCTGCGCGCCGCCCTGGGAGCCGGCAACGTCCTGACCGAAGGGGACCTCTCGGCCTGGGAGCTGGACTGGCGCAAGCGCTGGCGCGGCAAGGCGCTGGCGGTGCTGCGGCCCGGCACGACCGCCGAGGTGGCGGCCGCGATGCGCATCGCCGCCTCCCATGACGCCACCATCGTGCCGCAGGGCGGCAACACCGGCCTCGTCGGCGGCGGCGTGCCGGACACCAGCGGCACGCAGCTGCTGCTGAGCCTCACGCGGCTGAACAAGGTGCGCGCGATCGACCCGGCCAATCTGACGATGACGGTCGAAGCCGGCTGCGTGCTGCAGGTCCTGCAGCAGGTGGCCGACGACGCGGGCCTGCTGTTCCCGCTGAGCCTGGCCGCCGAAGGCAGCTGCACCATCGGCGGCAACCTCGCGACCAACGCCGGCGGCACGCAGGTGCTGCGCTACGGCAATGCGCGCGAGCTGTGCCTGGGGCTGGAGGTGGTGACGGCTGACGGCGACGTGTGGGACGGCCTGGCAGGCCTGCGCAAGGACAACACCGGCTACGACCTGCGTGACCTCTTCATCGGCAGCGAGGGCACGCTGGGCATCATCACCGCGGCCACGCTGAAACTCCACCCCAAGCCCGCGGCCAGCCTGACCGCGCTGGCCAGCTGCGAAACGCTGGCCCAGTGCGTGGCGCTGCTCGCGCTGGCGCAGGCGCGCCTGGCAGCGGGCCTGACCGGCTTCGAGGTGATGGGGCAGTTCGCGCTCGGCCTGGTGCGCAAGCATTTCCCGCAGCTGCCGCAGCCGCTGGCCCCGGCACCTTGGACCGTGCTGCTCGAGTACGCGGACACCGAGGGCGAAGCCTCGGCGCGCGCCCGCTTCGAAGCGCTGCTGGAAACGGCGCTGGAACAGTCGCTGATCGACGACGCCGCGGTGGCGGAAAGCCTGGCCCAATCGGCCGCGCTGTGGCACCTGCGCGAGTCGATCCCGCTCGCTCAGAGCGAGGAGGGACTGAACGTGAAGCATGACATCGCGGTGCCGGTGTCCGCGATTCCCGACTTCGTGGCGGCGACCGACGCGGCGCTGCTCGCCGCCTTCCCCGGCATCCGGCTCGTCAACTTCGGCCACCTGGGCGACGGCAACCTGCACTACAACGTTCAGGCACCCGAAGGCATGGCGGCCTCGGACTTCCTGGCGCAGCACGAGCCGGCGATCAACCGCATCGTCTACGACGCAGTGCAGGCGCGGGGCGGCTCGTTCTCTGCTGAACACGGCATCGGCGCGCTCAAGCGGGACGAACTGGCCGAGCGCAAGCCGGCGGTGGCGCTGAAGCTGATGCGGGTGGTGAAGCAGGCGCTGGATCCGCACGGCCGCCTCAATCCAGGGCGCATGCTCTGAGGATCGGGCGGCCCGCCGGGCACGCCCGCTTCATTCACGGCTTCTGGCGCCAGCCGTGGCGCGCAGCCGCGCACTTTGCGAGTCAGGCCGCTGGAAACAGCCGGGCGAGGCGCTCGACCGCGGCTTCCGACAGCGCGCGGTCCGGTCTGTCGTCCGGATTGCCGAAATCGCCTGCCCCTTGGGCCTGCACCAGCAGGCCTTCGCGCCGCGGCACGACGACCAGGTTGTGCCCTCGGTAGATCATTCCGTAGCGCACCTCCGGCTGCGGCACCAGCCGCGCCGTCTGGCCCCGCACCGGCACGACCGACTCGTCCCGGCACAGGGCGCGCGCGCCATAACCTGTGGCATTGACGGCGACGCGCTCAGGCAGCATGGCGAGCTGCCCCAGGTGCTCGAACTCGCGCTGGACGAGTTCACCGCCTTCCCGCAGGAACTCGTCCATCAGCAGGCGCGTGTACGCACCGAGGTTGAACACCAGCTGCGTGAAGCGCCGCGCATGGGCCACGGGAAACGGATGCTGGTGCGCCTGCAGCACGACGGACTGCGGCCGCAGGTCGCGCACCAGCGGTGCCAGCGGCGGATAGTCCGGCTCGCCGTCCTCGGGCGCGGGACCGGGAAGCGGCTGATCGAAAGGAATGTCGGACAGCGCGAAGCCATCGCACCACTCGACCGGATCGCCCGCCAGCCCCAGCATCGACTGGAACACCTTGTGCGACCGCCGCGTCATGACTTCCCAATGACGCGTCCAGGCCGGGGTCGCATGCTCGCTCGTGCAGATGCGTGACTCGGGAGACCACCAGCCGGTGGCGGCGGAGGACCGGACCTCGGGCGGCCGCTCGCGGCTGTAGATGCGCACCCGCAGACCGGCTCGCTGCGCGACGCGGGCCATTGCCAGGCCGATCGCACCGCAGCCCACGACGGCCAGGCGCCGCTCGCCGCTCGCCAGCACCAGCGGCAAGGCCGCGTATGCCGATCCCCAGGAAAGCGACCAGCCGCTCCCGCCGTGGCCGTAGTTGTGCACGATGGTCCGGCCGCGGCGAATCTCCGCCTCGATGCGCGGCCCCTGCGCGCGGAACGGCCGCGTGCACACCGAGATGTCGATGATGCGATCGGTCCGGGCGCGGATGGGCGCCAGCGGCGCCGGCGCGGCGAAGGCGGCGCTGCCGATCGGCGACGGAGGTGACTGCAAGGAAGGCGCCGCGGGTGGCGACGCCGTTCCCGCCGAGAGCGCCTGCGTCGCGGGGCCGCCGGCGAGCAGGCCGCCCCCCAGCCGGATGAAGTGCCTGCGGTGCAGCGCCCCCGGCGCGGTCAATGCGTCTGCCCGTCTTCGAGCGCCTTCGGCACCGGCAGCTGCACCACTTCGATGCCCTCCTCCGCCAGCTCGGCACGCTCCTGCGGCGTGGCCTGGCCGCGGATGCCGCGCGCCTGGGCTTCGCCATAGTGGATGCGACGGGCTTCCTCGGAAAAGCGGGCGCCGACGTCCTCGGTCGTCTTCAGCACGTGCTGCACAGCCTTCAGCCACATGGCCTCGACCGACTGGTCCTCGGCCGGCTTGACGACCGGCCCCGGCTGCTGCGTCCCGCGGCGCGCCCCGGAAAGGTTCAGCCGAGGCGCCGAAGGCAGGCGAGTGATCCGCTTGTCACCGCACATCGGGCACTCCACCAATGCACGCTCGGCCTGCTCGGTGAAGGCCTGCTCCGACGCGAACCAACCCTCGAAATGGTGTTCCCGCGCGCAGCGGAGGTTGAAGACTTTCATCAGTGTCCGCCCGGCCGGCCGCCGGGCACGGGGCAACCCACGGCGGGAGCAAGCGGTGTCGGCTCGGCGCAGCTCATTCGCCGCGGATTATCGGCCGGACGGCCGATGGCGGCGGAGATGGCGCCAGACAAACCCGGGGAAGCCGAAGGTGATGAACAGGCAGATTGCCACGGCATAGAACTGCCACCCCTGCGGATGGCGCTGGCCGATGCGCGACTCGAGGGCCAGCCCGATGCCGACCATGATGCCGGCCAGCAGCAGCAGTTCCAGCAGGCGCCAGCCAAAGTGCTTCGGCGAGCGCCGCGGGCCGACCAGGAGCAGCCGCTCGCTGAGGAACGGCAGGTTGGCGGCCACGAAACCCGCGGCCAGCAGCAGCCACACCGTCAGCGAGCTGCGCATGGCCCCAGTCTCCTGATCACAGCACGCGCAAGCCGGTCAGCTGGCCAGCGCCTTCAGGATCGCCTCGCGGCACATCGCCATCAGCCCGTCGGGCAGCACGCCCAACAGCAGCACGGCAGCACCGTTGAGCGCCAGCAGCGAGCTGAAGCCGCCGCTGCGGGCCGGCACGCCGGCTTCCACCGGCTCGTCGAAGTACATTGTCTTGACGACGCGCAGGTAGTAGAACGCGCCGATCAGCGACAGCATCACCGCGATACCCGCGAGCCACACGTAGAGCGTGACGTTGGTGGTGACCAATGCCTGCAGCACCGCGAACTTGGCCGAGAAGCCCACCGCCGGCGGAATGCCGGCCAGCGAGAACATCATCAGGCCCATCACGCCCGCCAGCCAGGGCGCGCGCTTGTTCAGGCCCGCCAGGTCGCCGATCTCCTCGCACTCGAAGCCCTGGCGCGCCAGGTACATGACCAGGCCGAAGGTGCCCAGCGTCGTCAGGACGTAGGTGACGACGTAGAACATTGCCGAGCTGTAGGCATTGCCGGCGGACAGCGTGTTGCCGCTGACCACGCCCGCCGCCATCGCCAGCAGCATGAAACCCATCTGCGCGATGCTGGAGTAGGCCAGCATGCGCTTCAGGTTGCTCTGCGCGATCGCGGCCAGGTTGCCGATGATCAGCGAGGCCAGTGCCAGCACGATCAGCATCTGCTGCCAGTCCACGGCCAGGCCCAGCATGCCCTCCACCAGCAGGCGGATCGTGATCGCGAACGCCGCCAGCTTGGGGGCCCCGGCGATCAGCAGCGTGACGGCCGTGGGAGCGCCCTGGTAGACGTCCGGCACCCACATGTGGAACGGCGCGGCCGCCAGCTTGAAGGCGAGGCCCGCGACCACGAAGACGATGCCGAACACCAGCACCTGCTGGTTGGCGACGCCCTTGCCGATGATCTCGAAGACCTTCGGGATCTCCAGCGAGCCGGTGGCGCCGTACATCATCGACAGGCCGTACAGCAGGAAGCCCGAGGCCAGCGCGCCGAGGACGAAGTACTTCATCGCCGCCTCGGTCGACACGCCATGGTCGCGCCGCAGCGCCACCAGCGCGTAGAGCGACAGGCTCATCAATTCCAGGCCGAGGTAGACGACCAGGAAGTTGTTCGCCGCGATCATCACCGAGATGCCCAGCAGCACGAACAGCGAGAGCACGAAGAACTCGCCCTTGAGCATGTCCCGTTCTGCGATGTAGGGCTGCGCGTAGGCCACCGTCGCCATCATCGCGAGGGTCGCGAAGAACGCCAGCAGGTGCCCCATCGGGTCGGTGACGACCATGCCCTGCATGCCGTACAGCGTGAAGCCGCCGTCATAGAAGGCCAGGTGCAGCGCGGCGACGGCGGCGAAGGTCGCCTGCGTCATCCAGAAGGTGGGACGCCGGCGGGCGTCGGTGACGAAGAGATCGGCGATGGCGACCACGCACGCGAGCAGCAGCAGCAGCGCCTGCGGGTAGATCACCATCCAGTTCATGTCGGTCATGGCAGTCATGGCGTCGACCTCACTTCAGCTTGGAGGCCGAGACCTGCGTGATCAGGTGGTTCACCGAGCTGTGCATCACGTCGGTGAAAGGCTTGGGGTACACGCCCATCCAGAGCGTGGCGACGGCCAGCAGCGCCATCATCGAGAACTCGCGCGCGTTGAGGTCGGTCAGCGTGCGCACGTTGTCGTTCGTGACCTCGCCGAAGTAGACGCGCTTGTACATCCACAGCGTGTACGCGGCGCCGAAGATCAGCGCGGTGGCGGCCAGCGCGGCCAGCCAGAAGCTGGCCTTCACGGTGCCCAGGATCACCATCCACTCGCCGACGAAGCCGCCGGTGCCCGGCAGGCCGCAGTTGGCCATCGCGAAGAACAGGGCAAAAGCCGCGAACTTCGGCATGGTGTTGACGACACCGCCATAGGACGCGATCTCGCGCGAATGCACCCGGTCGTACAGCACGCCGATGGCCAGGAACATCGCGCCGGAGACGAAGCCGTGCGAAATCATCTGCACCAGGCCGCCGGAGATGCCCAGCTCGCTGAAGATGAAGAAGCCCAGCGTGACGAAGCCCATGTGCGCGATGGACGAGTA
>CAMLJY010000101.1 GCA_946480465.1 uncultured Burkholderiales bacterium
AGCGCCGGGCGTGCAAGCAGAGCTACCTGGCGGGCGGGTTCGAGGTGCTGCATGCGTGGCAGGACGACGGTTTGGCCGCGGCCCCGCACCCGGCAGCCACCACGGCCGACCGCGCCACCCGGCCTTGCGCCGAGGCCGTCACCGCCTGGCTGGTGCGCCGCATTGCCGAAATGCAGGGCCTGCCGCCGGCGCAGGTGACGGTCGGCGCCGCCTTCACCAGCCTGGGGCTGGATTCGTTCAAGCTGGTCGCGCTCTCGGGCGAGCTGTCGACCTGGCTGGGCGAAGCGGTGGAGCCGACGCTGCTGTACAGCCATCCCAGCATCGGCCGGCTGGCGCGGCACCTGTCGGGTTCGGCGCCGGCCGCGGCGGATTCACGGCCGGCCGAACCGGCCGCCGAGCCCATCGCCATCGTCGGCGTGGCCTGCCGCTTTCCGAAGGCCGGCTCGCTGGACGCGTTCTGGCAGCTGCTGGACGCAGGCGGCGACGGCATCACCGAAGTCCCGACCGATCGCTGGGATGCCGCCGACTACTTCCAGCCCGGTCCGCCAGCGCCGCGCAAGGCGTACACCAAGTGGGGCGGCTTCCTCGACGGCATCGACCAGTTCGACGCGCACTTCTTCGGCATCTCGCCGCGCGAAGCCAGCAGCATGGACCCGCAGCAGCGGCTGCTGCTGCAAACCACCTGGCACGCCTTCGAGGATGCAGGCATCGTGCCCGACACGCTGGCAGGCAGCGACACCGGCGTCTTCGTGGGCGTGATGGCGCACGACTACGAGATGCGGGTGGTCACGCAGGACGCGCCGATCGACGCCTATTTCGGCACCGGCATGCACCCCAGCATCCTGGCCAACCGCCTGTCCTACTTCTTCGACCTGCACGGGCCGAGCTGGACCGCGGAAACCGCCTGCTCGTCCTCCTTCGTAGCCCTGCACAACGCCCGCGGCAGCCTGCTGGCGCGCGAATGCAGCGTGGCCGTGGCGGCAGGTGTCAACGTGCTGCTGGCGCCCGAAATGTTCGTGGCCCTGTCGCAGGCGCAGATGATGTCGCCGGACGGCCGCTGCATGAGCTTCGACGCCCGCGCCAACGGCTACGTGCGCAGCGAAGCCTGCGCAGTGCTGGTGCTCAAGCGCCTGGCCGACGCCGTGCGCGACGGGGACCGCATCCACGGCGTGATCGCCGCATCCGCCGTCAACCAGGACGGCCGCAGCAACGGCATCACGGCGCCCAACGGCCCGGCGCAGGAGATGGTGATCCAGCAGGCGCTGGCGACGGCGGGGCTGCCGGCCACGGCGATCAGCTGCGTCGAGGCGCACGGCACCGGCACCAGCCTGGGCGACCCGATCGAGATGGACGCGCTGAAGAAGACCTACGGACTCGCTTCCGGGGACCATCCCGTGCTGTGGGTCGGCTCGGTCAAGAGCAACATCGGCCACACCGAGCCGGTCTCGGGCCTGGCGGGGCTCATCAAGGTGCTGCTGGCGCTGCGGCACGAACGCCTGCCGCGCAACATCCACTTCGAGTCCCTCAACCCGCACATCAGCCTGCAGGGCAGCCGCTGCCAGGTGCTGACCCAGGCGCAACCCTGGCCCCGCGGGGCACGGCCGCGCATCGCCGGCGTCAGCTCCTTCGGCTTCGGCGGGGCGAACACGCACGTGATCGTGCAGGAGCCGCCGCTGCCGCAGCCCACGGCGCCCGGGCACGCGCCCGCCCCACGGCACGAGCTGCTGTGCGTCTCCGGCAAGACGCAGGCCGCGCTCGCGCAGGCCGCCGCCAACCTGGCTGCCTTCCTGCGCGAAGAAGCGCCGGACAGCGGCCGCCTGCGCAGCATCGCCCACACCGCGAACGCGCGGCGCACGCACTTCGCCCACCGCGCCAGCGTGGTCGGGCGCACGGCCAGCGAGCTGGCGCAGGCCCTGGTGCAGGCCGCCCGCGGCGAGGAGGGTGACGGCCTCTTCACCGGCAACGCAGCGCTGCTGCAGGCCGGCCGCACCGCCTTTCTCTTCACCGGGCAGGGCGCGCAATACGCCGGCATGGGGCGCGGCCTGTACCACGGCCACGCGCTGTTCCGGCAGGTGATGGACGAGTGCGACGAGATCCTGAAGCCGCTGCTCGACCGCTCGCTGGTCGAAGGGCTGTATGGGAACGGCGACGAGCTCCTCGACCTCGACCAGACCGCCCATGCACAGCCCGCGCTGTTCGCCGTCGAATACGCGCTGGCCCGTGTGTGGCAGTCGTGCGGCGTGCAGCCGGACCTGCTGATCGGCCACAGCCTGGGCGAATACGTCGCCGCCTGCCTGGCCGGTGTCTTCAGCCTGGAAGACGGCCTCGCGCTCGCCGCCCACCGCGGCAGGTTGATGCAAACACTCACGCCACCGGGCTCGATGGTGGCGATCCGCGCCAGCGCCGAACTGGCCGGGGCCTGGCTCGAGTCCTTCCAGGCCAGCCCGGTGCCGGGCGTTTCCATTGCGGCACGCAACACGGCCACCGACTTCGTGCTGTCGGGCGACGCCCGCGGCGTGGCAGCAGCAGCGCAGCACTGCGCCGGCCTGGGTGCGCACGCCACGCCGCTGCGGGTGACGCGGGCCTTCCATTCCGCGCTGATGGCGCCGATGCTCGACGAGTTCGCACGCTGCGCGCAAGCCGTGCGCTTCCGCCATCCGTCGATCCCGATAGTGTCCAACGTGAGCGGCACCGTGGC
The DNA here is from genome assembly GCA_946480465.1 of uncultured Burkholderiales bacterium. Next base: position 2,699 of record CAMLJY010000101.1, read on the forward strand.
GGGCGGAGAGCTGGCCCGCGCCGACTACTGGGTCGGCCACGTGATGGCGCCGGTGCGCTTCCTGGCTGGCCTGCAGCAGCTGGAACAGGCCGGCTGCCGCACCTTCATCGAGATGGGCCCGCACCCGGTGCTCAGCGCCTACGGCCGCCAGACGGTCGCTGGCGCGCGCTGGCTGCCCAGCATGCGGCGCGGCCTGGACGACGAGCTGCAGCTGCTCTCCGCGCTGGCGGAGCACCACGCCCTAGGCAGCCACGTGGACTGGACCGGCTGGGCGCACGGCCGCGAAGGGCGGCACACGCTACCGCCGGCCGCGTCGCTGCCGCACTACCCCTTCCAGACCGAACGCCACTGGTTCCAGGTGCCGGCCGCGCCAGCCGCAGCCGCACCGGCGCACGGCGGCCGGCTGCACCCGCTGCTCGGCCACCGCATCGACAGCGGCCGGCCGGACCAGGCCTGGTTCGACAACGCGCTGCAGGCCCGCGATCCCTGGTTCATCGACGAGCACCGGGTGCTGGGCACGCCCGTGCTGCCGATGGCTGGCGTGATCGAGACCCTGCTCGCCGCTGCGCGCGCCACCGCCCCGCAGGCGCTGCCGGAGTGGAGCATCGATGACCTGTCGCTCGCCGCGGCCGTCGCCTTCGAGGGCGAGGCCGGGCAGCAGCTGCGCACCATCGTGCAGGCCGAGGCGGGCGGCAGCCGGGTCAGCCTGACCCGCCGCGCCGACGGCGAAGCCGACTGGCAGGCGGTCGCCGGCGCACGGCTGCGCGCCTCCTTCGAGCCCGTGCGGCCGCTCGATCACGTCCACCTGGCACGCACCCTGCCGCCGCGACCCATCGACGACTTCTATGCGCTGTGCGCGCGCATCGGCCTCGGCTACGGCCCCAACCTGCAGGGACTGCGCCAGCTGTGGGTGGGGGAGGGGGAATCCCTCGCGCACGTGGCCGCCACGCCCGCCGTGGCCGCTGAACAAAAGCGTTATCGCGTCCATCCGGCATTCCTGGACGCCTGCTTCCACGCCGCCGTGCCCTTCATGGCCGACGCGCTGGCCGGCCGCCCGCTGGCGCTGGTGCCGGTGCAGTTCGAACGGCTGACGGTGCATGCGGCCATGCCGCCATCGGCATGGGTCCACTGCCGCTGGCATGGCGAGCGGGCGCCGGGCCGCTTCGAAGCCGACCTCCGCATCGCCGACGACCAGGGCCAGGTGGTGATCTCGGTGCAGCGCATGCAACTGGCGCAGGTCAACCCGGCGTCGCTGCACGACGCGGCACGCCCCGTGGACGCCGGCATCGGCTATTACCGAACCGCCTGGCACCCGCTGCCTGCCGCAGCCGCTGCGCCGCTGCCGCCGCAGCAGGCGTGGCTGGTGGCCTGCGAAGACCCGGTGCAGGCACACGCCTGGGCCGAGCTGCTGCGCGCCCGGGGCCAAGCCGTGGTCACGGTCAGCGCGGCACGCGCGCTCGGCTTCGACGACACGCCTGCGCACGCGCAGCTGCGCTGGCAGGTCGCGGACGACTGGCTGGCGCTGTCGCGCTGGCTGCAGCAGCGCAGCGCCGCGCCAAGGCACCTGCTGTACCAGGCCGCGGCTGGCGATGACGCGAACGCCGCGCTGTCCGCGTACGAACAGGCGCGGGCCGGCTTCACCGTGCTGCAGCAGCTGCTGGGCGCCTTCGCCGACACCGAGCCGGGCGTGATGCTCGTCACCCTCGGCGCGCTGTCGCCCGACGCCGCCGTGGACGCCGGCGAGCGCCTGTCCGGCGCCGGCCTGGCGCAGTCCGTCGTCAGCGGCATGGCCAAGGCCGTGGCGCTGGAATTCCCGCGCTGCCGCTGCGTGCAGGTCGACCTGGCCGATCACCCCGCCGACGCCGACCGCGAGGCCGCGCTGCAGCACTACCTGCAGTTGCCCGGCTCGGGCGTGCTCGCGCTGCGCGACGGGCGGTGCCATGAAGCGCGCCTGGCCGGGCAGCCGCGTGCCACTTTGCCGCTGCGCGAGGTTCCCATCAGCGCCGCGCACACCTACCTCGTCACCGGCGGGCTGCGTGGCATCGGGCTGGAGACGACGCGCTGGCTGATCGACCGCGGCGCGCGCCACCTGCTTCTGGTCGGCCGCTCCGCCCGGCCGGACGCCGTGCCCGAGCTGGCGGCCTGGCAAGCCGCGGGCGTGCGCATCGAGTTGCTGGCGGCCGACGTCGCGGACGAGACCGCCCTGGCCCGCGCCCTCGGGCATGCGCTGGGCGGGCTGCCGCCGCTGCGCGGCGTTGTGCACTCGGCCGGGATCACCGACGACGCCGCGCTCGCGCAGCTCGACTGGCCGCGCTTCCGCGCGGTGCTGGACCCCAAGGTGAAAGGCGCCTGGGCGCTGCACCGCCTGACGCAGCAGATTCCGCTGGACTTCTTCCTGCTGTACTCGTCCGCGGCCTCTCTGGGGGGCAACGCGGGGCAGATGAACTACATCAGCGCCTGCGCCTTCCAGGACGCGCTGGCCCACTACCGGCGCCAACGCGGGCTGCCCGCCACGGCCATCAACTGGGGTTACTGGTCCGACACCGGCATGGCGGCACGCCGCGAAATGGCCGCTCACATGGCGCGCATCGGACTGGCCGGAATCGAGACGGCGCCGGGCCTGCAGGCCTTGCAGCGCATCGCCGGCGCCCAGCCGGTGCAGTGCGGCGCCATCGCCATCGACTGGACACGCTTCAAGGCGGCCATGTGCACCGGGCACCCGTACCGCTTCCTGGCGGACGTGGGTGCCCCGCCGGCCGCGGCGCAGGCATCGCGCACGGAGGCCCCGGCCGCCTCGGCGGTGGACACCGAGCGGCTCGCCGCACTCGAGCCCGGCCGCGCCCGCGAGGAGGTGCTGGAGCTGCTGCTGCAGCGCGCCGCGCGCATCCTGCGGCTGGACGAGAGCCGCCGCGCCGAGCTGCGCACCGGCTTCGCCGCGCTGCCGCTGCACCAGCTCGGCTTCGATTCGCTGATGGCGGTCGAGATGCGTGGCCGCATCAAGAGCGAGTTAGGCGCCGAAGTGCCGCTGCAGCACTTCCTGACCGGCGCCACCGCAGCGGACGTGGCCGAGCTGATCCTGGCGCAGCTGGCCCTGCGCCGCGTCGCCGCGCCGGCGGCGGCACGGCAGGGCGACGAGGCCCTGGACAAGGTGGTGCTGTGACGACCATGCTGCATGCCGCCCCGGCGATGAGGGACCTGCTCACGCAGCTGGGCAACGCCGGCATCCAGCTGGCCGTGGAGGAGGGCCGCCTGGCGATCTCGGCCCCCAAGGGCGCGTTGACGCCTGAATTGCGTGACGCCCTGCTCGCGCACAAGCCGCAGCTGCTGCAGATGCTGCAGGCCACGGCGCCGGCGGAAGAGCCGCTGACGCTGCTGGCACAGCCGCAGCACCGGCACGAGCCCTTCGCGCTGACGGCCGTGCAGCACGCCTACTGGCTGGGGCGCCACGGCTTCATCGAGCTGGGCGGCATCTCCACCCACGTCTACACCGAGCTGGAGCCCACCGGGCTGGACCTGCCGCGGCTGGAGCGCGCCCTGCAGCGCACCATCGAGCGCCACGACATGCTGCGCGCCGTGGTCACCGCCGACGGGCTGCAGCGCATCCTGCCGCAGGTGCCGTTCTACCCCCTCGTGGTGCACGACCTGCGTGGCCTGCCCGCGGCCGAATGCGACGCCGCCCTGCTACGCCTGCGCCGCGACGTGTCGCACCGGCTGCTGCCGCTGGATCACTGGCCCTTGTTCGAAGTGCAGGCCGCACGCCTGGACGGCGAGCGCATCCGCCTCTTCATCTGCTTCGACATGCTCATCGCCGATGCCGCCAGCATGGTGATGGTGTCGCGCGACTGGGAGCGCTTCTACACCGACGCCGCCTGGTCGCCGCCGCCGCTCGAACTGTCGTACCGCGACTTCGCGCGCCATGAACGGGCGCAGCAGCAACATCCGGCCTGGCAGCGCGATAACGCCTATTGGAAGCGTCGTCTGAACGATCTCCCCGGTCCGCCGGCGCTTCCGCTGGCGATGGCACCGGCCGCGCTGAAGCAGCCGCGGTTCCACCGCCACGAAGCCCGCCTGGAGCCCGCGCGCTGGGCCCGCCTGAAGGCCGAGGCACGGCAGCGCGGCGCCACCGCCTCGGTGCTGCTGATGACAGCCTTCGGCGACGTGCTGCGCGCCTGGAGCGGACAGGCCGAGTTCACGCTGAACCTGACGATGTTCACGCGTGACGCGGCGCACCCCGAGCTGCCGCAGCTGGTCGGCGACTTCACCAGCACCAACCTGCTCGCGATGCGCACCGGCGAGAGCTTCGCCGACCGGCTGCGGCAGGTGCAGGACCAGCTGGCGCAGGACCTGGAGCACCGCCAGTACGGTGGCATGAGCGTGCTGCGCGACCGCAACCGCCGGCTCGGCCTGAAGCCGGCCGCCAGCATGCCCGTCGTTTTCACCAGCACGCTCGCGCTGGACGGGCAGGACGCGACGGCCGGCGGCATCGCCTTCGGCGGGGAGGTGGTGGCCGGACTCAGCGAGACCGCGCAGGTCTGGCTGGACCACCAGATGAGCGAGCGCGAAGGCCGGCTGATGCTGTACTGGGACGCCGTGGACGAGCTGTTCCCGCCCGGCGCGGTCGAGCGCATGCTGGTGCTCTACCAGCGCTGGCTGTGCCGCCTGGCCGACGACCCCGGCTGCTGGACCGGGCCATGGCCCGGCGACCTGCGCGAGCTGGCGCCTGTCGCGCTCACGTCCTCCGCCGCGTCCCCCGCAGCAGCACCTTCCACCGCGCACGGCGACGCGGGCGCCATGGCAGCGGAGCCGGCCGGGCTCTCGGCCGCGGGCTCGGCACTGCTGGAGCCCATGCGCGCGCTGTGGCAGGACGTGCTGGCGCACGACCACTTCGACGAACGCACCAGCTTCTTCGCGGCCGGCGGCGACTCGCTGGCCGCCATCCGCCTCGCCGACCAGGTGCGCCGGCGCTTCCGGCTCGAGCACTGGGCGCAGGCCGGCGTGCTGCAGCAGCTGTTCGATCACCCAGGCCTCGCGGCATTCACCAGCGCGATCGCGGCCCTGGCCGAAACCCCCGCAGCAGCGCTGGCCAATGCGCTGCCGCCCTCATCGCAAGGAGCCCACCTGGCATGACCGGCAGCCTGCATCCCCTGCTCGGCGTCCGCCGGGACGAGCCCGGCAGCAGTGTCTTCGAGCACCAGCTCAGCCCTGCCGCGCCAGCCTTCATCGACCAGCACCGGGTGTTCGGCGTGCCCGTGATGCCCGGCTCGGCCATGCTCGAATGGGCGCTGGCGGCGCTGCGCGAGGCGCAGCCGTCGCGCCCTGCCGCACTCGGCCGCATCCGCCTCGAATCGCCGCTGCAGTGGGCGGCCGGTGACCACCCCGTGCGCGTGCGCGCCAGCGTCTCGGCCGACGGTGCCGTGCACTGCTGCAGCGAAGCGCACGGCGCCTGGCAGCAGCACCTGAGCGGCCACGCGGAAGCGGCCGACCAGCCGGCCACGCCGGCGATGCCGCGCCGCCCGGGGCTGCAGCCGGTGCCGCTGGACGGCTTCTATGAAGGCATTTGCCGCCTCGGCATCGACTACGGTCCCGACTTCCGCGGCCTGCGCCAGCTGTGGCGCGAGGGCACGCGGGTGGAGGGCCGCATCGAGGTGCCGGCCGTGGCCGCCGACGCCGGCGCCTACCTGCTGCACCCGGTCGCGCTGGATGCCTGTTTCCACCTCATCGGCGCGCTGTTCGATGGCCCCGATGCCGCCCCCGAAGTCCCCGTGGGCATCGACCGGCTGGTGGTGCACCACCCGCTGGGGCGTGCCCTGTGGTGCGTGCTGGACGGCCGCGAACCCACGGCCGACGGCGAGCGCATCGTCGATCTCGACGTCTTCGATCCCGAGGGCCGGCTGTTGGTGCAGATGCGGGGACTGCGCTTCCGGCGCGCGGGCAGCGCGCTGCGCGCGGCGGGCAGCCGTGCAGCCAGCGCCGCGCCGGCCCTGCGCTGCTACGGCGTCCGCTGGCAACCCGCGCCCGCCGCCGCAGCACTTCCACCACCGCCCGCCGCCGCGCCCGCCTGGCTGCTGGCCGGCCCCGACTTTGCGGTGCTGGATGCCTGGGCCGCCGAGTTCGCCCGCCTGGGGCTCCCCGCCGCACGGGCCGATGCGCCCGAGCCGCCAGCCGCACCGGGCCGCCGCGTGGCCGGGCTGATGCTGCTCGACCGGGCCGTGCAGCCGGCTCCCGGTTCCGACGCGGGCCCCTGGGCGGCCGCCCGCGACACGGCGCTGCGCGGCCTCGATGCGGTGCGCCGCTTCCTCGCCCGCACGGACCGCGAGGACGATGCACCTCTCGTGCTCGTGACGCACGCGGCCTTCGGGCCGGACGCCGCCCCCGATGCGGCCGCGCTCGCCGGCAGCCCGTGGACCGGCCTCACGCGCGCCATTGCGTGGGAACACCCCGGGCTGCACTGCGTGCAGGTGGACCTGCCGCGCGGCGCTGGCGAATTGCCGCTGCAGGCGCTGCTGGCCCGCGTCCGGGCCCTGGGCGGCACCGGCCACCTGGCCCTGCGCGACGGCCAGTGGCACGAGGCGCGCCTGGTGCCGCTGGACGACGCCGTCATGCCGCCCGCATCGCCACCGGCAGCGCCACCGCCACCCGTGCGCGCCGACGCCAGCTACCTGGTCACCGGCGCCTTCGGCGGCCTGGGCCGCCTCGCCGCGCAGTGGCTGGCCGGGCGGGGCGCACGGTCGCTGGTCTTGATCGGCCGCCGCCTGCCCGCCGACCTCGACTGGCTCGACAGGCTGCGCATCGGCGGCATCCAGCTCACCGCACGCGCCATCGACGTGGCGGACGAACCTGCCATGCGGCAGCTCTTCGACGACGTGGCCCGCACGCTGCCGCCGCTGCGCGGCATCGTGCACGCGGCGGGCATCACCGAAGACGCGATGCTCGACGCGATCACCGGTCCTGCCTGCGCGCGCGTGATGGAGCCCAAAGTACGCGGCAGCTGGCTGCTGCACCGGCTGAGCCTGGGCCTCGACCTCGACTTCCTGGTCTTCTACTCGGCGCTGGCCTCGCTGGTCGGCAGCCCGGGGCAGGGCAGCTACATCATGGCCAACAGCTTCCTCGATGCGCTGGCCCTGCACCGCCATGCCGCCGGCCTGCCGGCGCTGGCGATCAACTGGGGGCCCTGGGCCGACGTGGGCATGGCCGCGCGCCGCGGCCTGGACCAGCGCATGCAGGCCAACGGCCTCTTCCCGCTGGCGCCCGCCGAGGCCATGCACGCCTTCGAGCGGCTGCTGGCGCAGCCGCACCCGCAGGCCGCCGTCGTGCGCGTGGACTGGGACGCGCTGCTGGCCGCGGGCGGGCGCAACACCCCGTTCAGCCTGCTGGACACCGTGGCGCCCCATGCAGCGGCCACACAGGCGCCCGCCATCGACTGGCCGGCCCTGACCGCGGCCGAAGCCCGGGAGCGGCTGCTGGACTTGCTGCACGCGCAGATCGCCCGCGCCCGCGGGCCGGCCACGGGGGCTGCCGCGGGCGCCGGCCTGCCCGGGCCACGCAGCGGCTTTGCCGAGCAGGCATTGAACAGCCTGGGACTCGACTCGCTGATGGTGATCCAGCTGCGTCAGCGCCTGCTGGCGCAATGCCAGGTCCAGCTGAGCCTGCAGCAGGTGATGGGCGGGGCCACCGCCGGGGAAATCGCCGACACGCTGCTGCAGCAGATCCTGCTGCGGCAACTGACCCGTTCCGACGGCGGCCCGCAGGCCGACGCCGACGACCTCGAGACCGTCCTGCTATGAATCTCGTCGAATGCCTCGCCGAACTGCGGCGGCGCGGCCTGCAGCTGCGCGCCCAGGGCGAATCGATCCAGGTCGACGGCCCGCGCGGCGCGTTGACCGATGCACTGCGCGATGCCTTGCGCCGGCACCGGCCCGCCATCCTGCAGCAGCTGCGCGAGTCCGCCGGTGAGGCGCCGCAGGCCCTGCCGCCCTGCGTGCCGGACCTGGCGCGGGCGCACGAGCCCTTCCCGATGTCCGACCTGCAGGGCGGGTTCTACCTGGCGCAGGACGCGGCCATGGAATGGCACGTGCGGCCGCACGCCTATGCCGAGAAGGACTTCGATGACCTGGACGTCGCGCGTTATGAGGCCGCGTGGAACCGCACGCTGCAGCGCCACGGGCGCGACATCGTCGTGCTGCGCAGCGATGGCCAGCTGCAGGCGGTGCGCGACCCCGCGCCGCTGCGCTGCATGCTGCACGACCTGGGCAGCCTCGGCACCGCCGAAGCCGCGGACGCACTGGCCGAGCGCCGCGCGCGGATGATGCGCAGCGAGCTGCCGCTGGACCGCTGGCCCTGGCTGGACCTGCAGGTGTCCCGCTGGACCAGCCAGGGTCGCGTGCGCCACCGCGTGCACTACAACGCGAACACCTTCTTCCTCGACATCCAGGCCTCGGCCCGGCTCGTGAACGAGGTGGAGCGCTGCTACCACGACCCCGCGCTGCGGCTGCCGGCGCTGACGCTCGGCACGCGGGACGCCGTGCTGGCGCTGGAACGCCTGGCCGAACTGCCCGCCGGCATCGCCGCGCGCCGCTACTGGGAGGAGCGCGTGCCGCGCCTGCCCGACCCGCCCGCCGTGCCCTTGCGTGCCGCCATCGACCGGCGCACGCGCTCGCGCCTCGTCCGGCGCGAACTGCTGGTCGATCCCGAGCGCTGGCAGGCCTTGCAGCAGTCCGCCCGCCGCCATGGCCTCACGCCCACCAGTGCGCTCTTCACCGCCTATGCGGAGGTGCTGTCCGCCTGGAGCAACAGCCGCCACTTCGTGCTCAGCAACATGGTCACGCGGCGGCTCGACCTGCACCCCGAGATCTGGGAGCTGCTGGGCAACTTCGCCTCGCTCTACCCTTTGGAAGTGGACCTGCGTGGAGACGGCACGTTCGCTATGCAGGCGCGCCGGCTGCAGCAGCAGGTGGCCAGCGACATGCAGCACCTGCACTGGGGCGGCCGCCGCGTGCTGCAGGCCCTGAACCGCCGCGCCGACGGCTTCGGCCGCGCACCGGCGCCCTACGTGGCCGGCAGCGCGCTGTTCGCCGAGCGCTACGAACGACCCGGCTTCGTGTGCCTGGAAACCCCGCAGGTCCTGCTCGACAACCAGCTCTTCGCGCTGCCGGATGGCCGCTTGCATTGCGTGTGGGACCTGATCGAGGACGCCTTTCCCGCCGGCCTGGCCGACGCGATGTGGCAGGCCTACACCGGCCTGGTCGGCCGCCTGTGCGACGACGCGGCCGCCTGGACGCAGGTGGCCCCGGCCTTCACGCCGGCCGACCAGCTGGAGGCGCGCGCGCGGCTGACGCCATTGCCGCGCCCGCTGCCGCAGGAGCGCCTGGAAGAAGGGCTGCGCCACGCCGCCCGAACCGCCCCGCACGGCATCGCGCTGCTGACCCCGCAGGCCCGCCACAGCCACGCCGAACTGGATGCAGCTGCCGCGGCCATCGCCCAGCGCCTGCGCGCCGAAGGCGTGCGCCGCGGCGACACGGTGGCCATCGTCGCCGACCGCGACTTCGGCTTCCTGGCCGCGGTGCACGGCGTGCTGCGCGCCGGCGGCGCCTACGTGCCCATCGACCCGGCCCTGCCCGATGCACGCCGCGAGCACCTGCTCGGCAACAGCCGCGCGCACTGCGTCGTCGTACCTTCTGCGGACAGGGCGGAGCGCCTGGCCTGGCCGGCGGGCGTGCGGGTCGTCGTGCCCGGCGTCGAAGCGCCGGCCAGCCACGCCGCGGCAGGCGACGCACCGGTCACCGATGCCGGCAGCACCGGCGACCTGGCCTACGTCATCTACACCTCCGGCTCCACCGGCCAGCCCAAGGGCGTGATGATCGAGCACCGCGCCGCCGCCAACACCGTGCGCGACGTCAACGAACGCTTCGGCGTCGGCCCCGCGGACCGGCTCTTCGGCGTGTCGTCCTGCGGCTTCGACCTGTCGGTCTACGACATCTTCGGCGCCGCCGCGGCCGGTGCCACGCTCGTGTACCCGGCGCCGCGCGAGGCGCTGAACCCGGCCCACTGGCTGGACCTGCTGGCCACGCAGCAGGTGACGGTATGGAACTCCGCCCCGCCGCTGGCCGTGCTGCTGGCCGAGGCCGCAACGCTGCGCGGCGCGCAGCTGCCGCACCTGCGGCTGGTGATGCTCAGCGGCGACTGGATTCCCGTCGACCTGCCCGACCGCCTGCGCGGCATCGCGCCGAATGCACGCATCGTCAGCCTGGGCGGCGCGACCGAGGCGTCGGTGTGGTCCATCGTCTACGAGATCGGCGCGGTCGACCCGTCCTGGCCCAGCATCCCCTACGGCCAGCCGATGCAGAACCAGCCCTGGCAGGTCCTGGACGAGTGCGGCCGGCCCACGCCCGACTGGGTGCCCGGCGAGCTGTACATCGGCGGCGACGGCCTGGCCCGCGGCTACTGGGACGACCCGGCCCGCACCGCCGAACGCTTCATCACCCACCCCGCCACCGGCGAACGCCTGTACCGCACCGGGGACATCGGGCGCTATCTGCCCGGCGGCCTGATCGAGTTCCTGGGCCGGCGCGACGCGCAGGTCAAGATCCAGGGCCACCGCATCGAACTGGGCGAGATCGAGTCCGCGCTGCTGCGCTGCGAGGGCGTGCAGGCCGCGGTGGTGGCCGTGCAGGCCGGGCCGCGCGGCAGCACGCCGCGCCTGGCCGCCTACGTCGTGCCCACGCTCGGCGCGGCGCCCGAGCCGGCGGCACTGCAGGCCGCGCTGGCGCGCACGCTGCCCGACCCGATGGTGCCGCGGCTGTACCGGCTGCTGGACCAGCTGCCGCTGAACGTCAACGGCAAGGTCGATCGCCAGGCCTTGCCGCGGGTGGACGAACCGCGCCCGGCCGCCGTCGCGGCCTCCGAGCCGCCGCGCGACGGCACCGAACGCCAGCTGCTGGACATCTGGCGCGAGGTGCTGGGCCGGCCCCAGGCCGGCGTCACCGACGACTTCTTCGACCTCGGCGGCCAGTCGTTCGAGGCTGTTCGCATCGTCGCGCGGGCGTCCGGGCAGCTGGGCGTCCAGCTGTCGCTGGCCGACCTGCTGCAAGCCCGCAACGTGCGTGCGCTGGCCGCGCGCCTCGCAGCGCCAGGGGCAATGGCGGGCGTCGCCTCGTGCCTGGTGCCCCTGGCCACGGGCCACGCCGGGGAGCCGCTGTTCCTGGTCCACCCGGCCGGCGGCCAGGTCATGTGCTATCACGCCATGGCCGCGGCACTCGGGCGTCCGGTCCACGGGCTGCAGGCCATCGAACAACCGGCGCAGGACGGCGCCCGCCCCGTCGAGGCCTTTGCCAAGGCTTATGTCGAAGCACTGGCCCGCGTCCACCGCGAAGGCCCGCTGTGGCTCGGCGGCTGGTCGTCGGGCGCGCCCATCGCGCACGAGATGGCAGTGCAACTGCAACGCGCCGGGCGCGAGGTGCGGGGCCTGCTCGTCATCGACAGCCCGGCGCCGATCGACCCCCACGACAGCAGTGACGACCAACTGCTGCGCTGGTTCGTCGACGACCTGGAGCTGGAGCCCGCCGTGCATGCCCGCGCCCGGGCCGTCCTGCGCAGCCGCGCGCCGGTGGACGAGCGCATCCGGCGCCTGGCCGAGGCCTTGCAGCGGCACGGCCTGCCGCTCGGCCGCGATCCGGTCCAACTGCTGGCCTTGTTCCGGACCTTCAGCGAAGTGGTGCGCGCCAGCCGGCGCCACCGCGCGCAGCCGATGGCACTGAACACCCTGGTGCTGCGTGCCACGCAGGGGCAGGTCAGCGAGTTCGTGCGGCACCGCGCCGCGGGCCGTGCCGACTGGGGCTGGGGGCTCCTGAGCCCGCACGTCACCGCCCACGGCGTCGCCGCGACCCATTTCGACCTCCTGCGGCCGCCCACGCTGACGGCCGTGATCGAGCGGGTGCTGGCCTGGCTGCCATCCGACCCCGCCGAACCCGCCGGCACCCCGGCCCGGCCCCTGACCACGGTGACCCCCGCATGAAACAGCCCGACCCTTTGACCAGTGACGCGGTGGTGGACGACCTCGTCGTCGGTGCCGGCTCCTGCGGCACCGTGATCGCCAGCCGCCTCTCGGCTGACCAGCGCCGGCGCGTGCTGCTGCTGGAAGCCGGTGCCGACCACCCATCGGTGCCCGACATGCCGGCCGAACTGCTCGATGCCAACGTGCCGGTGCTCACCGGCCACCACTGGAACGTGCCGGCCCTGCTGCGCGAGGAACCGGCCGGCCGGCCCGCCGATCCGGCCAACCAGTTCGACTACGCGGTCGGCAGGCTGGTCGGCGGCTCGTCGGCCATCAACGCCACGCTGGCCTTGCGCGGCCTGCCGGAGGACTACGAGGAGTGGAACCGCGCCTGCGGCGGCCACTGGTCCTGGGCCGAGGTGCTGCCGCAGCTGCGAGCGATCGAGGATGACCCCGCCGGCGACCCGGCGCTGCACGGCAGCGGTGGTCCGTTGCCCATCCACCGCGAAGGGCGCGAAGGCCTGACCACCATGCAGGCGGCCTTCCTCGACACCTGCCTGGCGCTGGGCATGCCGGCCTGCGCCGACCACAACGCGCCCGACGCCGACGGCGTGGGCGCCATCCCGCGCAACATCCGCGGTGGCGTGCGCATGTCCACCGCGCTCGCCTACCTGGCGCCGGTGCGCGACCGCGCCAACCTGGCCATCCGCGGCCATGCCACCGTGCGCTCGCTCACCTGGGATGCCGGCGGCCGATGCAGCGGTGCCGAGGTGCAGGTCGATGGCCGCGTCGTTCGCGTATCAGCACGCCGCGTGATCCTGTGCGCCGGCGCACTGGCCACGCCGCAGATCCTGCTGCGCTCGGGCATCGGCGATCCGCACCAGCTGGAAGCCCTGGGCATCCCGGTGCGCGCCGCGCTGCGGGGCGTGGGCCGCAACCTGATCGAACATCCCACGGTCGCCCTGTGGGCCGCGCCCACGCCCGGCAGCTGCCGGCTGGGCGAGCCCGCGCACCAGGTGATGGCGCGCTACACCGCCGGCGGCAGCCCCCACCGCAGCGACATGCACCTGTACGTGCTGAGCGGCATCGACACTGCCGCCGTGCCCATGCTGCAGGCGGCGCTGGGCTCGCCGGTGGGCGTGGGCGTCGCTGCCTGCCTGATGAAGCCGGTGTCCAGCGGCTTCGTCCGCCTGCGCAGCGCCGACCCCACCGTGGCAGCACAGGTGGTTGTCAACTGCGGCACCGAGCGCGCCGACTCCGTGCGGCTGAAAGAGGGCGCACGCCGCGCCTGGGCGGTGCTGACAGGCGGCGCCCTCGGCCACCGCATCGGCCGCATCTTCGCGTGGACCGGCGCCATCGTCGAATCCGACACCGCGCTGGAACGCGCCACCCAGGCCTTCAACCGCCCGATGCGCCACCCCGTCGGCACCGCCCGCATGGGCCGCGAAGACGACGCGGACGCCGTGACCGGCCCCTTCGGCCAGGTCCACGGCGTACCCGGCCTGTGGCTGGCCGATGCGTCGCTGATGCCCACCATGCCCAGCGCGCCCACGAACCTCAGCTGCGTGCTGCTGGCCGAGCGCGTGGCCGCTCAACTCCTGAAATAGGAAACAGGATCAATGCAGCAACTGCTGACCGAGCTGCGCGAGCGTGGCATCCGGCTGTGGCTCCATGGCGAGCGGCTGGGCATCGACGCGCCCAAGGGGGCACTGACCGAGCCGCTGCGCGAGCGCCTGCGGGCGGCCAAGCCTGAACTGGTGCAGCTGCTGCAGCGCGGCGAGCAGCCGCTGGACGCGCTGCCTGCGCTGGAGCCCGACCCCACCAGTCGCCACGAACCCTTCCCGTTGACCGACGTCCAGCAGGCCTTCTGGACGGGCCGCGCCGACTACGTGGAACTGGGCGGCGGCACCCACTTCTACATCGAGCTGGAACGATCCGGCCTGGCGCTGGAACGCCTCGAAGAGGCCTTGCGAAGACTCGTCGTCCGCCACGACATGCTGCGCGCGGTCATCGACCCCGACGGCCGCCAGCGCATCCTGCCGGAGGTGCCGCCCTACCGCATCGCCACGCACGACCTGCGCGGCCGGCCGGCGCCCGAACGCGAAGCGGTGCTGGTCAACACCCGCCGTCGCCTGTCGCACAACCGCCGCCCGACGGACACCTGGCCGCTGTTCGAGGTTCAGGCCGCGCGGCTGGACGACGACCAATTGCGCCTCTTCATCAGCCTGGACGTGCTGCTGGTCGACGCCTCGAGCATGTTCCTGTTCTTCCAGGAATGGCGGCGCTTCTACGAAGACCCGTCGTGGTGCCCGGCCGCGCTGCAGCTGTCCTACCGCGACTACGCCGAATTCGAGCGCCGGCTGCCCGAGCTGCCGTCGTTCCAGCGCGCGCAGGCCTACTGGACGGCCCGGCTCGACACGCTGCCGCCCGCCCCCGAGCTGCCGCTGGCCGTGCAGCCACGGCAACTGCGCCAGCCCCGCTTCGTGCGGCGGACCCTCACCGTGGCGCCCGAGCGCTGGCTGCGCCTCAAGGCCCGCGCGCAGCAGCGCGGCGCCACCCCGAGCACGCTGCTGATGGCGGCGTTCTCCGAAGTCCTGCGGCGCTGGTCGCGCCAGCGCGACTTCACGCTCAACGTCACCCTGTACAACCGCTTCCCGGTGCACCCGGAGGTGGGGCAGCTGATCGGCGACTTCACCACCACCAACCTGCTGGCGGTGACGGCCGAGCCGGGCGACAGCTTTGAACAGCGCCTGGTGCGCCTGAACCTGCAGCTGGCGCAGGACCTGGAGCACCGCGAGTACAGCGGCATGCGCGTGCTGCGCGAACGCATGCGGCGTTTGGGCAACGTGCCCGGCGCGGGCATGCCGGTCGTCTTCACCAGCATGCTCGCGCTCGATGCGCAGCAGGGCACGATGGACGAGATGTACTTCTTCGGACGGTACGTCGACGGCATCACGCAGACGCCGCAGATCTGGCTGGACCACCAGATGCAGGAAACCGAGGGCACGCTGGTGCTGATCTGGGACGCGGTGGACGGCCTTTTCCCGAAGGACATGCTCGACGACATGCTGGCCGCCTACGGCGACCTGCTGCAGCGCCTGGCCGACGACGCCTCGGCCTGGACGCAGGACGGCGCGCTGGTGAACCTGCCCGCGGCGCAGCAGGC
>CAMLJY010000102.1 GCA_946480465.1 uncultured Burkholderiales bacterium
CCGTCTTGCCCGAGAAGAACTCGGACAGGTGCACCCGGTCGTAGGCCGGCCGCGGCTCCTCGCACAGCACCGTGACCTCGGCGCCGGAAAGACCCGTCTCGGCGAGGGTCTGCAGGAACTGGTGGCCGACCATGCCATGGCCGATGACGACGATCCTCATGGGGAGTGCTCTTTCTGGGGAGACGGCGGAAGGGTCCCGGCGCGGCATGCGTACGGATGAAGGCGGACACTCGTCGGCCGGCCAATCAGCGCCCAAGGCGGGCGCATGCCGTGGCGGTGCCAGCCACCGGGACTGCGAAGGGCCGGGCGGCCCGGTCCACCCTCGTCAGTGGACGCCTTCGCGAAAACTGCAAGGGCTTGTGCAAGAGCCGGGCCAGCCCGGTTCACAGGGAATCCGGGGGCCGATGCACCAAGGCGTGCATGCCCGGCCGGCGCGGCCGCGCGCCGCACGCCCCAATGTCGGGGTGGTCGCACCGAAGCGGTGCGGCCAGGGCTGGCTGATGGAGGGGGGAGGGCGACGCTCAGTTGAGCAGGCCCAGCATGGCCGCGCGGACCACGGCCGATGTCTTGTTGGCGCTTTGCAGCTTGCAGACGGCGTTCTTGACGTGGAAATTCACCGTGTTCTCCGACACGGCCAGGATCCCCGAGATCTCGCCGGAGGTCTTGCCATCGGCCGTCCACTTCAGGACCTCGATCTCGCGCTCGGTCAGGCCTCTGCGGATGGTGTCCGCAAAGCGCGGCGACAGCCTGCGCGACATCGCCGCGTGCGCCACGCTGACCAGCCAGCGCATCCTGGGTTCCTTTGCCGCCAGCTCCTGCGCCGTCAGCGGATCGGCGCCGCGCGCCAGCGTCAGCATGCCGCCCAGGCCGTTGGCGTCCAGGCTCGATTGGGCCCAGCCCACCCGCAGGCCGAAGTCCTGGGCTTCGCGCCACAGCGCCGGTGCCGAGGTGAAGACCTCGTCCGACCACACCATCGGCTTCTGGCAGCGGCGCGCGCGCAGCACGGTGGAGTCCCGGCGCAGGTAGTCCATCTCCTGGTAGCGCTGCTGCCACGCCACCGGATAGTCGTTGAACAGCAAGGTCCGGGGGTTGGACAGGGGCAGCGGCAGGCGCAGCCCGTAGGCACAGTTCTCGAAACCCAACAAGCGCGCCGCGGCCGCGATGCGCTCGAACAACTCGCGCTCGGTGGATTTGCCCTCGAGCGCGTTCAACAAGTCTTCCTGCCAGCCCTTCATCGCGGTCCCTTCGGTTGCCCCCGCCCGCAGCAACCCGCCGCGCCGCTGTCACGGCGGCGTCACATGGTCCTTTCCCACCTCATTTGGAGGGTAGCTGTCAAGCAGAAGCGACTTGATTCCTTAGGCTGATTCTGGGACCGACACCCTGAGCGAATGTGTCGACCTGACAGCGTGTTACGCGCGCATTCAGGGTTATCAGCAATTGAGAGGATGGAGCCGAGGGAAGCGCCCCGATGCCCTCCGCGCCCCGGCGTGGCGCCGGTGCGCCCGCGGCAGCAGGCCACCTACCAGAGATGGTAGTTGCCCCGGAGAGGGGCGAAGAATACAAAGCAAAGACAGCGGCAGGCGCAGTGGCTTGCGCACAGGCTGGCCGTGCCGCCGGTGGCGCCGAGTCCCTTCTGCCATCGATGTCTCGCGCCGCCCGTCCGGCGGGCGATTCATGGCGTCATGGCCCGATCGACGAATCGATGGTTCCACCCGCCCGGTGCGGGCGGCGCAGTTCTGCCGGCCGCCAATGTCCCGCGACTTGAGTCCAACTCCTTGAAAGGTGGAGCGATGAGTAGAGGCGAATCGAGTGTCACGCTGGTCAGGCGAGAGGACATTCCTTCGATGCGAACGGTGGTGGTCGACGGTGTCGAGCACTGGCTGGGCCACGTCAAGGACTTCACGAAGAACGCCGCGCTGGTCGACTTCCTGCCCAAGGACAACCGCATCTCCATGGCCTGGGTCCGGCTCGAGGCCGGTGAACGGCTCGACGAGCACATCCACCCGGTCGATTCGATGATCCTGATCTGCGAGGGCGGCGCGCGCACGCTGGGCGACGTGCGCGCGGCGATGAACGCCGGCGACATCCTGCTCGTGCCACCGGGCCGCCCGCACGGCTTCATCGGCATGCCGCCCCACGGCTTCTGGGGCCTGTCGCTGCAGTTCGATTCGCGTGGGCTGTACGAGGACATCGACGACCCGTGGGCCACCTTCGCGCCCGAATCCCGCGCCCAGGGCCGGGCCGCATCGAGCATCGTCGAACAGCTGTCCCTCGAGAACGAGCGATACATCGAGCGCTTCGACAAGCACCGCCTGTTCGCGCTGGTGCGCGGGGGCCTGCTGAACAAGCCCGAGGCCAAGAGCCGCTTCCTCGACTGCTTCCAGGTCTGGTCCAACCAGTTCCAGAAGATGGTGCTGGCCCGCGCCATGACCGTGCAACATCCTGATTTCGAGGAACTGGCCTGGTGCCACCTGATCGAGGAACTCGGCCACAACCGCGACCTCGCGAAGAACCGCCGCGACCTGCAGACCATCTTCGACCCGGTGCTCGAAGCCTCCTGCGCCTGGTTTCCGTGGAAGACCGGCCTCATCGGCGATGCCGAGAAGGTGGTGCTGATCCACCTGGTGGTCGAGGCCTCGGCGACCTGTTTCTACAAGCACGTGCACCCGGCCATGGCCGCCAGCGACGTGAAGGAGCATTTCGACGTCCACAAGGTGGCCGACGATGGGCATGTGGAGATGGGCCATGCGCTGCTGCGCAAGCTGCAGCCGGACGACGGCCGGGCGCTGTTCGACATCCAGCGCCAGGGCTGGGCGATGCTGGGCACGCTGATGGGCCGCATCGCCGACCTGGTGGTGCATCACGCCGGTGATGAAGCCGCTGCCGCGCAGCAACGGGACAACAGCGATGCGGATGCCGCCCTGGCCGTCTGAAGGAACGCGCCGCATTCCGCTCGCGGTCTACACGGAGCCCTCGGTCCACCAGCGCGAACTGCAACGCATCTTCCGCGGCCGCGCCTGGCAGTACGTGGGCCTGGCCTCGGAGGTGCCCGAACCCGGCGACTTCCAGCAGGCCTGGGTGGGCGATGCGCCGGTGGTCCTGGTGCGCGACCGCGACCGCCAGCTGCGCGTCTTCGTCAACCGTTGCACCCACCGCGGGGCGCAGGTGTGCCAGGAGGCCCGCGGCAGCACCAAGGTGTTCACCTGCCCATACCACCAGTGGTCGTTCGGGCTCGACGGCAGCCTCGTGGGCATACCGTTTCGCCGCGGCATCGCGGGCAAGGGCGGCATGTCGGCCTGTTTCGATCCGGCCGAACACGCCCTGGAGCAGCTGAAGGTCGCCGAACGGCACGGCGTGGTGTTCGCGAGCCACGCGCACGACGTCGAGCCGCTCGACGAGTACCTCGGGCCCACGATGCTGGCGTGGTTCGACCGGGTCTGCGATGGCCGGCCGCTCAAGGTGATCGGCAGCATGCAGCATCGCGTGCACGCCAACTGGAAGCTGCAGGTCGAGAACCTGAAGGATCCCTTCCACGCCGCGTTGCTGCATTCGTTCTTCGTCACCTTCGGCATCTGGCGTTCCGACCAGGAGACGGAGGTCGTGGTCGACCCGAGCGGGCGCCACAGCGTGCTGGCCTCCACCGCCACGTTCAGGCCCGCGGGCGCCGCGGCCGACGAGGATGCGGCCCCCGCCGCCGCCGGCGGCTTCCGCCTCGCCGACCCCCGGCTCATCGCGCACCAGCGCGAATACGAACACGGCACCGGCGCCATCCTGACGATCTGGCCCAACCTGATCGTGCTGCAGCAGATGAACTGCCTGGCCATGCGGCACGTGCGGCCCGATGGCCCCGATGCCTGCATCAAGAGCTGGACCTTCTTCGGCTACGGGTCCGACACGCCCGAGATGCTGGCGCGCCGCCTGGCGCAGGCGAACCTGCTCGGCCCCAGCGGCCTGGTCACCATCGACGACAACGAGGTGCTGGCCATCTCGCAGGCCGGTGCCGCCGCGTCCGCGCGACACGGCGTGGCCGTGCTCGAGGCGGGCGAGGGCACCGGCTCGGCCGACCACATGCTCACCGAATCGGCGATCCGCGGCTTCCACCAGCACTATCGGCACGTGATGGGGGACGACCCATGCTGATCACGTCCCGCCAGCGCGAACTCGCGGCCGACGCCGCCGAGCTTTATGCGCGTTACAACGAGGCGCTGGACGACGCCGCGATCGAACGGTGGCCCGGCTTCTTCACCGCCGACGGCCACTACCGCCTGACCACGCGCGACAACCTCGAGCGCGGCCTGCCGCTGTGCTTCGTGCTGTGCGAGGGGCAGGGCATGCTGCGCGATCGCGCCGAAGCCTTGCGCAGCGCGGTGTTCCATCGCCGCCGCGTACAGCGCCGCATGCTCAGCGGGCTGCGGCTCACGCGGGTCGATGCCGACGGCGGCGCCGAGGCCTGCGCGAGCTTCGCCGTCTACGAGAGCGTGGGCGACGCACCGAGCCGGCTGCTGGCCTGCGGCCGCAGCATCGACGTGATCGCTCGCGACGGCGACGAGTTGCGCTTTCGCAGCCGCCTGTGCGTGCTGGATGCGCGGGTGATGCCCGACTCGCTGGTCTTTCCCCTCTGAGCGTCCGTGCACGACGAATGAATCCGATGCACCCCCTGCCGCTCGACCAGCTGCTCATCCTCGATCTCACGCGCCACCGCGCCGGCCCGGTCGCCTCGCGCCTGTTCGCCGACGGCGGCGCCCGCGTCATCAAGATCGAATCGCCGTCCGACGCGGGCGACAGCATGGGCGGCGCCCGCGAGGGCTTCGACTACCAGAACCTGCACCGCCACAAGCAGAGCCTGGCGCTGGACCTGAAGCATCCGCAGGGCCGCCGCGTCTTTCACGCGTTGGCACGCCGGGCCGACGTCGTGCTCGAAAGCTTCCGGCCCGAGGTGAAACACCGGCTCGGTGCCGACTACGAGACGCTGGCCGCCCTCAACCCGCGCATCATCTGCGGCAGCATCTCCGGCTTCGGTCAGGACGGCCCCTACGGCGGCCGGCCCGCGGTCGACCAGATCGTGCAGGGCATGTCGGGTCTGATGTCGGTCACCGGCCTGCCCGGCCAGGGGCCGGTGCGCGCCGGTGCGGCCGTCGCCGACGTCGGTGCCGGCATGGTGCTGTCCCAGGGCATCCTGATCGCCCTGTACCAGCGCGAGCGCACCGGCAAGGGCCAATGGGTGCACACCTCGCTGCTCGAATCGCTGATGTCCATCCTCGACTTCCAGGTCGCGCGCTGGCTCGCCACCGGCGAGGTGCCGGCGCAGGCGGGCAACGACCATCCCACGCTGATGCCCACCGGCGTGTTCCCCACCGCCGACGGTCAGGTCACGCTCGCGGCGGCCGAAGAGCCTCGGTTCAAGGCGCTGTGCGAGATCCTGCAGCTGCCGCAGCTGCTGGCCGATCCGCGTTACCGCAGCGTGCCGCTGCGCGGCCGGCACCGCGAGGCCCTGAGCGCCGAGATCGCCGGCAAGACCCGCCGCTTCGGGAGCGCCGAGCTGGTCGCGCAGCTCAATGCCGCGGGCATCCCCAGCGGTCCGATCCACACCATCGAACAGGCCATGAACGACCCGCAGATGCAGCACCTGCGCATGAGCGGCCAGGTCGTGCATCCGCGGCTCGGGCCGTTGTCGCTGCTGGGGCAGCCTCTGCACTTCGAAGGCTGCGGCGGCCGGCTCCCGCTGCGCGCGGCGGCCCCCGAACATGGCGAGCACACCGACCTGGTCCTGATGGAACTGCTGGGCTGCAGCCGCAGCGAGGTCGAGGCGCTGCGCGCCCAGGGAGCCGTCGCATGACGGCGAAGACGGCGGCGTTCCCGGTGGGGGCCAGCGGGCGGGCGCCCTCGCTCGTGCTGTGCCTGGTCCTGCTGTGGCTCGGCGGAGCCTGCCTGCGGCTGACCATCCTTGCGCCGCCACCGGTGATCTCGCTGATCCATGCCGACCTGCAGCTCTCGGAGACGCAGATCGGGCTGCTCTCGGGCATTCCGGCGGCGCTGTTCGCGTGCGCGGCGGTGCCGGGTGCGCTGTTCATCGCGCGCTTCGGTGCGCTGGCCACGCTGGTCTTCGGCATCGTCTGCACCGGACTCGGCTCGGCGCTGCGGGGCGCGGCCCCCGACGCCGCCTTCCTGTACGCCGCCACCGTGCTCACCGGCTTCGGCGTCGCGGTGATGCAGCCCGCGCTGCCTTCGCTGGTGCGGGCATGGCTGCCCGGGCACACCGCCTTCGCGACGGCCGTCTACATCAACGGCCTGCTGCTCGGCGAAGTGCTGCCGGTGGCACTGACCGTGCCGGTGGTGCTGCCGCTGGTGGGCAGCTGGCGCATGGCCTTCGTCGTGTGGGGCGTGCTGTGCGTGCTGGTGGGGCTGGTGATCCTCGCGCTCGCACCCCGGCCGGCCCCCGTGCCCGCCGGCAGCGCGCCGGCGCGGCGCTGGTGGCCCGACTGGCGCAGCCCACTGACCTGGCGCCTGGGAATCATGATGGGCTGCGTCAACGCCACCTACTTCGCCACCAACTTCTTCCTGCCGCGCTACCTGCATGCCACGGGGCATGAAGGCGTGACCGGCCCGGCGCTGATCGCGCTCAACGTCGGGCAGATTCCCGCATCCGTCCTGCTGCTGTTCTTCAGCGGCCAGCTGGTCCGGCGCATCTGGCCCTACGTCGCCAGCGCCGTGCTGTGCCTGGCGGCGCTGGGCTGCATCGTCTTCGGCCAGGGGACGACCGTGGTCGCCGGCGCGGGCCTGGTCGGCTTCGCCGCCGCCACCGTGCTGATCCTGATGCTGGCCCTGCCGCCGCGCCTGAGCCCGCCCGACGACGTGCACCGCATGACCGCCGCGATGCTGACCATCGGCTACACCTGCGCGCTCATCGTGCCCGTGCTAAGCGGCCTGGCATGGGACCTGAGCAAGGTCTCGGCCATGGCCTTCGCGCCGATGGCGCTGTGCGCGCTCGTGCTCACCGGCTGCGCGTTCGCCACCCGCAGCCACCTTGCCGGCGCCTCGGCGCCGGCCGCCTCCCAACCCCATCGACCGGTGCCATGACAACCACTCCCGAGACATCGCACGACTTCTTCAAGGTGCGCCGCCTGTCGCCCTGCTTCGCCGGCGAGGTCACCGGCATCGACCTCAGCCGCCCGCTCGACGAGGCGCGCGTGGATGCGCTCAGCGCCGCGCTGGCCAGGCACGAGGTGCTGGTGTTCCCCGGCCAGCACCTGAGCAGCGACGACCTGCTGCGCGTGGGCGCGTATTTCGGCGAGCTCACGGTGCACCCCTTCGCCGAGAACTCCGAGAAGGTGCCCGAGCTGATCGTCTTCGACTACCAGGAAGGCAACCCGCCGGTGCTCACGGACCGCTGGCACAGCGACGAAACCTACCGCCGATGCCCGCCGCTGGGCACCATGCTGTACTCGAAGATCGTGCCCGAGGTCGGCGGCGACACCTGCTTCCACAGCATGACCACCGCCTACGACGCGCTGCCCGACCGGCTGCAGCGCTTCATCACCGGCCTGGAGGCGGTGCACGACTTCACCTCGTTCAAGTACCTGTTCCCGCAGACCGAGGAAGGCCGCCGCCAGCTGCGCCGCAGCGAAGAGGAGTACCCGCCCGTCACCCATCCGGTGGTGCGCGTGCACCCGGTGACAGGCCGCGAGACGCTGTTCGTCAACCCGCACTACACCCGCTTCATCAAGGGCATGGACGAGCGCGACAGCCGGCAGCTGCTCGACCAGCTGTTCCGCGTCACCTCGGTGCTCGAGCACCAGTACCGCCACCGCTGGGCGCCGAACACGCTGGTCTTCTGGGACAACCGCTCGGTGCAGCATGCCGCGGTGCACGACTACTACCCGCAGCGCCGCCTGATGGAGCGCGTCACCATCAAGGGCGACCAGCCCGTCGGCCCGGTCGACGCCGCCCCGGCCGGCGAACTGCGCAAGTTCAAGGTCGCCCAGTACGACCACGACGACACGCGCCGGGCCGCACGCCAGTTCGAGCGCGCCTGACGGTGCGCGATGCCGACCGTCGTCTTCATCGGTCCGGACGGCCGCTCGCAGGCCGCCGAGGCACCCGAAGGCGGCAGCCTCGCCCAGCTGTGCGACGCGGCTGATTCGCCGGTGCCCTTTCATTGCCGGCGCGGCAACTGCGGCACCTGCCGCGTCGAGGTGCTGCAAGGCGCCGGCCAGCTGCTGCCGCCGCAGGCGCCCGAGCTGCGGCTGCTGGCACTGCTGGGCCTGCCGCCCGAGCGCCATCGCCTGGCCTGCCAGGCGCAGATGCAGGCCGGTGGGGCCGAGCTGCGCCTGCGCCCGCTGGGCCGCAAGGCACCGCGCCACCCCTCGGTCCGTGTCCCCGTGGAATTCGGGCCGGACGCCATGCGCGTGCCGGCGCTTGCGACCGGCGCTGAAGACATCCTCGTCACCGGCGCCGACAGGCTGGACTCCGGCACGGTGATCCTGTTCGACTTCCGCCCGCCCGGTGCCCCCCGGCGCCGGCAGGTGATGGCGCGCGTGTCCGCGATCGAGCCCCTCGGCACCACCCCCGAGGGGCACGAGCGAGCCCTGGTCGCCGCCGAACTCCTGGAAGACGACGACCTCCTCGTCTCGCTGCTCCCGGCGGCCGCTCTTTTCGATTGATATCAAGACACCGCCGGCGCCACGGCATTCGGCGCCGGACACCTACCAGTGTCGGTAGTTGTCCCGATGCGCATGGACCGTTCAAATGGGTTTCGCAGCCAATTAACGGAGAGTGTCTGTGGAAAGTCAACGCGTCGTCGTGACCGGGTACGGCGCCATTTGCGCATTAGGCGAGAACGTCCCTGAAGTGTGGGACGGCATCCTGAACTACCGCGTCGGCTACCGCCCGCACGAGTTCCCCGATTCCAGCATCAAGGCCCGCTATTTCGGCTTCGTCGAGCCGGACAAGAAGCGCTACCAAGGCTTCTCGAAGGCGGTGCTGAAGATGGTGCCGGAGTTCGCGCGTTATGCGCTGCTGGCCTCGCGTGAAGCGCTGACGATGGCCTTCGGATCGGCCGACGAACTCGGCCGCAGCGTGTCGCCATTCGACGTCGGCGCCATCATCGGCACCGGCTGGGGCGGGGTCGATGCCGTCAACCACAACAACAACGGCTACCGCGAATCGGGCCTGGCCTCTTCCTTTTCCACGCTGATGTCGATGAACAGCGTGGCCACGGCCGCGGTGTCGATGAACTGGAACATCCGCGGCTACCAGAACACCCCGGTGGCCGCCTGCGCCACCGGCACGATGGCCATCGGCGATGCCTACGAGGTCATCAAATCCGGCCGCGCCAAGGTGATGCTGGCCGGCGGCAGCGAATCGCTCAAGGAAGTGTTCAACGTCTGGTCGATCGACGTCATGCAGGCCCTCAGCAAGGAGGTGAGCGACGTGCGCCTGGCCTGCTGCCCGTTCAGCCAGCGCCGCAGCGGCTTCGTGCTGTCGGAAGGGGCCGCGGTGCTGTGCCTGGAGTCCTACGATCACGCGCGCGAGCGCGGCGCCACCATCCTGGCCGAGATCACCGGCTACGCGAACTACTCCGACGCCTTCGACATGACCGCTCCGGCGGACGACCTGCAGGCCCGCCGGCGCGCCATCGGCGCTGCACTGGCGATGGCGGGCAAGCAGCCGGAACAGATCGACTACGTCAACCTGCACGGCACGTCCACCCCCCGCAACGACATCAACGAGACCGACTCTCTCAAGGCGGCGCTGGGCGAGGCGGCCTATCGGATCCCGATGTCGAGCACGAAGTCCTACACCGGCCACCTGATCGGCGCCGCGGGCTCGCTGGAGGCCATCTTCTGCCTCAAGACGCTGCAGACCGGACTGATCCCCGCGACGATCCACCTCGACGAGCCCGATCCGGCCTGCGACCTCGACTACACGCCCAACAGGCATCGAACGCAGGAGCAAGTGGACTGCGTGATGAACCTGAGCTTCGGCTTCGGCGGCGCCAACTGCGCCCTGCTGCTCGAGCGCGTCGATTCGGCAGCCGTGGCGGCAGCATGACGCCGCTGCGCTTCGGAATGCCGGAGGTGCAGCACTGGGCTGCGTTCTCCGGCGACTTCAACCCGATCCACTTCGAAGCCGAGCAAGCCCGCCGCGCCGGCCTGGACGACCTGGTGGTGCACGGCATGCTGGCCCTGCTGCCCATCAAGCTCGCGCTGGCCGAGGCACATGCCGCGGGCCGCTGCGGCGCGCCGGTGCGCGAGTCCCGCTGGCTGCGCTTCAACGCCCTGTTCCGCAGCCCCGTGCTGCACGACGCCACCAGCGTGCTGGCGCTGCAGCCCTCGCGTACCGGCGGGCTGGACTTCCGGCTGCTGGACCAGCAGACCCAGCGCGAGCGCTTTCGCGGCAGCTTCGGCCCGGTCGCCGACCACGGCGGCTGGCTGCAGGCCCATCCGCTGGCCGAACGGGACTTCGCCGCGATCCCGGCCGATGCCGCCGCGCACTTCGCGGCCAGCTACCCCGCGGCGGCGGAAGGCTGGATAACGCTGGATGCGATCGTCTTTTCCGAGTTCATGCGCCACCGACTCGGCCTGGTCACCGAAAGCGTGCAGCAGGAACTGCGGCGGGTGCTGGGCGGCGCGTCGGCGCAAGGGCTGTTCGTCCAGGCCAGCCACAGCGTCTGCATCGACACGCAGGCCCTCGCCAGCCCCGGCCCCTGGCCCTTCGACGGCGGCGAACTCGCCTGCGCGATGGCGCCGCCGGCGCTCGTCGCCAGCAGGGACAAGCTCGCCGGCTCGGTCTCGCTGCCGGTCGTGCGCGACGGGCAACTCGTCATGCTGGTCGAGATCGGCCTGCTGGCCAAACCCTCGCCCGGCAATCCTTGAATCCTTCTTCCACCCGCCCCAGGAGTCCCACACCATGCAAGCAGACCAGTACCTCCGCACCGCCGTGCTCGAGTTGAAGGACATCGACGAGGCCGCGCTGGCCCCGACGCTGACGCTCGAGGAACTCGATCTCGACAGCCTCGACTACGTCGAGATCCAGGTCGGCATCAAGAAGAACTTCGGCGTCGCCATCGATCCGGAGCTGTTCGCCTCCGGCGCACTGAAGACGCTGGGCGACGTCTGCCGCTACGTCGAAGAGCAGAGCGCGCGGGCCGGACAGCCCGCCGCGGCCTGACAGCGGGAGGCCACCATGTCCCTCGTCGCCTTGAACGACAGCGGCCGCCGCGGCGTGGCCAAGCTGATCAACAGCTCGCACGACCGGCCGATGAACCTCAACACGGTGCTGCCGTGGGAGCAGGGCGTGGACAAGCGCCGGCTGCCCAAGCCGATCGAGCAATGCTGGATCGCCGGCACGCCGTACTTCGAGGCCCTGAGCATCGACCAGCGGCACGAGCTGGCGTGGCAGGAGACCGCGCGCGACGTGTCGATGTTCATCACCCTCGAGCAGACCCTGCCCCCGCTGTACATGGGCTACATCAACCGCCATGCCGGCGCGCTGTCGCGCGACGCCCATGAGTACCTGATGATCTTCTCGAAGGAAGAGATCGTTCACACGCTGATGTTCCAGCGCTACATGCGGATTGCGGAGCTGCCGCTGTTCCGCCCCGCCGAAGGCGTCTTCGAGCTGTTGACGGTCCAGCTGCCGACGATGCCGCCGGAGTTCGGCATCGCCTGCACGCTGGTGCTCGAATGGGTGGCCGAGCTGGGCGCGATGCATGCGAGCCAGTTCGACGAGGCCGAGCCGCTCACGCGCCAGATGTTCTACGAGCACCACGTGGACGAATCGCGCCACATCGCCTTCGGCCGCTGGGTGACCGAGCATTTCCTGGAGACCGCGCCCGAGCCGCAGGCGCAGCAGCTGCGCGGGGTGCTGCGCGGCATGCTCGCGCGGCTGATCCCGCAGTTCACCTACAACCCGGAGATCGCCGAGCACCTGAGCTTCGATTTCCCGATCGCGCGGGAGGACGCCGAGCGCATCGCCGAGGTTCGCGGTTCGGCCGCGAACGCCGCGCTGAACCGCAAGCGCTTCGCGCCGCTCAACAACTGGCTGCGCAAGCTGGAGGTGGCGTGACGCCAGCGGCGGACTGGGATGCGATCTGCGTCGGCGCCGGCATCACCAGCCTGGCGTTTGCCGCGCACGTGCTGGCCCGGCAGCCGAAGGCGCGCATCCTGGCCATCGACAAGCATGCGGTGCCCGGGGGCTATGCCAGCGTGTTCCACCGCCCCAAGGCCACGGCGCTGTTCGACTGCAGCCTCCACAAGCTCAGCGGCATGGGGGAGGGCGGCAACCTCAGGCGCATGTTCGAGGCGCTGGGACTCGAGAAGGAACTGCGCCTGAAGGTGCCGTCCAGCTACTTCGAGGCCTGCCTGCCTGGCGGCGGCTTCGTGCTTGGCAACAGCCGGCCCGCGGCCGAGGCCGCGCTGGTCGAGCGTTATCCATCCCAGGCGCAGGCCCTGCGCGCCTTCTTCGATGAAGTCGAGACCTTCGGCCGGCACGGCTACTACCAGTTCCAGATGATGGACGGCAGCTACGAGGCGGATTTCGCCGAACTGCGCTACGCCCACCGGCACCTCAAGCCCATCACCGTCAGCGCGGCGCTCGCGCAGCGCTTCGAAGACCCCTGGCTGCAAGACATCCTGGGCGCCACCGGCATCTACGTCGGCGGCTTTCCGGAAGACCTGGGCTACCTCTATTTCCTGCACGTGGTGTACGCCACCTTGTGCAAGGGCAATGCCTACGTCGAAGGTGCCTCGCAACAGCTGTCGAACACGCTGGCCCGCCGCATCACCGATGCCGGCGGCGAGGTGCTGCTGGGCACCACGGTCACGCGCATCCTCACCGATTCCACGGGCCACGCCAGCGGTGTCGACACCACCCGCGGACGCTTCCTGTCGGACCGCGTCTACGTCAACGCGGCACCGCACTACGCACTGAGCCGGCTCTTCGAACCGGACGATCAGCTGGCCGCGGTGCAGGCGCGGCTGCAGGCGCTGAAACCATCGCGCTCGACCACGACCGTCTACCTCACGACCGACCGCGACCCGGCCGAGCTGGGCCTGGGCTCCTGCGAGACGATGGTCTTTGCCGCCTCGCACACGCAGGCGCTGGCCGCGCGCGCAAAGGCGCAGGCCGCCCCCGGCGACGCCAGCCTCTGCGAGCACGCCTACTGGCAGCAGTCGCCGATGGAAGTGACCAACTACCACGCGCTCGACCCGGCCGCCGGCCGCGTGGTGTGCCTGAACGTTCTCGACTCCATCGCCCACTGGCCGGATCGCCGTGACCGCGGCTACAAGCAGAAGAAGCAGCGAGCGCTGGACGTGCTGCAGCGCCGGCTGTTCGATGCCAAGCCCGGGCTGCAGGGCCACGTCGCCTTCAGCGAGGTCTCCTCGCCGCGCACCTACCAGCGCTTCACCAACAACACCGACGGCGCCGGCTACGGCGCCATGGTCGGCACCGACCTCTCGGGCCACGTGTTCCACCGCGGTTTTCCGGTGCGTGGCGTGCACTTCCTGAGCGCCTGGGTGGCCGGGCCGAGCTACGAGGCCGCTTTCGGCTATGCCGAGATGAAGGCCCGGCAGTGGGCGGCATGAGGCCGCGCCGCGTGGCGACGGGCGGCGCAGGCGTGGGCAGCGTCCATCCTCCACCGGCTGCCGCCGCATCGGCCCCGCGCCGGCGCGTTGCCGAAGCCCTGGTGCGCCTGGCGTTCGGCCGGCTGCTCGGCTGGCAGGGCGGGCAGGGCCACGGCCTCGAGCACCACGCCATCCGCGGCATCGACAGCAGCCTGCTGCGGATCGCGCTGGCACGCTCGACCCAGGTGCCCACACGCGGCGCCGTGCTGCTGTGCCATCCGCTGCTGAAGTACGGAATGAGCTACTTCTGGCACGCCCAGTACCACCGCTGGCTCTGCGGCGCGGGCTACCACGCAGTCGGCTTCGACTTCAAGGGTTTCGGCAGCAGCGAATTGCGCGGCATCTCGTTTCCCGATGACGTGGTCTCCGCCGCGCTCTGGGCGCGGCGGCAGTTTCCCGACTTGCCGCTGCACCTGCTCGGGGCCTCGTTCGGCGCCTGTCACGCCATCCACGGCCTGGCGCAAGGCGCCGGGCGCACGCTGGGCGCGCCGGCCCACGGCGGCTCCGCCGAAGGCACTGCCATCGCCAGCGCGGTGTTCGACAGCGCGCCGGTCGACATCGCGCATTTCCTCGGGCGCGGCTGGGCCGGTGCCCTCATGCGGGGCGTGGCCGCCAGCCGCTGGGCACGCCCGGCCGGCATGCGTCCCATCGTCGAGTCGCTGCCCGCCGTCGGCCCGCTGCCGTGCCTGTTCCTCTACGGCAGTGCCGACCCATACGTCAGCCCGGCCGAGATCGAGCGCGTGCGGCAGGCCTGCCGCGGCGCGGAGATCCGCATCTTCGAGGGTTGCGGCCACCTTGCGCTGCGGCAGCAACGCCCGGACGCCTACATCGAGGCGGTACTCGCCTTCTTCGCATCGCACGCGGGGCCGGGCCACCGCCCGACCGTCGAACAACACGCAAAGGACACGGCATGAACGAATCGCAACAAGGCAAGGGCTGGGTGCTGGTGACCGGCGGCACGCGCGGCATCGGTCGCGGCCTGGTCGAGGCTTTCGCGGCCGCCGGCCACGAGGTCGTGTTCACCTACCAGCAGGCGGTCGACGCGGCCGAAGGGCTGGAGCGCGGCATCGCGCTGACCGGCGGCAGCGCGCAGGGCATGCGCTGCGATTGCACGGACGATGCCGCGGTGCGCGCGCTGGCGGACACGCTGGTTGCACAGCGGGGGGCGCCATGCGCCGTGATCAACAACGTCGGCATCACCCGCGACGCCGCGCTGCTGCGCATGAGCGGGGAGCAATGGCACCAGGTGGTGGATGCCAACCTGCATTCGGCCTTCTACGTGACGCGGCACTTCGCCGGCGCCATGGTCGAGCGTGGCGACGGGGTGATCCTGCAGATGAGTTCGGTCACCGGCATCAAGGGCAACATCGGCCAGACCAACTACGGCGCCACCAAGGCCGCGCTGATCGGCATGACGCGGTCGCTCGCGCTGGAGCTGTCGCGCTTCAACGTGCGGGTGAACGCCGTCGTGCCGGGCTTCATCGCCACCGAGATGGTGGCGCAGATTCCAGAGGCCCAGCAAGGCCAGCTGAGGAAGGCAATTCCGCTGCGCCGCTTCGGCCGGGTGCAGGAAGTGGCCGCGCTGTGCCGCTTTCTCGTCTCGGCCGACGCCGCGTACATGACGGGCCAGACCTTCGTGATCGACGGCGGCCTGGCCGCCTGACCCGGCCGCCACCTTCCCGTGACACTTCCAGGAGAGCGTCCCCCGTGAGCTACGTCGTCACCGAGCTGTGCATCGGCTGCAAGCACACCGCCTGCGTGCCCGTCTGTCCCGTCGACTGCTTCCGCGAGGGGGAGAACTTCGTCGTCATCGCGCCCGACGAATGCGTCGACTGCGGCCTGTGCGAGATCGAATGCCCGCTGCGCGCGATCGTTTCCGAAAGCGAACTCGGCGAGGAGCACCGGCACTACGCCCAACTCAACGCCGAACTGGCGCAACACTGGCCGCCCATCACCCAGCGCAAGGCGGCGCTGCCGGATGCCGAGCGCCTGGCCAGCGTGCCGGACAAGCTGGCGCTGCTGCGCCGCTGACGCCCAGGATGAGCGTGCCCGACGACCGCCTGCCCATCCCCGTGCGCACACGCCTACGCGCCCGCGCCTGCGCGGTGCGGCCCGGCCTGCGGGTACATCGTCACCTGCCCAATGCGAACCATGCCGACGCCTTCTGCATCGCGCTGCCCGCGCAGGCCCCGCACGTGCTGGATGCGCTGCTTGCACGCCGCGGCACCGCCGCGCTGGAGCGGGTGTTGTCGGTGCTGCGCGACCAGCTGGTTCGGCCGTTCGGCCTGAAGCCGATCGGCAAACCGGCGATGGCGCCATTCCAGTTGCTCGAACTCGATGCGCAGGAAGCCGTCTACGGCGTCGACGACCGGCATTGCGACGTGCGCCTGTCCTACACGACCCGCCGCGGCCAGCAGGGCCTGGAGCTGGTGGCCACCACCCTCGTCAAGACTCATAACGGCCTGGGACGCTTCTACCTGCGCTGCATTCTTCCGTTCCATGGCCTCATCGTGCGGCGGCAGCTCCAGCGCATTGTTTGCGGCAACGACAACGACAGCAGGTGAACCCGTGACATCCCGACTGCAGATGCTCATCCAGTCCCTGGTGCCGCTGGCGGGCGTCATCGTCGTGTTCGGCCTCGGCGCGGTGGTGCTCTTCCACCTCTACTGGGCAGCCGGCGGACGCCGCGGCGCGAAGCTGGTGATTCCGACCGATCCGCAGCAGGACGGACGGCCGCTGTTCCAGCCATCGGCACTGGGCACGCTGGTGGTGGCGGGCTTCCTGGCGGCGGTGGCTGGCCTGGCGCTGCTGGTGCGCAGCGGGCAGGCGCTGGTCATCTCCGCCGACGTGGCACGCATTGCGCTCGGACTGTGCGGCGTCCTGTTCGTGCTGCGCGCGATCGGCGATTTCCGTTGGGTAGGCTTCTTCAAGTCCGTTCGCGGCACGCCGTTCGCGCGCTGGGACGACTGGCTCTTCTCGCCATTCATCCTGGTGGTCGGCCTGGCCTGCCTGGCCATCGTGGCCGCCACGCTGGCGTGACGCTCAGGCCTTGGCGTGACGCTCAGCCCTGCGCGCTGACGGTGAAGCCTTCGGCGGTCGGCGGCCCGGCCAGCAACGCAGCCACCTTGCCCACCTGTTCCCGGAAGTAGCCGTTCGCCTCGCTGGCCTGTTGCTCGGCTTCGGATGCCCACAGCGTGATCGAGATCGCCTTGCCGCTGGCCGGGTCGGTCAGCAGCAGTGCGCCGCTGAAGCCGCCTTGCTGCTTCACGGCCGGGATCACCGAATCGCGGAAGAGGCCGGTGGCCTCTTCCAGCTTGCCCTGACGTGCCTGGATGGTGACGACTCTGGCGAACATGCTTGCTCCTGTGGAAAAAGGGGAAACGCCGGATCGCCCCGGGTGGGACCCGCCTGCTTCGGGGCAGGGCGGGGCGGGGCGGCCGGCATGACTGGCGCTGCGGGATGCTCAGAAGGGGACCAGGGAGAGCGCCACCTCAGGCCCGGCGTCTGTCATGCCGCTCATGATGACAGTTATTTCCGTCGGCAGCGTAACCGAGGGCAAGCCGGTCTCGTCGACCTCCAAACGATCGCTGCCGCGGGTGAGCCAGCGGAACCAGTTCTCCAGTGTCAGCGTGTCGTCGCTGCCCGCGATGCGGATCTCCAGATGCGGGCCCTTGAAGTGGAAGCGCAGCTGATCGAAACCGATGCCGGGGCCGAAGCGGATCACGTCATGGTCGCCGCGGGCGGCGTCGGCCAGGATGCGGTCGTGCCCGTCTCCACGACCGAAGAAGAAGGTGTCGTCGCCCGCCCCGCCGGAGAGCCGGTCGTTGCCGGCGCCGCCGCTGAGACGGTCGTTGCCCGCGCCGCCCATCAG
>CAMLJY010000103.1 GCA_946480465.1 uncultured Burkholderiales bacterium
TCATCCGCGCCGCAGGGCGAACGAGAAGTCGGCGCCTCGGTTGGGCTCGGACCGCACGCCGAGGGTGCCGCCGTGCAGCTCCACGATTCGGCGCGCGATCGCCAGTCCCAGCCCGGCGTGCGCGGGCCGGGAGTCGGCAGCCGCGGTCGTGTCCGGCGCTTCGTCGGCAGGCGCGCGCCAGTAGCGCTCGAAGATGTGCGGCAGGTCCGCCGCGGCGATGCCGCTGCCGTTGTCGCTCACGCGCACCTGCAGGTGGTCGCCGTCCGCGTGCACCGCCAGTTCGACCCAGCCGCCCCGCGCGCAGTGCCGCAAGGCGTTGTCGACCAGGTTCTGGAGCACCCGCTCGATCAGACCGATGTCGGCGATCACCAGCGCATCCCGGTCGGCATCGTCGGCCAGGCGAAGGCTGACGCCGCGTTGCTCGGCGGCCAGGCGATGTCCCTGCACGACGTCGCTGAGCAGGTCGGCCATGCAGAACGGCTCCAGCGCCGCTTCCGCGCGCGGCGACTCCAGCTTCGACAGCTCGAACAGCTCCGTGACGTGGCGGCCGACGCGCCGTGCGTGGCGCAGCACCGTGTGCAGGTGGGCTTCACGCGCCGCGGCATCGTGCTGGTTCGCCTGCAGCAGCAGGGTCTCCACATAGCCCTGGATGGTGGCCAGCGGGGTGTGCAGGTCGTGCGAGATGTTGCTGACGAGCTCCCGGCGCGCGCGGTCCGCCTCCTCGATGCGGCGGAACTGCTGGTCGATGCGGCGCTGCAGCGCCTGCGCCGCCTGGTCGACAAGGTCGATCTCGTCGCCGCGCGGCGTGGTGTCGGGACGGTCGTCGCCGGCCGGTCGGAAGCCGTGCAGCCGCTGCGCCAGGCGGCGCAGGCGCGACGTGACCCGCCACTGCACGACCAGGATGGCCAGGCCCGCGAAGGCGAGCGCGGCGACCGTGATGCCCCAGGCTGCCTCGCGGGTGCTGCCGGCGCCGGCCTGCTCCTGCACCAGCTGCGCCCGCTCGCCGCGCAGCACGACGTACAGGTAGCCGCGCGGCGGACCGCTTCCGGGCAGCGCGGCCAGCGACACGAGGTTGCGCCGCGCCGGCTGGCGCGGATCGTCACCGTACACCGGCAGTGCCGGGGTGCGGCCCAGCAGCGGGCGCACGGCGTCCAGGTCGACGCGTGCCAGCACCGGCGCGGCCGGGCCCAGGCTGTGCTGCACGATCGTGCCGTCGCGGTCGAGCAGGTAGGCCTCGAGCGCCGGATGGATCATCTGGATGTACATCGCGGTGTCGGCCAGCGCATTCGGCCGAAAGCGGCCGGCGGCGTCGACCAGGGGCTGCGCCTGGCGCCCGGCGATGTAGTGCGCGAGGTTCAGGCTCTGCCACTGCGTGAAGGCGTCGGCACCGCGCTGGGCCTGCCGCTGCTGCCATGCGACCAGGCCGATGCCGACGAACGTGAGCACGCCTATCACGACCAGCGCCAGCCGCAGGTCGAGCCGCCGCCACCAGCGTACCGATGTCATTCGGTCCCTTCGAAGCGGTAGCCGACGCCCCACACGGTGTGGATGAAGCCCGCGCCGAGCTTGTTGCGAAGCCGGTTGATGTGGGTGTTGACGGTGTGGTCGTAGCCGTCGTGGCCGTAGCCCCAGACCTCGCGCAGCAGCTCCTCGCGGCTGAACGCGCGCCCGGGCGCGGCCATGAAGTGCCACAGCAGGTCGAACTCGCGCGGCGCCAGCGACAGCTCTGAGTCGCGCAGCCATGCACGCCGCTCGCGCCGGCTGATGCACAGCGCGCCCTGCCGCAGCACCTGCGGCGCCGCGTCCAGCGCCGTTGCCCGGCTGTGCTCGTCGAGGCGCCGCCACAGCGCCCGGATGCGCGCCTGCAGCTCCAGCACGCTGAATGGCTTGGTGAGGTAGTCGTCGGCGCCGAGCTCCAGGCCGAGCACGCGGTCGAGCTCGCTGCCGCGCGCGGTCAGCATCAGGATCGGCATCCGGTCGCCGCGCGCGCGCAGCGTGCGGCAGATGTCGAGCCCGCCCAGCCCCGGCAGGCGCAGGTCCAGCACCAGCAGCTGCCAGGGCCCGCCGTCCAGCGCCAGGCGCAGGCCTTCGCGCCCGTCGGCGCAGCAGGTCACATCGGCCGGCAGCTCGGCCAGGTGCATGCGCAGCAGCGCGGCGATGTCGGGTTCGTCCTCGATCACCAGCAATCGGCGCGGCGCGGCGCCGGTACCCGTCTCCGTGTTCATGGATGCGATTGTGGGCACGGAGGCCGTGTCGCGGGCGCCGCGCAGGTCCTGCCGGCCCTGCCGCGCCGTACGCCGGCGTTGCCGCACGGCAGCGGACTGCCACCGTGCCGGCCAAGGCCTGCGGCTGCGGGGTGCGACACCGCTGCCGATGGAGCGCCGTCAGCTCGCGACCAGGCCGGCGCTCGGGATCGGCAGTCCGCCGATGCTGCCGGCGGCGGTGAGCGTGCCGTCGGCGGCGATGCGGTAGGTCGCCAGCGCGTGCAGCGGCCCGTGCAGCACGTGCAGCCAGCGCCCGTCGGCCGACACGGCGGCATCGAGCGGACCGCTGCCGGCCACGAAAGCGGCCGCTGCCTGCGCCAGCGCCAGGCGCCCGTCCGCGCCGACGTGGAACAGGCTGACCGAGCCGCTGCCGGTGTTGGTGGTGTACGCGTGGCGGCCGTTCGGCGTCACGGCGACCCAGCAGGCCGCGGTCTGCTGCGTCGGCACCGCGGCGCTGATCACCGCGGGCGTCTGCGGCGCCGCGTCATTGAACCGATAGGACGACAGCGTGCTCGCGTTCGCCGCGCCGCCCGCGGCCTCCGACACCAGCAGCGTGCCGCGCTTGTCGACCGCGAAGCCGAAGGGCGTCATGCCGGCCGAGGCGTGGGGTTGCGGCGCGCCCAGGCTGCCGTCGTCCGTCACGCGGTAGGTCGTCAGCAGGTTGGTCGCGCGCTCGGCGACGATCAGCGTGTCGCCGTCGTCGCTGAAGCCCACTTGCGCCGGTGCGGTGCCGCCGGCGGCGGACAGAGGCCGCGCGCTGCCGGCGATCGGCAGCAAGCGGCCGCGCAGGTTGGCGAAGCCGGCCACGCCGCCTGCGCCGCCGGCGTTCAGCACGTAGACCAGCCCGCCGCTCTCGGCCACGCTGATCGGGCGCAGGCCGCCGCACGGCGCCACCGACAGCAGCCGCAGGCCGCGCGCGCCCAGGCGCAGCGCGCTGACGCTGTGGCTGCCGGCATTGACGACGAAGAGGTAGCGGCCGCAGCCGCTCAGCGCCAGCGCCCCTTGCGAACCGAGCCCGCCGCCGCTGCCGGCGCCTCCGGTGGCGATGCGCTGGCGCAGGTGCAACCGGCCCGCAGGACCGCGCGAGAAGGCGAGCACTTCGTTGGCGGCGGCATCGTTGCTGCAGGTGAAGACCAGGCCCGCGCGCGGGCCGCCGTGGGCGCGCTCGTCCTCATCGCTGCCGTTGCGGGCGAAGGCGATGGACGGCAAGGTGGAAGCGGTCGCGGCCAGGCCAGCGGCGGCGGTGAAGAGTCGGCGTCGGGGAAACTGCATGGAAACCTCCGTGGGGTTCGTTGGTGCAGCGGCAGTGTTCGGCGAGCCTCCCCGCAATTCATCACGAAATGGTCACGATTGGGACAACAATCCGAGCGAGGTTCGCGGCCTCTCAGCCGAGCTGGCCCTGGCACACGTACTTCAGGCTCAGGTAGTCGTCGAGGCCGTGCACCGAGCCCTCGCGGCCGAAGCCGGAGGCTTTCACGCCGCCGAAAGGCGCGGCTTCGGCCGCCAGCGCGCCTTCGTTGACGCCGACGATGCCGGTCTCCAGGGCGTCGACCACCCGCCAGATGCGCTTCACGTCCTGGGCGTAGAAGTACGCGGCCAGGCCGAACGGCGTGTCGTTCGCGGCCGCGATCACCGCGGCCTCGTCGGCGAAGCGGGTGATCGGAACCACCGGGCCGAAGGTCTCCTCGCAGGCACAGGCCATCGCGGCGTCGGCATCCACCAGCACGGTCGGCTGCACGTAGTGGGGCCCCAGCGCGGAAAGGGCGCGGCCACCGGTGACGATGCGCGCGCCGCGCGCGACGGCATCGTCGACGTGGCGCAGGATCTTCTCGACCGCGCGCGCGTTGATCATCGGGCCGATCTGCGAGGCCGGGTCGGACGCCGGCCCGACCTTCAGTGCGCCGACCCGCGCGGCCAGCTTGGCGACGAAGCGCTCGTGCACGGCCTCGTGCACGAACACCCGGTTGGGGCTGACGCAGGTCTGGCCGCCGTTGCGGAACTTCGCCGCCATCAGTCCCTCGACCGCGGCGTCGAGGTCGGCATCGTCGAAGACGATGAAGGGCGCGTTGCCGCCCAGTTCGAGCGAGAGCTTCTTCAAGGTGTCGGCCGAGCGGCGGGCAAGGTGCTGGCCCACGGGCGTCGAGCCGGTGAAGGTGAGCTTGCGCACGCGCTCGTCGTCCAGCCAGGCGTCCACGACCGCGGGCGTGCGTTCGCGCGAAGCGGTCACGATGTTCAGCACGCCCGGCGGCACGCCGGCATCGAGCGCCAGCTTCACCAGGGCCAGCGCGGTCAGCGGCGTGTCCTCGGCCGGCTTGGCGACCACGGTGCAGCCGGCGGCCAGCGCCGGTGCGATCTTGCGCGCGATCATCGCGGCCGGGAAATTCCAGGGCGTGATCGCGGCGACCACGCCCACCGGCTCCTTCAGCGCGAACATGCGGCGGCCCGGCACGGGCGCGGGGATCACCTCGCCGTTCATGCGGGTGGCCTCTTCAGCGAACCACTCGATGTAGCTCGCCGCGTAGGCCACCTCGCCGCGGCCTTCGGCCAGCGGCTTGCCCTGCTCGCGCGAGATCAGCGCGCCCAGCTCGTCCTGGCGCGCCATCACCAGGTCGTTCCAGCGCTTCAGGATGGCGGCGCGCTGCTTGGCCGGCAGCGCTCGCCACGCGGGCAGCGCGGCCTGTGCGGCATCGACGGCAGCGCGCGCATCGGTGGCGGTGCCATCGGGTACGCGGGCGAAGGCGGTGCCGGTGGCCGGGTCGGTCACCGGGAGCCAGCGCCCGTCGGCGGCGTCGCGCCAGGTGGTGATGAAGAGGCGGCCGGGCAGCAGGTCATCGCCCGGCGCGGGCAGGGTGTGTTCGGTCATGGCGTTCGAAGTGGTGAGGGTCAGGCCACGCGCGCCAGTGCCGGCCGCGCCGCGTCAAGCTCGTCGAGCCAGCCGCGGCGCAGCTCGGGCACCGAGCGCGCGAGCAGTTCGTAATACGGGTGCTGGGGGCGGCGGTCGTAGTCGGCGCGTGCCACCTGCGCGAGCTTGCGGCCATGCTGCATCACGACGATCTCGTCGCACACCGCGCGCACGGTGTGCAGGTCGTGGCTGATGAAGAGGATCGACAGGCCCAGCTCGCGCCGCAGTTCCGCGATCAGGTCCAGCACCGCGGCACCGACGACCGTGTCCAGTGCCGACGTGACCTCGTCGCACAGCACCAGTTCGGGCTCGGCGGCGAGTGCGCGGGCCAGGTTCACGCGCTGCTTCTGGCCGCCGGACAGTCCGCCCGGCAGCCGTTCCGCCACGGCCGCGGGCAGCTTGACCAGGTCCAGCAGCTCGGCGATGCGCTGCTCGAGCGCCGCGCCCTTCAGCCCGCGGTAGAACTGCAGCGGCCGCGCGAGGATCTGCCGGATGGTGTGCGAGGGGTTCAGCGCCGTGTCGGCCGACTGGAACACGATCTGGATGCGGCGCAGCTCGTCCTTGCTGCGCTGCTGCAGCGTGGGCGCGAGCGGCCGGCCGTCGAAGCGGATGCTGCCGCTGCTGGGCGCCAGCAGCCCGGCGATGGCGCGCGCGAGCGTGGTCTTGCCCGAGCCCGATTCGCCGATCACGCCGATGGCCTGGCCGCGTTCGAGCTTCAGGTCGATGTCGTCGAGGATCAGCACCTCGGGCCGGCCGCCGGCCCCGCGCGGGCCGTAGCCGGCGGCCAGGCCGCTCACTTCAAGCAGCAGCGATCCGCTGCCGCTGGCATGGCCGGTGTCGCGCGGCGCGGGCCGTGCGGCGGCCAGCAGCTCGCGCGTGTACTCGTGCGCGGGCTGCGCCAGGATGCGGTCCGTGCCGTTGATCTCCTGCATCTGGCCGCCGCGCAGCACCAGGATGTGGTCTGCCATCTGCGCGACCACCGCGAGGTCGTGGCTGACGTAGACGGCCGTGACCTGGCGCTCGCGCACCACGCGCTTGAAGGCGCGCAGCACCTCGATCTGCGTCGTCACGTCCAGCGCCGTCGTCGGCTCGTCCAGGATCACGACCTCGGGGTCGGTGATCAGCGCCATCGCGGCCATCAGCCGCTGCAGCTGGCCGCCCGATACCTGGTGCGGATAGCGGCAGCCGATGGTCTCGGGCTCGGGCAGGGCCAGCTCGCGGAAGAGGGCGATGGCTTTCAGTTCGGCCTCGGCGCGCGGCATCGTGCCGTGCATCGTCGCGGGCTCGACCACCTGGTCGAGGATGGTGCGCGAAGGATTGAACGAGGCCGCCGCGCTCTGCGCGATGTAGGTCACCGTGCGGCCGCGCAGTCCGCGCAGCTGGCGTGCATCGAGCTTGAGCACGTCCAGCTCGCCGATGCGAACGCTGCCGGCGGCGATGCGGCAGCCGTGCCGGGCATAGCCCATCAGCGCCAGCGCGGTGGTGGTCTTGCCGGAACCCGATTCGCCGATCAGCGCCAGCACCTCGCCGGGACGGATCGTGAAGGAGATCGTGTCCACCAGCGTGCTGCTGCCGGCGGTGACCGTGAGGTCGCGGACTTCGACTGGGCTTCCCATCAGCGTGCTCCCCGCTCACGGGCCTGGCGGCCCGGCAAGTTGTCGATCACCAGGTTCACCGCGATCGTGAGGCTGGCGATCGCCGCGGCCGGCGCGATGACCGAGGCACCGCCGTCGGCCAGCGCGCCGATGTTCTCGCGCACCAGCGAGCCCCAGTCGGCCATCGGAGGCTGCACGCCCAGGCCCAGGAAGCTCAAGCTGGCGAGCAGCAGCACGATGTAGACGAAGCGCAGGCCCAGGTCGGCCAGCATCGGGCCGGTGATGTTGGGCAGGATCTCGCGCCGCATCACGTACCACGTGCCTTCACCGCGGGTGCGGGCGACGGTGACGTAGTCCATCGCGTTGATGTTGACCGCCAGCGAGCGGGCGATGCGGTAGGCGCCCGGCACGTAGATGATGCCGGCGATGACGATCAGCATCGGCACCGACGAGCCGAAGCCGGCCACCATGATCAGCG
The DNA here is from genome assembly GCA_946480465.1 of uncultured Burkholderiales bacterium. Next base: position 7,240 of record CAMLJY010000103.1, read on the forward strand.
CGAACATCTTGCTGGGGATGGCGGTCAGGGTGTCGAGCGCGCGGCTCAGGCTGCCGTCGACCCAGCGGTTGCTGGCGGCCGCCAGCAGCGCCAGGGTGGTGCCGGTGCCGCTGGCCAGCAGCGTGGCCATGAAGGCGACGCCGATGGTGAAGCGCGACCCTTCGATCACCCGCGCCAGCATGTCGCGGCCCAGGTAGTCGGTGCCCAGCCAGTGCGTGGCGCTGATGGGCGCGAACACCTCGGCGCCGCCCTGCGCGCCGCTGCGCGCCAGCAGCGCCGGGCCGAACAGCGCCGCGAGCAGCCAGCACGCCAGCACGGTGAGGCCGAGCAGGCCGGTGGGCCCGAACTGCGCGAGCCGCGCACGCCAGGCCGGCGTGGGGCGCGCTGCGGGAATGGAGACGGATGCGATGGCCATGGCCGGTTCCTCTCTCAGCGGTGCCGCAGGCGCGGGTTGGCGACGATGCCGCAGACGTCGGCCGCGGTGACCAGCATCAGGTAGGCGGCGCAGAACAGCATCGCGCAGGCCTGCACCAGCGGCATGTCGCGCTGCGTCACGCCGTCGACCATCAGCTTGGCGACGCCGGGGTAGTTGAAGATGGTCTCGACGATGATCACGCCGCCGAGCAGGTAGGACAGGCTCAGCGCGATGGCGTTGGCGATCGGCCCCACGGCGTTCGGCAGCGCATGGAACAGCACCAGGCGCACCGGCGAGGCACCCTTGAGCCGCACCATCTCGATGTACGGCGCCTCGAGCTGGTCGATCACCGCGGCCCGGGTCATGCGCATCATCTGCGCGACGATCACGCAGGTCAGCGTCAGCACCGGCATCGCGAAGGCCTTCAGCAGCTCGCCGATCGAGCCGATGTCGCTGACGTAGGACAGCGCCGGCAGCCAGCGCAGCTGCACCGCGAACACCAGCACCGCGAGCGTCGCCACCAGGAACTCCGGCACCGAGACGACGGTGACCGCCGCGGTGGAGGCCGCGCGGTCGAACCACGAGCCGCGCCACACCGCCGCCGTGATGCCGGCGGCCAGCGCGATCGGCACCGAGAACAGCGCGGTGATCGCCGCCAGCAGCAGCGAGTTCGGCAGCCGCGAGCCGATGAGGCCGGCCACCGGCTGGTCGGCGGTGACGGATACGCCGAGGTCGCCGCGCAGCAGGCCGCCGATCCAGCGCAGGTAGCGTTCGGGTGCCGGCGCGTCCAGGCCCATCTGCGCGCGCAGCGCGGCCAGCGCCTCGGGCGTGGCGTCCTGGCCCAGCTGCTCCTGCGCCGCATCACCGGGCAGCACCGCGGTGATCGAGAACACGACCACCGACACCGCCAGCAGCGACAGCAGCGCCACCACGATGCGCTGGGCCAGCAATCTGAAAACAATGCCGTTCATGAGACGCTCGTATAGTGCGTTAGGCGCCGCGAAGCGGGCGCAGCATCAAGCGGCCGCCAGGCCGCTTCGGGGGGGACTACTCCATCCAGGCGTGCTCGGCGAAGGCGTAGCCCATCAGCCCGCCCAGCGGAATGGGCGACAGGCCCTTCACCTTGGCGCTGTGGCCGTCCAGGCTGCTCAGGAACATCGGGATGCCGATGCCGGCTTCCTGGTGGATCATCACCTGCATGTCGGCGTACATCTGCTTGCGCTTGGCGATGTCGGTCTCGGCGCGCGCGGCGACCAGCAGCTGGTCGAACTTCTCGTTCTTGAAGCGCGATTCGTTCCACTGCGCGTCGGACTTGAAGAACTGCGTCAGCAGCATGTCGGCACTGGGGCGCGGATTGATGTTGCCGAAGCCGACCGGATTGGCCAGCCAGTGCTTGGACCAGTAGCCGTCGGCCGGCATGCGCTTGACCTGCAGGTCCAGCCCGATGCCTTGCGCCGTCTGCTGCATCAGCAGCGCGATCTCGACCGAATACAGCGCCGCCGGTGAGCACACCACCGGCACCGCATCGGTGATGCCGGACTTCTTCAGGTGGAATTTCGCCTTCTCGGGATCGAAGGGCCGCTGCGGCAGGCCGGCGAAGTGGAAGCGGTTCGTCGGGTCGATCGGCTGGTCGTTGCCGACCACCGCCTGGTCGAGCGCGATGGTCTTTTTCATCTGCTCGCGGTCGAACAGGTACTTCATCGCCAGCACGAAGTCGGGATGGGTGCCGGGGCCGGTGTCGCGGCGCAGGATCAGGTCGGTGTACTGGCCCGACTGGGTCTTCAACACCGCGAAGCCCGGGGTGCCGGTGATGCGGGCGACCGACCGTGGGTTCACCGAGGCCACGAGGTCCAGGCCGCCGGACAGCAGCGCATTGACGCGCGCACCCTCGTCGGCGATGCCGACGAACTCGATCTCGTCCAGGTAGGGCCGGTTGGGCTTCCAGTAGGCCTCGTTGCGGACCACGAGCGAACGCACGCCGGGCTTGAATTCCTTCAGCTTGTAGGGCCCGGTGCCGATGCCGGTGCTGAAGTCGGTGGTGCCTTCCTTGACGATCTGGAAGTGGAAGGTGCCGAGGATCACCGGCAGGTCGGCGTTGGGCGTCGCCAGCACGATGGTGACCTCGTGCGGGCCGGTCGCCTTGACGCTCTCGATCTGGTCGGCCAGCACCTTGGCCTTGCTGGCGGTGGCGGGGTCCTTGTGGCGCATCAGCGAGAAGACCACGTCGGCCGGCGCCAGCGGCTTGCCGTCGTGGAAGGCGACACCCTTGCGAAGGCTGAAGACCCAGGTCTTCGCGTCCTTGGTCTCGAACTTCTCGGCCAGCGCGGGCTGCGGCGCCAGCGTGGCGTCCAGCGAGGTCAGCCCGTTGTAGAGCATGTTGCAGCGCGAGTAGTCGGTCTGGTTCGACTGCTTCGCCGGGTCCAGCGTGTCGGTGAAGGCCGCCGTCGCGCCGGCGACGCGCAGCTTGCCGCCGCGCTTGGGCGTTTGCGCGTGCACGGAGAGCGCGGTGCTCGCCAGCGAGCCGGCGAGGCCGGCCTGCATGCCCCCCGCGACGAGCAGGCCGAGGAGGTCGCGCCGCGTCGCGCCGCGCTTCAGGGCGTCCAGCAGGCGCTGGCTGTCGTGCGGGCCGACGAGGTTGTCGAGGGGCTGGCGGTGGCTCATGGTGGTCTCCGGGACGGTTTCGGTTGGCGGACTGGAATCGGGGCCGCGGTCGGTGGCCGCGTATCTAATGATCTAGGAAAGGCGGTCCTTCAGGCGGTAGTACAGCCCGACGGCGGGTAGGAACCAGGGTGGACCGACGTGGCCCGGGATGGCTGGCCAGTGGCGGCCGCGCCAGGGGTTGGCGTGTTCGTCGCCGGCCATCACCGCGGCCATGCGCTGGCCCATCAGCACCGACATCTGCGTGCCGTGGCCGCTGTAGCCCATGGTGTAGTACAGGCCGTTGCGCTCGCCGGCGTGCGGCAGGCGGTCCTGCGTCATGTCGACCAGGCCGCCCCAGCAGTAGTCCAGCCGCGCGCCGGCGATCTGCGGGAAGGTCTCGGCCAGGCCGGCGCGCAGGATCTCGCCGCTGGCTGCGTCCTGCTGCGGGCTGCTGACGGCGAAGCGCGCGCGGCCACCGAAGACCAGGCGGTGGTCGGGCGTGAGACGGAAATAGTGGTGGATGTTGGCCACCGTCACGTAGGTGCGGCGCTCGGCCAGCAGCGCGTTCGCCCGCGCCTGGCCCAGGGGCTCGGTGACGACGATGAAGCTGCCGATGGGTACGATGCGCCGGCGCAGCCAGCCGAAGCTGCCGTAGCCGCCGTGGCGGGTGGCGCCGGTGGCCAGCAGCACCTGCTGCGCGGTGAGCGTGCCGCGGCTGGTGTGCACGCGGTGCGCCTCGCCGCGCAGGCGTTCCAGCCGCTGCACGCAGGTGCTGGTGAAGACCTGCGCGCCGCGGCGCTCTGCCGCGCTGGCCAGGCCGTGGGCGAAGCGGCCCATGTGCATCTGAGCGCTGCGCTTGTAGAGCAGGCCGCCGTGGAAGCGCTCGCTCTGCACCTCGGCGCGCACCGTGGCGCGGTCGAGGATCTCGGTGTCGGTGTCGACGCCGTCGGCGTGCAGGCGCTCGGCGCTGCGGCGCAGGGCTTCGAGGTGCGCGGGCCGGGTGGCGAGCTTGAGCTTGCCGGTGCGGCTGAAGTCGCAGTCGATGCGTTCCTCGCGCACCAGCCGCGCCACCGTGTCCACCGCCTCGTCGTAGGCGCGGTACCAGGCGGCGGCACGGTCGCGGCCGAAGCGGGCGGCGGTTTCGGCATAGTCCACCGCCAGCCCGTTGTTCACATGGCCGCCGTTGCGGCCCGAGGCCTCGGCAGCCACGCGCTCGCCGGCTTCCAGCACCGCCACGGTGGCACCGCGGCGGGCCAGCGCCAGCGCGGCCGAGAGTCCGCTGAAGCCGCCGCCCACCACCGCCACGTCCACGTGCGCGGGCAGGTCGCGCGGCTGCGGCCGGAAGGCCGGGGCGCTGTCGGTCCAGTAGGCGTCGAGCTTCATCGCGTGGCCGCGTTTCTTGGAAATTAGAGGCCGACGACGCCGGCCAGGCCGCCGATGTCGCTGATTTCGGTGTAGCGGTAGGCATCGCAGCCGGGGCCGTGGCCGCGGTTGACGAACACCTTGTTGACGATGCCGATGTCGTCGGCCGACATCAGGTCGTAGCGCAGGCTGGAAGAAACGTGCAGCACGTCCTCCGGATTGCAGCCGAGCGAATCCAGCATGAACTCGAAGGCCTGCAGGCGCGGCTTGTAGGCCTGCGCCATCTGCGCGGTGTACACGCGGTGGAAGGGCGCGCCGAGCTTGGCGACGTTGTGCTGGATCTGGTCGTCCTGGGCGTTGGACAGGATCACCAGCGGGATCTCCTTGGCCACCTTGGCCAGGCCCGCCGGCACGTCGGCATGCGGCCCCCAGGTCGGCACCGCGTCGTAGTACTGCTGCGCCTCGGCATCCAGGTACTGCAGGTTCCATTTGCGGCACAGGCGCCGCACGGCATTCTTCAGCACCACGTCGTAGGGCTTCCAGTCGCCCAGCACTTCATCGAAGCGGTACGCGGAGAAGTCGGCCACGAACTGGTCCATGCGCTCGCGCGGGATGCGGTCGGCGAACATCTCGCGGGCCAGGTCGCCCATGCGAAAGCGGGTCAGGGTGCCGTAGCAGTCGAAGGTGACGTACTTGGGGCGGAAGGTCATGATGGGGTCTCGCTCAGGGGTTGGTCATCACGGTGTCATTGCAGCATGGGTGTCGCAGCGGCTTGTCGTGTTGTGGGGGGCATTCACGCAATGAAGCTGTTGTTTGCGTGGGCCTCGCCGGCATGCCGTGCGGTGTGCACCGGTGCGGATCGGTGCGCCCCAATGGCTGGCCATGCTATTGAAGGTTCTGCCGCATTTGTGTGCATTACCGGCCGGCCGGCAGCATCGAATGCCGTGCGCGGCGTGCGGCGCAGCGTGAGATGTGGAATTGAGGATCAACCCGCATTCGGACTGGCATTGCGGCCGAAGAGAACGCAACATCGCTGGTCTCTGGCCACCAGGAGAGACCACCCGATGGGTGCCGCCACCAACTCCCATGGCGCCGGCCATGCCGACGCCACCGCGGCGAATGCCGCTGCCGGTCCCGCGGCGAATGCCGCTGCCGCGTCCACCACCCCGCCCACTGATGACGGCGTGCGCCTGCGCGCGATGACGCCCGAGGACCTGCCCGCCGCGCATGCGCTGTCCGATGCGCTGCGCTGGCCGCATCGCCTGCTCGACTGGGAGCAGGCCTTCCGCCATGCCGAAGGCCTGGTCGCCGAACGCGACGGCGAGGTGCTGGGCACCGGCCTGCGCTTTCGCTGGGGTGCGCGTGACGCGACGATCGGCCTCGTCATCGTCGCGCCGGCGCAGCAGGGCCGGCGCATCGGCGCCCGCTTGATGGCCGCGCTGCTCGAGGGCCTGGACGACCGCCGCGTCCTGCTGCACGCCACGCTGGAAGGCCGCGGGCTCTACGAGCGCCTGGGCTTCGTGCGCATCGGCGAGCTGCGCCAGCACCAGGGCACTGCGCAGCCGGCGCCACTGATCGCGCTGGACAGCGGCTGGCGGCTGCGGCCTGCCGGCGCTTCCGATGCGGCGGTGCTGAAGGCGCTGGATGCGCAGGCGCGTGGCATGCCGCGCGACGCGCTGCTGGATGAACTGCTGGCGGAGGCCGATGCCACGGTCGTGCTTGACCACGACGGCGAGGTGCGCGGCTTCGGGCTGCTGCGCCGCTTCGGGCGCGGCCACGCGATCGGCCCGGTGGTGGCACCGGACGAGCAGGGTGCCAAGGCGCTGATCGCGCACCTGGTGGGCATGAACGCCGGCCGCTTCACGCGCATCGACATCGACCATGCGAGCGGCCTGGCCGAGTGGCTGGAATCGATGGGCCTGCTGCGCGTGGACGCCCCGGTGACCATGCGGCGCGAACCGGGCGGCGCGGCGCCGGCGCCCGAGCGAATGGCGGCAGGGGCACCACGGCTTTACGCCACCGTCACGCAGGCCCTCGGCTGAGGCCTCCTATCGCCCAAGAGACATGGCAACCTTTCTGTACAAGGCCGACCCGGTGCGCGGCGCGCGCTGGGCCGAGGTGTTCCACCGCGATGCGCCGGCGCTGGATTTCCGTGTCTGGCCCGACGCCGGCGATCCGGCCGAGGTGCACTACCTTGCCGCCTGGGTGCCGCCCGACGACCTGGCGCAGCGATTCCCCAACCTGAAGCTGCTGTTCTCGTCCGGCGCCGGCGTCGACCAGTTCGACTTCAGCGCGCTGCCGCCCGCGCTGCCGGTGGTGCGCATGATCGAGCCCGGCATCGTGCAGGGCATGGTCGAGTACGTGCTGCACGCGGTGCTCGACCTGCACCGCGACATGCCGGCCTATCGCCGCCAGCAGGCACGGGGGCAGTGGCAGCCGCGGCCGGTGCGCACCGCGGCGCAATGCCGCGTCGGCGTGCTGGGCCTGGGTTCGCTGGGACAGGCGGTGCTGGGCGCGCTGCAGCGGCTGGGCTTTGCCTGCGCCGGCTGGAGCCGTTCGCGGCACCACGTCGAGGGCGTGCGCTGCTACGCCGGTGCCGATGAACAGGCGGCCTTCCTCGCGCGCACCGACATCCTGGTGTGCCTGCTGCCGCTGACCGATGCGACGCGCGGGCTGCTGGACGCCGCGCTGTTCCAGCGCCTGCCGCAGGGTGCCGCACTGGTGCACGCAGGGCGCGGGCCGCAGCTCGTCACCGACGACCTGCTCGCTGCGCTCGACAGCGGCCAGCTTTCCGAGGCCGTGCTCGACGTCAGCGATCCGGAACCGCTGCCGCCGGGCCATGCGCTGTGGCATCACCCGCGGGTGCAGGTCACGCCGCACATCGCCAGCATGACGCAGCCGGACAGCGCGGCCGCGGTGGTGATCGACAACCTGCGCCGCTTCGAGGCCGGCCAGCCGCTGGTCGGCTTGGTCGATCGCATTCGGGGTTATTGAGTCCCGCATGGAGCCTTGGCAGGATCTGCCGTCGACGGCCGCAGTTTGGTGCAAGACGCTGCGGCGGCGGCGCAAAGCAGCACCAGCGGCAGGCCCTGCCGGCCCACACTGGACGCCATCGACAGACGCCTCCAGGACACATTGATGACCGCCACCCTCCGCCTTGCCGGCACCGCAGAAGGTGCCGCATCCGCCAACGACGCCCGCCCGGCCACCATCGACCGCGCGATGCACGATGCGCTGGTGCGGCTCGACCAGGCCCACCTCGTGCATCCGGTGGCGCCGTGGCGCCAGCATGAACGGCGCGGCCCCACGGTGCTGGCCTCCGGCCAGGGCGTGTGGCTCACCGACGGCCTCGGCCACGAGCTGCTCGATGCCTTCGCGGGCCTGTGGTGCGTGAATGTCGGCTACGGCCAGGACAGCGTGGTGCAGGCCGCGACGGAGCAGATGCGCCGCCTGCCCTATGCCACCGGCTACTTCCATTTCGCCAGCGAGCCGGCGATCCGCCTGGCGGCCAAGCTGGTCGAGATCACGCCCGCCTCGTTGACGCGCGCCTACCTGACGCTGGGCGGCTCGGAATCGGTCGACGCCGCCGTGCGCTTCATCGTGCAGTACCACAACAACACCGGCCGGCCGTCGAAAAAGCACTTCATCTCGCTGCAGCGCGGCTACCACGGCTCCTCGTCCACTGGGGCCGGGCTGACCGCGCTGCCGGTGTTCCACCGCGGCTTCGACCTGCCGCTGCCGACGCAGCACCACATCCCGTCGCCCTATGCCTACCGCAGCGGCCTCGGCGACGACGCGCTCATCGCCGCATCGGTCGGCGCGCTGCGCGCGAAGGTAGCCGAGCTGGGCGCCGAGAACGTCGCGGCCTTCTTTTGCGAGCCCATCCAGGGCTCCGGCGGCGTCATCGTGCCGCCGCGCGGCTGGCTGAAGGCGATGGCCGACACGGCCCGTGAACTGGACATCCTGTTCGTCGTCGACGAGGTCATCACCGGCTTCGGCCGCACCGGACCGATGTTCGCGTGTGAAGCCGAAGGCGTGCAGCCCGACCTGATGACGATGGCCAAGGGCCTGACCGCCGGCTACGTGCCGATGGGCGCGACGATGCTGTCCGAGCGCGTCTACGCCGGCATCGCCGACGGCGCGCCGGCCGGCCAGCCGATCGGGCACGGCGCGACCTACTCGGCGCACCCGGTGGGCGCGGCGGTGGCGCTGGAGGTGATCCGTCTTTACGAAGAGGGCGGCATCCTCGCGCATGCCCAGCGCGTGGCGCCGCGCTTCGCCGCGGGGCTCGATGCGCTGCGGGCGCATCCGCTGGTCGGCGACGCTCGCCACCGCGGCCTGCTGGGCGCGCTGGAGCTGGTCAGCGACAGGGCAACGAAGCGCGGCTTCGACCCGGCGCTGGGCCTGGCCGACCGCATCGCGGCCATCGGCTACCGCCAGGGCCTCGTCTTCCGCAGCTTTGGCGACCACATCCTCGGTTTCGCGCCGGCGCTGACGATCACCGAGGCCGAGCTCGACGAGCTGTTCGTGCGCCTGCGCCGCGTGCTCGACGAGGTGCTGGCGCTGCCCGAGGTGCGCGCCGCGATGGCGGCCTGAGCGCCAGCGCGGGACAATCGCGGCCTCCTTCCCCACGCCCTCGACGTCCGCCATGGCTGAAGCCTTCAAGCTCGATCGCCTCGACCTGCGCATCCTGGCGCAGCTGCAGAAGAACGGCCGCATCACCAACGTCGACCTCGCCGACGCGGTCGGGCTGTCGCCCAGCCCCTGCCTGATCCGGGTCAAGCGCCTGGAGCAGGCCGGCTACATCAGCGGCTACGGCGCGCACCTGCGGCTCGAGAAGCTGGGCGACACGCTGACCGTGTTCACCGAGGTCACGCTGTCGGACCACCACCGCGAGGACTTCATCCGGTTCGAGACCGCGATCCGCGACGTCGACGAGATCCTCGAATGCCACCTGGTCAGCGGCGGCTACGACTACCTGCTGCGCTTCCTCACCCGCGGGGTGAACCACTACCAGCAGGTGATCGAGGGCCTGCTCGAGCGCAACATCGGCATCGAGAAGTACTTCAGCTACATCGTCATCAAGTCGCCGTTCGTGAAGACGCACTGCCCGATCGAGCGGCTGTTCCAGGAACCGCGCTGATCTGGCGCCGGCGCCGAGCGACGACCTCGATTGCGCCGTGCGCTGCACGTGGTGCGCGGCGCCGCCGCGGCTGCGGGTCGACCTGATTCGCGACATGGCTCAGCCACGCCCGGTGTGGCTCATGAATTGAGCCA
>CAMLJY010000104.1 GCA_946480465.1 uncultured Burkholderiales bacterium
CACCGCATCCACCGCATCCACCGCATCCACCGCATCCACCGCATCCACCGCATCCACCGCATCCGCCGTACCTGCCGCACCCATCGCACCCACCGCACCCACCGCACCCACCGCACCCACCGCACCCGACGTGCTCGACGCGCTGGTTCACCGCGGCGAGGACCAGCCTGCCGCCGCGCTGGCAGCGATCGACGCGCTGCCGCCCGCCACCACGCCGGCCGGCCGGCGCCAGCGCGCGCTGGCCGCGGCGGAGATCGCGACGCGCAGCGCCGACGCGGCCGAGGGCGTCCGTCGCCGTGCAGCCGCGGTGCAGGCGGCGCAGGCGTTCGGCGGTGCCGCGCTGGCGCGGGCCGACGAGCAGTACCTGGTCGCCCTGCGCACGGAGCACGAGGACCTGGGCGCGGTGGCCGAACGGGCGCGCGCGGCCCTGAGCGCCTACGAAGCGGTGTGCGGGCCGGCGCCGGGCGGCCCGGCCACGTCCGCGGCACCCGGCGGCGCTGCGCCCGCACGCGCGGCGGGCCCTGCGTCCTCCGAGCCGATGGCACAGCGGCTGCCCGATCCGGCCGCCATGCCGTCGCCGGCCGCCGACTGCGAGTACCGCCCGCGCTGGCGCCTGCTGCAGCTGCTCGCGGCGCACGCCCGCCAGCAGCATGCACCGGCGGCCGCACGCCTGCAGTCGCGCGCCGCGCTGGAACTGGCCGCCGCCGCGGGCGACGCCTGGCGTCAGGCCTGGAGCGAAGCCGAGCTGGCCCTGGCCGCCGGCCTGGAACGCGACGGACCGCGCGCGGAGCAGCACCTGGAGCGCGCGCTGCAGCATGCCCAGCGGCTGGCCGACCCGCGCCTGGATGGGCGGCTGGCGCTGGCCGAAGGCAACCTGGCGCACGAACTCGGCGACCCGCGCCGCGCCGAGGCCGCACAGCGGCGGGCGCTGGAGATCGCGCGCGCCGCGCAGCTGCCCCGGCTGGAAGCCGCTGCCCTCGTCAACCTCAGCGACAGCGCGGTTCAGGCGGGCCGCGCCGCAGACGCACTGAGCGCGGCACTGCAGGGCCTGGCCGCCGCGCGGCCGCTGCGGATCAAGCGCATCGAACGCGCGCTGCAGCACAACGCGATGCTGGCGCGCATCGCGCTGGGCCGGAAGGCCGAAGCCCACGCCGACTTCGAGGCCCTGCAGGCCGCCTGGGCGCAGGACGGCGCCACCGGCATGCAGCTGACCTCGATGCGCGAGTTCGGTGACGCGCTGGCCCGCGCCGGCGACCTCAAGGGCGCACTGGCGCTGCACCACCGCGAGGCGGAGCTGTCGCGCCGCCTGATGGCCGCCAACCGCGATGCCGCGCTGGCCGAGCTGCGTACGCGTTATGACCGCGAGGCGCAGCAGCGCGGCATCGTGCTGCTGGAGCACGACAACGCGCTGAAGACCGCGGCACTCGAGAACCAGGCGCTCACGCGGCGCCTGTGGGCACTGGGCGCCGGCGTGCTGGCGCTGGCGATGGCCCTGGTGCTGCTGCTGCTGCGCCGGGTGCGCGACAGCAACCGCGCGCTGGAACAGAACCACGCCCGGCTGCGCGTGCAGACCGAGCGCGATGCACTCACCGGCCTGGCCAACCGCCGCCACTTCCAGGCCATGCTGCAGGGCGCGCGCACGCCCACCGGCAGCTTCCAGGGCGCGCTGATGATGATCGACATCGACCACTTCAAGCGCATCAACGACGATCACGGCCACGGTGCCGGCGACCAGGTGCTGGTCGACGTCGCGCAGCGCATCGCCGCCGCCGTGCGCCAGGACGACACCGTCGCGCGCTGGGGCGGCGAGGAATTCCTGGTGCTCGCCCCGGGCCTGCAGCGCGACGACACCGAGGCCATGGCGCAGCGCCTGCTGCAGGCCGTCGCCGGGCGGCCGGTGCCGCTGGCCGGCGGCGGCGCGCTGGCCGTCACCGCATCCATCGGCCATGCCGCCTTCCCGCTGCCGCCGCACCAGGTGCCGCTGAGCCCGGAGCAGGCGGTCAACCTGGCCGACATGGCGCTCTACACCGCCAAGAGCCAGGGCCGCAACTGCGCCGTCGGCATCGTCGACGTGCAGGCCGCCGATGCCGAGGCGCTGCGCGCGCTGGAGGCCGATTTCGAACGCGCCTGGAGCGAAGGCCGCGTGCGCCTGCGCGTCGACCGAGGGCCATCGGCCGCCGTCGCGCCGCCGGCGGCGCCTCATCCCCCCGAAGCCAAGACCGAGGAGACCCACCGATGACCCTGCGCCGACGCCACGTCCTCACCCACCTGCCCGCGGCCCTGCTGGCGCCCGGTTTCGCGCTGCCTGCTGCCGCGCAAAACACGTGGCCATCGAAGCCGGTGCGCATCGTCGTGCCCTTCGCCGCCGGCGGCACCACCGACATCCTGGCCCGGGCGCTGGCGCCCGAGCTGCAGAAGGCCTTCGGCCAGCCCTTCGTCGTCGACAACAAGCCCGGCGCCGGCGGCAACACCGGCGCGGCCGAGGTGGCCAAGGCCGCGCCCGACGGCAACACGCTGCTGATGGGCACGGTGGGCACGCATGCGATCAACGCCGCGCTGTACCCGAAGATGCCCTTCGACCCCGTGAAGGACTTCCAGCCCATCACGCTGGTGGCGGGCGTGCCGAACGTGCTCGTGCTGAACCCGGCCAGCGCACAGCGCTACGGCGTGAACTCGGTCACCGACCTGGCCAGGGCGGCCAAGGCCAACCCGGGCCGCATGAACATGGCCAGCTCCGGCAACGGCACCTCCATCCACCTGGCCGGCGAGCTGTTCAAGACCATGACCGGCAGCTTCATGGTCCATTTCCCGTACCGCGGCTCAGGACCCGCGCTGATCGACCTGATCGGCGGCAACATGGACCTGATGTTCGACAACCTGCCCTCGGCGATGCCGCACATCAAGTCGGGCAGGCTGAAGGCGCTGGCGGTCACCAGCGCCACCCGCTCCGCGGCGCTGCCCGATCTGCCCACCGTGGCCGAGGCCGGCGGCCCGGCGCTGAAGGGCTACGAGGCCAGCAGCTGGTTCGGCCTGCTGGCGCCGGCCGGCACGCCGATGGACGTCGTCCACCGCGTGCAGCAGGAAACCGCCAAGGCCCTGGCGAGCCCCGCGCTGAAGGAACGCCTGCAGGCCCAGGGCGCGATCCCCAGCGGCAACACGCCGGCCGAGTTCGCCAAGCTCATCGCCGACGAGACGGCGAAGTGGGCCAAGGTCGTCAAGGCCTCGGGCGCGAAGGTGGACTGAGCGACGCCGGCCGCGAAGCGGCCGGGCTTTCAGCCCCTCACATCCAGATGACGGCCTTGCGCGACTCCGCCCAGCGCTCGTACTGGCCGCTGTAGACCTCCTCGACCCGGTTGCGCTTGACCTTGAAGGTGGGCGTGATGAAACCGTTGTCCACCGTCCAGGCCTCCGTGACGACGATCAGCGAATCGAGCTGCTCGTGCGGGTCGAGCTTGCCGTTGATGACCTTCAGGTGCTCAGCCAGCGAGTCTTCCAGCGCCTTTTTCGCGGCCGCGTCCTTTGTGCGTTGGGCGGCGTCGATGTTGAGCATCACGATGCCCAGCGGCTGGCCCAGATTGGCGCCGGTGACGCAGCAGGCCTCGATGGCGGTGTGCATCACCAGCTTGTCCTCGATCGGCGCCGGCGCCACGTACTTGCCCTTGCTGGTCTTGAACAGGTCCTTCACCCGGCCGGTGATGCGCAGGTTGCCCTCGGCATCGAGCTGGCCCTTGTCGCCGGTGTGCAGCCATCCGTCGGCGGTGAAGGCTTCCTTCGTCAGCTCGGGCTCCTTGTAGTAACCCAGCATCAGGCCGGGGCTGCGCATCTGGATCTCGCCGTTGGCCGGGTCCAGGCGGCACTCGATGCCGTCGTAGGGCGTGCCCACGGTGCCGGGCCGCGGCTTGTCGCGGTGCGTGGCGTGCGAGACGCCGCAGTTCTCGGTCATGCCGTAGACCTCGACGATCGGCAGGCCCAGGCGCTGGTACCAGTTCAGCAGCTCGGGCGGCATCGGCGCGGCGCCGCCGGCGGCGAAGACGCACTTGTCCAGGCCCAGCGCGCCCAGGATCTTGCGGCGCACGATGCCGCCGAGGATGGGGATCTTCAGCATGCGGTTCAGCTTCTCGGGCGGCATCTTCGCGCTGACGCCCTGCTGGAACTTGACCCACAGCCGCGGCACCGAGAAGAAGGCCGTCGGCCGCGCGCGCTGCAGGTCCTGCGTGAAGGTCTCCAGGCTCTCGGCGAACCACAGTTGCATGCCGATGGCGATCACGCCATGTTCCACCAGCGTGCGCTCGGCCACGTGCGACAGCGGCAGGTAGCTCAGCATGCGGGTGTTGTTGTCCAGGTGCACCCGCTTCAGGCCCGACTGCACCGACCAGGCGAAGGTGCCGAAGCTGTGCATCACGCCCTTCGGGTTGCCGGTGGTGCCCGAGGTGTACATGATGGTCGACAGCTCGTCGGCGTCGCGCACCGGCTCGCCGGCGATCGGCTTGATGTTGGCGATGATGTCGTCCCAGGCCGGGTACGCGGTCTTGGGCGCCAGCGGAAGGCTGATGCAGGGCAAGCCGTCCGGGATGCCGGACTTCATGCCGTCGAAGCCATCGAGCTTGCCGACGAAGAGCAGCTTGGCCTCGCTGTGGTCGATGATCTGGCGGATCGTGCCCGCCGCCAGCGTCGGGTACAGCGGCACCGAGACGCCGCCGGCCATCCAGATCGCCCAGTCGGCCATCAGCCACCAGGCGGTGTTCTTCGACAAGAGCGCCACCTTGTCGCCCGGCGCCAGGCCCAGCTTCTTCAGGTGAGCGGCCATGCGCCGCGTCTGGTCCAGCGCATGGGCCCAGGTGAAGGTCCGGGTCTCGCCCCCGCCCATGGGCTGCGTGAAGACGATGCGGTTGGGCGTCGTCTTTTCCCAGTGATACAGGCGCTGCAGCGCCAGCTGGTCCGGGGACACGGGAGCACGGCTCATCGGAACTCACCTCATCGGCGGGGGCAACGCCGGGCAGCGTAGCCGCGCCGACCGGCCCGGCCGCTTGGGGAATTCCAGGGTTTGGGGTGGATGCCCCAGCCGAAATCACCGGCCCGCGCGGGCTCGGAAGGCGCGACCGCCTGCGGATGCCGCCTCCAGTTCAGCGCCCGCGTTCAGCGGCCGTGCTCGGCGGCGTCGTTCAGCTGCTGCTCGATGCGCCGCGCCGCGCGCAGCACCAGCGTGGTGTCCAGTTCGGCCTGGGGCGCGATGTGCTCGACCACCTCGTCCAGCTGCCCGGGATCGTCGACCATCGTGCGCACCAGCACCGACATCGCCAGCGCCGCGCGGCGGCCGTGCGGCACCGGCAGTTCCTGCGTGTCGTGGGCGGCGATGTGGTGGCGCACGCTGGCCACCGCGGCCGGGCCCAGGCCCCAGCTTTCGCACAGCGCAGCGCCCAGCGCGTCATGGCTGACGCCGAAGCCCTTGTGCTCCAGCTCGCACAGCTCGGCATCGCCGCCGGCGGCGCGCAGCATCGCGCGGTAGTGGTCGGGCGCATGCTTGAACAGCACCGCCTTGCCGCATTCCTCGAACAGGCCTGCCGAATGCGCGGCCCAGGCGTCCAGCCCCAGCGCCTGCGCCAGCCGTCCCATCAGCAGGCCGCGCTGGGCGGCGCGGTCCCAGATCGGCTCCAGCTCGGGCGCGGGCGGAAAGGCCGCGCGCAGCCCCATCTCGAAAGTGATGCCGGCGATCTCGCGCGTGCCCAGGTAGGTCACCGCCTGCTGCACGCTCTGCACCCGGCCCTTCAGGCCGTAGAGCGAGGAGTTCACCGCCTTCATCACCGCGGCGGCCAGCGCCATGTCGGCCTCGACCAGCGCGGCGATGGCCTGCAGGTTGACGTCTTCCTCGGCCATCAGCAGCGACAGGCGCACCAGCGTGTCGGGCTTGGAGGGGATGTCGATGTCGAGGGTACGCAACTGCGAATTGACGGACATGGCGCCTCGGGCCCGGCGGCCCGCCGAAGGATGGGGTCGCGGTCGAGCGTACTGCGGCAGCGGCGCGGGCAGTGCGTCGAATCGTGCGGTGCTTGCCGGCCAGTTCACGCGGCAGGCAGAAAAAAGGCGCCGGGGAGTCTTCCGCCGGCGCCTGCAAGGGGTGCCCGTTGGTCGCGCCTGGGCCCCGGGGGTCGTTCCCACGGTGAAGCCGGCTGCGCCACGGACTTGTTCGGTGCTTGTTCGACTTGGTCTGTTTGTCTCCTCGGTCCCCCGGGCACCGCGGGACCGGGGTCCGACGTGCCGAGTGGGCGGAAATGTAGGCAGCCGGAAGGCCCATGCGAGCCAGGGTTTTCCCGCCATTCGGCAGGGGCGCCACACCCCCGATCCCGGGGACGGCCGCCTATCCCGCCTCCAGCCACTGCGCCGCCCGCTCCGCGATCATCAGCGTCGGCGCATTGGTGTTGCCGCTGGTGATGGTGGGCATCACGCTGGCGTCGGCGATGCGCAGGCCGTCGATGCCACGCACCCGCAGCCGGGCGTCGACGACGGCCAGCGGGTCGTCGTCGCGCCCCATGCGGCAGGTGCCCACGGGATGGAAGATGGTCGTGCCGATGTCGCCGGCCAGGCGTGCCAGTTCCTCGTCGCTCTGGAACTGCACGCCCGGCTTGACCTCGCGCGGGCGGTACTGGGCCAGCGCCGGCTGCGCGGCGATGCGCCGCGTGAGCCGCAGCGAATCGGCCGCCACCTGGCGATCCTCCGGCGTCGACAGGTAGTTGGCCAGGATGGCCGGCGCGTCGCCGGGGTTCGGGGAGCGGATCCGCACCGTGCCGCGCGCGGTCGGATTGAGGTTGCAGACGCTGGCGGTGAAAGCGTTGAACGGGTGCAACGGCTCGCCGAAGGCGTCCAGCGACAGCGGCTGCACGTGGTACTGCAGGTTGGGCCACTCATGCTCGGGGGACGAGCGGGTGAAGCAGCCCAGCTGCGACGGCGCCATGCTCATCGGCCCGCGGCGGCGCAGCAGGTACTCCAGCCCGATGCCGGCGCGGCCGAACCAGGAGGCGGCGATGGTGTTGAGCGTCTTCACGCCGTCGACCTGGAACACCGCGCGGATCTGCAGGTGGTCCTGCAGGTTGCCGCCCACGCCCGGCAGCGCGTGCTGCACCGCGATGCCGTGGCGGCCGAGCAGGTCTTCCGGCCCGATGCCCGACAGCTGCAGGATCTGCGGCGTGCCCACCGCGCCGGCGGCCATCACCACCTCGCGCGCGGCCAGCGCCTGCATCGGCTCGCCGCCCTGGACCGGCAGCGCCTCGATGCCGGTGACGCGCGGCCGCTCGCCGCCGTGCTCGATCAGCAGGCGCGACACCTGCGCGCCGGTCCACACCTGCAGGTTCGGGCGCTTGACCACCGGGCGCAGGAAGGCCTTGCTGGCGTTCCAGCGGATGCCTCCGCGCTGGTTGACCTCGAAGTAGCCCACGCCTTCGTTGTTGCCGCGGTTGAAGTCGGTGGTGGCGGGGATGCCCGCCTGCTGCGCGGCCTGCGCGAAGGCGTCCAGCACCTCCCAGGACAGGCGCTGCCGCTCGACGCGCCATTCGCCGTCGGCGCCGTGGCGGGCCGCGAAGTCGCCGGTGCGGCCGCCGGCGCCGTGGTACTCGTCGGCGCCACGCCAGTGGTCCTCGTGCAGGCGGAAGTAGGGCAGGCAATGCTCCCAGCGCCAGTTGGCATCGCCCACCGCGGCGGCCCAGCCGTCGTAGTCGCGGCGCTGGCCGCGCATGTAGATCATCCCGTTGATGCTGGAGCACCCGCCCAGCACCTTGCCGCGTGGGTAGCGCAGCTGGCGGCCATTGAGGCCGGGGTCGGCCTCGGTGTAGTACAGCCAGTCGGTGCGCGGGTTGCCGATGCAGTAGAGGTAGCCGACGGGGATGTGCACCCACAGGTAGTCGTCGTGGCCGCCGGCCTCGATCAGCAGCACCCGGTTCCTGGGATCGGCCGACAGCCGGTTGGCCAGCAGGCAGCCGGCGGTGCCGGCGCCGATGACGATGTGGTCGTAGGTCGGGGCGTTGCTCGTCTGCATCCGCCGATGCTATGCGCGCGCTTCGGCCGCGGCTGTCGCCTGCGGGTCCGGCTGCGGCGCCACGCTGCCGCGACGCAGGCCGTCGAAGAGCGCGTACCAGTCGATGCGCCGCGTCAGCACCATCACCGCCGCCACCGCCGCGAACAGCCCGACCGAGCCGATCGCCAGCGCGTTCTGCTCCATCTGCAGCAGCGCATAGAGCAGGCCGTAGAGCGCGCCGATGGCGCCGCCGAAGGCCGCCCCCGCCATGGCGCGGCCCAGTATGTGCGCCGCGTAGTAGCCCAGCAGCAGCGCGCAGGCGCTGGCGGCGGCGAGGTAGGCGAGCGCGAAGGGCCAGTGCTCCGACAGGCTCAGCAGCAGCAGGAAGAAGAGGCTCAGCGCCAGCCCCACCAGCAGGTACTGCACCGGATGCACGCGGCGGCCGGACAGCACCTCGACCAGGGCGACGGCCACGAAGGTGAGCACGACGAACAGCAGGCCGTACTTGATCGCGCGGTCGCTCAGCACGTGCGGGTTCACCGGGTCGAAGAAGGACACCTGCAGCGTGTCCAGGCAAGCCCCCGTGGTCGGCTCGGCGTAGGGGCTGCCGGGCGGGCCGGCCGGTCGCGCCGTTTCCACGCCGGGGCATGCGCCACCGCCGCGCTGCAGCTCGGCCGGCGCATCGGTGGCCAGCGAGGACACGGCCCAGCGCGCGCTGAAGCCCGACGCCGTGATGTCGTGCGCCGTCGGCAGGAAGCGTCCGCCGAAGGACGGATGTGGCCAGTCCGACTGCAGGTTGAAGCGCGTGGTGTCAGCGGCGGGCACCAATGCCAGCTCACCGGTGCCGGCCAGCTCCAGCACGACGCGCGCCTTCAGCCCGGTCGTCGGCGGGGCACTGGCCTCGTCCAGCACCGCATGCAGCCCGCGCGGACGGCGGGCATCGCCGGTGCCCGGCCGCACCGGCTGCGGCCGCCCGTCCAGCTCCACCTGGGCCGAACGCACGCCCCGCACATCGCTGAGCGCCAGGTTCAGCAGCGGCACCTCGCACTGCAGGCGCGAATTCGCCTGCTGGCGCTGTGGCTGCAGGGCCGCGAAGTCGGCCCACGACGCTTCCAGCGTCAGCTGCGCGCCGTAGCTGTGCACCTTGAAAAGGCCGCGGCGGCGCAGGTCGGCGCGGGTCTGGCCCTGCACGTCCAGCGTCGCGGGGACGGCGGTGAGGATGAAGGCGCGCCGCTCCGGCGTCACCTTGCGGTCCTTGCCCTCGCCGCTGACGCTGTCCCACTCCTCGACGCAGTGGCGCTGCAGCAGCGGCCCGAGCAGCGTCTGCGCCCCGGCATGCGACTGCTCGACGCTGGCCACCGCCTCGCGCTGGCGCTGCGCCCGCTCGTCGACGAGGAAGCCGATGCGCATCAGCACCAGGCTCATCAGGAACAACACGAAGCCGATCGACACGGCCTTGAAGAACAGCGGAAATCGCACGGCGCCTCCACGCGCTGGGACAAGAGCCGCGATGCTCGCGGGCGAGCGTGCGGTCAGGATGAAGCGTGTGAAATGCGTGTGAAGTGAGCGGCCGGGCGGGGCGCGCGTGGCGGGTCGCTGCAGGTCCAGGCTCAGGCCGCCGGCCAGTGCAGCTCCACCTTCAGTCCCGGCCGGGCCGGCGCGATGCGCAGCGTGCCGCCGTGCAGCAGCATCACCTGCCGCACGATGGCCAGGCCCAGTCCGCTGCCCTTGGTGCCGTCCAGCGGCCGCGGCGTGGAGTAGAAGCGCTGGCCCAGCTGCGGCAGCGCATAGTCGGGCACGCCGGGGCCGTGGTCGCGCAGGCTGAACACCAGGCCTGCGGGCTCGCGGGCCAGCGCCAGGTCCAGCGTCGAGCCCGCGGGAGCGAAGGCGAGCGCATTGGCCACCAGGTTCGACAGCGCCAGGCGCAGCTGCTCCGCATCCCCCCTCACGGTGGTGCCTTCAGCCGCATCGTCGCTGGTCCACCGCCAGCGCAAGCCGCGCTGCCGCAGCGGCGCGGCCTGCCCGGCCAGCACCGATTCGACCAGCGGCCGCAGCGCCACGTCGGAGCGTTGCGCCGGCGAGTGCAGGCTCTCCAGCTTGGACAACTCGAGCAGCCGGTCCACCAGCTCGCGCATGCGCTGCACCTGCTGGCCGATCTGCCGCGAGAAGCCTTCGCGGTCGGCCGGCGGCAGCTCGTCGGCCAGCAATTCGGCAGCGCCGCCGATGGCCGTCAGCGGGCTCTTCAGCTCGTGCGTCAGCGCGCGCATCGAGGCTTCGACGTGGCCGCGATCCTCCAGCCTGTCGCGCATCGCCGCCATCGCCCGCGCCAGGTCGCCCAGCTCGCCGGGCAATGCCGGCGCGGCCTGGGGTTCGCCGGCGCGTGCCTGCTGGGCATAGCGGCGCAGCCGCCGCACCGAGCGCACCGCCCACCAGGTGACCGCCACGCCCACCGCCAGCGACAAGGCCAGCAGCCAGCCGCCGGCCACGAGGATCTTTCGCTCGGCCCGGTCGATGAACTGCTGCAGCGTGCGCACCGGCTTGGCCACCGTCAGCACGCCCAGGGTGCGGCCGGCGGCGTCGCGCACCGGGGCGGCGACGTACATCACGGCACTGCCTTCGTCGTGCGCCACGCCGCGGGTGGTGCGCGCCCCGTACTCGCCGCGCAGCGTGCGGGCCACGTCGCGCCAGCGCGAGTAGTCCAGGCCGGTCTCCGGCACCTCGCCGCCGTCGAACACCACGCGGCCGGTGGCATCGGTGACGTAGACCCGCAGGTCCAGGCTGCGCTTGTGCAGGCCCCAGATCTGCGCATTGACGGGCCGCTCCCGATAACGCGCGAGCGCCGTGGCAAAGGCGCCGCCTTCGAGCGTGCCGTTCGGCGGCAGCGCGGCCAGTTCCGGTGCCGCGGCCTCGGCCAGCAGGTGTGCGGCGTCGACCAGGATGTCCTCGGTGACCTCGCGCACGCTGGGCTGCACCTCGCCGACGAAGACGCGCAGGATGAAGAAGGCGGCCAGGCCCGCGATCAGGAAGAAGCCGAAGAAGAGCCGCAGGCCCAGGTGCATCGGCGCGCCCGCTCGGCTGGGTCCGGCCTCAGCGCGGCAGCGCCGAAGCCAGCACGGGAAACAGCTTGCCCAGGCCGTCGGCCAGCAGCTCGACCGCCATGGCGGCGAGGATCAGGCCCATCAGCCGCGTCATCACGTTGATGCCCGTCTGCCCCAGCACCTTGGCGATGCGACCGGCGGCCATGAAGGCGAGGTAGGTCGCCAGCCCGATCACGACGCCATAGCCCACCAGCAGCGCATGCTCGAAGACGGTGCGGGTCTTCTCGGCATAGATCACCATCGTCGAAATCGTCGCCGGCCCGGTCAGCAAGGGGATCGTGAGCGGCACCACGGCCACCGAATCGCCCGCATCGGCCTTGGCGTGGCCTTCGTCGACGTCGTCCTTCTTGCTCTCGGCCGGCTGCGCGTTGAGCATGTGCAGCGACGACATCAGCAGCAGGATGCCGCCGCCGACCTGGAACGACGCGATCGAGATGCCGAAGAAGTTGATGATGTGCAGCCCCGCGAGACCGCTGACCGCGATGACACAGAACGCGGTGAACGAACTGACGCGCAAGGTGCGCCGGCGCTGTTCCTTCGTGAGGCCCTGGGTCAGGGCGAGAAAGAAGGGCACGGCCCCGATCGGGTTGACGATCGCGAGCAGCGCGATGAGGGGTTTCAGCAGATCCATCGACAAAGTCTTACCAATCGCACCGATGTGGCGCGGTGGCCGCGACGGTACACCAGCGTGCGCCTTGTGCCGCCGCGGCAACACTCCCGGCGCCTGCGGGTTAGCCCTGGCTTGCCATGGCTGGTAGCGCCCGTGACTTTGTGCCCATAATCGCGCGAGGAGGGTGGTCCGGATCTTTCTGGTATCCGTGCTCCCCGCCTGTGGTGAGGGCGCCTTTAGCTTGAGTGGTTTCACGCTGGGTAATAGCTCCACATGGTCTTTTCTTGTTCGATAAGGAGCTTCCCAGCATGGGAAACAAGCTTTATGTAGGCAATCTCGCCTACTCGGTGCGCGATGAATCGCTGCAATCAGCGTTCTCCCAATTCGGCACCGTCACGTCTGCCAAGGTGATGATGGACCGTGAAACCGGTCGCTCGAAGGGCTTCGGGTTCGTCGAGATGTCGTCCTCGGCCGAGGCCACGGCCGCGATGAATGCGATGAACGGCCAGCCGCTGGAAGGCCGTTCGATCGTCGTCAACGAAGCCCGCCCGCGTGAAGAGCGCCCGGGTGGCTTCGGTGGTGGTGGCGGCGGCGGCCGTGGTCCGTACGGCAACCGGGGCAACTTCGGTGGCGGCGGGGGCGGCGGCTACGGCGGCGGCGGTGGTGGCGGCTACGGCGGTGGCGGCGGCGGGGGTTACGGTGGTGGCGGCGGCGGTGGCCGCAGCCCCTACGGCACCGGCCGCGGCCCGCGCGGTGGCGGTGGTGGCGGCTACGGGGGTGGCAGCCAGGGCTACTGAAGCCCGCACCGGCTGACACGGCGGCCCTCGGGCCGGCCGGTTCGCCAGGTGCATTCAGCACAGGCGCCCTTCGGGGCGCCTTTTTGTTGCTCCGGCTCGCCGCTTCGCGCGGTCACTCGTTGCGCCGGCGCTTGCGCGGGCGCCCGGCCAGCAGGCGGTCGTACAGAGCGTTCGGCAGCACGCGCAGCAGCTTGGCGACGACGCCCATCTGCCACGGAATCACGCGGTAACTGTCGCCTTCGACGATGGCGCGGAAGGCCCGGTCGGCGAAGGCCTCGGCGGGCATCAGAAAGGGCATCGAGTAGCGGTTTTCACGCGTCAGCGGCGTGTCGATGTAGCCGGGCGTGATCGTCACCACCTTGACGCCCGAGGGGCGGCACTCGCCGCGCAGGCTCTCGCAGTAGCTGACGACGGCCGCCTTGCTGGCGCAGTAGGCGCCATGGCCTGGCAGCCCGCGGATGGCCGCGACACTGGCAATGCCGACGAGCCGGCCGGATCGGCGCTCGCACATCGGCGCGACGAAGGGCTGGAAGGTCGCCGCCATGCCAAGGTTGTTGGTCTCGAAGGTCGCCCGCATCACCTCCAGGTCGGCTGGGTCGGCGGTGTCCATGCCGACGCTGATACCGGCGTTGGCGATCACCGCGTCAGGCAGGCCCTGCGCGGCGATACAGGCCCGGCCCGCAGCGGTGATCGAGGCAAGGTCTCGCACGTCGGCGGCATAAACCTGCAGATCCTCGGCCGCAATGCCCTGCCCGCGCGCCCATTGCTCCGTCTCGGCGGCGCGCCGCGCCACCAGGGCCAGCCGCCAGCCGCCGGCATGGAAGCGCGCGGCCAGGGCCTGGCCGATGCCGCTGGAGGCGCCGGTGATGTAGACGAGCGGCTTCGTGTTCATGCGGTACCTCTTGCGCGGCGCGCCGTTCCATCCAGCGGACGCTGAGCCGGCGGATGCACCGCGTCGCGTTTCATCGTGTCGATTCCGGCGGCGCCCCGTTCGCCGGAGCGGGGCTGGACGCGGCGGCCTGCTTCTGGCGCTCCACCCTCGAAGGACGCGCACCCGGCCGGTAGACCGAGCGCACCGGACCGCGCAGCTGCAGCAGGCGGTCGAGGTGATCGTAGTCAAGGCCACTGGCGCGGGTTTCGTCCGAGCCTCGCCGCACCACGACGGGCAGGTGCGACCGCAGCCGCTCGAAGCGCAGGAATGCATGCAGGAACTCGCTGTCCATCTGCAGCGTGTCGCCTCCTTCGACCTGGGCCACCACCTGCGCTCCTCCGATCAGCTGCACCTCGCTGCCGTCAGCGTTCGAGACGGCGCGCCGCGCCGTGGCATCGGTCGTGCGGCCGTCCGGCGCCACGGCATGGATGCGCACGCCATCGATCTCGAAATGGTCGGTGGCCGGGTAGTGGCGCAGCACCTCGCCGTCGATGCGCAGGGCGAAGCGGCCCTGGTCGTCGAATCGGGTGATGCTGAAGCGGTGCATCGTGTAGTCGGGTTCCTGCCGGGGCGCGCCCTCGACCGCCGGCCCCTCGGGTGACGGTGTGTTCTTCACCAGCCACCAGGTCGAGCCGGCCAGCGCCGCCATCAGCAGCAGCGGCAGGTAGGCCATCAATGCATTGCGCAGGCGCTGGCCCCAGGGCAGCGGCTGGCGGCGGCGCTCGGGCGGAGCCAATGGCCGCAGGCTGACCGGCACCTCGGGCAGGTCAGGCAGGTGCAGCTCGGGCGGCGGGGATGCGCTGGAGGACACGGGAAGGCGGTCGGGGCGGATCGGGCGGCGCTGCGTATTAACGAGGTTAACGCGCGTCCAGCGTCGTCAGGTGGCTGGCCAGCAGGCCGGCGTATCGGCCGTTGGCCACCAGCAGCAGGTCGCAGAACTCGCGCGCCGCGCCCTCACCGCCGCGGGCCGTCGTGACGTGGTGCGCCACCGCACGCGCCTCGGCATGGCCATTGGCCGGCGCGCAGGCGAAGCCGGCCCGCGCGAGCAGCGGCAGGTCGGGCCAGTCGTCGCCGATCACCGCCAGCTCGGGCCAGTCGACGCCCAGGTCCAGGCACAGCTGGTCGGCCACCGCGAGCTTGTCCCCGGCGCCGTAGTACGCACGCCGCAGCCCCAGGTCGGCCACGCGCCGGCGCAGCGCCGGCGAGTCGCGACCGCTCAGGATCACCGGCTCGATACCACCGCGCGCCAGCAGCTTCAGGCCGTGGCCGTCCAGCACGTGGAAGGCCTTCACGTCCTCGCCGTGCGCGCCGATGAAGAGGCGGCCGTCCGTCAGCACGCCGTCGACGTCGAAGATCGCGGCCCGGATGCCACGGCCCGGGCCCTGCGCCTTCAGGAGCAGCTCGGGCGGAAAGTTCAGTGCCGGGGTCATGTCAGCGCCATCCGGCCGAAGCGAGGAACGCTGCCATCTCAGACCACCTTGGCCCGCATCAGGTCGCCGATGGTGAGCGCACCAACCAGCCGCTGTTCCGGATCGACCACGAGCACCGAGGTGATGCGGTGCGCCTCCATCAGCTCCGCCGCTTCGGCGGCGAGCGCATCGGCCCGGATGGTCCTGGGCGCGCGGTGCATCACCATGCCGGCCGTCACGCCGCGCAGGTCGTCGCCTTTCTCCACCTGGCGGCGCAGGTCGCCATCGGTGAAGATGCCCAGCACCCGCTGGTCGGTGTCGACGATGATCGCGGCGCCCAGCCGTTTGGCCGACATGGTGCGCATCATCGGGATGAACTCGGTGTCCGGCGTGACCACCGGCAGCGCCTCGCCGGTGAGCATCAGGTCGGACACGTGCACCAGCAGCTTGCGCCCCAGCGCCCCGCCGGGGTGCGAACGGGCGAAGTCTTCCTCGCGGAATCCGCGTGCATCCAGCAGCGCGACGGCCAGCGCATCCCCGAGCGCCATCTGCGCGGTGGTGCTGGTGGTAGGCGCCAGGTTCAGCGGGCAGGCCTCCTGGTCGACCGCCGACGACAGCACCCAGTCGGCATGCCGCGCCAGCGTCGAGCCAGGCTTGCCGGTCATCGCGACCAGCGTGACGCCCAGGCGGCGCAGCGGCGGCAGGATGGCTTCGATCTCGGCGCTTTCGCCGCTGTTCGAGATCGCCAGCACGACATCGCCCGGGGTCACCATGCCGAGATCGCCATGGCTCGCCTCGGCCGGATGCACGAAGAAGGCCGGGGTGCCGGTGGACGCGAGCGTCGCCGCGATCTTGCGACCCACGTGGCCGCTCTTGCCCATGCCCATCACGATGACGCGGCCCTGGCAATCGAGCATCGCCCGCACGGCGCCGGTGAAGCCTTCGCCCTGGCGCGGGATCAGGGCCAGCAGGGCAGCGGCCTCGATCTCGAAAGTGCGCGCCGCGAGTTCGAGCGAGCGGGCGGGGTCGAAGGGCGGGTGCTTGCTCATGGCGAGGAGGAATGAAGTGGCGGACGACGCGGCATTCAGGAAGCGACGATCGAGGCCCGGTGGGCCGGAGACCCGGCGCCCAACCCGGTCAGGACGCCCGCCGCCGCAGGCGAGGGGCGCACCGTCCGGCACGCCTTCCGCCGCACGAGCCGGCACGCCGCACCAGCCACCGCACCAGCCACCGCAATAGGACGCTCTTCCAGGTCGTCCGCTCCGGGCGGTCGCTTAGGATCGGGCATTCTAGGAGGCGCGGCACTTGCAAGCCTCCGGCCGTCTCCCAAGCCCTGGCGCGCACCGCCGGTCGACTTCGCCGCCGATGGCATCCACTCTCGAACTCGCGCTGTTGTACCTGGTGGCCGCCGTGCTGGGCGTGGTGGTTTGCCGCATGCTCAAGCTGCCGCCGATGCTGGGTTACCTGGCCGTCGGCGTGCTGATCGGCCCGAATGCCCTGGCGCTGGCCGCCGACAGCGCCGGCGTCGCCTACCTGGCCGAATTCGGCGTCGTCTTCCTGATGTTCGTGATCGGGCTGGAGTTCAACCTGCCGAAGCTGCGCAGCATGCGCACGCTGGTGTTCGGGCTCGGCTCCTCGCAAGTGCTGCTGACCATCGCCGGCGCGGTGCTGGGCAATGTGCTGCTGGCGGCCGCGTTCGCGTGGGTCGGCCGGCAGTGGGAGCTGTCCTGGCAGGGCGCGGTGGCCTTGGGTTCCGCGATGGCGATGTCGTCGACCGCGATCGTCGTCAAGATGATGGCCGAACGGCTGGAGCTGGAAAGCGAGCACGGCCGCCGCGTGATGGGCGTGCTGCTGTTCCAGGATCTGGCCGTGGTGCCGCTGCTGGTCCTGATCCCCGCGCTGGGCGAAAGCGCGGACCGCATGGCGACCGCACTGGGCTTCGCGCTGCTGAAGGCTGCGGCGCTGCTGACCGTGCTGCTGATGGGCGGGCAGCGGGTGATGCGCTGGTGGCTCACCATCGTCGCGCGGCGCAAGAGCGAGGAGC
>CAMLJY010000105.1 GCA_946480465.1 uncultured Burkholderiales bacterium
CGCTGACCGAGTTCTTCGGCGGCCGCTACAGCCGCGCCACCAAGGCCGCGCAGCGTGCGCTGGCCGCGGGCGACGACGCCGCCGGTCCGGCCGCCCAGCGCGAGTTCCAGGTGCTGGCGCATCTGCTGGCGGCCGCCAGCCTGCATCGGCTTCAGGACCGGGGCCGGCGCGACATGATGCTTGCGCGGGTCGCCAAGCCCGGCCAGCGCGCGGCCGGCCCGGTGGAGGAGGGTGCGCGCCTGCTGGCGGCGGAATGGGCGCTGGACGACCGCGACGCCGAGCGGGCGCAGGTCTGGCTGGCCGACCTGCCGCCGGGCGTGGCCCGGCGCACGCAGGCGCTGCGCCTGAAGCTGCAGGCCGCACGGCTCGCGCGCCGGCCACTGGAAGCGCTGCATACCGCGCGCCTGCTGGCCAATCACCAGGCCTTCTCGGCCGTGGCGGCGCAGGGACTGCTGCGCTCGCTGGCCTTCGAGGTGCTGGACGACGCCTACGACATCGAGCAGTTGCGCCGTGCGTGGCAGGCCTTCGATTCCGCCGATCAGCGCGACCCCTTCGTCGCGGCGCGTGCGGCCCGCCGGGCGGCGGTGCTGGGCCATCCCGGAGAAGGCTGCCTGTGGCTGCGTCCCCTCTGGGATCGCCTGGGCGAACTGGGTGTCGATGGTCGTGCGCAGGTGGCGCTGGCCCTCATCGAGACCGCGACCGCCGCCGGCGCCGACTGGCTGCCGCGTGTCGAAGCCGCGCAGCAACAGCACCCCGGCGAGGCGGCGGTGCAGGCCGCCACCGGAGCCGTTCTTTTTGAACGTCAGCTCTGGGGCAAGGCTAGGCGCCCGCTCGAGCTGGCCGCCAAGGATGCGACCCTCGACGCCCGCGCCCGCCGCCGCGCCTGGCGTACCCTGGCCACGCTGGCGCGCGAAGAGGGTGACGAAGACCGCGCCGCCAGCTGCGACCGTGCGGCCGCGGCGATCGATTGAGCGGCGAGGAAGCGCCCGGCGATCTCCGGCTCGATGACCCGCGCCAGCCGACGGACCAGACGGGTGTTGGCGACAGGCGTCTCCGAGGCGATGTGCTCAGCCGACCTCGCCCGCTCTCACTCGCTGCAACGACACCCATGCCACCCGGTTCATCACCTGCCTCTCCCATCCTGCAGGCCTTGCAGACCCTCGGGGGCCGAGCGAAGACCGGCAAGAACGCCGCCCGCGCGCCGGCCGGCCACTTCTGCGCGGAAGGCCGGCTGTCGCTGGACGCCCTTGCGGTGTCGGTGCGCAACGTGGGCACGCTGGACCGCCCCGTCACCTCAGAGTCCGCAGCAGCCCTGCACGCGGCCAGTGCTCCCGCGCGCCACGGCCGGCGCGAGGCCACGCTGCTGGACAAGCGCGTGCGGGACACCGGCGAGATCGATGCGGGCGCGCTGTCGCTGGACTGGGCAGCCGATGCGCTGCCCACGCTTCAGGCCGAGGTCGCGCAGGCCCTGGGCGTTCCTGGCCTGGAGGCGCGGCTGCACAACCTGCTGGTCTATGGCCCGGGCCAGTTCTTCAAGCCGCATCAGGACACGGAAAAGCACCCCGGCATGATCGCCACGCTGGTGTTGGTGTGGCCTTCGGCGCACATCGGCGGCGAGTTGCGCGTGAGCCACCGCGACACCGAAGTCCGCTTCGCGTCGCAGCACCTGCGGGCCAATGCGATCCGCTGGTTCGCCTTCTATGCCGACTGTCGGCACGAGGTGGCGCCGGTGTCCGAAGGTTGGCGGATCGTGCTCACGTTCGACCTGGTCCTGCCGGCCGAGCCCGCGCGCTCGCACCCGCCGGTGCATCCGCCCCTGCTGGCCGCGCCGCGCGCGCATTTCCATCCCGAGGGCGGCGAGCCGTGCCTGCAGCCCTGGGTGCTGCTGCTCGACCACGAGTACACCGAGCGCGGGCTGCGCTGGCGGCTGCTGAAGGGCGAGGACCGTGCCCGCGTGGCCGCACTGCGCGCGGCCTGCGAGCCGCTGGGGCTGGCCGCGCACCTGGCGCTCGCGGCGATCCACGATCAGTGGACGGCGATCGAAGGCTATGGCGGGCGGCGCGGCAGCGCCGGCGACCCTGAACCGGACGAGTTGATCGGCGAGGACATGGTGCTGGACTTCTGGGTCGATGCCGACGACCGGCCGTCGCGTCGCGATGCCCTGCACGTGGCGCCGGAGGACACCGTCAGCTTCACGGAAACCGGCGAAGACTTCCTCGTGGACGAGGAATACGAAGGCTACATGGGCAACTACGGCGAGACGCTGGACTATTGGTACCGGCGTGCAGCGCTGGTGATCCAGACGCCGCTGGCCGCTGAAGCGAGCCGCTTCACGACCGACTTCGATGCGGCGCTGGCCGATGCACTCAGCCTGGCGCGCAAAGGGCGCGGCGACGAGTTGTCGCAGCGCTTGCAGGCCGCGGGCAAGGCGCTTCGCATGCAGTGCCAGGAACGAGGTCGGAAGCTGCTGGGCCGCTACGCGCAATTGGCGGCTGCACTGCCCGATGCGGCGCAGGCCCATGCGCTGTGCGAAGGCTTCGAGTGGCCCGATCTCGTGCCCGGCGACGCCGCGGCATTGGCCTGCCTGGCCCGCCGATGGGGCACGCCATGGATCAAGGCGCTGCTGCAGGCCTGGACTGCACGCTCGATGGCGTGGCGCTTCAACAAGTGGAGCGACAAGCCCGACGATGACTTCGCACCGTGGCCGCAACCGTTGGCCGATTTCGTTCTCAAGGGTGGGTCGGCCGGACTGCAGGCGGCCGTGATCGACGACATCCTGGATCGATGCCACGCCGCGCTGGTCGGCGCCGACAAGTCCTTCGCGGCGCACTCGCCCGAATTTCGCAGTGCCACGCTCGAACGACGCCTGCAAACGGTGGGCGACTTCGCGGCAGCCCTGCAGCGATCCACGACGGCCCCGCAACACCGGGCAGCCCTGGTGCTGCACGTGCGGGCGCACCCGGGCCTCTATCCCTTGCGCCAGCTGCGGCCGCTGCTGCAGGCCTGGCCGCCCGAAGCGGCCGTGCTGCAGCCGGTGCAAGGCCTGCAAGCTGCGGTGATCCAGGCATTGCAGCAGGCGCTCGATGAGCCCGCGCTGCCTGCGGGCGACTGCAGCCTGCGCGACATCGAGTGGACCTGCCGGTGCAAGGACTGCGACGCAGTGATCGCCTGGGCCGGATCGGCCAACGGGCAGTCCCTGGCCCTGGCGATGGCCGAGCCGCGACGCCAGCATGTGCAGTCCCGATTGCAGGAGACCGGCGTCGCGCTCGACATCGAAACCTTGAAGCAAGGCTCGCCATACAAGCTGGTCATTCGGAAGCCGCTCGACCTGGCTGCCCGCCGAGCTGCCCAGCGACGCACATGGACGGACGACCTGGCGGCGCTCGGCCCTCGCTCTCGCCGGGCGAAGCGGTAGTCCCGGTCGTCGACGGCATCTGCGCCCGACCCGATTGCCAGGCCCTGGTCGTTGACCTGCGGCATCGGCTGATCCGACAGTGTGGCGGTCGGCCGTTTCGTGGAGCGAAAGAGGATGCCGATCGCACCGGCCGGGTCGGCGCCATCGATGTAGTCGTGGCGCCAGTCCTCCAGGTTGTGATGGCAAGGCGTGTCCGCGCACCGACGCCGCCGGGTTGATCGGCGGCACTCGGCCGACCACGAGCCGGTCGAACAGGGCGCGGAGCGCGGCGAGCCGCGCTGCTTCACGGCCTGTGGCGTCAGGCTCAGCTGCTCGAAGTGGGCAGTGGCGTGCGCGGGTTCGATGGAACGCACATCGGGGATTCCGTGCCGCCCGCACCAGTGCGAGAAGTCCGCGCGGGCCTGGGCGCACGCCCTGGCCGGGGACATTGGGGTTGCACGCCACCGCGCAGCGGTTCGCCCCGCGCTCCATCGCTGCGTGACCTCCAGCAGCTGTGCGCTTCAAGAGGCGCAAGGCGTTTGCCGGCAGGCCTGGACATGTCGACGCCGGCGACCGATCAGGAGCACATGTCGAAAGATCGGCAGGAATTCGACATGCTGCTGCGCCGTGTCGATGAAATCGACGCATCAGCTCGCGAGACCTGGGACCGCACCACGCTGCTGCAGGTGGTCAACGGGTAGGACGGCGGGAAGGTCGCGCAGAAGTCCCCCCAAAGTCCCTTCAGCAAAGAAAAACGGGTTAGACGCTTGTGGCATCTAACCCGTTGATCCGTTTCTTTTTTTTCTGGCGCGGCTGGCAGGATTCGAACCCACGACCCCTTGGTTCGTAGCCAAGTACTCTATCCAACTGAGCTACAGCCGCGAAGCCTCGCAGTATAGCCATGTTTTTTCGGTCGCGGCAACTTTTTTGGACTGGTCGCGTCCAGGCGCCGCGGTTGGTCGACGCGGTGGCCGTGTTCCGACCGGCCTCGCCAGGGGCAGCCGATGGGCGGATGGCGCGAATCTCGCGGTGTTCCATCACCTGCCCACGACACGCCGCGCCACGGCCCCGGCCGCGCGCCAGGCTGGTCCGGGGCCCGTACCCTGGCGCCTGTTCGCGCCCGATCGGCTCGGATGCCGGTAGGCGGTTCTCGCTATTGACGCCCGTCCGACAAGTCCTTATCTTCCGCTCCCACGACGGCGGACCCTTGGGTCCCCGGTCCGTCAGCAGCGTTGCTGACCCCACACACCGGCTATGACAGCCCCTGATTTGCGCACCAGCGCAGTCAGGGGCTTTTTCTTTTTTGGAGATTCGATGTCGCTTCCATTGGCATTGGCGTCCGGCGAAGCCCGCGGTTTCCCCGACGTCATCGTCGCCTGCGTGCAGATGGCGCCGCGCATTGGCCAGCGGGCCGAGAACGTGCTGCGGTCCATCGGGCTGATCGAAGAGGCGGCGAAGGCCGGTGCGGCCCTGGTGGTGCTGCCCGAGCTGTGCAGCAGCGGCTATGTCTTCGACAGCCGTGCCGAAGCGTTTGCGCTGGCCGAGAACGTGCCCGAGGGCGAAAGCATCCGCGCCTGGATGGCGGCGGCCAAGCGCCTGGGCGTGTTCATTGCCGCGGGCCTGCCCGAACGCGTGGGCGACCGGCTGTACAACACCGCCGTGCTGATCGGGCCGCGCGGCCACGTGGGCAGCTACCGCAAGCTGCACCTGTGGGCCGACGAGCACCTGTTCTTCGAATCCGGTGACCGCGGCCTGCCGGTGTTCCACACCGAGATCGGGCGCATCGGCCTGATGGTTTGCTACGACGGCTGGTTTCCCGAGACCTACCGCCTGCTCGCGATGCAGGGTGCCGACATCGTCTGCATGCCGACCAATTGGGTGCCGATGAAGGGCCAGCCGCCCGAGCGCATGGCGATGGCCAATACGCTGGTGATGGCCAATGCGCACAGCAATGGATTGACCGTGGCCTGTGCCGATCGCACCGGCACCGAGCGTGGCCAGCCTTTCATCGGGCAGAGCCTGATCGCCGGCGCCGACGGCTGGCCGCTGGCCGGCCCCGCCAGCGTCGACGGCGAGGAAATCCTGCTGGCGCGCGTGAACCTGAAACGCTCGCGCACCGCGCGGCACCTGAATGCCTTCAACGACGTCCTGCGTGATCGGCGGGACGACGTGTACGACCCGATGCTGGGAACCGGCTGGCCACTGCCCCGGCATTGACTTCACCCACGAATCCATCCCCAAAGGAACCGTCATGAACAGCTTCCCCCGATTCCTGCAGCGCCGCGCCGCCCTTGCGGCATTGGTCTGTGCCACGGCCGCCTCCATCGCATTCGCGCAGTCGTCCGAACCGGTGCGCATTGGCGTGGCGGTGGGCCTCTCGGGCGCCAACAGCGTGATTGCGCCGGCCGTGGTGCAGTCCTCGCAATTGGCAGTGGACGAGATCAATGCCGCGGGCGGCATTCTGGGCCGCAAGATCCAATTGGAGATCGTGGACGACGGCTCCGGCGCGGTGGGCGCACAGAAGGCCTTCGACACGCTGGTCTTCCAGAAGAAGGTCGACGCCATCATCGCAATGGAGACCAGCGCGGCACGCAATGCGGCATTGCCCATCATTGCGCGCGGCAAGGTGCCCTACATCTACACCTCGTTCTACGAAGGGCGCTCGTGCAGCCCGTGGATGTACGTGAATGCCTGGGTGCCCGAGCAGCAGGTGGCGCCCATCGTCAACTACTTCTGGATCAACCTGAACGCGCGCAACTACTTCCTGGTCGGCAACGACTATGCGTTCGGCCGCGGCATGCTCGAGTTCACCAAGAAGTACATCGAGAAGAACGGCGGCAAGGTGGTCGGCGAGGAATACCTGCCGATCGACGGCTCGGACTGGACGCCGGTGCTCAGCAAGATCCGCGCGGCCAAGCCGGATGCGCTGGTCAGCGCCACCGCGGGCGGCGCGCCCAATGTGTCGCTGGCCAAGCAGCTGCAGGGCTCGGGCCTCAACGTGGCCTACGGCAACCTGGCCATCGACGAGGCCACCGCCAGAAGCATGGGCGACGTGGCCAAGGGCATGTACATGTCGGCTTCTTACTTGACGACCATCGACACGCCAGAGAACCAGAAATTCATCGCCGCGCTGAACAAGAAGTTCGGCAAGGACGTGAAGACGCCCAATGAGCTGTCCGAACCGCAGTACGAAGGCTTCTACCTCTACAAGGCCGCGGTGGAGAAGGCCGGCTCCTTCGACCGCGACAAGGTGATCGCGGCCTTGGGCGAAGTGGCCTTCACCGGCCCGCGCGGCGAGGTGCGCATGAATAAGAGCCGCCACACCGCGCTGGCCATGCGCCTGGGCCAGATCCAGGCCGACGGCAGCGTGAAGATCCTGCAGACCTTCAAGAGCGTGGAGCCGGGCGCGCAGTGCCCGAACCTGCAGTGAGCAGGATGGACTGACCGGCCTGGACTGAAAGCAAGCATGGCTCTCCTGCTCGACATCGTCACCACCGCCGCGGTGCTGTTCATCGTCACCGCGGGGCTGATGGTGGTCTTCGGCGTCATGAAGATCGTCAACTTCGCGCACGGCGCTCTGCTGACGGTGGGCGCCTACGCCAGCCTGGTGGTGACCCAGCTCAAGCTCAGCCCCTGGCTGGGCCTGCCGCTGGCGGTGGCGGTGGGCGTGGTGGCCGGCATGGTGGTCGAAAGGCTCATCGTGCGGCCGCTGTACCAGCGTCCGCTGGACGCCATCCTGGCCACCTGGGGCCTGGGCATCGTCATCGGCCAGCTCATCGTCCTCGCCTTCGGGCGCGAGGTGCAGTTTGCCGAGGCGCCGGTGAAAGGCGCGGTGGAGATCGCCGGCACCGGCTACTCGGCCTACCGGCTGCTGCTGGTGCCCGCGGCCTTGATGCTGGGCGGCGCGCTGACCGTGCTGCTCAACGGCACGCGCTATGGCGTGATGACCCGCGCGGTGATCATGAACGAGTCGCTGGCCAGCGGGCTGGGCATCCACTCTGGCCGCATCCGCTTCGCCACCTTCGCGCTGGGCGCGGCGCTGGGCACCTTGGCCGGCGCGCTGGTCACGCCGCTGTCCAGCGTCGATCCGGCAATGGGCCTGCCCTGGCTGGTCAGCGCCTTCATGCTGGTGATGGTGTCGGGCCATTCGATGCCGGCGCTGATGCTGACCTGCCTGGTCTTCGGCGCCGCCCAGGTGCTGGTGAGCACGCATGCCAGCCCGGTGCTGGGCGGGCTCACGATTCCATTGCTCGCGGCGCTCACGCTGCGCATTCGTCCACAGGGGTTCGCCCGTGGCTGACCTTCCTCTTTCGCCGGTGGCTTCGACCGTGTCCTCTTCCGCTTCCGACTCCATCGCCGCCCCCGCGCCGGGCGGGCGCGCGCTGCGCCTGGGCCTGCTGGCGCTGGCCGCCGTGGCCGTGCTGGTGGCGCTGGGCCCCTGGCTCTTCGACGCCTACCTGCTCAACATCCTCGTCAAGGCCTTCTTCTTCGCCATCGTCGCCATCACGGTCGACGTGCTGTGGGGCAGCACCGGCTACCTGACCTTCGGGCAGTCGGCCTTCTTCGGCCTGGGCGCGTATGCGGCGGGCCTGGTGTTCACGCACCACGGCTTCTCGGGCGGCAGTGCGGCGCTGGCGATGGGGCTGGCGGTGGGCGGCGCGGCCGCAGCGGGCGCGCTGGTGGGCTGGCTGTCGTTCTACCGCGGCGCGTCGCCGTTCTTCGCCACGGTGATCTCGCTGGTGCTGCCCATCGTCGTCACGCAGCTGCTGCTGTCGGGCGGCAACTTCACCGGCTCCAGCTCGGGCCTTACCGGCTTCGGCACCTTCGATCTGTCGCTGGAGGCCTGGTATGGCGTGGCCGCCACGGCGCTGGCCGCCACCGGCATGCTGGCCTGGTGCATCGTGCGCAGCGACGCGGGCCGCGTGCTGGCCTCCATCCGCGACAACGAATCGCGTTGCGCCTACCTCGGCATCGACGCGTCCCTGGTGAAGATCATCGCGCTGGTGGCCTGCGCCGCCATCGCCGGCGCGGCGGGCTTCGGCTACGGCAGCTTCAGCGGCGTGGTGGCGCCCGAGCTGGCCGGCTTCGTGCTGGGCACCGAGTTGATCATCTGGGTGGCGCTGGGCGGTCGCGGCACGCTGTGGGGACCGCTGCTGGGCACGGTGCTGATCGGCGTGGCCACCGCCTACCTCAGCGGCAGCATGCCCTTCGCGTGGCAGCTGATCGTCGGCGTCACCTTCGTCGCCGTCATCGTGCTGCTGCCGCAGGGGCTCATCCCCTGGCTGCTGCGCCCGCTGGGGCTGGCGCGCCTGGGCGGCGGCCGGCCGCCGCAGCTGGTGGAAAGCCCGGTGTCTGCCCTGGACGAGGGTGGCGGCCCGGCTTTCTCGATGCAGGGCGTCACCAAGCACTTCGGCTCGCTGAAAGTGCTGGAAGGCATCGACCTGGACGCCCACGCCGGCGAGATCGTCGGCCTGATCGGCCCCAACGGTGCCGGCAAGACCACGCTGATGCGCTGCATGAGTGATGGGGCTGAGCGCAGCGGCGGTACGGTGGCGATCGGCGGGCTTCCGCTGCGCCGCGCGGCGCCGGAGGTGGCGGTGCGGCTCG
Organism: uncultured Burkholderiales bacterium; assembly: GCA_946480465.1. The sequence continues at coordinate 9,002 of CAMLJY010000105.1, forward strand.
GCCTGGGCCGCAAGTTCCAGAACGCCAACGTCTTCGAATCACTCACCGTCGGCGAGTGCCTGCGCATGGCGCGCGCCACGATCGAGCGGCCGCGGCTCTTCAGCCGCGCCGACCGGCTGGCGCTGCCGCCCTATGCGCTGGACGTGCTGCGCGCCACCGGCCTGGACCGCCTGCTGGGCACGGTGGCGCGTGACCTGTCGCACGGCCAGCAGCAGGCGCTGGAACTGGCGATGGTGCTGGCGCTGGAGCCGCGCACCGTGCTGCTGGACGAGCCGACCGCGGGCCTGAGCAAGACCGAGCGAACGCAGATCGGGCGTGTGCTGGCCGCTCTGGCACAACGTTATCGGCTGTGCTGCCTGCTGGTCGAGCACGACCTCGACTTCGTGCAGGAGATCGCGACCCGCATCGTGGTGATGCACCAGGGCCGCATCGTGATGCAGGGCAGCTTTGCCGAGGTGGTGGCGTCCGACCTGGTGAAGACCATCTACGCCGGCTCGGCCGGTGCCGGCGCGACCGCGGCATCCACCGCAAGCACCGACTCCAACCAGGGGGCCGCATGACGAGCGCCACCATCACGGCCCCGGCAACCGCTACGGGCCGCGGCACCGCCGCCACGGTGCTGCAACTGGATGCCGTGAGCAGCGGCTACCATTCCTCGCTGGTGCTGCGCGGCGCGTCGCTGGCCATCGCCGCGGGCGAGGCGGTGGCGCTGCTGGGCAAGAACGGCATGGGCAAGTCCACGCTGCTGAAGAGCGTGATGGGCTACCTGCCCAAGCAGGCCGGCGCGGTGCACGTGGGCGGGCGGGACGTGACCCGCTGGCCGCCGCACCGCGTGGCGCGCCTGGGCGTGGCCTATGCGGCGCAGGAACGCTCGCTGTTCACCGAGCTGAGCATCCGCGACAACCTGTCGCTGGGCCTGGCCGACGCGGCGCTGTTCGACGAGCGCTTCAGCGACATCGCCACCGTGTTCCCGGTCTTTGCGCAGCGCCTGAAGCAACCGGCCGGCACCTTGTCCGGCGGTGAGCAGAAGATGCTGCTGGTCGCCCGCGGCTTGATGGCGCGTCCCGCGCTGCTGCTGCTGGACGAGATCACCGAAGGCCTGCAGCCCTCGGTGATCGAGCGCATCGCCGATGTGCTTCTGCGGGAGCGCGCGCAGCGCCGCACGACCATGCTGCTGGTGGAGCAGTACGTGCCCTTTGCGCTGCGCGTGGCCGACCGCTACCTGGTGCTGAAGCAGGGAGAGATCGTCGATGAGGGCGACGCGCGTGCCGAGGGTGCACGGGCCGCGATCTTCGACCACCTGAGGGTGTGACGATGATTCAACTGATGACCGCGGCGGAAACGCCGCCCCCGAGACCGCCGCGGCAGATGCCGATGGCAATGGCTCAGACGGTCCCGGAAACGCAGACGACGCACGCGTTGCCCACGGTGTCGGCCGTGCCGTCGGCGCGGCCGGCACCGTCCGACCCACCGCTGCCCCTGTGCCTGCTGGTGGCCACCGGCGGCACCATCGCGATGCAGGTCGACCCCGGCCGCCAGGCGCCGGTGCCGGCGCTGGCCGGCAGCGCGCTGCTTGACCGCGTGGCCGACCTCGCCAAGGTGGCGCGGGTAGAGGTGCAGGATTTCGGGAATCTGCCGTCTGCCGGCATCGGCCCCTGCCACTGGCTCAAGCTGCAGCGCCAGCTGGCCGCCGCCGCCCGGCGCGATGACGTGGCGGGCATCGTCGTCTCGCACGGCACCGACACGCTGGAGGAAACCGCGTGGTTCCTCGACCTCACCCTGGACGCCGAGAAGCCGGTGGTGCTGGTGGGCGCGCAGCGCAATGCGTCCGAGCCCGACAGCGACGGCCCGCGCAACCTGCGCGACGGCGTGCGCGTGGCCACCGCGCACGCCGCGCGCGGGCAGGGTGTGCTGGTGGTGATGAATGGCGAGGTGCATGCCGCGCGCGACGTGACCAAGTCGCACACCAGCGACGTGGGCGGCTTCCAGTCCGGCAGCGCCGGCCTGCTGGGCACGGTGGACGACGAGCGCCTGCTGCTGGCGCGCGCGCCGATGCGCCGCCAGCCGCTGGCGCTGCACGCACCCACGCTGCCGCGCGTGGACATCGTGGTGATGCACGCAGGGGCCGACGGTGCGCTGCTGCGCGCCGCGGTGCAGGCTGGCGCGCGCGGCATCGTGGTGCAGGCCCTGGGCCTGGGCAACGTCAACGCGGCGATGCTGCACGCGGTGCACGAGGCGGTGGACGCCGGCGTGGTGGTGGCCATCTCCACCCGCGTGCCGCGTGGCCGCGTGCGCCCGGTCTATGGTTTCGAGGGGGGCGGGCAGAGCCTGCAGGATGCGGGCGCGGTGTTCGCCGACGACCTGGGGCCCGCGAAGGCCCGCATCCTGCTTATGCTGGCCTTGCAGACGCGGCGTTCGCGCGACGACCTCCAGCGCATGTTTGATCGATAGTTCGATAGCGGGCCGCGGGCACCGCGGCGCCGCACAGGAGCCTGGCCTTTGGACAACGACTCTTCCACCCCCACTGACCCGAGCTGGCGCGTCGGCATCCTGTACTCCCGCTCGGGCGCCACCAGCGTCACCGAGTCGGCGCATTTCTTCGGCACCGTGCTGGCCATCGAGGAGATCAATGCGCTGGGTGGCGTGCTGGACCGGCCGCTGGCGCCGGTGGCCTGCGACCCCAAGGGCGATTCGGGCGAGTACCGGCGGCTGGCCAGCCAGTTGGTGATCGACGATGAGGTCAACGTCATCTTCGGCTGCTCTCGCTCGTCCAGCCGAAAGGCTGTCTTGCCGGTGGTGGAGCGCAACAACGCGCTGCTGTGGTACTGCTCGTTCTACGAGGGCTTCGAGTACTCGCCGAACGTCATCTACACCGGCGCGGTGCCCAACCAGAACAGCGTGCAGCTGGCCGCCTACCTGCTGCAGCACAAGGGCAAGCGCTTCTTCCTGGTCGGTGCCGACTACATCTACCCGCGTGAATCCAACCGCGTCATGCGCGACGTGGTGGAGCAGCATGGGGGCGAGATCCTGGACGAGATCTACCTTCCGATTGACGCGGGTCCGGCTGCATTGAACGACGTGCTGCAGGACATCCGGGCGGTGCGGCCTGACGTCGTGTTCTCGACGCTGGTGGGTGAATCGGCGCGCTGCTTCTATGGCCTGTATGCCGACCAGGGACTCGATGCGGCGCGCATGCCGATCGCCAGCCTCTCGATGGCGGAGGAGGAAATCCGGCTGATCGGGCCCGAGCGCTGCGTGGGGCACATCACGGCGGCGACCTACTTCCAGTCGCTGTCCAATCCGCAGAATGCGCATTTTCTCGAGCTGTGGCGGCGGCGCTTTGGCGATCGGCCGACGAGCACCTGGTCTGAGATGGCCTACACCCAGGTGCATCTGTTCGCGCGTGCCTTGCAGCGCACCGGCAGCCTGGACACACGGCGGCTGGTCGAGGCGGTGCGGACGGTGCGCTTCGATTCGCCGGAGGGACCGGTGAGCGTGGACCCCGACAACAACCACTGTGTGCTGACGCCGCGCATCGGCGTCTGCCGGGCGGATGGGCAGTTCGATGTCGTGTGGGAAAGCTCGGAGCCGGTGAAGCCTGATCCGTATCTGTCGACGTTCGGGTTTTCGGAGTTCTGGCTGCGATGAATTCCAGCCTCCGCCGCCTCTACGAAGACTTGCGCAGCATCTGCGTGGCGGTCGTGTACCCGCCCGGCGAAGACCGCGACGTGGTGGTGCAGCAATTGCAGCGCATCGGCTGCCGCTTGAAGATCGTCTGGCCATTCCCGCCCGAACCACCCGCCGGTGCCGACGTGATCTTCTTCCAGGTGGCGCAGGAACTGGAACGCAAGGCCGCCTGGACATCCACCGCGGTGGATGCCGCCCTGGTCGCCCTCTCGGATTACGAGAACCCCACCACCCTGAAGCTGGTGCTGGACACCCAGGCCCACGGCGTCATCACCAAGCCCTTCCGATCGTCCGGCATCCTCAGCACGCTGGTGCTGGCGCGCTCCGCGCAGGGATTCCAGCAGCGGCTGCAGGCCAAGGTGGACAAGCTGGAGTCGACCATCAAGTCGCGGCGGCAGATCGAGAAGGCCATCCGCGGCCTGGTTGAGCACCAGCGCATGAACGAGAACCAGGCTTATGAACACATGCGCTCCCGCGCCACCAGCTTGCGCATCACCGTGGCCGAGGTGGCGGTGATGATCATCGAGGCGCAGGAAGCGATGGAGAAGCTGGGACTCGGGCCGGGCGCGGACCGGCCGACGCCGCGGCGCGGGTGACGCATCTTCTGCCAGGGGCATCCGAGCATCGCGCGAAGACCGGGCCCTCGCCGATCTTTGCCGGCTGCGTCGCTGCCCAGGCACCGGCCCAGCGAAGGCCGAGGCGCCATGGCCTTCGCGCGGCGGGGGACCGATGCTTCGTTCCCGTTCAGCTTCCGTTCACGATGGCCTGGGCACCATGGCGCCATCTCACCCAACGGAGCCCCCATGAAGCGCCTCGCCCTTGCCACCGTGCTGTCGGCCGCAGCCCTCGCCGCCCATGCCGAGCCCTTCTACGACCACGCCCGGGTGCGCAGCGTCGAGCCGCAGTACGAAGGCGTGACCGTGCCGCGTGAAGAGTGCAGTCGGCACTGGGTCAACGAACGGCGCCGCGCCGGGCAGCCGCATCACTACGGCGGCGCGGTGATCGGCGGCGTGGCCGGCGCGCTGCTGGGCAACCAGGTCGGCAAGGGGCATGGGCGCGAGGCCGCCACGGCGCTGGGCGCCGTCGTCGGTGCGATGGCCGGCGACCGCATGGCCAACCGCGAGCGCTGGGAGCCGTACGAGGACGTGCCGCGCGAGGTGACGACCTGCCGCACGGTGAACGAGGTCCAGTCCCGCCTCGTCGGCTACCACGTCACCTACGAGTACCGGGGCCAGCAGTTCACCACGCTGATGCGCGACAACCCCGGGCCGACCGTGCGGGTGCGTGTGTCGGTGGACCCGGTTTGACGGTAGTACGATCCCCGGCCGCACCATGAAGCTGCTTCTCGAGTCCGTCGCCTGCGCCTTGCTGGTCACCCTGGCCGCTCCCGCCTGGGCGGACGTCAGCCGGGACGAGGCCGTGGCCGCCGCGCAGCGGGTCAGCGGCGGCCGCGTGTTGTCGGTGGAGAAGGCCGAGTCGAACGGTCGCCCGGTGTGGCGGGTGAAGCTGCTCACCGCGCGCGGGGAGGTCCGGGTGATCCTGATCGATGCCGCCAGCGGGCGGCCGCTGTAGCGCGCCGCGACAGGCCCCGGCCGCATGCGCCTGCTGCTGATCGAAGACGACGCCGCGCTGCGGCTCGGGCTGGCCCGGCAGCTCGAAGCCGACGGCCACCGCGTGGACCAGGCGGCCGACGGCGAGGACGGCCTGTTCCAGGCGCGCGAGTACCCGGTGGACCTGGCGATCGTCGACCTGGGCCTGCCCAAGCTGAACGGCCTCACGGTGGTGCAGCGCCTGCGCGCCGAGGGTCGATCCATGCCGATCCTGATCCTCACCGCGCGCGGCAGCTGGCAGGACAAGGTCGTGGGGCTGGAGGCCGGCGCCGACGACTACCTGGTCAAGCCGTTCGAGTACCCCGAGCTGGCGGCTCGCATCAAGGCCTTGCTGCGCCGTTCGCTCAAGGCGACCTCGGACGTGCTGGTGCTGGGGCCGCTGGCCATCGACTTCGCGGCCCAGGTCGCCCGCCTGGACGGCGATGCCCTGGAGCTGACGGCCTTCGAATACCGCCTGCTCGAATTCCTCGTGCGCGAGCGTGCGCGGGTCGTGAGTAAACAGGAGCTGTCCGACTACCTGTACCCCCACGACGAAGACCGCGACAGCAACGTGCTGGAGGTGCTGATCGGGCGGCTGCGCCGCAAGCTCGACCCGCAGGGCCGGCTGGCACCGATCGAGACGCTGCGCGGACGCGGCTACCGCTTCACCCTCGGATGAGGCGGCGCGACTCGATCCGTGCCCGCCTGACGATCGGTGCCGCGGCGGTGCTGATCGCGTTCGTCGCCGGTGCGGGGCTGGCCGTGCAGCGCGCCCATGCCGACAGTGTCAGGGCCGCTCACTTCGCGCAACTGCGCAGCACCGTCTACCTGCTGCTGGCGGGTGCCGAAGTCGATGCCGCCGGCGCGCTGGTGATGCCCGAATCCTTCCCGGAGCCCCGCCTGTCGCTGCCGGGATCGGGCCTGTACGCCAGCATCCTCAACGTCGGCCGGCGCGAGGCCTGGCAATCAGCCTCGGCCGTGGGCCTGGGCCCCCCCTTCCAGCGCAGCGTGGGCGTGGGGCAGTGGCGCCAGGAGACGCTCATTTCTGGTGATAGGGCCTTCCTGGCGGTGGGCTACGGCGTGACCTGGGCCGGGCGGGCGCAACCCGCGCCGCTGGTTCTCTCCGTCCTGGAGGACCAGGCCGAGGTGGACCGCGAGGTCGCCGTTTTCGAACGCACCTTGTGGACCTGGCTCGGCGGCGCCGGCGCGTTGCTGCTGCTGGCGCAGGCGCTGCTGCTGGAGTGGGGCCTGTCGCCGCTGCGGCGCATCGCGCGCGAGGTGGGCCGCATCGAGCAGGGCGACCAGGGCGAGGTCACGGGCCGGTACCCGGCGGAAATCACCGGGCTGACCGCCAACCTGAACACGCTGATCCGGCAGGAGCGCGTCCGCCAGACGCGCTACAAGGAGGCGCTGAGCTTCCTCGCCCACAGCCTCAAGACGCCGCTGGCCGTGCTGCGCACCGCGCTGGACGACCCGGTGCGCCTGGGCGCGGTGGTGGAGGAGCAGGTCGCGCGCATGGACGACATCGTGCAGCACCAGCTGGGCCGGGCCGCTGCCAGCGGGACGACGCGCTTCGTGCCCTACCTGCCGCTGGCGCCGGTGCTGCACCGGATCCGCGATTCGCTGCAGAAGGTCTATGCCGAGCGCAAGCTCGACATCGCCATCGACTGCGCTGCCGGCCTGCAGTGGCGGATCGACGAAGGCGACGCCTTCGAGATGTTCGGCAACCTCATGGACAACGCGGCCAAGTGGGCGCGGACGCGGGTCGTGGTGAAGGTCTGGCGCGAGGCGGAACGCCTGGCCATCCGCGTCGACGACGACGGCCCGGGCTTCAGCGACACCGAGTCCATCCTGCAGCTGCACGTGCGCGGCGACGAGCAGGTGCCAGGCCACGGGGTGGGCCTGGCCGTGGTCAAGGACCTGGTGGCGAGCCACGAGGGGCAGATGAACCTGTCCCGCTCCGACCTGGGTGGCGCCCGGCTGGACATCGCCCTGCCGGCCGCCTGACGCCGCCTGGCCTCCGGCGGGCTTCACCTGCGTTTCGTTCAGCTTTCGTTCATCGGCGGCATTCCAAGATGCCGACCATGCCTACTTTCAAGGAGTGCGTGATGAGCAAGAGCCGATGGATCCTCGCCAGCGCGCTGGCGCTGGCGGGATTGCTGGGGGCCGGCGCGGCGCGCGCCGGCCATCATGGTGCCGACGTGCAATGGTCGGTGACGATCGGTACGCCGTTCCGCCTGCAGCCGGCGCCGGTCCACGTGGTCCCCGCGCCGGTGTACACCCAGCCCCATCCCGCGTATCGCGGCGGCCACCCGTACCACAGGCCGCATGGCTTCCACCACCGGTACTACCGCGAACCGACCCGCTGGGACCGCGACGGCGACGGCATCCCGAACCGGCACGACCGCCTCTACAACCCGCGCTGGGATGTGGATGGCGACGGGATTCCGAACCGCCACGACCGCGATCGCAACGGCAACGGCATTCCGGATTGGCACGACCGCGGCGGCCGGCGCTAGCGTCCGAAAGACGCGTTCCCGGCCTCTGCGGACGTCAGCGGCA
>CAMLJY010000106.1 GCA_946480465.1 uncultured Burkholderiales bacterium
ATGAAGATGATGTTGTCGACGCCCAGCACGATCTCGAGGGCGGTGAGCATCGCGAACGCGATCCAGATGTTCGGGTCGAGCAGGAATTCCATGGCGAGCACCAGGTGGGGTGGAGGAAGGGAGCAGGGGGCGTGCCCGGCGCTGGGCAGCGCGAAGCCGCGAAAGGTAGCCGCGGCGGTGCTTCGCGTAAAGTCGAATTTCCGGTCACGACGTTTCTGGAAAACAGAAACGTCGCCATGCATCCGCCCATGGTCATGAACTACAAGCACCTGCACTACTTCTGGGCCACGGCCAAGGCCGGCGGCATCGTGCGCGCCGGCGCGCAGCTGCACGTGACGCCGCAGACCCTGTCCACGCAGATCAAGCTGCTCGAATCGCGCCTCGGGTGCAGCCTGTTCCGCAAGGCCGGGCGGCGGCTCGACCTAACTGATGAAGGACGCGTCGCCTTGCGCTACGCCGAGCAGATCTTCTCGCTCGGCGCCGAGCTGCAGAGCGCCCTGGACGAGGCGCGCAGCGGCCGCGCCACGGTCGAGTTCCGCGCCGGCATTGCCGACGCCGTGCCCAAGTCCATCGCCTACCGCCTGCTGGAGCCCGCGCTGGGCGCGGCCGGGCAGGTGCGGCTGATCTGCCACGAGGGCACGCTGCCCGACCTGCTGGCGCAGCTCTCGGTGAACCGGCTGGACCTGGTGATCGCCGACGAGCCGATGGGCGGCCGCGCGCGCATCAAGGCCTTCAACCACGCGCTGGGCACCACGGCGATGAGCTTCCTGGCCGCGCCCACGCTCAAGCGCACGTTGAAGGGCCGCTTCCCGGCGTGCCTGCAGGGGGCTCCGCTGCTGACGCAGGGCACGGCCAGCCCGATGCGCGGCCGCCTGGAACGCTGGCTGGCCGACCAGTCCCTGAAGCCGCAGCCCGTGGGCGAGTTCGACGACGCGGCGCTGATGACCGCCTTCGGCTCGCAGGGCCGCGGCGTGTTCATGTCGCCCACGGTGCTGGAAGCGGAAACCTGCGCGCAGTACGGCGTGCAGGTGGTGGGCCGGGCGCAGGACCTGGTGGAGGAGTTCTTCGCCATTTCTCTCGAACGGCGCCTGACGCACCCCTGCGTGCTGGCCATCACGCAGGCCGCGCGCAGCGGCTTCCTCGAGCGCTGAAGCACGGCGCCCGGCGGCGGCAGCCGCGGCGAGCGCCGACGACGGCGAGACGCAATCGCCGGTGGCCGCGTTCTTCGTCAAGTGCACCCTGCAGGTGCCGGCGCAGCGCGCGCCAGAGGGGCGGCTGGACCGGCGCGCTGCGGCGCTGGTGGGGGCGCTGACGCCGCCGGCTGCTGGACGGCCCGCGCGCCGCCGCTCACCGCATCGAACGCCACAGGCGCGTGATGCGCCGCACCGCCTCGCGCAGCTCGGCCTCGTCGGTAAACACCGAAGGCGTCACCCGCACGCGGGGCGCGCCGCCGCCGTCGCTCACGACCACGCCTTGCTCCGCCCGCAGCCGCTCGCGGAAGTCGCGCGCCTGCTCGACGCTGGCCAGGCCGATGCAGATGTTGCCGCTCTGCCAGCGCGCTTCGGCAGGCGAGATCACCGGCAGCCCACCCTCGCACAGCAGTGCCGTGCCCAGTTCCACCAGCGGCGCAATGTGCCGCTGAATGGCGGGCAGTCCGCCCAGGTCCAGCAGGTACCGGGCGGACTGCCGCAGGCTCCACAGCGGACCCCAGGGCTTGCCGCCGGGCTCGAGCAGGCCGATGTCGTCCGGCGCCGCCTGGCGGTTTCCCCAACCCTGGTGCGGCGCGAACAGGCACCGGCCCAGGGGCAGCCGCGCCAGGTTCAACCAGGTCGGGCTGATGCCATGGTCGGCAGCCAGCCACTTGCTCCCGGTCGTGAAGATGGCGTCCGCGAAGGACGCGGCGGAGAACGCGCCCCACCATTGCGACACGTCGGCCATCAGCCAGCCGGTCAGGTGTTCGGGCAGGGACTGCACGGCCTCGTAGATCGCCGGCACGTCCAGCCGCCGCCCGTTGGCGTAGTGCACCGCACCGCAGCAGACCAGCACCTTGTGCGCGCCGCGTGCCCCGCGGCGCAGCGCCTGCAGCGCCTGCAGGTAGCCGCCCGTCGACGCCTCCACCTCCTGGAGCCGCGCCGGCGTGGAGAACCAGGGCCCGCTGTACGGCGTGCCGGCGACGATCACCAGGTCCTGCGGCGCCAGCCGCAGGCCCTGGGCCACCGTGGCCTTGGCCGCCGTGCTGCTGCCACTGAAGAACACCGAAGGCCCGGCATCGAACAGCCGCCCCATCGCGACGCGCACGTCCTGCGCGGCAGAGGCATAGACCGGCGCCACGTCGCAGCCCAGCGCCCGGGTGGCGGAATACGCGCGGTGGGCTTCGTCACCGGCGCGCAGGACCGCCTGCATGGTGGCGGCGCCGAGGAAGATCTCGGCGGGAAGAATGAAGTCCTCTTTCGGCGCCAGGGAGCCGGTCATCGCCATCGCCTGTTGGTCTCCGTCACGGCGCCGGGGCACGGCTGCACCGCGCCGGCCCGCCCTGGGGCTCCGGCGGCACGAGGCGTCCCATGGGACCGAGCATCACCTGCCCCGCGAATCGGCTCACACGCACGCGGCGCCGGACGGGGCACACGCCGCCATCGCCACCGCATGCGCTGCCACCTGCTGCAGCCGGTCGGCCAGGTAGCGCCCCAGCTCTTCCACCAGGATCTGCACCCGCGCGGGCCTGAAGCGCTTGCTGGCCATCACGGCATACAAGGGCACCGGCTCGCCGAGGTGATGGGGAAAGAGCCGCACCAGCTCGCCGCGCTGCAGCGCCTCGAGTGCGTCGAGCTCGGACAGGTACACCACGCCCAGCCCCTGCACGGCCCACTGCTGGGCCACGGCGGCGCTGTTGCACAGCAGGCATCCGTTCACCGACACCGTGCCGGGCGGCTCCGCTGCATGGCCGGGCAGCGCCTCGAAATGCCATTCCGACAGCCGCCTGCCGCGCGCGACGTAGGTGATGCAGTCGTGGTGCACCAGCTCCGCCGGGTGGCGCGGCTGGCCGCGCCGCGCCAGGTAGTCCGGCGACGCCGCGGCAAACCGCCGCGCCGGCGCCAGCATGCGCGCCACCAGGGTCGAGTCGCCGAGCGGCCCGTTGCGCAGCGCCACGTCCACGCCCTCGCGCACCAAGTCGACCACCGCATCGCTGACCTGCAGGTCGATCTCCAGCCCCGGGTGCCGGGCCGAGAAACTGCCCAGCCAGGTGCCCAGGGCGTATTGCGACAAGGTGGTGGTCGCCGAGAGCCGGATGGTGCCGGACAGCCCCAGAGTGCCGCTGCGCACGCAGGCCTGCCCCTCCGCGATGATCGCCAGCGCCTGGCGGGCGTGGGCGATCATCACGTCGCCCTCGCTGGTGGGCCGCACGGAGCGGGTCGTGCGCTCGAACAGGCGCGCACCCAGCGTGCCCTCCAGCCGCCTGATCGCCGCGCTCACCGCGGCCTTGCTGATGTCGCAGCGCTGCGCGGCGGCGGTGAGGCTGCCGGTGTCGGCCGTGGCCAGGAGCACGCGCAAATCATCCAGCTTGTCGTTGTCCATGGCACCCCAGGGATCGGCTCGGCGTTGGTGTCGGCGCCCTGCACGACAGGCGCGTGGCGCACGCTGTTGCGGCGCGTGGTCCTCGTCAGGTTATGACGAGACCCCCGTGCCGCGGCGCATCAAATTCGTCCTTCCTCCACGGCGTGGCAGGCGACGCGGCAGCCATCGACCGCCGTGAGCACCGGCCGCTGGGCCGCGCACCGATCGTTGGCGTGCGGACAGCGGGGATGGAAAGCGCAGCCCGCGGGCGGCGCCATCGGATTGGGCACCTCGCCCTTGATCGCCGCGGCGTCGGCCCGGTGCCGCTGGTGCAGGCCCGGGATCGCCTGCAGCAGCATGCGGGTGTAGGGGTGCCTGGGCCGGGCGAACAGCGCCGGCTTGTCGGCCAACTCGACCAGCCGGCCCAGGTACATCACGCCCACCTGATCGGCCACGTGGCGCACGACCGCGAGGTTGTGCGAGATGAACAGGTAGGTCAGCCCGCGCGTGCGCTGCAGGTCCTTCATCAGGTTCAGCACCTGCGCCTGCACGCTGACGTCCAGCGCCGACGTGGGTTCGTCGCAGACGATGAACTCGGGCTCGGTGGACAGTGCCCGCGCGATCGAGATGCGCTGCCGCTGGCCGCCGGAGAACTGGTGCGGGAACTTGCGCGCATCGGCCGCGGACAGGCCCACCGCCTGCAGCAGCTGTGCCACCTGCTGTTCGTGCGCACGCGCACCGCGCGCCAGGCCGTGCTCGCGCATCGGCTCGCTGACGATCTGCGACACGCGCCAGCGCGGATTCAGGCTCGCATACGGATCCTGGAAGATCATCTGCATGCGGCGACGCAAGCTGCGCGCGGCCGAGTGCCCGCCGCCCAGCAGCGCCAGGTCCTGGCCGTCGAAGCGCATGGCCCCCTGTGACGGGCCGTGCAACCCCATCAGCAGGCGTGCCACGGTGCTCTTGCCGCAGCCCGACTCGCCGACCAGCGCCAACGTCCTGCCGCGCTGGATGCGGAAGCTCACGCCATCCACCGCATGCACCTGCTGCCGCGGCTGGCGCGCCAGCACGCGGTTCAACCACGGGGCGGACGCGTCGAAGACCTTCACCAATGCATCCACTTCAACCAGGTCGGCGCTCACTGGCGTACCTTCGCCGGGCGTGCTCCGGCATGAGCCCTCCGGACGGCCGTGCGGGCTCATGCGGCCAGCCCTCGCCGCTCGCCGAAGGCCGCTGCCGCGGGATGCGGCCCCGGATACCAGCAGGCGGCGCGCGTGGCCCCGCAGTCCATGGCATCGGGGCGGTCCGCGCCGCAACGCGCCTGCGCCTGGGGGCAGCGCGGGTGGAAGGCGCAGCCCGAGGGCAAGGCATTCAGCCGCGGCATCGAACCGTCGATCTGCATCAGTCGCTCGCTGTCATGGTCCATGGTTGGAATGGAGCCCATCAGTCCATGTGTGTAGGGATGGGCGGGCGCATTGATCACCGGCTCCACCGGCCCGATCTCCGCCACGCGGCCGGCATACATCACCGCCACGCGGTCGCAGGTCTGCGCGACCACGCCCATGTCGTGCGTTATCAGCATGATGGCCACGCCGTGCTCCGTGCACAGCCGCTTCAGCAGGCCGATGACCTGGGCCTGGATCGACACGTCCAGCGCCGTGGTCGGTTCGTCGGCGACCACCAGCTTCGGCTCGGCGGCCAGCGCCAGGGCGATCACCACGCGCTGGCGCATGCCGCCGGAGAACTGGTGCGGATAGTGGTCGATGCGCTGCTCGGGCGCCGGTATGCCGGTCTCGCGCAGCCAATGGATCGCCCGCTCGCGCGCCTCCCGCGCGCCCAGAGGCAAGTGCGCCCGGATCGTCTCGACCAGCTGGCGCCCCACGGTGTACAAGGGGTTCAGCGAGGTGAGCGGGTCCTGGAAGATGGCGCCGATCTGCCGGCCGCGGATCTGCCGCATCGCGGCCGGCGACAGCGTGTCGATGCGCTGGCCGTCCAGCCAGATCCGGCCGGCCGCCACGCGGCCGGGCGGCTCCAGCAAACCGATGATGGCCGCGCCGGTCAGCGACTTTCCTGCACCGGATTCGCCGACCACGCCGAGGATCTCGCCGCCGGCGATCTCGAAGGAGACATCGTCCAGCGCGACGAGGGTGCCGCGCCGGGTCGGGATCTCGACCCGCAGGTTCTCTACGCGAAGCAGGGGTGTCTTCATTGCAGCCGGGGGTTGAGTGCGTCGCGCAGCCAGTCGCCGAGCAGGTTGATGCCCACGGCGACCACCATCAGGACCAGGCCGGGGAACACGCACATCCACCACTGGCCCGAGAACAGCACGTTCTGGCCGATGCGGATCAGCGTGCCCAGCGACGGCGAGGTCAGCGGCACGCCCACGCCCAGGTACGACAGCGTGGCCTCGGTGATGATGGCGTTGGCCACGTGGATGGTGGCCAGGATCAGCGCCGGGCCCATCACGTTGGGCAACACGTGCCGGCGCATGATGCGCAGCGGCGCCACGCCGATGACGCGGGCCGCCTGCACGTATTCCTTCTGCCGCTCGATCATCGTGCAGCCGCGGATGGTGCGCGCGTACTGCACCCAGCCCACCAGCGCGATGGAGACGACGAGCACCACGAAGGACAGCGAGCCGTGCGCCTGCGGGAACAGTGCGCGCCCGACACCATCGACCAGCAGCGCCACCAGGATGGACGGAAACGAGAGCATCACGTCGCAGATGCGCATGATCAGCGCATCGGTCCGGCCGCCGGCGAACCCGGCCAGCAGGCCCAGCGCGATGCCGATCGCCATCGACAGCAGCACCGACGTGATGCCGACCAGCAGCGACACGCGGGTGCCGTACATCAGCAGGGACAGCACGTCGCGCCCCTGGTTGTCGGTGCCCACGGGGTACTTGCCGAGGCCGCCCTCCAGCCAGGCCGGCGGCCGGCCCGCGTCCGACAGTTCCAGCGTCGCCAGGTCGAACGGACGGTGCGGTGCGATCCACCCGGCCAGGAGCGACGAGACGACGCACACGCCCACCAGCACCGCCGCCACCACCGCCACGGGCGAACTGCGAAACGAGTACCAGAGGTCGCTGTCGAACACCCGCGACCAGAGGCCCGACTCCGCCTGCACCTTGCCGCCCCGTGGCCCGTGCGACGCGCTGGCTGCCAATGGCGCGGACATCACTTGCCCTTGACCGTGGCCCATTTGAAGAAGATCCGGTTGCTGGGCAGCTGGACCAGCTGCACCGACTTAGGGAAGCCCCAGGCCAGGGCCTGCTGGTGCAGCGGAATCTGGCCCATGTCGTCCTGGTGGATCTTGAATGCCTCGCGAATGAGTTGATTGCGCTTGGCGAGGTCCACTTCCGACTGCACCTGGCGCGTCAGTTCATCGAATGCCGGGTTGCTGTAGCCGCCGACGTTGAACTGGCCTTGACCGCCCGGCCCCTGCGACGACATGACGGCGAACATCGTGTCGTGCGCGTCGATCGTCCCCGGCGTCCAGCCATGGATGTAGAAGCTCGTCTCGCGGCGGCCGAGGCGCGGAAAGTAGGTGGTCTTGCTCTCGGCCGCCAGGTTGACGCGGATGCCGATCTTGGCCAGGTTGGCGGCGATCGCCAGGCAGATCTGCTCGTCGTTGACGTAGCGGTCGTTGGAGCAGTTCATCGTCAGGTCGAAACCGCCGGCATAGCCGGCCTCGGCCATCAGCTTCTTCGCCGCCTCCGGGTCATGGGGCAGGCGCTTGTTCATGTCGGGCTGGAAGCCCTGCACGCCCGGCCCCACCATCTGCGCCGTGGGCAGCGAGGCACCGCGCATCACGTGCGTCTTGATGCCTTCCACGTCGATCGCCTGGTAGATGGCCTGGCGAACACGCTTGTCCTTGAACGGGTTCTTGCCCTTGACGCTGCTGTAGAGCAACTGGTCGCGCTTCAAGTCCATGCCGAGGAAGATCGTGCGCAACTCGGGCCCCTGCTGCACCGTGAAGCCCGCGGCGCGCACGCGCGGCACGTCCTGCAGCGGCACCGGGTCGATCAGGTCGATCTCGCCCGACAGCAAGGCGGCGACGCGCGTGGCGTCGTTCGTGATCGGCGTGAAAACCACCTCGTCCAGGTTCGATTCGATCGACTTGTCCCAGTACCCGCCATGCCGCACGAGAACCGTCCGCGTGCCGGGCTGGCGCTCCTTCACGCGGAAGGGACCGGTACCGTTGGCCTTGAAGCTGGCCGCGTTCTCGACACCCTTGCGCCGGTCCACCGCGTTCTCGGCCTTGTTGTCCACGCACCATGACCGGCTCATGATGTAGAGGTTGGACAGCACCTGCGGCAGGATCGGCAGCGGTGCGGCGGTCTCGACCTCGACCGTGAAGTCGTCCACCTTGCGGATCTCCTTGATCGCGCCGATGTCGCTCTTCATGTCCGAGCCTTCGCCCTGGGCGCGCTTGAAGGTGAACACCACGTCGTCAGCGGTGAACGGCGCACCGTCGTGGAACTGGACGCCCTTGCGCAAGCTGAAGCGCCACAGCGTGGGCGTCTGCCGGCGCCAGGTGGTGGCCAGCAGCGGAACCACGCCCATGTTCTTGTCCCGGCCGACCAGCGGCTCGTAGACGTTGCCCATGAAGCTCAGCTGCAGGGTCTCGTTGAGTGCATGCGGATCCATCGAGGTCACGTCTCCCGAGGCCGCGGCACGCAGCGTCGCCGCCTGGGCCAGGGTGCAAGCCGCGCTCAGGGCGACCACCAGCAATCCGTGTGTCAGTTTCATAGGCGTCTCTTCGTGGAGGAATCAGTCGTGGCGCGCATCGGCGCCGGAAAGCGGCATCGCACGCTCGGCCAGCGCGGCCAGCAGGGCCGCGCCCAGGGGCAGGATGTCGTCGTTGAAGTCGTAGCGGCTGCTGTGCAGGTGGCAGGCACCTTCGCCGCCCTGGCCGATGCGCAGGTAGGCGCCGGGCTTCTCACACAGCATGTACGAGAAGTCCTCGGCGCCCATGCTGGGCGGCAGGTCCGTCACCACGCGATCACGGCCCACCAGCGAAGCGGCGACGTCGGCCGCGAACAGCGCCTGCGCCCGGCTGTTCACGGTGGCGGGCGACAGCGTCTCGAACTGGACGGTGGCCCGGGCGCCGAAGCCCGCGGCAATGGCCTCCACCAGCGAGGCGAGCCGTTCCTGCACCAGGCGCTGCACGTCGGGCCTGAGGGTGCGCACGGTGCCGATCAAGCGGGCGCGCCCGGGAATGGCATTGAACAGGCCCACGTCGCCCGCATGCAGCGCGCACAGGCTGACGACGGCGCTGTCCACCGGATTGACGTTGCGCGCCACGACGGACTGCGCCGCCACGATGACCTGCCCGGCGATCATCACCGGATCCACCGTGCTGTACGGATGCGCCCCATGGCCGCCGCGCCCATCGATCGTGATCTCCAGCCGCGTGGAGCTGGCCATCATCGATCCCGGATTCAGGCCGATGACGCCCGCGGGCAGCTGCGGCCAGTTGTGCAAGGCAAAGACCTCGTCGACCGGGAAGCGGCTGAACAGGCCGTCGGCGAGCATGGCCTGCGCGCCGCCGCATCCTTCCTCGCCCGGCTGGAAGATCAGCACCGCGGTGCCGTCGAAGGCGCGCGTGGCGGCCAGGTGGCGGGCGGCGCCGATCAGCATCGTGGTGTGTCCGTCATGGCCGCAACCGTGCATCCGGCCCGGCGCGGTCGATCGCCAGCCGAATTCGTTCTCCTCGGCAATCGGCAGCGCATCCATGTCGGCCCGCAATCCGATCATCCTTCCGGAATCCCGGCACCGACCGCGGACCACACCGACCACGCCCGTCTTTCCAATGCCCGTGTGCACCTCGTCCACGCCCGCGACGCGCAAAGCCTGGGCCACGCGGCCGGCGGTTCGCACCTCCTCGAAGCCGAGTTCCGGATGCGCATGCAGGTCGCGCCGGAAGGCCGTCAGCTCGCCATGCCAGGCCGCCAGGCGCTGATAGCTGTCGTGGGAAGGCAGGACGAAAGAAAGCGACATGGGACGTGGACCGTGAAAGGCAGACAGGTGGCGACGCAACGGCAGGCCGGCTGGAGGCGCCGCCGTCAATGGGCGGGCCGCGACAGGCTGGTGCGCAGCCGCGGATCGACCGCGAAATACAGCAGGTCGACCAGCGTATTGATCGCGACGAAGATCAGGGCCACGACACACAGGTAGGCCGCCATCACCGGGATGTCGGCGAACTGGACGGCCTGGACGAACAGCAGTCCCATGCCGGGCCACTGGAAGACCGATTCGGTGACGATGGAGAACGCAATCAGGCCGCCGAGTTGCAGGCCCATGATCGTCATCACCGGCACCAGCGTGTTCTTCAAGGCGTGACCGAAATGGATGGTGCGGTCGGCCAGCCCGCGCGCCCGCGCGAACTTGATGTAGTCGGCCCGCAGCACCTCCAGCATTTCAGCCCGCACCAGCCGCATGACCAGCGCCACCGGGTAGAGCGACAGCGTGATGGCCGGCAGCACCAGGTGCCGCCAGCCTTCGAGGCTGAACAGGCCGGTGGTCCAGAACCCGAAGCTGTCCACCGTGCCGCGGCCGAAGCTGGGCAGCCACTTGAGGTTCACCGCCATCACCAGGATCAACAGGATGCCGATCACGAAGCTGGGCAGCGACACGCCGACGAGTGAAACCGCCATCAGCGCCTGGGACAGCGCACTGCGCCGGCGCAGGGCGGTATGGACGCCCAGCGGCACACCCACCACCACCGCCATGCCCGCGGCGACCAGGGCCAGTTCCAGCGTCGCGGGCAGGCGCTCGGCAATCAGCGACGACACGTCGCGCCCCATGCGCAGGCTCAATCCGAATTGGCCCTGGGCCGCATTCACCACGAAGCGCAGGTACTGAACGATCACCGGCCGGTCCAGCCCGAGATCGGACCGCAGCTTCGCCCGCTCCTGCGGCGTGGCGTTCTGGCCGACCATGTTTTCAACCGGATCGCCGACGTACTGGAACAGCACGAAGGTGATCAGGCTGACCACCAGCACCACCGCGACCGCTTGGAAGAGACGACGTAGGACGAATGCGAACATGAATGGTGACTGCGCCGGATGCGGGCATGGAACGATCGGCTCTCCGATCGGCTCTCTCTGCGAATGCCGATGTCGCTCAGGGCGTGCATCGGGTGTCGAGATCTTCGCAAGGAAATGAGAGCAACAGTCACCATTGCGGTGAACAGACTGTTCACGGATTCAATTCAATTCGAATCCTCCGGCTGCGCTCCCGGCAGGTGGTCCGAAGCCCCCCCGACGACAGCCGGCGCCCAACGCACGCAGGGTGCGACTTCCGTCACGCCGGCGTCGTCGGGCGACGTCCACACACCCATCAATGCCTCGCGGATGGCCGCGAAACGGTCGGCCGCGGCCTGGGCGCCGCCTTCGGCCTGCTGGCCTTGTTGTCCTTGATCATCACCTGCGCCGGAATCACCTTCAGGCATACCGGGCAGGCGCTCATCGTCATTCTGATGAACGTGTGGACCGGTCTTCGCGCGCGTTGGACATTGCGGTCATTCCTTTGAGGTCGTTTGAGTCATACGAGGTAACTCCCGCATCGCGGCGAGAGCATCGCACTTCAAAGGCCATCGACACCTCCGCGACCATGGCGAGCAGCAAACGCATTCGTCGGTGCTCTGCCCAGTCCTACTCTCGCAGCCTTTGCTTCCCTCAGGGAGAGAACCCCGACCAGCACGAGACCCAGCGCAGCCGCGGCCATCATGGCGCATCCCTGCAGCAGCGCAGCGCGCGCTTCGTCGGCGACGCCTTCCAACAGCCCTTCGTCGGTCACCGCCGCGGCCAAGGCCAGTCCGACGGCCAAGAAGCCTTCCCCCAGCGACAACTCACGGAACGAACTGGCAGCGTCCCCACGCTCGCCCTGCTGTTGCACCGCCGTCGTGGCGCGCAGCACGGCGAACGATTCGTTGACCAGTCGCCCACCCCACAGCAGCCCGAATAGGCAGAGGTACACGAAGATCCGCCGCACGCTCACGGTGACGCCCATTTCATGAATTAATGAGGCTCAGAACTTGAGCGCCCCTGTGGCGGCGAGGAACACGGCGAGCAGCGTGCCGGGAATGACCAGCGCGCCGATCACGGTGACCAGGACGCCCCTGGGAAACGTGGTGCCGAGAATCAGCATGTTGGTGACGCCGGAGATCAGCGCCACGATCGCCAGCGACAAGATGCCCTGCGTGGCCCCGAAGAAGGCCCATCCCAAGCCCCCGCCCAGCAGCCCGGAACCACCGCCGCCCAGGGCGCCGGCGATCAAGACGGCCACGAAGCAGGAGACCCAGTCCGAGCGGTCCGTGCCCAGCCAGTCCGCGGCCAGTTTGAAGGGGAGAACGACCAGGAGTGCATAGCCGATGACGGCAAAGATGATGACGGCGATGGACATGGCTCAGGTGGACGCGCGCCGGGCGCGCAGAAGGTCACTCACAGCCGCTCGAGGCCCAGCGACAGCAGGCGCAGCAGCATCACCGGCACGGCACACACGGCGACCGCGCGCAGTATCCAGCCCCAGGCGATCGGCGGCAGGGGCGGGTTCAGCGGTTCGGCCGGCGTGGCGGCCGCCTCGAGGCCGATGCTGCGCACGCGGCGGCGCATCAGGTCCCACACACGCAGTGCGGCGAAGGCCGCGGCGAGCAGCGCGCCGCCCGCGGCCACACGGAACAGCACGCGCCAGCTGTCGCCGCGGCTCCACCAGCCGGGCCGTTGCTCCCAGGCGATGCCGACCTCGGTGAGCGGCTGGCCGTGCAGCGCCACGTCGATCGCATGGATCACGGCGGGCTGGAACAGCTCGACGCCGCGGCTGCCCTGCGGCGCCAGGCCGTAGGCCAGCTCGTCGGCCGCCGCCAGCACCGCGGTGCCGTGCGTGCGCAGCGCGGCGGCGTCGCCGGTGCGCAGCGCCACCTGCGCCAGGCCGTAGTGGCGCAGCAGCTCCGGCTGCTTGGCCAGCGCCGCTTCCACGCTGCTGCGCTCGCTCCGCTGGATCGCCTGCTCGATCGCGCTCAAGCCCAGCCAGGGCGTCTCGCGCGGGGACAACAGCATCAGCAGCAGCGCCGGCGCCAGCACCGGCACCATCACCCAGCGGATCGGCAGCAGGCCGAACGCGCCCCAGGACAAGCCGGCCAGTGCGGCGACCGCCAGGCCGCCGAGCACCAGCACGGCGATCGAGGCTCCGCCACCGGGCTGTGCGTGCAGCGGCATGTGCGCCGGCACCTGGCCCGCAGAGGCCAGGCGCGACAGCAGCTCGTCGAGCGGTCCGCGCAGCGCAAGCGCCGCGGCGACTGCCAGGGCCAGCATCGCGGCCGCGGCCAGCAGCGTGCGCAGCTTCAGCCCGCGCAGCGCGGCGCTGAGGTCGGCGCCGCGCGACAGTGGGCGCGACCCGCGGGAAACGGCGGGCGCAGTCATTCGGCGATCCGCTCCCCCATCTGCCGCCGCAGCACAGCGAGTTGCGCGGCGGCACCGCTGCGCTGCTGCGTGCCCTCGCGGTGGATGCGCGCCACTTCCTGCACGGTCGACATCAAGGCGTCGTGCACCTGCTGCAGGGTCTGGACGTCGATCACCTGGCGCTGGTTGGCGCGGGCGGCGGCGATGGTGTTGTCCTTCAGCAGCCGCGCGTTCTCGAGCATGAATTCATTCGTCGCGTCATCGATGGCGTGCGCCAGCTGCGCCGCGTTCTTCTGTTCGTCCAGCGACAGCGCGAGCATGAACTGCCGCTTCCATGCCGGGATGGTCAGTTCCTTGACGTTGTGGAACTTCTCGATCAGCACCCGGTTGTTGGCCTGCACCATGCGGATCATCGGCAACTGCTGCAGGGCGGCGTGCTGCAGCAGGCGCATGTCGGCCACGCGCTTGTCGAGCGCCGCCACGGCGGCATGCAGGTCCTGCGCCTGCTGCACCTGCAGCGGGTCGGCAGCGGACTCGGGCGGGCGCCCGGCCCGCGCGCGCAACTCCCCCAGCACCAGTTCGCCGGCTTCGATGTGCGCGCCCAGCAGCGCATGCTCCTGCAGCACCGCCTCATGGGCCTGGCCCAGCATCTCGACCCGCGCCGCCAGGCTGCCCTGCATGGCTTGCAGCTCGTCCATCAGCCCGTCGATCTGCGTGCGCACGTCCTGGAACTGCAGCATCAGCGAGCCGCCCTTCGCACGCAGGCGGTCCAGCACGGCGCCGATCAGCGGCAGCCGGGACCGCTTGTCCGACAAGGCGCCCAGGTTCAGCCCGCGCGCGGCGCTCACCACCTCGGACAGCCGGCCGCCCATCGCGTCCAGGTCTTTTGAACGCACCTGCTCCAGCAGCGCGTCGGTCTGCCGGGCCGCATCGCTGCCCAGTTCCCGGCCGAAGGAATACAGCGCGGACAAGGGCGCAGAGCGCAACTGCTGCGCCAGCTCGCGCACCTTCTGCGGATCGGCCGGCAGCAACGGCGATGCGGCCGGTGCGGGTGCGGCCGCGGGCAGGGGCACGGGCGTCATCGCCGGGGTCATCGGGGAAAGGCTCACGTCGGGGTCCTTCGGGTCGGCCGGGAATGGGTGGATGACGGCCGCCGCGCCATCGCGCTCAGGCCGAGCGACTGCTTCCACAGCGGCAGCAGCACGGTGCGGATTTCCGCATAACGGTCGGCGGCGGCCTGGGCGCTGGCGACGGCGAGCTGGAACTGGCCGCGGCTGAGCTGCATCGCCGCGGCCAGTGTGTCCAGGTTGGCGGCCCGCCGCGCCAGGCGCTCCAGGTCATGCCGGTCCAGGCCGGCCGCGTGGCAAGCCGGCGCCCAGGCTTTGTCGCACAGCAGCATGGCCGCGTTCGCCTCGGTCTTCAGCCAGCGGATCCGGTCCGCCATGCGTTCACGTTCCTCCCGCAGCAGGGCAACGTGGCGCAGGAGGGTCGCATGCAGGCGCTGGCCGCTCTCGACCAGCGGCGCCACGTTGCCGCCGAGCTTGTCGACCAGCACCTGACGCTCGAGCGTCTCGCCCGTGAACCAGCGCCACCAGCGTGAACCACCGCGGGACTTCAGGCGCAGCAGCAGCGGCAGCAGTTCGCCGTTGATGGCCATCAGGTCCTTGGTGTCGTCGCCCACCACCTGCATCGCGGACAAGGGGTCGCTCGAGGCCGCATCGGCCTCGCGTCCCACCTCGTCGACCAGCGCGCGGCCCGAGGCCAGCAGGGCCCGCGCGCGCTCGATCGCCGCGTCCGAAGCGGCGTGCATCGGCGGCACGGCCGGTGCCACGGCGGCGGCAGGGGCCTGCGGCAGGGCCGGCCGAGTGGGATCGCGCATCGTGTCAGGACCCCGCATGCCGCACCCGCAAGGGCTGGCCCGGCACCAGGCCGTTCGGCCGCAGGATCACCGACGCCTGTCCGTGCAGCAGGCCGGCGTGCTCGGCGCCCTGCCCTCGCTGCGCCTGCAGCACGGCCTGGCGGGCGGCACGATCCATCGCGCGCCAGTCCTGCGGACGAACGGTCCGGCCGAGAGGTCCCGGCAGCTCCACCACCAGGCTGTGCTGCGGCAGGCGCTGCAGTTCCTGCACCTGGACCGGCACCGCCCGGCCATCGATGGCCAGCCAGACACGTGCGCCGGCGTCGTCGCGCACCACGCCGGCCGCCGGCAAGCGGTGCGCCGGGTTGTCGACCAGGCCCGCGCCCAGTTCCACCCACACCTGCTCCGGAAGGAAATCGCCGCCGCGCTGGCGCACAGCGTCCATGCGCTCGTCGAGCAGGCGTGCCAGCTCGCGCGGCGGCAGCGCCAGCGCCCACGTGCCGGCAGCGGGCTGGACATAGGCCAAGCTCAACTCGACCAGCGCACCGCGGGAACGGGCAGCACCGGGGGCAAGGTCGTCGGGTGGGGCTTCCAGGTGCAGGCGCAGCGCTTGGCCGGCCTGCGGCACCGGCATGCCATGGCCGCTTACTTCGATGGCCAGCAGTGCCGGCACCGGCTGGAAGATCAGTTCATCGATCATCGGAATGACCGCGCCAGCGGCCACGCCGGCCGCGAGCGGGATCAGCTCGCCGCTGTGCAGTGCCTTGGCGCTCAGCAGGTAGCCGGGGCCCTGAACCACCAGCGGCGCCAGGCGCTTGCCAGGTGGCAGTCGGCGTTCCGTCGGAACTTCCACGAAATCGACCGACCCCGTCTGGAAGATGGCCGGTGCCAGGGGCCCTTCCCCGACATAAATGAACGCATGCCCGGCCGCCGGCCGCAGGCGCTGTGGCGGCGGCAGGCGCAGCCGGGCCGGCTGCAGCAGAGCCTGCGCCTGGGCCAGCGGGGCCGCCTCGACGGTGCAGCGCTCGTCCGCGCACGCGGGCATCACCGCCGGCCTGGTGTGCGCCAGGAACTGCGCCAGCACCGCGGGTGCAGGCGCGGCCACCCGCCACGGCAGGCCGTGCTCCAGCACATGGAAACGTGCCCACCATGCGATCGCAGGCGCCCCCAGCAGGATGCAGAACGCCACGACGAGGCGGCGCGCATGCGCAAGCTGCGCAACCTGCTTCGCCTGGGCCGGCGGGGCGGTGGCGCGCAATTCTTCGTTCATCCGGCAATGGCGTCTGGGCAATGAAGTCTCGAACCGAGATGGTTCCGGGGGCGGAACATCCTCGTCCAGCGACATTCATGGATGCAGCTATCACTTCTGCTCATTGCCCGGCCGTTCTCCGCACCAGGGTGCGGGCACGGCCGACGGCGAGCCCGCGCGCAGCGGGAAGGGATCGCCCGGGGCGTTCAGCGCTGCCGCGCCATGTTCCGCGCGGCCACGCCGGCCTGCGTGCGATAGGCATTCACACCAAACTCCATCGGCTTGCCCGCTTGCTGCTGCGCGCCGATGTCGGGACGCTCCAGGTCGTTGAAGTTCGGCAGCCACTGCCCGGCCTGGAAGGCCGGCGAACCGGCCTTGACCCTGAAGTCGCGCACGGTGCTCACGTCCCGGTTCGACAGGTAGAGCTTGCCGACGTACTTGTCGGGCGCGTTCATCGGATCGATGCCCAGCGGCACGTCGTAGCCGTTGTTGAACAGCACGCTGGAGTCCAGGTCATGCAGGTACAGGTCGGCCATCCCGAAGCCCAGTGTCGGCGCGGTCAGGATGTGCGCCCCGGGCTTCAGGGTGGTCTCGTCGACGCCGCCGCGCGTCAGCTCGTAGTCGACGTCGCTGGCGCCGCAAACGTCATTGATGCGCACGGCCGATTTGCGGTTGGGTTTCCAGATCGGCAGGATGTTGTTGCGGCTGACGATGTTGCAGGTGTCGCCGCCGG
>CAMLJY010000107.1 GCA_946480465.1 uncultured Burkholderiales bacterium
ACGGCACGCCGGCCGAGGTGGCGGCCAACGAGGAATCGCTGACCGGCCGCTACCTCGCGCACGCGCTGCGCATCGAGGTGCCGGAACAGCGCCACACGCTGGACCAGTTCGAAGAGCCACAGCGCCTGCGCATCGTCAAGGCGCGCGGCAACAACCTGAAGAACGTGACGGTGGAGATCCCGGTGGGGCTCTTCACCTGCGTCACCGGCGTCTCCGGCTCGGGCAAGAGCACGCTGGTGAACGACACGCTGTACGCGGCCGTCGCGCGCAAGCTCTACGGCAGCCATGCCGAGGCCGCGCCGCACGACGAGATCGAAGGCCTGGACGCCTTCGACAAGGTCATCAACGTCGACCAGAGCCCGATCGGCCGCACGCCGCGTTCGAACCCCGCCACCTACACCGGCCTCTTCACGCCGATCCGCGAACTGTTCGCCGAAGTGCCGATGGCGCGTGAACGCGGCTATGGCGCGGGCCGCTTCAGCTTCAACGTCAACGCCTCATCAGGCGGCGGCCGTTGCGAAAGCTGCCAGGGCGACGGCGTGCTGAAGGTGGAGATGCATTTCCTGCCCGACGTCTACGTGCCCTGCGACGTCTGCCACGGCAAGCGCTACAACCGCGAGACGCTGGAGGTGCTCTACAAGGGCAAGAACATCAGCGAGGTGCTGGGCCTGACGGTGGAAGACGCGCACGCCTTCTTCAGCGCCGTGCCCACGCTGGCGCGCAAGCTGCAAACCCTGCTCGACGTGGGCCTGGGCTACATCACGCTGGGGCAGAGCGCGACGACGCTCTCGGGCGGGGAGGCGCAGCGCGTGAAGCTGGCGCTGGAACTCTCCAAGCGCGACACCGGCCGCACGCTGTACATCCTGGACGAGCCCACCACCGGCCTGCACTTCGCCGACATCGAGCTGCTGCTGCGCGTGCTGCACCAGCTGCGCGACGCCGGCAACACCATCGTCGTGATCGAGCACAACCTCGACGTGATCAAGACCGCCGACTGGCTGATCGACATGGGCCCGGAAGGCGGCGCCGGCGGCGGCCGCGTGTTGTGTGAAGGGCCCCCGGAAGCGATCGCGGCCAGCGCGGAAAGCCACACGGGGCGCTTCCTGAAGCCGCTGCTGAATGTTTGATCTACCGGCTCGTGCTTCGCCGGCTGCGCGCGCGGCTCAGGTGCCCGGCAGCCCGCGCTGACCGTTGTTGAACCAGGCACTGTCGAATCCGTCCTTCAGTAGGATGGCTTGCGCGGAGCACTCGCCCGCCGTTCGAAGTTGATCGAGATAGCGCGCGAGGGTGCGTGCATCCTCGGTCAACACGTGCGTGATCGACTCGCAGATCGCCTGGGCAATCAGCTTCACGTCTTCCTTCACCACAGCCCTGTCATCGCCGGTCTCACGCCGAATGTGTCGCATCAACAGCCCTGCCTGCATGGCGTGGTCGATGTTGAACGGAAGCACCTCGAAGTTGCGCAGGGGCAAGTCCGTAACTGCCTGCTTGACCTGAAACTCCGAGGCAGCAATCGCTGACAGGTACATGGGCACACCTTGTCGGAGTGCCTCTCGAAAGTAAGCCACTGCCGTCGCGTGGTGCGGACGGGACGGGTCAGCCAGGGAAATCAGAAAACTCGTATCGACCAGAAATGCGCTCAAGCTGCGTCTCCGCCCCGCAACTCATCGACCCAGGCCCCAGCATCGGGCACATCAGCCCAGGCCTTTGCTCCACGCTCCATCAGGCGCTTGAGCCCTTGCTCGTCTGGCCGGCTGTCGTGTTCGACGAACTGGATCAGCCGGGCCTGGCGGTACTCGCGCGTGACGACGTTGTATTCCGCGCTGATGCGCAGCATGGCGGGCTTATAGAGGCGATTCACTTTGTCGTCGCGTAGAAAGTCGCGCGAGGCATCCACCACCAGCGACTTTCCATCAGGCAAGCGAATGTGCGCGTTCGACCTCGTGTGGCCTCCAATGTTCTCGATCTCGCCGCGGAAGTAACGCTCGACGCGCACCCACTGGTCAGCATCGTCGGCACGATAGTCGGTGTCGGCACTGATCAAGATGGGCCGTTGCAGGAAAGCTGCCCCGATGCGGACATGAACCCCACGCTGAACGCGGCATTGCTTTTGCCAGCGTTCAAGGACCGCCCGGCGTCTAACGTCTACGCCATCGATAACCTCGCTGCTGGCCAGCCGCCTCAGGTCAGCGATAAGGCCTGGACTCGCCAGTGGCGCGGTCCTTACCGCCAGAGATCCTTCGATCACCGCCACATCCAATGCCGACGTGTCCAATTCCTGGCTGCTGCCACGCAAGAACTCATCAACATCGCGCGTAAAGCCGCGCAGCGTTGCGAGTGGCACGCGCACCGGAGAGATCTCGTATCCCGCCGAGTCATCGTGCAATGCAATCAGCAACTCTTGTGCTTCCATGGCGACCGATTCTAGGCAGCGAACCCGATGCTGGGCAGCATTTCGGGACGAGTGCCCAAGGCCCCACGCCCCATCGGATCCCTGGTCGTTGCGCCAGGGTCGACCGAACGAGAAAGGCCGCTCGGAACTGCCAAGCGGCTCGATCAACCTACGACTGGGGCGCCAAGTGGCTGGATGTGCGCCAGCCCGCGCTCGACGTATTCGCCCTTTTCCCCTACAGGGGCGAAGTAGTGCAGCACCTCGCGCGCGGTGTCCAGGTCTTTCAGGTTCGCCACCAGCCAGGCCGACAGGTACTGCGCCGACAGGCAGCCGCCCGCGGTGGCGACGCGGCCACGCGCAACGAAGGGCCGGTTCACCACGTCCACACCCGCGGCCTGCACCCAGGGCTTGCTGGTGAGGTCGGTGCAGGCCGGCAAGCGGTTCAGCAGCCCCAGCTTGGCCAGCAGGAAAGTGCCCGAGCACTGCGCCGCGATCCACTGGCGCGCCGGGTCCAGGCGCAACTGGGCCATCAATTCGGCGTCGGCCGCCACCTCGCGCGTCTTCATGCCGCTGCCGATCACGACCGCATCGGCGTCGTTGGCCGCGGCCAGGTCGACGTGGGCATCGATCGTCAGCCCGTTCATCGAGGTGACCCGTGGCGTGGGGCTGGCGATGCTGACGCGCCAGTCCGGCTCGCCGCGCAGCGCCACGCGGTTGAGCATGCCGTAGGCGATCAATGAATCCAGCTCGTTGAAGCCGTCGAAGGTGAGGATGGCGATGTGCATGGGCGGGCCCCGTGAAGTTTCAGCGCAGCCTACGCCGGCATTCCAGTACGATCAAACGATTGTTCTAGATACATGCGATGCGCCCACCCCGCTACCGCGCCATCGTCGACGCCATCGCCGCGCGCATCCACGCCGGCCAGCTGCGCCCCGGCGACCGCTTGCCGACGGTGCGCGCGCTGATGGCGCAGCACGGCATCGCGCTGGCCACCGCCTCTCGCGTGATGGCGGAACTCGCCGCGGCGGGACTGGTCGTCGGCGAGGTCGGCCGCGGCAGCTTCGTGCGCGATGCCTCCTTGCCGCGCGGGTCCGGGCTGGAACAGCAGGGCACGCGTGCCGGGTTGATCGACCTGACCTTCAGCTACCCCACCGTGCCCGGCCAGGACGAGATGCTGCGCGAAGGCCTGCGCAACCTGGCCGCCGGCGGTGACCTGGATGCGCTGCTGCATTCGGCGCCCCAAGGCGGCCGGCCGCATGAACGCGAGACCATGGCCCGCCACCTGCGCAACCGCGGCATCCGCGTGCCCGCCGAGCAGGTGCTGATCACCAACGGCGCGCAGCACGGCCTGGCGGTGACGCTGATGGCGCTGCTGAAGCCCGGCGACGTGCTGGCCGTCGACGCCCTGAGCTACCCCGGCCTGCTGGCGCTGGCACGCATGCAGCGGCTGGACATCCAGCCGCTGCCGTGCGTGCCGGCCGAACCGGCGGCGACCACGCGCCGGGGCCGGCCAGCGCCGGGGAGCCCGCCTGCGGCGGCGGGCCACGCCGGGACCCGCACCGACCTCGATGCGCTGGCGCGGCTGTGCAAGCGCCGCCCGGTGCGCGCGGTCTACACCATGCCGACGCTGCACAACCCCCTGGGCAGCGTGATGCCGGACGCCGACCGACTGCGCCTGGCCGAGTTGGCCGAGCGCCACGACCTGCTGGTCATCGAAGACGCGACCTACGCCTTCCTTGCCGAGCCGGCCCCCCGGCCCATCGCCGTGCAGGCACCGCGGCGCACGGTGTATGTCAGCGGCCTGTCGAAGAGCGTGGCGGCGGGCCTGCGCGTCGGGCTGCTGGCGGTGCCGCCAGGCCTGGTGGGGCCGCTGCAGCAGGCCATCCGGGTCTCGAGCTGGCAGGCCGCCTCGGTGACGACCGCGCTCGGCTGCCTGTGGATCGACAGCGGCCGCGTCGATGCGCTGGAAGATGCCAAGCGCGCCGATGCACGCCGGCGCCAGGCCCTGGCGCGGCGCGTGCTGCGCGGCTGCCCGCTGGTCGCCCATCCTTCGTCCTATTTCCTCTGGCTGCCGCTGCCCGCCGGCCTGCGCGCCGAGCCCCTGGCCTCGGACCTGAAGTGCGCCGGCATCCTGGTCAACACCGCGCAGCCCTTCGCCGCGGCCGAACGCGTACCGCAGGCCCTGCGGGTGGCGCTGGGATCGATCGCGCCCGAGATCCTGGAGAGCGCGCTGCGCGAGATCCGGGCGAGGGTGGGCTGGTAGGAAGCGGTCACGGGAGGCGCGGCGCCACCGCGCAATCGCGCAATCGCGCAACCACGTACTTTGGGCGCTAGGACCTCGCTACCGCCGGTGCGATGCCCGCGGCCTACACTGCCCCGCCATGCCATGACCGGAGCACGAGCGATGCCTGCGATGCGGCGGACCCTGCGGTGGATGGTGGCGATGGCCGCGTGCGGCGCCGCGAACGTGATGGCGCAGTCGCCGTACCGCGGGCCGCTGTTCGATGCGCACCTGCACTACAACGACGAGGCTTGCGTCTTCCAGCCCGGCGGCGAGTGCCCGTATCCGCTGCAGGACGTGCTGGCGATGATGCGGCGCGCCGGCGTGCGGGCCATCGTCGCCAACAGCCGGCCGAACGCCGGCACCCAGGCGCTCGCACAGGCGCGCGAGGCCACGCGCGCCGCGGGCGTGACGGTGGTGCCCTTCATCCGCCTGTACCGCCACCGCGCCGACTACAGCGGCTGGTTCGCCGACGACAGCATCCATGCGATGGTGCAGGCCGAGCTCGCCGCCGGCACGCCCGCGGGTCCCTACCGCGGGCTCGGCGAATTCCACCTCTACGACAGCCGCAACGCCGACGGCCCCGTGGCCGCCAAGCTGATGAAGCTGGCGCAGGCCCGCGGCCTCGCGGTGCTGGCCCACGTCGACGACGAAGCCATCGACCGGCTGATGGCGCATGCCCCCGATGCGCGTCTGATCTGGGCCCACACCGGCATGGGCGGCGCACCGGTCGCACGCGTGCGCGAGCTGCTGCAGCGCTACCCGCTGCTGATGGGCGAGCTGTCGTACCGGCCCGGGCTGGTCGGCGTGAACGGCGGCCTGAGCGAGGAGTGGAAGGCGCTGCTCAGCGCCCAGCCCGAGCGCTTCCTGATCGGCTCGGACACCTGGATCAACCCGCGCTGGGGCGCCTACGAGGCGCTGATGGCCGAGGCCCGGCGCTGGCTCGGCGACCTGCCACCCGTGGCCGCGCGGCGCATCGCGTGGGGCAATGGCGCGGCGCTGTTCGGGCTGCCCGAACCGGATTGATCGCGTCGCTCGACATGCAATCGATGGGTTGCATGTCGGGGAAGATGCTGTCAATATGCAACCTCTTCGTTGCCTGTCGGCTTCGCCGGCCGACCCTCTTCCGATGACCACCGCCGCCCTGCTGCAATCCCTGTTCGACCACAAGGCCTGGGCCGACGACGAGCTGCTGGCGCAGCTGCAGGCGCTCGACCCCGCGGCCCACGAGAAGGACCGCCACACGTGCATCCGCATCCTGAACCACGTGCACGTCGTCGACCGCCTGTTCCAGGCCCAGCTGCAGCGCGCGCCGCTGCCCTTCGCGGGGACCAACACGCCGGACACGCCGGCGCTTGCCGCCCTGCATGAGGCGGTGCGCGAAACCGACGGCTGGTACCGGCAGCAACTGCACCGCCTGGCCGACGACGAACTGGACGAGCGCATCGCCTTCCACTTCGTCGATGGCGACGCCGGCTGCATGACGCGTGCCGAGATGCTGCTGCACGTGGCCATGCACGGCAGCTACCACCGCGGCGCCGTCGGCCGCATCCTCGTGCAGTGCGGACTCATGCCGCCGCGCGACCTGCTGACCGGCTTCCTGCACCTCGCGCAGCCCGAGCGGCGGCAGCATCCGGCCGCGGCATGACCGAAGAGGACATCGACCGCCTGCTGCGCGCGCTCTCCGATGCAACACGGCGCCGCCTGCTCGATCGGCTGCGCGATGCGCCCGGCCTGACGCAGACCGAACTGGCCGAGGGCTTTCCCCAGTCGCGCCAGGCCCTGTCCAAGCACCTGGCCGCGCTGGAGGCCGTCGACCTGGTGGTCGCCGTCTGGCGCGGCCGCGAGAAGCTGCACTACCTTAATCCGGTGCCGCTGCAGGCGCTGCCGGCGCGCTGGGTGACGACGACCGCGCGCGAGCACAGCGCGGCGCTGGCCGCGCTGCAGAAGGCACTGGCCGAGGACGGCGGCCGATGAAGCCGCCGACCGCCGTGCACGGCACGCGGCTGGGTGCGCCGCCGGCGGCCGCCTGGCCGCTGGTCGCCCACAGCCGCTTCCTCGCCGACTACCTCGGCGTGCGGCTGCCCGAGGCCGCGCTGGATCAGGGCATCACGCTGCACGGCAGCGACCGCGATGGCGCAGCGCTGACGTTGCGGGTGCACGCCATCGAGCCGCCCGCGGGACTGTCGCTCATCCTGCATGGCAGCACCGGCGTGCAGGCGCTGCACCTGACGCTGTCGGCCTGCGCGGGTGGCAGCCGGCTCACCATCACCCACGCCAGCCTGGCCGGCGACGATCTCGACGCGACTGCCACGGGCAGCCCATCGGCATCCACCGAGGCGCTGGCCACGCTGCTGGCGGCACCCCTGCCACCGGCCCTGCACGCACCCGTGGTCAGCGATGACCGCACGCTGCAGGCGGCCCGCGCGTACCTGGAGTCGAGCGCCCGCGCGATCACCTTGCTGCGCGACGCGATGCCCGCGGCACGGGGCTACGACATGCCGGCGCCCGGCCGCTTCTCGCTCGCGGCCCATGTATGGCACCTGGCGGACATCGAGGAGTTCGGCTGGTCGCCGCGGCTGCCGCGCGCATTGGCCGAACATCGGCCGGTGCTCGAAGGCGTCGACGGCGACCGGCTGGCCATCGAGCGCCGCTACCAGCAGCGACCCTGGCGTGGTGCCGCGCAGCGCTTCGTGCGGCTGCGCCGGCGCAGCCTGCAGGTCCTGGACCGCTTCGACGCGGCGGCGCTCGCGCGGCCGCTGCAGTTCGGCGGTACGTGGATCAGCGCGGGTGAACTGATCGCGGCGATGCTCGCGCACGACCACGAGCACCGCGTCGAGATGGCCGCGCTGTGGCCACCATCCGAGCCGCCTGGGCCGCAGCGTGGCCCATGAGACTCACGAGGTCCAGGGGTTCATGAGCAGCCCATGAAAAAGGCCGGCTGAAAAGCCGGCCTTCGTTCGCCATGCTGCTGATCGTCGGGAGGGGTAGCCTGCCCCCAGCGCCGATCAGCGCCTGGTCGGGAGCATCACTTCAGGTGTGCGTTGATCAGCTTGGTCATCTCGAACATCGACACCTGGGCCTGCTTGAAGATCTCCTTCAGCTTGGCGTCGGCGTTGATCATCGTCTTCTTGATCTTGTCCTGCAGGCCGTTCTTCTTGATGTATTCCCAGACCTTCTTCGTCACCTCGGTGCGCGGCATCGCCTTGTCGCCGATGACCGCGGCCAGCGCGGCGCTGGGGGTCATGGCCTTCATGAAGGCGGCGTTCGGGGTGCGCTTCTTGGCGGGGGCCTTCGCCGCGGCCTTCTTCGCCGGCGCGGCCGTCTTGGCGGCGGCCTTCTTTGCCGGGGCTGCGGCCTTCTTTGCAGCCGTCTTGGCGGGAGCCGCGGCCTTCTTGGCCGGTGCGGCCTTCTTGGCCGGAGCGGCCTTCTTCGCAGTTGCCATGTTGATTCTCTCCATCACGTGAGTGGTTGATGTGCCGGGGTCCGGGCAAGAGCGATCGTGCGCTCTCGTTTCTCTCATGACCTCTGCGGGCGCAATGGTACTGCGTCACCTATGGGCTGAGAAGCGGTTTTCCCTCGTAGAAACGCGTTTCTTCCCTCTGAAAACCCGCTTTTGTCGCCCTCCTGCATCACTCGAGCACCACGCGGACATGCCTCGACGCGCTTCATGGGCTGCGGCAGGCTCATTCGAGTGGCCGCGCAGTCGTGCTCCGAGCCGTCTTCTCGAGCGCATTCGGTCGTGGCCTCGCGGCGCAAAACGGTCCGCACGCCATGCGCTGCGACAAGGCCTGCGCCAGGACCCCGCGTGTATGCTGCGCGGCCATGAAGATGATCGTGCGCTGGTTGCTGTTGGCCGCGGCCCTGCTGCTCGTGGCCCATCTCTACTCGGGCGTGAAGGTGACGAGCTTCGCCGACGCGATGATCGCGGCCTTCGTGCTGGGCCTGCTGAACACGCTGGTGCGGCCGGTGCTGGTGCTGCTGACCTTCCCGGTCACGCTGATCACGCTGGGCCTCTTCCTCTTCGTCATCAATGCGCTGATGTTCTACGCCGCGGCCTACGTGCTGACGGGCTTCAACGTGACCGGCTTCGGCGCGGCGCTGATCGGTTCGGTGATCTACAGCCTGTGCGGCATGGTGATCGACGTCGCGATCGAGCGCATCTTCAGCCGCCCGGACGCCTGAGAACCTGAGCGCCTTCAGCGCTTGGCCGCCGTCGCGGCGACCGCGATCGCGCCGCGCACTTCGAAGTCCACGCGGTCGATCAACTGCCCGCGCGCGGACTTCAGCTCCAGCCGATGGCGTCCGGGCCACGGCATCCAGCGCAGCGAGCTGCCCTGGCCGATCAGCCGGCCGTCCAGCCACCACTGTCCTGACTCGCCGCGAAAGGCGATGCGCTGCACCGGCTCGGGCATGTCAGGGTCGATCGCGAAGATGCTGCCGTCGCGCGGACTGGCGATGCCGCTGGGGCGCTTCGCCGCCACCTGTTCGCCGCTGCGCACGCGCTGCGCCGTGGTCGCGGCGGGCGCGGCCGCCGTCGTCGCGAACCACTCCTCGCGCGGCGGTTCGATGGCCGCATCGAAGCTGATGGCGCGCCGTTCGATGCCCGCGGGCGGCAGCGGCGCGCGCGATGGCCGGCCCGCATGCAGCGCCTGCACCAGCGCGCGCCACACCGGCGCCGCGCCCTGCGTGCCGCTGACGCGGTGCATGGCCTCGCCACTCGCATTGCCGACCCACACGCCCATCGTGTAGCGGTCGGTGAAGCCGATGCACCAGTTGTCGCGCATGTCCTTGCTGGTGCCGGTCTTCACGGCCGCGAAGCCGCGCGTGACCAGGGCCGAATCGAGGCCGAAGGTGGGCGCGCGCGCAGCCGCATCACTCAGGATGTCGGTGACCTGGAAGACCGCGCGCGCATCGAAGACCCGCTGCGCCCGCCCTGCCAATCCGGCCACCGGCGACCACTGCCCGCCATTGGCGAGCATGCGGTAGGCATTGGCCAGCTGCAGCAGCGACACGTCCGCGCTGCCCAGCGCGAGCGCCAGGCCGTGGAAGCCGCCGCTTTCATGCAGCTGCAGGCCGGCGGCATTGAGCTTGTCGAACAGCGGCTCCGGCCCGACCAGGGCACCGGTGCGCGCGGCCGGCACGTTGAGGCTGGATGCCAGCGCCGTGCGCACGCTGACCCAGCCGCGGTAGCGGTGGTCGTAGTTGCGCGGCATGAAGGCGCCGCTGCCGCCATCGAGGTCCGCCGGCGAGTCGTCGAGCAGGCTGGCCGGCGTCAGCAGTCCACGCTCGAACGCCAGCGCATAGACGAACGGCTTGAGCGTCGAGCCCGGCTGGCGCCGAGCCAGCACCGCATCGACGGCCGGTGCATCGCTCCAGGCCGAACCGCTGGAACCGACCCAGGCCAGCACCTCGCCGCTGGCGTTGTCGAGCACGACGACCGCGCCGTCCTCGACCTGCCGGCCCTGCAGTTCGGCCATCTGCTGACGCAAGGCCTGCACGGCCAGGCGCTGCAGGCGGGCATCGATCGGGCTGCGCAGCGTGGCGGGCAGCACCGCCCTCTTCGCTGCGTGCGGGCCGCGGGGCCGCGCCGTGCCCGGCCCCGCCAGATCAGCGTGATACCGCGCCAGCCACCAGCGTGCGAAGTGCGGCGCCAGCTGCTCGCCCAGCGGCGGTGGCGTGCGCTTCTTCATCAGTGCGCGTTCGGCCAGGATGCCGATGCGCTCGCAATCGGGCGGTTCGGACAGCAATGCACAGGCGCGCCGCTGCACCAGCGCCGGCGCCGCGTTCGGCGCGCGCAGCAGCGCGACCAGCAGCGCCGCCTCGCCGCGGTCCAGCCCCGATGGATGCTTGCCGAAGAGCGCGTGGCTGGCCGCGGGTGCGCCAACCAGCTCGCCGCGCAGCGGCACGAGGTTCAGGTACGCCTCGAGGATTTGCGGCTTGCTCCAGCGCGATTCCAGCTCGCGCGCGGCACCGATCTGCGTCCACTTCTGCGCCAGGCCGCGGCCACCGGCAGGCCGCGCCAGCGCGGGGTCGAGCAGCGCGGCCAGCTGCATCGTCAAGGTCGAGGCGCCCTGCGTGCCTCCCCGTGTCCGCGCCAGCGCACCACGCGCGATGCCGGTCCAGTCGACGCCGCCATGCGACCAGAAACGCTGGTCCTCGCCCTGCACCACCAGCTCGCGCAGCGCGGGCGACACCTGCGCCAGCGGCAGCCAGGGCAGGCGGCGCACGGAGTCGTCGACCCGCAGCGTCTGCAGCGGCTCGCCATGGCGGTCCAGCACGGTGAGGTCCGACGGGCGGTGCGCCGCGCGCACCGCGTCGTAGGTCGGCACGGCCGCCTGCGCCAGCACCGCCGCCATCGCCAGCGCGCCGTCAAGCAGCGCGCGGCAGGGCGTCACGGCCGCACCTCCAGCATGCCGTTGGGCAGCTCGCCGAAGCTCTCGGGCGCATACATCGATTCGATGCGCGACGGCGGCAGCTGGAAGCGGCCGGCGCTGTTCAGGCGCAGCGTGTATTCGATGACGTGCCTGCCG
Source organism: uncultured Burkholderiales bacterium (assembly GCA_946480465.1). The sequence goes on from CAMLJY010000107.1 coordinate 11,207, forward strand.
CGCGGCATGAAGCCCCAGGTGGCGCGGAACGCGTCCTGCGCACGCTCTTCATAGGCGAGCCAGGCGCTGCCTTCGCGCCGTTCGCCGGCGGTGGCGATGGCGGAATCGCGGCCCAGGCCGGTGCCGAGCAGCGACGCGCCAGTCGGCACCGGATCGTTCAGCGCGACCCAGGTCATGTCGGCCTGGGCCTCGATCTCGAGCTTCACGCGCATCACGTCGCCGCGGGTCCAGGCATCGGCCGACTTGCGCTCGATGGCGCTGATGCTGCGCGTGACGCGGTAGCCCGCGGCGATCGGCGCCTTCAGCGGCACGGCGGCCAGCGTCTGCACCGCCAGCCAGGGCTTGCCGCTGCCCTGCTGCTGGGCCTGCAGCGGCGTGGCACCGGCTGCCACGGGCCACGGCAGCGTGAGCCGGCCGCCGCTCTGGCGCGCCGCCCAGTCGTGCGTGGCACTCGCCGGTCCCAGCGTCAAAACGGAGCGTCCCGCGACCGGCTGGTTCTCGAAGCGCGCCGCAAAACGCTCCAGCGCGAACACGCTCCAGAGGTTCGCCGTCGTCGTCAGCCAGGCGCCGCGCTGCTGGCGCGCCAGCGCGCCCAGCACCATGCGCGGCACCTCGTCCTTCCAGGCTGGATCGTCGACCACCGCGAGGATCAGGCGCGCGGCATTGGCATCGCCCGAATCCATCAGCCACCACCAGAAGTCGCTTTGCTCGGTGCTGAACTTCAGCACCGTGCCGGCGTAGGTGATGCGCGAGCGAAGCAGGGTCTGCGCCTCCTGCAGGCGCGCGGCGCGATCGGGCACGCCGTCCAGCCGCTGCAGGATGCGCAGCCAGTCGATCACCGCGGCGGTGGGCCAGCGGTTGGGCTCGAGGGTGATGGACTGCAGGTGCTTCGGGCTGGTGCGGCCGTGGCGCGACAAGGCCTCGATGGCGGCGAGCTTGCGAACGTCCAGGTCCGTGCCCGCGGCCACCGGCGGCGCCCAGCCGGCGCGCGTGATGCGGCCTTCGACGAAGGCGGTCAGCGCGGCCAGCATGCGTTCGCGCGGGGCGTCGGGAATGGGCTGCTGCGCTTCATGCGCGGCGGCAATCACGTAGGCGGTCAGCCGATCGCTGCCGCGCGGGGGGTCGCCATCGCGCGGCGGGTAGTACAGCGCCAGGCCGTCGCTGTCGAGATAGCCCGGCAGCGCATTGCCGATGCGCGTCCACGCGGCCGTGTCCTTCAAGGCCAGCGCGCGCGAAGTCTGCTGTTCGAGGCAGGTGTACGGGTAGGTCTCGAAATAGCGGCGCACGCCGGGCAGTGCCGAGGCCAGCGTGGGCTGCAGGCCGACGATCACGCCGCCGCCGCGCGGGCCATCGGGCTTGGCGGGGTCGGCGGGCAGCGCGTCGGCCGGTGGCGCCACCGGGAGCTGGATGGGGCCATCCAGCTGCTGCAGGGTCGCGGCCCAGATGCGCTGCGGCACCGCGGGTTTCACGAGCTGCGTGGTCTTCACCGCGTCGCTCGGCCCTGAACCGCCCACCGCACGGACGCTCGCTTCGAAGCCTAAGCTGAAGACGCCCGCGGGCACCTGCAGCGGCCACTTCACCTCGGCCGCGCCACCCGCGGGCAGCGTGAGGGCCTGCGGTGCGAACGTGACGGGGGTGCGGGTGATGCCGCCGGCGCCGTCGTCACGCAGCGCTTGCGCGGCCAGCGCGGCCTCCACCTTCATATCGCGGCCGGTGGTGTTGCGCAGCGTGTAGATGGCGTCGTACTGGTCGCCCTCGCGCGCCAGCGGCGGCAGGCCGGGCAGCATCTGCAGGTCCTGCGTCACGCGCACGGTGGCTTGGCCCGTGCCGAAGCGGTCGATGCCGGACGTCGCCAGCGCGACGAGGCGGAAGCTGGTCAGTGCGTCGTTCAGCGGCACCTCGATCGTCGCCTCGCCCTTGGCGTCCAGCACCACGCTGCCGCGCCACAGCAGCAGCGTGTCGAACAGCTCGCGGGTGGGGTTGCGGCCGCCGCCGCCGCCCGCAGGCAACGCCTTGCGGCCGTAGTGGCGGCGGCCGATGATCTCGCCCTGCGCGGTGGAGGTTTCCACGGCCCAGCCGCGCGGCGGGAACATCTCTTCCAGCACGTTCCAACTGCTGTTGTCGGACAGCGCGAGCAAGGCCTCGTCCACCGCCGCGAAGGCGATCTCGGCACCCGCCGCGGGCTGGCCCGCCTGCAGCACCTGCACCTTCGCCACCACCTTCTGGCGCACGGCGTACTGCGTCTTGTCGGGCGTCACCTTCACGTCGAGCCGGTGCGCATCCAGCCCCACCTTCAGCTGCACCGCGCCGAACTTGTGCGAGGGCTTCGCCAGGTCGACCATCGCCGTCGGTGCCTGGTATTCCTTGCCCTCGTAGCGGAAGGCTCGCCACCACTCGCCGGGGGACTTCCAGCCCCAGCTGAAGAAGGAGTACCAGGGCACGTGCCGCACCCGGCCGCGCACGACCAGCACGCTGGCGTAGACGTTCGGGGCCCAGGTGGCGGCGTCGGCCGCGCCGTTCTTCCCCGCCTGCGCGTCACGGTTCGGGATGGGAATGTCGATCACCGGATCGTCGCCCTGCAGGGTGACGACGCGGGTGTCGATCACGCCCTCGCGCTCGATCGCGAGCAGCGCGGTGGCCTGGCGGTAGGGCATGCGCACCTGGATCTTTGCCGTCTCGCCGGGCCGATAGCTTGGCTTGTCGGCCAGGATGTCGATGCGGTCGTCGTTGTCCTGCTCGAACCAGAACTCGCCCTGCCGCGTGACGTAGACGGTGGTCGCGGCTTCGCTGACGCGGCCGGCCTCGTCAGCCGCTCGCGCCACCAGCTCCACTTCGCCGGCCGCGTCGATCGAGGCCTCGCACAGCAGCAGGCCGCGCGCATCGGTCTTGCCGTCGCACACCGCGCCCAGGTCTTTCTGCACCGACTGCTGGTCATAGGCATAGAAGCCGCCGACCAGGCGCTTGCGGTTGGCCTGCCACTGCGTGACCCGCGCATGCACCGCCACCTTGCCGCCAGCCAGCGGCTTGCCGTTCAGGTCCAGCAGCACGGCCTGGAACTTCACCTTGCCCAGCGCCGCTGCCCACGATCCGGTGCGGATGCCGACCACGCGCGCCGCCGGCCAGGTGGGCAGCCGCTGCGACACCGTCTGCACCTCGCCGTTCGGGTCGTTGAACGTCACCTCGGCATGCAGTTCGCCGGGCCGCTTCGACGGCGGCAGGCCCTTCAGCGTGACGGTGGCCGCGCCCGCCGCATCGGTGGTCAGCGGCTGCTTGTCGACGACCAGCTTCGCGCCGTCGGACGAGTCGCTTTCCTCCTCGTCCGGGCGCGCGCTGCGGTCCTCGCGCGGGGCGCGGAAGCTGAAGCTGTCGTAGGCCGGGAAGCTCGGCTCGCGCTCGCGCAGCAGCGCGCTGGCTCGGGCCGGTGCCTTCGCGACACCGCCGCCGGACAGGTAGTTCAGCTGCAAGGCCAGCACCGCCTCGGTCGGCGCGATCAGCGTGGCGCGCGGCGGCATCAGCCTGGCATCGATCACCGGCAGGCGGAACTCCTCCACCCGGAAGCGGCCGCTGGTCCACTCGCGCTGCGCGTTCTTCAGCTGCACCTCGTACAGGCCCAGCTTGGCCGAGGGCGGTACGGACCAGCTGGCCAGTGCCGCGCGGCCCGCGGCGTCGAACTGGATAGCCTGCTTGAACTCGTCGCCGCTGCCGGCGTGCACGATGCGCATCTCGGTCGGCAGCTGGGCGCGCTCGGCATTCTTCAGCCCGGAGCCGCTTTCCTGACGCACCAGGTGCTTCATCGACACCGTCTCGCCGGCGCGCAGCAGCGTGCGGTCGAAGATGGTGTGCACGCGCAGCTTTTCGGTGCCGCGTACTTCGTCGTACAGCGCCGAGGCCATGTTGAAGCGCCAGGGCTCGATGCCGCGGTTCCAGTTGCTGAAGACGAAGGCCATGTCGCGCAGCGTGCGGCCCTGCTGCTGCAGCTCGCGGCTGGCGGTGACGTAGTAGCCGCTCTGCCAGGTGCAGTCCTCCTCGTTCGGGTCGGGCAGCGCCAGCGGCACCAGGGCGCGGCCCTGGGCATCGGTGCGGCCCTGCCACAGCGGCTTGCCGCGGCAGTCGTGCAGCGCCACGTCCGCCTGCGGCACGGGCTGGGCGCGGTCCAGCGTGGTGACCCAGACCAGCGAGTTCTCATGCCCGCGCTTGAAGTGCACCCCCAGGTTGGTGACCAGCACGCCGGTGCGCACGAACATCGGCGCGCGCGACTCCAGCAGGCGTTCGCCGAGGATCTTCGATTCGATCTCGACCACGTGGTAGCCCGGCTCCGCGAGCGGGATGCCGATGACTTCGAAAGGACGCGGATCGCCGCCGGCCAGCTGCGGCAGGTCCATGCGGCGCACGTCCGGCTGCTTGGCGAGCAGGGCCGACTCGCGGCTCTTGTACTCGTTGTCCTGCGCCTTCGCGAGCCTGCCCATCCAGGCCAGCCAGTCCTTGGGCGCGATGGTCTTGACGCGGACGGCGCCGGTGCGCAGCTCGCCCTGCACGTGGCGCAAGGTCACCGGCAGCATCGCGTCCGGGCCGTGTTCGACGATGCCGAACGGAAAGGCGGCGAACTTCGCCAGCGGCGGCATCGGACCGGTGGCGACCGCGAGCGGAAAGCTGCCGGCATTGGCCAGCGGGCGGCCGTCGACGTCCTTCAGGTCCGCCGGCAGGACCAGCTTCATCGTCGTGCTCTCGGGCATCGGCGTCGGGAAGCGCAGCGCGTCGGCCTGCGTCTCGTTGTCCGGCAGCACCGGCGCGATCGGCTTGGCGCCGGGGCCGGACGGCTCCAGCCGCGCCTTGGCCAGCAGCTCGCGCGGCACGGGGGCGCTGAAGCGCACGACGGGCGAGCCCAGCGGCATGCACGGCGCCTGCGCCTTTTCACGCTCGCAGCTGAACTCGGCCGTGAAGCGGGGCCGCACCTCGAAGCGCAGGCGCTGCGGCGTGCGGGTGACGACCTTGGGATCGGCCGCGGCGGCGATGCCGGCTCCCCACACCAGCCGCAGCTTGGCCGCCGGCGGCAGCGGCCGCGTGCAGGCCAGCAGCAGCGTGCGCTCGGCCTCGGCGGCCTTGATGCGGCGCGACTTCAGCAGCTCGTCGCGCGCTGCGCCGACGACGATCTGCACCGGAATGCGCTCGCCGATGCCGTCGATCTCGCACCAGGTGTTCGCGCTCACCGAAGCCGGCGTGGCCGCTCCATTCAGGCGCAAGAGAAAGTGCTGGTCTTCGGCGACGGACGCGCCGTCCCAGGGCTCGCTGCGTTCGATGGCCGGGCCGCCGGTGGAGAAAGCGAAGTCGGTCGGACCGTCCAGCGTGCCCTGCAGCGGCGACCAGCCGGCCGCGCGCTTCAGCGTGCAGC
>CAMLJY010000108.1 GCA_946480465.1 uncultured Burkholderiales bacterium
AGCTGAGCCAGACCACGCAGCAGAACGCCTCCAGCTCCGAAGAACTCGCCGCCACTGCGGAAGAGATGAGCTCGCAGGCCATGCAGTTGCAGCAGCTGATGGGCTTCTTCCGCGTGGATGGGCAGGCGGCGGGCCCCGGCAGCCACACCGCGGTCACCCCGGCAGCGCAAGCCGCGGCGGCGATGCGCAAGGCCTCGGCGCGCCGGCCGGCCAGGCCCGCGGGCCGCGCGGCCGCTGTGCACGTGCCGCTCGAAACGGCCGAAGCCGGGCCGGACGAACAAAGGCACTTCGTGCGCTTCTGAAGGCCCCGCACACGTGAGCTCGATCGCCATCACCGACCAGGAGTTCGGCCAGTTCCAGCGCTTCATCTTCGACAGCGCCGGCATCACGCTCTCGGCAGCGAAGAAGGCGCTGGTCTGCGGCCGGCTGGGCAAGCGGCTGCAGCACCACGCGCTGACCAGCTATGGCGAGTACCTGCGCCTCTTGCGCAGCGGCCGCGCCGCCGCCGAGGTGCAGACCGCCATCGACCTCTTGACCACCAACGAGACCTATTTCTTCCGCGAGCCCCGTCACTTCGACCACCTGCGCAAGCTGGCGCTGGCAGCCGGCCCGCGCACGCAGCCCTTCCGCGTGTGGAGCGCCGCCTGCTCCAGCGGCGAGGAGGTCTACACCATCGCCATGGTGCTGGCCGACACGCTGGGCGACGCGCCCTGGGAGGTGCTGGGCTCCGACATCTCCACCCGCGTGCTGCAGCAGGCGCGCAGCGGCCACTACGCCATGACGCGCACGCGCGGCATCCCGGCCGCGTACCTCAAGCGCTATTGCCTGCGCGGCATCGGCCAGCAGGAAGGCACCTTGCTCGTCGAACGATCGCTGCGCCAGCGGGCGCGCTTCTCGCAAGTCAACCTCAACGGCGCGCTGCCGCAGCTGGGCAGCTTCGACGCCATCTTCCTGCGCAACGTGATGATCTATTTCAGCGCCGGCACCAAGCGCCAGGTGATCGCCCGCGTGCTGGAAAACCTGAAGACGGGCGGCCACTTCTTCATCGGCCACTCCGAGAGCCTGAACGAGCTGAACGACAGCGTGACGGCCGTGGCCCCTTCGGTGTACCGCAAGCCCTGACCCAACCAGCCCAGCCGTGAACGACACCCGCATCGACCGCTTCCTGAAACCCGGCGAGCATGCCGTGGGCGACGAACGCCACCGGCTGCGGACGTTGCTGGGCTCCTGCGTGTCGATCACGCTGTGGCAGCCGCAGCGGCGGCTGGGCGCGATGTCGCACTTCCTGCTGCCGAGCCGCGCACACGCCGTCGGCCCGCGGCAGCCGGCGTTGGACGCACGCTACGGCGACGAAGCCCTGGCCTTGATGCTGCGGGGCCTGGCACGCCGTGGCGTGGCGGCACGTCAGTGCGTGGCGCGGCTCTTCGGTGGCGGCAACATGTTCCCGCACCGGCTGCGCCCGCGCCCCCCGGGCTGCCAGGGCGACGTCGGCCGCCGCAACGCCGAGGCCGCGCGCACGCTGCTGCGCGACCTGGGCGTGCCTGTTGCGTCGGAATGCCTGTTCGGCTACGGCCACCGCCGCATCGAGTTCGACGTCGCCAGTGGCGAGGTGCAGTCGCGCCAGGTGAGTCCGGGCGAAGTGGCGGTGCTGTGACGGCGGGCTCCATCAAGGTGCTGGTGGTCGACGACTCCGCCGTCGTGCGCCAGGTGCTGGGCGGCCTGATCGGCGGGGCTCCGGGCCTGCAGGTGCTGGCCGCCTGCGCCGACCCGCTGCTGGCAATGGAACGCATGAAGCTGCAGTGGCCCGACGTGATCGTGCTGGACGTGGAGATGCCGCGCATGGACGGCATCACCTTCCTGCGCCGCATCATGGAAGAGCGGCCGACGCCGGTGGTCATCTGCTCGACGCTGACCGAGAAGGGCGCGAAGACCACGATGGAGGCCATGGCCGCCGGCGCGGTCGCCATCGTGACCAAGCCGCGGCTGGGGTTGAAGCAGTTCCTGTCCGAAGCGGCCGATGAACTGCTGCAGACCGTGCGTGCCGCGGCACGCGCCAACCCACGGCGGCTGGGCGCGCGGCCCGCCGCGCCGCCATCGGTGCCGGCCAAGAACACCGCCGACGTGATCCTGGCGCCGGCCAGCGGCCGCGCGATGGCGCAGACCACCGAGCGCGTGGTCGCCATCGGCACCTCCACCGGAGGCACCCAGGCACTGGAAGAGGTGCTGACCGCCCTGCCGCGCGTCTCGCCCGGCATCGTCATCGTGCAGCACATGCCGGAGAAGTTCACCGAGGCTTTCGCGGCGCGGCTGGACAGCCTGTGCGCGATCGAAGTGAAGGAGGCCCGCGCCAACGACCGCGTGCTGCCCGGCCGCGCGCTGATAGCCCCCGGCGGCCGCCACCTGCTGCTGCGCCGCAATGGCGCGCAGTACGTGGTGGACGTGGTGGACGGCCCGCTGGTCAACCGCCACCGGCCCTCGGTGGACGTGCTGTTCCGCTCGGTCGCCAAGAGCGCCGCAGCGAACGCGCTGGGCATCATCATGACCGGCATGGGCGACGACGGCGCCGCCGGCCTGCTGGAGATGCGCAACGCCGGCGCGTTGACGCTGGCGCAGGACGAGGACAGCTGCGTGGTCTTCGGCATGCCCAAGGAGGCCCTGCGCCGCGGCGGGGTGCAGAAGACCGTGCCGCTCTCCGCGATCGCGCGGGAGATCGCGCTGCAGGCGGGCTAGACCAGCTGGGCGGCGGACCCACCGGCCCTGGGGGACGGGCGCGCTGCCCGCCGCTCAGCCGAGCGGCATGCGCAGCGTGAAGACGACGCCGCCGGCGGCGTTGCTCGCCACGATGGTGCCGCCCATCTTGGCCATGTAGGTGCGCGCGACGAAGAGGCCCTGGCCGCGGTGGCCGTCGGCCTCGGCAGCGGGCTGGTCCGAGACGCCGTACTCGAAGATCTTCTCCAGCATGCCTTCGGGGATCGCCGAGCCCTCGTTGCGGATCTCGACGCGCGCCTCCCGCGCGTCGAAGCCCAGTTCCAGCGTGATCACGCTGCCCGGCGTGCGGTGGCGGTCGGCATTGCGCAGCACGTGGGTCACCACGTCTTCCAGCGAGTATTCGTCGGCCCGCACCAGCACCGGCGCGCCGGGCGAGCGGTAGGCCACGCCGGCGATGCCCGCGCCTTCTGCATTCGCCGCCACGTGGCCGAGGAACGCATCGAGGTCCAGCGTGCCCACCTGCAGCGTGGTCGACTCGAAAGCCTCGCTGGGCGAGGCCTGCCCATACAGCACCTGCACCGCCTGCTGCATGCGGCGGATGTAGCGGTGGCTGGGGTCGTCCGCGCGGCCGTGCAGCGCCATCAGCGACTGCAGCGGCGACATGATCTCGTGCCCCACCGCATGCCACTGGTCCTTTTCCTGCTGCGCGCGGATGTGTTCGCGCCGCACGTCGTCGTGCACCCGCTGCAGCAGGTCCTTCAGGCCTTGCGCCAGCACGCCCAGCTCGTCGCGGCTGCGCAGGTCCGTCAGGTCGATCGGCGGCAGGCCGTCACCCTTCATGCCGCTGGAGACGCTGGCCGCTCTTTTCGTCAGCAAGGTGATGCGGCGGATGATGCGCAGCTCGATCAAGGCCCATGCCAGGATCACCGCCGCCAGCATCGCACCGACGAAACCGGACAGGCGCGTCGCCACCTCCGCCAGGGTCCTGTTGACGCTGCGCACGTCGCCGGTGAGCACGACGTCATAGCTTCCGAGAGGCGTGGCCACGGTGCCGCGCTGCTGCAGCGGTGCGTCGTAGCCTTCCACCGGCAGGCGGCGCACCAGGCCCTCGATCCAGCGCACGCGCGGCGCCTCGGGCTCCGGACCGACCAGGGACACCAGGTCCGCCGCGGCGCCCTGGCGCCGGATCTGCAGCCGCTCGCCCGGAAGCAGCAGCTTGCCCAGGTCGGCCAGCGTGAAGGGGGGCGCGGCGCCCTCGTGGTTGCTGTCGAAGACCGGCCGGCCGTCGCCCGGCGGCAGCACCTGCAGGCGCACCAGGATGCGGTCCAGGTCCTCCGGCGGCCAGACGATGCGCGAGGGATCGACCTGGAACAGCGCGTCGCGGAAGATCTCCACCGGCAGGCGGATGGACAGGAAGGAGCGCCTGGGACAGTGCTCGGCACCGGCTTGGGCGGGGTCGATGCATCGGCCGTCCTGCCACAGCCAGCCGCGGAAGTCGCGCACGGTCTTCGTGCCGTGCACGATCGGCACCCCGTCCACGTAGCCGGTCAGTCGCCCGCGCAGGCCCGGCGCACCGGAGGGCGCGGTCCGGCTGCGCTGGGCCAGGGTCTCGAAGGGCGCGATCCACCGGAAGGTTCGGCCGCGCATTTCAACCGTTACGCGCACGCGGTGCGCGGTGCTGAAATCCAGGTCGCCCGGCACGTGGGCCACCAGCGGGCCGCTGGCGAAGCTGCCGGCCAGGTAGATGAAGCCGCCGGCGAAGGGGTTGTTGCCGATGGCCACGCACAGGCTCGCGCCGTCCTGGTACTGCACCAGGCAGCCGGCCATCTCCACCGCCTGCTGCACCTTGGTCTTGTCGTCGAAGTCGATCGCCGAGAACGGCAGCACCAGGGGCTTCAGCGGCGTCACCGGCCCGCCGCCGGCGCGTGGATTCAACAGGGCCAGCTGGCCCGTGGGATGGCGCAGCCGCGACATGATCTGCGCCTGCGTCTTCTGCAGCACCGCCTGGTAGTTGCGGTGGCCCAGCTGCTTTTCCTCCACCAGCACGCCCACCGCCATCGCCAGCGTGGCCAGCGCCAGCAGCAGGAAGATGCCGCGGAAGAAGAGCCGCAAGCCCAGCGGGACGCTGACGCCGGGCAGGCGCCACGAGGTCATGGCGCCCCCCTGGCGCTGCGCGCCTGCGGCCTGAGCGTCGGATGAGCCCCTTCGGGCGGCCGGGCACGGCTCATTTGCCGGCGCCCGTCCAGCGGAAGCCGCGCATCGGCACGTTCTCGATGCCGTCGAAGCCGGGCTCGATCTCGCGCAGCGCGTCGCGGATGGTGCTGACGTGCTTGCGCACGTTGTCGCGGTTGCGGCCGCTCTTCACCACGTTGAACAGCTCGTCGTAACTCACCACCTCGCCGCGGCGCGCCAGCAGCGTGGCCAGGATGCGCTGTGCGGTCAGCGGCAGGTTCAGGCGCTGGCCGCGCCACAGGGGGGCGCCCTGCCGCAAGGGGTCGATGGAGAGTTCGTCCTCGGGCCTGGGCGCGGCCACGGCGGCCGTCGGCCGGTCGCGCACTGCGCGCAGCATCTCGAGGAACGTGTCGATGAAGTCGGCTTCCTCGAAGGTGGTCTTCTGCAGGTAGTCCCAGGCGTCCAGCGCCTTCATGATGCCGCGGTAGATGGCCGCGGGCATCGCCGACACCACCAGCACCGGCGTGCCGTGGCGCTGGCGGTTGATGGCGTTGATCAGCGCCACGCCCGCATGGCGCTCACGCCCCAGCTCGATGTCCAGCACCACCAGGTCGTATGCGGTGCGCGCCAGTGCGGCCTCGGCCTCGTCGCGGGTGAACCACTGGTCGATGCGGATGCCGGGCTTCGCGGACTCGATCCAGCCGCGCAGCTGATGGCTGGTGGGGCCGTCGTCCTCGATCAGAGCGACTGTCAGGTCGGTGCGGGTCGTCATGGCGTCGATTGTCCGATCCGGCCACGCCGGCGGGCGTGAAGCTTTCTTCCGGACCCGGAAGACAGTCGCCCCGCGGGCTTCTTTCGGCTTCCGGGGCGGATTCGAAGAATGCATTCCGTCGGCCAACGTGTCGCCGGCACCCCAAAGCAACACCACGGAGCACCCACGATGAACCCGCGCCTGAACGCCTTCGCCACCCTGGTGGCCCGGGCATTCCGTTCCACCACCCAGCTCGTCCACAGCCGGATGGGCCTGCTGGTGGGCACCGCCGCGATCGCCGTCGGCGGCTACTGGATCACGGTGCATCCGCCGGTGCAGTCGGTGGGGCGCGGCGAGGTGGTGGTGCGCAGCAACGCGCTGACCGGCGAGGCCAGCCTGCACCACGAGGGCTCGCTGTTCGCCTTCCCGGCGCTGCATGACGTGCGCCGCTTCACGCTGCGCGACCAGGTGTACCGCCCGGCCGACAGCGCCAAGGCCGACGGCGAGGCGCCCTTCCAGTCAGTGGAAGGCCTGTCCCTCGGCGTGGACCTGGCGGTGCGTTACGCCATCGATCCGACCCGCGTCGTCGCCATCTCGAAGAACCTGCCGGAAGACATCGGTGCCGAGGTGGTGCGCCCCGCCGTGCAGGGCGTGATCTACAAGACCTTCACCCGCTACACCGTGCGCGAGATCTTCTCGACCAAGCGCGCCGACATCCAGGCCCAGATCGAGGCCGAGCTGAAGCCCCGCCTGGCGGCCGACGGCATCCTGCTGCGCTCGGTGCAGATGGGCCAGGTGGACCTGCCGGCCGAGTACCGCGCCGGCCTGGACGGTTTGCTGGCCCAGGAGCTGGAGACCGCCAAGATGCGCTACACGCTGGAGCTGAAGGCCAAGCAGGTCGAGCAGACCGCGCTGGAGGCCGAGGCCGAGCGCGTGCGCCGCGAGAAGGCCGCGCAGGCCGCCGCCACCGAGCAGGTGATCGCCGCCAAGGCGCAGGAAGAGGCGATGAAGCACGTGCTGCCCTTCAAGCAGAAGCAGGTGGAGCAGCGGCAGCTGGAGGCCGAGGCGGAGAAGCTGGCGCGCATCCGCGCCGCCGAAGGCGCGGCCCAGGCCCGGCGCATCGAAGCCGCGGGCGAGGCCGAATCGCGCCAGAAGCTGGCGGACGCCGAGGGCTACCGCCTCGACCGCGTCGGCCGCATCGCCAGCGAGCAGATGGCGCGCGACGGCGCGCTGATCAGCAAGCACCCGCTGCTGATCCAGAAGACGCTGGCGGACAAGCTGTCGGACAAGGTGTCGGTGATCATCGCGCCGCCCCCGGCGGACGGCAGCTTCATCGGCTCGGCGCTGATCGGCAAACTTCCGAAAGGAGCGGCCACGGCGGAGGAAGCCGGCAGCGAGAAGGAAGGCGAGTAAGCCATGGGCGCGATGCTCGGGATCCTGGCCACCATGGCCATCGTGACGCAGGACCAGGCCGCGCTGCGCGCCGGCCCGCGCGACTCGGCGGCGCAGCAGGCGGTGCTGTGGCAGGGCGACGCGCTGGAAGTGCGCGGCCGCAAGATGGACTACCTGCAGGTGTGGGACCACCGCCGCGAGCGCGCCGGCTTCGTCCGCGCGGCCCAGGTGCGCACCACGGAGCTGCAGCCGGCCGAATCGGACAGCCTGCTCGCCGTGCTGCGTTTCCTGCGCGAGACGCCGGGCAGCGAAGCACTCGGCATCAGCTACGCCGCGGCCTACCTGCAGGCGGTGCCGGCGGAGAAGCTGGATGACGAACCGTTCGATGCGATCGGCACGATGGCCGACCGGCTGGCACGGCGCGCGGCGCTGAAACCGGGACAGATCGCATCCACCACGGTGGCCGCGCATCTCGAGGTCGCCAACCACTACGGCGTGCGCATCGCCGGCGTCGAGCGCGACGGCGCACTGCAGCCCTGCTACGACGGCGAGGCCTTTCGCCGTGTCCTGGCCCTGCCCTCCCCGCCGGAAGCGCGCGCCCGCGCCGCCCTGGGCCTGACGCGGCACGACTGCGTGGACGGCACGCTATCGCCCGTGCAGCGCCTGCCGCTGGACCAGTGGCGCGCCCAGGTGCTGGACCAGGTGAGCCAGGCCCAGTTCGCCGAGCTGCCCGAGACGATGAAGAACCGCCTGCGCCTGCGCCGCGCCGGGGTGTGGGCAAGCCTCGCCTTCCAGCAGGCGCGCCGCAGCGACGCCTCGTCGGTCCCCGCCGCGCAGCGCGCGCTGGCCGAGCTGGCCGCGGTCAACAAGACCGAGCTGAGCGACGACGACCGGCGCGAGTACACCGAGGCGGCGATCCGCGTCGGCGCGTCGCGCTGGGCGGCGGAGCCGGTGCCGGCCACGGTGGCCAAGCCGGGCCTGCAGGTGCAGACCGCCGCCGGCACGCAACCCGGCGAGACCTGCGTGACGCTGGTCGACACCCGCGCCCAACAGCCCAAGGCCTTGGCCAGGCGCTGCACCTTCGGCCTGGTGTGGGCCGCGTCCGCCAAGCCGAATGCGACGAACACCGCGCTGGCCCTGGCCGTGCAGCCGCTGGACACCTGGCGCGAGGCCTGGGTGTTCCGCCGCCAGGGCGCGGGCCGGAACGCCGAGTGGGTGGTGGACGTGCTGCCGCCGGCCGCGCAGCTGGCGGTCAACGGCAGCGAGCTGGGTTACGTGGAGTTCGCCGGCTGGGTGCCCGGCCAGGACCGCCTGCTGCTGGCGCGCGAGACCAAGGTGGGCGGCCGCCTGAAGCGCAGCTTCGAGGTCACCAGGCTCGACACCCTGCTGCCCGAGAGGCAGGCCAGCACGCCGGACCTGCTGGTGGCCTTCCGCTGGCAGGACGCGGGCTGGAAGAGGCAGACGGTGGCGATTAGATAATTCGCGAAAGGCGCGTCTTCCGAAAGCGCGCCTTTCTGGTCCATCCACTCCCGCGCGGCAGGCAGCCGCGCCTCATCACCCCAAGGCCGCCGGCACGGCCGCGCGGCCTGTCGCGCGCTCAGATCTGGTTCAGGTAGCCGAACGTGCCCTGCTCGCGGATCTCGGTGGCGGCGCGGCGCATCGCGCTCATCGCCGCGCGGTAGAGCGACGTGGCGAGGCTGATGCGCTTGACACCTGCGGCTTCCAGCTCCGCGACGCTGAAGGACTTGCCCTTGATGCCGGCCATGAAGTTCACCGGCTTGCCCACCGCGGCGCACACCGCGCGCACCGCGTCCAGGTCGGGCAGGCCGGGGGCGAACAGCACGTCGGCGCCGGCGGCGGCATAGGCCTGCAGGCGGCGGATGGTGTCGTCCAGGTCCGCCCGGCCGTTGACGAAGTTCTCGCAGCGCGCGGTCAGCATGAAGGGGCGCGGGCCGGCGTGGGCCACCTCGGCCGCGGCCGCGATGCGTTCGACCGCGTGGTTGAAGTCGTAGATCGGGTGCGCGGCATCGCCGCTGGCGTCTTCGATCGAGCCGCCGGCCAGGTTGATGGCGATGGCACGGCGGATGGTCTCGGCGCAATCGGCCGGCGCCGCGCCGAAGCCGTTTTCCAGGTCGGCCGCGACCGGGATGTCCACTGCCTCGACCAGCGCGCGCGCATGGGCGATCGATTCCTCGCGCGTGATCTGGCCGTCCTTGCGGCCCAGCACCATCGCCGCGTTGGCACTGGACGTGGCCAATGCGGGGTAGCCCAGCTGCGCCAGCGCCAGCGCCGAGCCGGCGTCCCAGGGGTTGGGGGTGACGAAGACGCCGGGGGCGGCGTGCAGGTCCTTGAAGCGCCGGGCCTTGTCGTCGGCGGTGTTGAAGTCCATCGTGGTCCTCCGGGTGGGGGACGGCGAGTATCGGTCGGCGCGGCAAACTCAGGTGGGCTTGCGGGCTGCCTTGCGCGCTGCATCGCTGCTGCTGCCGCCGGCGCGCTCGCCCAGCCGCGCCTTCAGCGCCTCGCGCAGCAGGTATTCGACCTGCGCGTTGGCGCTGCGCAGCTCGGCGGCGGCGAGCCGCTCGATCTCGGCCCACAGCTCGGGGTCGATGCGCAGCAGGAAGGATTTCTTGCCGGGGCTGGCCATTGAGCGTCGTCGATCGGGGTCGTCAGTCGCCGTGGAAGTTCATCGGCCGACGCTCCCACTTCGGCAGCTTGGCCTCGGCCACGTTGAAGCGGTGCAGGCCGATCAGCAGCAGCACCAGCGCGCCGCCGCCGCCGATCCACAGCGCCCACAGCGGCTGCTTCGCGTGCATCAGCAGCACCAGGCCGGCCGGCACGCACAAGGCGGCAAGGATGGCGACGAAGCGAACCACCATGGCGGCACCCGCTGGTTCAGTTGTACAGCGTGCCGGTGTTCACAACCGGCGTGGCCTCGCGGTCCGAGCACAGCACCACGAGCAGGTTGCTCACCATCGCCGCCTTGCGTTCGTCGTCCAGCTCGACCAGGCCGCGCGCCTCCAGCCCCTTCAGCGCGTGCTCGACCATCTCGACCGCGCCCTGCACGATCTTCGATCGGGCGGCCACCACCGCTTCGGCCTGCTGCCGGCGCAGCATGGTGCCGGCGATCTCCGGCGCGTAGGCCAGGTGGGTCAGCTTGGCGTCGACGACGACGATGCCGGCCTGCGCGAAGCGGTCCGTCAGCTCGGCGCGCAGCGCGGCCGACACCTCCTCGGTCGCCGAGCGCAGCGTGATCTCGGGCACCGCATGGCCATCGGTGTCCGATACGCCCAGGTTGTCGTAGGCATAACGCGACGCCAGGTGCCGCACCGCGGCCTCGGCCTGCGTCAGCACGTAGGCCTCGTAGTTCTCGACGTCGAACACCGCGCGTGCCGTGTCGTCCACCCGCCAGACGATGGCCGCGGCGATCTCGATCGGATTGCCGCGCAGGTCATTGACCTTCAGCTTCTCGCTGTTGAAGTTGCGCGCCCGCACGCTGACCTTGTTCTTCGTGAAGAACGGGTTGGCCCAGCGCAGGCCCTCGCCGCGGTCGGTGCCCTGATAACGCCCGAAGAACATGAGCAGCGCGGCCTGGTTCGGCTGCAGCATGTACAGCCCGCCCCAGCAGGCCGCCGCCAGCACGAACAGCAGCAAGCCCAGCGCGATGGTGCTCGGCATCGGCCGCGTGGCGATCAACCACAGCCCGCCGGCCGCGGCCAGCAGGCCGGTGGCCACGCTCAAGAACCCGTTGTGCGAACGCGCGAGGGTTTCCTGCGCCGCTGGCTTGCCCATGCTGGTCTCCCGGTGTGCTTCCAAAGTGATATCACTTTAATAGCCTCCGGAAGGCACCGTCAAGCGGGTTCACGAAATCGCAGCACGGCGGCTACGTGCTGCCGCCGGCATCCAGCGGGCCGCCATGCCCCCGCTCCGCCGCAAACCAGCGCAGCACCGGGTACGTGCCCGGCAGCACCGGCTGAACCTGCACCGGCAGGGTCTGCCAGGCCATCTGCTGCTGCTCGCGCATCTCGAACTCGCCGGTCCAGTCGTACACCTTGCAGAAGTGCAGCCGCACCAGGGCATGGGGGTAGTCCATGATCTCCTGCTGCCAGGGATGCACGGCGCCGATGGATATGCCCAACTCCTCGTGCAGCTCGCGGCGCAGCGCCTGTTCCACGTTCTCGCCGGGCTCGAACTTGCCGCCGGGGAATTCCCAGTAGCCGGCGTAGACCTTGCCCTCCGGGCGCGAGGTCAGCAGGAAGCGGCCTTCGCGGCCTTGCGCGTCGCGTTCGACCAGCACGCCCACCGCCACGTCCACCGGCGTGCGCGGTTCGCGCTCCACATCCACGCCGTTGAGCTTGCCGTTGTGCTCAGACACGGTCCAGGCCCTCCGGCGGCAACGTGCCTTCATCGGCATCGGCCACGGGTTTCGACGCCTCGTCCGCACTGTGGTCCCGCCCCGCCCAGTCGCGCGCGAACTGGTAGGCCACGCGGCCCGATCGCGAGCCGCGCTCCAGCGCCCACACCAGGGAAGGCTGCTTCGCCGCCTCGATCGCCGGTTCGCTGACGCCGAAATGACGCAGCCATTGCGCCACGATCACCAGGTACTCCTGCTGCGAGAACGGGTAGAAGCTGATCCACAGCCCGAAGCGCTCGGACAGCGAGATCTTCTCCTCCACCACCTCGCCAGGGTGCACCTCGCCGTCGTCGGTGTGGGTGTAGCTGAGGTTCTCCTTCATGTACTCGGGCAGCAGGTGGCGGCGGTTGCTGGTGGCGTAGATCAGCACGTTCTCGCCCGCGGCCGAGACCGAGCCGTCGAGGATGGACTTCAGCGCCTTGTAGCCGGGCTCGCCCTCGTCGAAGCTCAAGTCGTCGCAGAAGATGATGAAGCGCTCGGGCCGCGCGGCCACCAGGTCCACCAGGTCCGGCAGGTCGACGAGGTCGGCCTTGTCGACCTCGATCAGCCGCAGGCCCTGCTCGTGGAATTCATTGAGGCAGGCCTTGATCAGCGAACTCTTGCCGGTGCCGCGCGCGCCCGTCAGCAGCACGTTGTTGGCCGGCGCGCCTTCGACGAACTGCCGCGTGTTGCGCACCAGACGCTCCTTCTGGCCGTCGACCTCCTGCAAATCGCTGAGCGCGATTCGGGCGACGTGGGCCACCGGCTGCAGGAACCCCGACCCGCCGCGCTTGCGGTAACGGAAGGCGATGGAGGCCGACCAGTCCGGCGGCGTCAGCGGGTGCGGCAGGATGGCTTCGAGGCGGGTCAGCAGCGATTCGGCGCGCTGCAGCAGGGCGTTCAGGGCGGGCGAGCTCACGTGGAATAGCTTCCGGCTGCGCCCTCCGGCATCCGCCCTGGAGGGGCGGCCCGGCGGGCAGATGGGCGGGGGACGTTCAGGCGGGCGACGGCCGGACCCAGCGGCCCGGCAGGCAGCCGGCCAGTGTATCGGGCGGGTATTCAGGGGTCGTTAACCCACCGTCAAGGCGTTAAGCTGCCGGCCATTTGCCGTTCACTGCGCGACGCCCCCGATGAATCTCTTGCTGGCCGAAGACGATGCCATCCTGGCCGATGCGCTGACCGCGCAACTGCAGCAGGCCGGCTTCGCGGTGGAGCACGCGCCCAACGGCGCGGTGGCCGAGTACCTGATGTTGAAGCGCGAATTCGACGCCGCCGTGCTCGACATCGGCCTGCCGATGATCGACGGCCTGACGGTGCTGAAGCACGTGCGGCAGAGCAAGCCGGCGCTGCCGGTGCTGGTGCTGACCGCGCTGGACGGCCTGGACGACCGCGTGGCCGGCCTGAACGCCGGCGCCGACGACTACCTGACCAAGCCCTTCGACTTCCCCGAACTGGAAGCCCGCCTGCGCGCGCTGCTGCGCCGCACCCGGCCGATGCCGGCACCGACGCCGCCGGCCGACATGGGCCGCCTGGCCTTCGACCGGGATGCACGGCGGGCCAGCATCGACGGCGCGCCGATCGACCTGTCGCCGCGAGAGTGGGACCTGCTGGACCTGCTGCTGAGCCAGCGCAACAAGGTGGTGCAGAAGGAACAGATCACCGCGGCCTGGGCGGCGGACCGCAGCGGCAGCAGCGGCGAATCACCGGCCGCGCCGGGGATGATCGAGGTCTACATCCACCGGCTGCGAAGAAAGCTGGAGGGGTCGGGGTTGGTGATACGGACGGTGCGGGGGTTGGGGTATTTGCTGGAGCCCGAGGTGGCCGCCCCTATTGTTCGCTAGGTCTCTTTATATCTACTCCCGCTAACACCATCATGGCGAATCCGACAACACCTTCGCCTGCAGGTCAGCAGCAGTTGTCCAAGAGCGTCTACTTCGTTGACGAAGTGGGTCGCGAAATTCGTCCCATCTATCAAAGAAACAACGATACAGGTGAAAGTAGCTATCGCCTGTACCCGGACGGAGGCAATACGAAGTTGGACGACCTCGACGTTCAGGACTACCGAGATCTCGCAAAGCATTTACTTGAAGGATGCTCCGTAAGATGTCGCGTGCCGACCGGCGAATCAAGCAATCGATCAATCAATTCAAGAGACATCAAGAAGCTCGTCATTGAGATCGAAAAGTGACCGCAATCGGACAGTTACCTCTCCAACATTTGCACCGATGCAGCCGTCCGACTATCTCGTCGTAGGCCAGTTCCGAAACGACACGCCCGGAGAAATCCGGCTCCTCCTGGAGATGACCTGCGAAGAAGTCATCCTTTCGCCTGGTCACACGGTAGAACTTCTTGCGCGCCCCCATCCCGACCTCCTGCCGCTGACGATCGACGTCATCGCAGATGGGCTGCAAGTCTTCCCTTACCGCGTTGCCGATCCCGATTGGCACATCCGCTTCAAAGCCAAGCTGATCAAGCCGGCCTACCCCACTCGTCTTTCCGAGCACGAGTAAGGGCCAGGCATGCCCCCACCCAGCCCCCTAACCCGCTGGTTCCGCCGCGCCGTCGTCCAGCGCTCGCTGCACCGCCAACTCCTGCTGTGGCTCTTATTGCCGCAATTGGTGCTGTGGCTCGCCGCCGCCTTCGTCACCTACAACGTCGCCGAGCGCTATGCCAGCCGCGGCATCGATGCCAGCCTCTTGCAAGCCACCCGCTCGCTCGCGCGGCAGGTCAAGCCGATGAGCGATGGCCTCTTCATTGACTTCCCGCGCGCGGCGCAGGACATCATCGAGGCCGATCCGGACGACCGGGTCTATTACATGGTGTCGACGCCGCCGGGCAAGTTCATCCTCGGCAACAAGCAATTGCCGCTGCCGCCGGGCGTGGAGGCGCCGCGGCTGGGCGAGCCGGTGTTCTACGACGCCACGCTGGACAAGGTGCGCATTCGCCTGGCCGCCCTCTTCCTGCCCATCGGCGACAAGGCCAGGGACGGCAGCCCGGGCCAGGTGCTGCTGGTGCAGATCGCGCGCAGCCAGGCCAGCCGCGACGAGCTGGCCAAGAGCATCCTGCAGGACACCGTGCTGCCGCTGTCGGCGCTGATCGTGCTGATGACGATGATCGTGTGGGCCGGCATCCGCGCCGGGCTGGCGCCGCTGGCGCGGCTGCGCGCGTTGGTGGAAGACCGGGCGCCGAACGACCTGGCGCCGCTGGAACTGGCCGCTGCGCCGCAGGAACTGCGATCGCTGGTCCGGGCCCTGAACCAACTGCTGGCCGCGGTGCAGGAAAGCGTCGCCGCGCAGCGCCGCTTCATCAGCAATGCCGCGCACCAGCTGCGCACCCCGCTGGCCGGGCTGAAGAGCCAGACCGAGATCGCACTGCAGGCCAACCGCGATGCCGAGCTGGCGGCGCGCCTGGAACGGGTGCATGAAGGCGCGGTGCGCAGCGCGCACCTGGTGAACCAGCTGCTCACCCTGACCCGCGCCGAACCCGAAGCCGCCGGCGCGTTGCCGCGCAGCAGCGTCGACCTGCGGGCGCTGGTGGTCGCCCTGGTGGCCGAGAACGTCCCGCGTGCCCTGCAAGCCGGCATCGACCTGGGCCTCGAGGACGCGACAGACGAGACCACTGATGCGGACATGGACGCGCAGACCGCCACCAGACGCACACCCGAAGACACGAGTGCTAGCACGGAACCGGTGCGGGTAACCGGGGCCGAGCTGCTGCTGCGCGAGGCGGTGTTCAACCTGGTCGACAACGCCATCCGCTACGCCGGCCGCGGCAGCGAGGTCACCGTGTCCGTGCGGCGCGAGGGGACCGACGCGATCGTCGAGGTCACCGACAACGGCCCCGGCCTGCCGGCCGACCAGCTGGAGGCCGTCTTCGGCCGCTTCGTGCGGGCAACGCACGAGGGCAGCGGCTGCGGCTTGGGGCTGGCCATCGTTCGAGAGATCGCCCAGCGCCACCAGGGCGACGTGACGCTGCATGCGGTGGCGCCCCAGGGCCTGCGGGCCCGGCTGCGGCTGCCGCTGGCGGAATCTGTTCAAGAACTGAACGAAAGATTAACCTAGCATTAATACCTAGAGACGTTCATTAATCCTTTATGGAACATTAACGCTGCCTTGCGTTGATGTTCCGTGCGGCTGCGGCACGGCGGCGAGGCGAACCCCAACAACGGAGACCTCGACCCCATGGAAGCACGCACCTCCCTCCCCTTGCAACCCGCTCGCCACGCCCGCCAGGCCCGGCTCGCGCGCCTGGCACGGCCGGCCGTCCGGCTGGCGGCGCTGGCCCTGGCGGCAGGCGCCGGCAGCGCGCACGCGGTGGACTACACCGGCTACTTCCGCGCCGGTCCCGGCCTGACGTCGGCGGACACGTCACGTGCGTGTTATGGATTGAACCGCGGCAGCGCCGGCATGAAGTACCGCCTGGGCAACGAGTGCGACTTCTACGGCGAGTTCCAGCTCAGTCAGGGCTTCCAGAAGGACGGCATCGACTACCGCGCCACGCTGATGGTCAACCACTACACGCCGGCCACGCAGGACAACCCGGACAAGGGCC
>CAMLJY010000109.1 GCA_946480465.1 uncultured Burkholderiales bacterium
AGTTGAAGAAGTTCAAGGTCGACTTCTACGACACCGGCATGCCCAAGCTGTTCGCGAGCGACATCGTGATCCACGACCGCGAGACCGGCCAGCAGATCCCCGCCACGGTAAAGGTCAACGAGCCCGCGCACCACAAGGGCATCGCCATCTACCAGAGCAGCTTCGACGACGGCGGCTCGAAGCTGAAGGTGACCGCGCTGCCGATGAAGGGCAGCGAGGGCAAGCGCTTCGACATCGAGTCGACCGTGGGCGGCGCAACCAGCCTCGTCAACGGCGACGAGAAGCTGACGCTGGAATTCACCGGCCTGCGCGTGATCAACGTCGAGAACCTGGACAGTGGCGGGGCCGCCGAGGCCGACTCGGCCACCGACGTGCGCAAGGTGGACCTGGCCGGCTCGCTGGACAAGCACCTGGGCTCGGGCGCCAAGACCACCAGGGACAAGAATCTGCGCAACGTCGGGCCCTCCTTCAGCTACAAGCTGCGCGACGCCGCCGGCCAGGCGCGCGAGTTCAACAACTACATGCTGCCGGTGCAGCTCAACGGCCAGACGGTCTTCCTCGCCGGCGTGCGCGACACCCCGGCCGAGCAGTTCCGCTACCTGCGCATCCCGGCTGACGAGCAAGGCAGCATGGACGGCTGGATGCGCCTGAAGACCGCGCTGGCCAACCCGGCGATGCGCGAGATGGCGGCACGCCGCTACGTGGCGCTTGCCACGCCGGCGGACAAGCCCCAGATGGCCGAGCAGCTGCTGCTCACCGCGCAGCGGGTGCTGCAGCTGTTCGCCGGGGCGGAGCATCTGCCCGCGCCGGCCGGCACCAGCGCACCGCCGCCGGGCGGATTGAACGCCCTGGCGCTTTTCATCGAATCCACCGTGCCGGAGGCCGAACGGCAGCGCATTTCCGAGGTGCTGCTGCGCATCCTGAACGGCTGCCTGTTCGAATTGGCCAACGCGGCCCGCGAGGCGGCCGGCCTGAAGTCCATGCCCACCGACGAGGCCAATGCCCGCTTCATGCAGCAGGCCGTGCTGTCGCTTTCCGATGCGGCCTTCTACCCCGCACCGGTGCTGCTGCAGCTGGCCGACTTCACACAGGTGCAGGCCAGCGTATTCCAGGTGGCGCGCGCACCGGGGCAGAAGCTGGTGTACCTGGGCGCCGTGCTGCTGATCATCGGCGTGTTCGCGATGCTGTACGTGCGGGAACGGCGGCTGTGGATCTGGCTCCAACCGGCTCCGGGTGGCGGCACGCGCCTGCGGGCGGCGCTGTCGACCACCCGCCGGACGCTGGACGCCGACGCCGAGTTCGAGACCCTGAAGACCGCCCTGCTGCACGACGCGCAACCCGCGCCCACCCCAAGCGCACTCACCGCTGCCGACGACGCCGCCGAGGAGCCCCGTTGAACACCACCACTGCCCCGAAAACCATCGCGCTCGGCCGTCCCGGCTTCCTCGCCCGGCGCAGCCTGGCGGACTGGCTGTTCGCGGCGCTGATCGCTGGCGGCGCTGCCTACGCCTTCCAGCGCTACAAGGGCTCCATGGACGGCTACGAGCAGGCCATCCTCGTCGGCGCGGTGCCGGTGCTGGTGGCGCTGGGCTGGTTCTGGTCCTCGCTGCGCACGCTGGCGGTGGGCGTGGGCGCCGCGGCGCTGCTGGCCATCGCGCTGTACGGCCGCGCCACGGATGGCTTCGGTGCCGACCTGGCCCAGGCCGAGAACGTCTTCCTGCTGAAGTACTTCCTGTCCAGCCAGAGCGCGATCCTGTGGATGAGCGTGCTGTTCTTCCTCAGCACCCTGCTCTACTGGGTGGGCCTGGTCGCGAAAGGCGAGGACAACACCGCGCTGAAGCTGGGATCGGCGATGGCCTGGGCCGGCGTGGCGCTGGCGCTGGTCGGCACGCTGGTGCGCTGGTACGAGAGCCACCAGATCGGCCCCGACATCGGCCACATCCCGGTCAGCAACCTCTACGAAGTCTTCGTGCTGTTCTGCTGGCTGACCGCCCTCTTCTACCTGTACTACGAGCAGCACTACCGCACCCGCGCGCTGGGTGCCTTCGTGATGCTGGTGGTCAGTGCGGCGGTCGGCTTCCTGCTCTGGTACACGGTGGCGCGTGATGCCCACCAGATCCAGCCGCTGGTGCCTGCGCTGCAAAGCTGGTGGATGAAGCTGCACGTGCCGGCCAACTTCATCGGCTATGGCACCTTCTCTCTGGCGGCGATGGTGGCTTTCGCCTACCTGGTGCAGCGCCAGGCCGGCGAGACGAACTACTGGAAGCTGGCGCCGCTGGCGCTGATGGGCATCGTGCTGTGCCTGCAGCCGGTGGTCTTCCGCAAGAACGCGATCGAGGGCCTGTCCCACTACTGGGCGGTGTACTTCGGCGTCGCAGCCCTGATCGTCGGTGGCATCCTCGCCGCCCGCCGGCGCATCGCCGCCCGCCTGCCCGCACCCGAGGTGCTGGACGACGTGATGTACAAGTCCATCGCCGTCGGCTTCGCGTTCTTCACCATCGCAACCATCCTCGGCGCTTTCTGGGCGGCCGAGGCCTGGGGCGGCTACTGGAGCTGGGACCCGAAGGAGACCTGGGCCTTGATCGTCTGGCTGAACTACGCGGCCTGGCTGCACATGCGCCTGATGAAGGGCCTGCGCGGCACGATGTCGGCCTGGTGGGCGCTGGCCGGCCTGCTGGTCACCAGCTTCGCCTTCCTCGGCGTCAACATGTTCCTGTCGGGCCTGCACAGCTACGGCGAACTGTGATCGAGTGAACCCGGCGTAAGGCGCGGGCCTCCAACGCCGACCAAGCGGCATCCCCACGGAGTTCCAGCGCCATGCACCTGCTCAAGGACCGCGGTTTCATCCATCCGGCCCCCTCGGAGATCACCCCGCGGGACGTCTACCTGCACCGGCGCGACTGGCTGCGGCATGCTGCCGCCGGCGGTGCCGCGCTGGCCCTGGGCGAGGCCGCGCTGGCCCAGCAGGGCAAGCGGCCCAGGCTGGCCGGCGCCAAGAGCGCGGTCCCGGGCGCCGTGGTGATGGACACGCCCACTGCCTACAACGACGCCACCACCTACAACAACTTCTACGAGTTCGGCACCGACAAGTCCGACCCTGCGCGCAACGCGCACACCTTGAAGACGCAGCCCTGGACGGTGACCGTCGAGGGCGAGGTGAAGAAGCCGAGGACCTTCGGCCTTGACGAACTGATGAAGCTCGGGACCATGGAGGAACGCATCTACCGCCTGCGCTGTGTCGAAGGCTGGTCGATGGTGATCCCCTGGGTCGGCTACTCGGTGAGCGAGCTGCTGAAGCAGGTCGAGCCGACTGGCAATGCCAAGTTCGTCGAGTTCGTGACCCTGGCCGACCCCAAGACCATGCCCTACGTCGGCTCGCGCGTGCTGGAGTGGCCCTACGTGGAAGGCCTGCGGCTGGACGAGGCGATGCAGCCGCTGAGCCTGCTGGCCTTCGGCATGTATGGCGAGGTGCTGCCGAACCAGAACGGCGCGCCGGTGCGGCTGGTCGTGCCCTGGAAGTACGGCTTCAAGAGCGCGAAGTCGATCGTGAAGATCCGCCTGGTCGACAAGCAGCCCCGCACGGCCTGGGTCAAGGCCGCACCGCAGGAGTACGGCTTCTATTCCAACGTCAACCCGAAGGTCGACCACCCGCGCTGGAGCCAGGCCACCGAGCGCCGCATCGGCGAGGCTGGAGGCATCTTCGCGAAGAAGCGGCCGACGCTGATGTTCAACGGCTACGAGCCGCAGGTCGGCCAGCTCTACGCTGGCCTGGACCTGGCCAAGAACTTCTGACGCGCGGCATACGCGATGTCCGCCAACAAGCTGCTGTTGCACGCGGCGGCCAAGCCGCTGCTCTTCGTGCTGGCGCTGTTGCCTTTCGCGCAGCTGCTCGGCGGGGCGGTGCTGGACACGCTGGGGCCGAATCCCGCCGAGGCCTTGATCCGCGGCACCGGCGACTGGGTGCTGCGCTTCCTGTGCATCACCCTGGCCATCACGCCGCTGCGCGAGTGGACCGGCCTCAGCGCCCTCGCCCGCTTCCGCCGCATGGCCGGCCTGTTCGCGTTCTTCTACGGGCTGCTGCACTTCCTTTGCTATGCCTGGCTGGACATGGGCCTGGCCGTGGACGAGATCCTGCGCGACATCCCCAAGCGCCCCTTCATCCTGGTCGGCACGCTGGCGCTGCTGCTGATGGCGCCGCTGGCCGCCACGTCCTTCAACCGCGCGATCAAGGCGCTGGGCGCGGCGCGCTGGAAGGCGCTGCACAGGTCGGTCTACGCCATCGTGCTGCTGGGCCTGCTGCACTTCTTCTGGATGCGCGCGGCGAAGCAGAACTTCGGCGAGTGGACGGTGTACGCGCTGCTGGTGGCGGTGCTGCTGGGCTGGCGGCTGCGCGGCCTGCTGGGTGGACGCCCGGCGATGGCGCGTTGAAAAGCACCGCCGGCCGCGGGACGAACCGCATCGCGTTCGCTGGCCGCATGGAGTAAGGTCGATCGCACGGCTTGCTGCGCATCGCGCGCCCGCCGCCCGCGTGATGCCCGAGCCCACCCCACCCTTCGCCGCCGCCGCGCCCGATGCCCAGGCCGACGCCGACTACCAGCGCCACCTCCAGGCGTCGCAGCAGGCCCTGTCGCTCGGCCAGCATGGCCGCGGAGCGGACGAGGCACAGCTCGCGCTGGAGGCCTGGTCGCGCAGCCAGCGCCCCGACACCGACCGTGCCCGCGCCTTCCAGTTGCTGGCCACGCACCAATGGCGCCAGGGGCTGTTCGAGGATTCGGCGCTGGCGGCGCGGCGCGCCTTGGCCATCTGGCAGCAGCGCCGTGAACACGACGCCGCCTGCAGCACGCAATGCCTGCTGGCAACGGCCTTCACCGAACTCGGCCTCAACGAGGAAGCCCTGCGCCATGCCGCCTCCGCCTTCGACCAGGCACGCCGCCACGGCCTGCCGCAGCGCGAAGTCGAGGCACTGAACCGCCTGGGCATCTGCCACGAACGGCTGGGCGACCCCGAGCGCGGCGAGCAGTACCTGCTGACGGCGCTGCAGCTGGCGCAGGCCAGCGGCGACACGGCGGCCGAGATGATGGCCTTGAACAACCTGGCTGCCACCGGCATCGGGGGTTATCACCTGCTGCGCCAGCGCGGCGAGAACGCGGTGGCGCATGCCTTCCTGCAGCGCGCCCGCCACCATGCGGAGGCGGCGCTGCACCTGGTCGACCACACGCCCGATGCCTACCGCCAGGTGGTCGTGCGGGGCAACCTCGGCGAAATCCTGTCGCTGCTGGGCGAGTACGCGGCCGCCGACGCCCTGCTGCAGCAATGCATCGCCGATGCGCAGCGGCACGGCTACCACGCGGTGGGGCTGCGTTCGCGATTCAACCTGGGCGAACTGCGGGCGCTGCAGGGCCGCCATGCGGACGCCCTGGCCGAACTGCGCGCCGCGCTCGAAGGCCTGCGCCAGTTCGACCACGCCACCACCCGCATGCGCGTGCACCGCGCGCTGCACCAGTCGTACAAGGCGCTGGGGCAGTTCGAGCAGGCCTTGAATCACTTCGAGGCCTACCACGCGATGGAGCTGCAGCGGCTGTCGCTGCAGGCGCGGGCTCAGGCCCGGCTGATGGTGAACCGGCACGACCTGGACCTGGCGCTGGCCAGCGCGCCCGTGCCGCTGGCCAGCGGTCCGATGCCGCTGTCATCCGGCCCGATGTCCGAAGGGCATTGAGGGGACACCTGCGGCGCAAGCCGCCGGCGCGCAGGCGGCGGCAAGCCGCCCCCCGGGTGCGGGGAAGCCACTGCGGCGCCCCGCGCCTACGATCGCCGCCATGAAGCCCGCGTCTCGCCCGCCGATCCCGCCGGACCATGCCGAGCCCGGGCTGCCCGATGGCCAGGCCCGCCAGGCGCTCGCCCTGGCCCTGCGCACGCTGGACATGGCGCAATCGTTCCACCGCCCGGCAGACATGAGCACGGCGCTGGCCCTGGTGGCACACAGCCTGAAGGCGCTGGGCGCCTACCCCGCGGCCGAGGGCTACCTGCTGCAGGCCCGCCGCTGGACCGCGCTGCTGCCCGGCCACGACCTGCAGGTCGACCTGGAGTGCGAACTGGCCGAGGTGGCCTGCGCCCAGGCCGAGGCCGCACTGGCCGCCGGCGACAGCCGCAGCGCGCGGCATGAAGCCCGCGAACGCGCGCGAACCCATGCCTTCGAGGCAGCCGCGCGGGCCGGCCAGGCCAGCGACGGCCAGTGGGAAGTGAAGGTGCTGCTGCGCATCAGCGAGGTGCTGGAACGCTGCGGCGACCATGACGATGCGGCCTCCATGCAGAACCGCGCCATCTCGCTGATGGGGCTGAACGCCGAACTGGCCGAGGTCGCCACGCTGCCGGACGCCACCATCGAGACGCTGCTGATGGCGCCCGGCTCCAATCTGCTGATGTGAACCGGGCCCGCCGGCGTCCCCGGGGGCCGCAGGTGGCCATCCCCCAGCAACCCATGCGGCGCTGCGCGGCGCCCACCCTCGCCCACTTAAGTCTGGCTTAAGCGGCACTGCCTACCGTGCGGGCAGATGCAGACACCGAGTCACCGCCTGCCCGCCGCCGTCAGCCTGCTGGGCCTCATCGCGCTGCTGGCATGGGACCGCAGTCCCGGCGACCTCCTGATCGCCCAGCTCGCGGGCAGCGCACACGGCTTCGCACTGCGCAACCATTGGCTGCTGACCCAGGTGCTGCACGAGGGCGGGCGGCGGCTGTCCTCGGGGGTGGTGGCGATCCTGTGGCTGGGTGTCTGGTGGCCGCTGGGAGGTTTGAAGGCCCTGGACAGGTCGCGGCGCCTGCAGCTGGCCGCGGGCAGTCTGGTCGCCGCGCTGAGCGTGAGCGCGCTGAAGTCCGTCAATGCCAACAGCTGCCCCTGGGAGCTGCGCGAGTTCGGCGGCCCGGCGCAACTGCTGGGCCATTGGCAGGGCTTCTGGCAACGCGACGGCGGCGCCGGCCACTGCTTTCCGGCCGGCCACGCGAGCGCCGGCTTTGCCTTCCTGGGCGGCTGGTTCGCCTGGCGCCAGGTGGCGCCTGTGCGCGCCTGGCGCTGGCTGGCCGGCGCGCTGCTCTCGGGCCTGGTGCTGGGCCTGGCGCAGCAGTGGCGCGGGGCCCACTTCATGAGTCACAAGCTGTGGACCGCGTGGGTGTGCTGGAACGTGGCCTGGGCGGCCGATGCGCTGCGGACCGCGCTGGCGCCTCGCGGAGGCGGTGCGGACCGCGCGCGGGCGGAGGACTCGGCATGACGCCGGCCATCCCCACCGGCGCCACGCCCGCGGGTGGCGGTCACGGCCAGCCGCCGGTGTCGGCGGGGGCCGGCACCGCCCGGCCGGGCCTGCTGATCCTGCTGTCCAGTCTGTGGCTGGCCACGGCCGGCAACCTGCCACTGTGGCGGGCCCTGCACCGTGCGGGCGCGCTGCAGGGCGGCCAAGGGGTGCTGTTCGCCCTGGGCTTGATGCTCGGCATCACGGCCGCGCTGGTGCTGCTGCTGGCGCCGCTCGCGTGGCGCGCCAGCCTGAAACCGGCGATCACGCTGCTGCTGCTCACGTCCGCCGTCAGCAGCCACTTCATGCTGGCCTACGGCATCGTTGTCGACAGCACGATGTTGACCAACCTGCTGCAGACCAACCTGCACGAAGGCGCGGACCTGATGAGCAGCGGCCTGTGGCTGGCGCTGGCACTGCTGGGCCTGGCGCCGGCGCTGGCGGCGTGGCGCCGGCCGCTGGCCTGGGCGCCCTGGCCGCGGCGTCTCAGGGCCAACCTGCGCTTGGCGGCCGCCTCGGCCGTGGCGCTGGCGGCCGCCGTCTTCGCGTGCTATCAACCGCTGGCCTCGACGCTGCGCAACCAGCCCGGGCTGCGTCACCTGGTCAATCCGCTGAACACGCTGCAGGCGTCGCTGAAGCTGGCCCGCCGGGCGCCGGCGGCCCAGGCCGCCCCGGAACCGCTGGGCACGGATGCACGCGTCGCGCCGACGGCATCGACCCACCCCCCGCTGCTGGTGCTGGTGCTGGGCGAGACGGCGCGCGGCGACCACTTCGGCCTGAACGGCTATGCGCGCGACACCACACCCGAGCTGGCCGCGCTGGATGTGGCCAGCCAGCGCAACGCCTGGTCCTGCGGCACGAGCACGGCGGCATCGGTGCCGTGCATGTTCTCGCCGCTGGACCGCGGGGAATTCGACGCCCGCAGCCGCCCCCAGGAGACGCTGCTGGACGTGCTGCAGCACGCCGGCCTGGCCGTTCTGTGGCTGGACAACCAGGCCGGCTGCAAGGGGGTCTGTGACCGGGTGCCGAACGAACGCGTCGACCCGGCGTCCGACCCGGTCCTGTGCCAGGACGGCGAATGCCTGGACGAGGCCCTGCTCACCGGCCTGGACCAGCGCCTGGCCGCGCTGCCCGCCGAGCGCCGCGCCCGCGGGGTGGTGCTGGTGCTGCACCAGATGGGCAGCCACGGCCCGGCGTACTTCAAGCGGTCGGCCTCCGCGCGGAAGCGATTCGCGCCCGAGTGCCGCACGCCCACGCTGCAGGACTGCGCGCCCGACACGCTGGTGAATGCCTACGACAACAGCATCGCCGAGACCGACCACTTCCTGGCCGGCACGATCCGCTGGCTGCAAGCACGGTCCGACCGCTTCGACCCCGCCCTGCTGTACGTGTCCGACCACGGCGAATCGCTGGGGGAGCACAACCTGTACCTGCACGGCCTGCCCTGGTCGCTGGCACCCGACGTGCAGAAGCACATCGCCTGGATCAGCTGGCTGCCGCCGGCCTTCCAGCGCCGCAGCGGCGTGGCCGTCGGCTGCCTGCGGCAGCGTGTGGACGAGCGCATCGGCCACGAGCACCTGTTCCACAGCGTGCTGGGCCTGCTCGACGTGCAGACCGCGGCCTACCGGCCGGACCGGGACTTCTACCGCGCCTGCCGCCAGCCTTGACGGCGGGCGCCCGGCATCGCGGGGCTTGCGGCACACTCGGCCGAACCCCTGTCGGCCGACCGGAGAACGCCATGCAAGCCCCCGCCCGCTACCTCGTGATCATCGACAGCGACGGCGCGCAGACCGCGATGCTGTTCACCGCGGACCGCAAGCTCGTCGGTGAATTCGACGCCGGCACCGAGGAGGTGGCAGTGATGGCCACCGGGCTCACGCCGACACGCAGCGCGGCCCTGCCGGAATGGGACCGCGCGCTGGCCGGCAGCACGCCGGGGGCGCGGGCGAATGCGGTGGTGTACGAGCTGGACGTCTGACGTCCATCCCCGCGCGGGTTGGCGTGCCGGCGCAAGCCTCTGGCCCGTGCGCCGGCAAGCCGCTGCCTAGCATGGGGGCATGCACCGCGACACCGCCCTCGTCCACCTCGGCCGCACGACGGCCACCGCCGCCCAGTCCGTCAACCCGCCGATCGTCCGCGCCTCGACCACCGTCTTCGACAGCCTGGCCGCCTACAAGGCGGCGCAGCGCGGCCGGGTGTTCGACGGGCCGCGCTACGGCCGCTCCGGCACCGCCACCACCTTCGAGCTGCAGCGCGCGATGGCCGCGCTGGAGGGCACCGAGAGCTGCATCGCCACCGCCAGCGGCCTGGCGGCGCTGACCGCCGTGCTGGGCGCGCATGCCGGACCAGGCCGCCACCTGCTGCTGAGCGATGGCCTCTACGGCCCGGCCCGCAGCTTCTGCGAAGGACCGCTGGCGCAGTGGGGCACGACCGTCGAGACCTTCGCCGCCGGTGCGGACCCGGCGCCGCGCCTACGGGACAGCACCAGCCTGGTGTGCGTGGAAACGCCGGCCTCGTTGACGATGCGCATGCTGGACCTGCGCGCCGTGTGCGCTGCGGCGGCCGCGCGCGGCATCCCGGTGGCCTGCGATGCGACCTGGGGCACGCCGGTGTTCTTCCGCCCGCACGAGCTGGGCGTCAGCCTCTCGGTGCACGCGGCGACGAAGTTCATCGGCGGCCATTCCGACCTGATGCTCGGGCTCATCACCGGTCTCGAGGAGGCGATGGCGCCGGTGCGCCGCTACTGCGACCAGCACGGCGCGCATGCCGCGCCCGATGCCTGCTGGATGGCGCTGCGCGGGCTGCGCACGCTGGCCGTGCGCATGGTGCGGCACCAAGAGACGGCCACCACCGTCGCGCGCTGGCTGCAGGCGCAGCCGCAGGTGGTTCGGGTGCACTTTCCGGCGCTGGAAGGCGACCCCGGCCACGCGCTGTGGCGCGCGCAGTTCAGCGGTGCCGGCGGGCCCTTCACGATCGAGCTGCAGCCCTGCACCGAGCCGCGGTTCGAACGCTTCATCGACAGCCTGCGGCTCTTCGCGCTGGGCACCAGCTGGGGCGGTTTCGAGAGCCTGGTGATGCCCGCGATCCCGCACGCGATGCGCGGCCTGGCGGTGCAGCCCGACAGCGGCCGGCTGGTGCGGCTGCACGTGGGGCTGGAGGACGCGCGGGACCTGTGCGAGGACCTCGCGCAGGCCTTGTCGATGCTGACGGCCGGTTGACGCGGCCAGCCACCCCGCTCAGCGCGCCAGCACCGGCTTCAAGGCGACGCCGGTGTGCGTGCCGCGCTTGACCAGCAGTTCCGGCGGCCCGGCCGCCACCACCGTGCCGCCGGCCGACCCGCCATCCGGCCCCAGGTCGATGACCCAGTCGGCTTCCGCGATCACGTCCAGGTCGTGCTCGATCACCACCACGCTGTGCTCGCCATCCACCAGGCGGTGCAGCACGCGGATCAGCTTCTCGACGTCGGCCATGTGCAGGCCCACCGTCGGCTCATCGAGCACGTACAGCGTGTGCGGCGGCTTCTGCCCGCGCCGCGTCACGTCGTCGCGCACCTTGCTCAGCTCGGTCACCAGCTTGATGCGCTGCGCCTCGCCGCCGGACAGCGTGGGCGACGGCTGGCCCAGGGTCAGGTAACCCAGGCCCACGTCCTGCAGCAGCTTCAGCGGATGCGCGATCGAGGGCATCGAGGCGAAGAACTCCACCGCCTCGTCCACCTCCATCTGCAGCACCTCGCCGATGCTCTTGCCGCGCCAGCTCACCGCCAGCGTCTCGGGGTTGAAGCGCATGCCGTGGCACTGGTCGCAGGGCACCTTCACGTCGGGCAGGAAGCTCATCTCGATGGTGCGCACGCCCTGGCCTTCGCAGGCGGGGCAGCGGCCATCGCCGGTGTTGAACGAGAAGCGCGCCGCCGCGTAGCCGCGCGCCTTGGCTTCCAGCGTCTCGGTGAAGAGCTTGCGGATCGCGTCCCAGAAGCCGATGTAGGTGGCGGGGCAGGAGCGCGGCGTCTTGCCGATCGGCGTCTGGTCGACTTCCAGCACGCGGTCGATCGGCTCGTAGCCGGTGAGGCCGGTGCAGCCGACCAGCTCGAGGCCGCCCTTGGCCAGCGCGTCGCGGCCGGCCCTGCTGCCCTTCAGCGCCACCGCGGCCTGAACGTTGGCCAGCAGCACCTCTCGCGCCAAGGTGCTCTTGCCCGAGCCCGACACGCCGGTCACCGCCACCAGGCGCTGCAGCGGCAGCTGCACGTCGACCTGCCGCAGGTTGTGCAGGTGCGCGCCCTGCACACCGAGCTGGAAGGTGGCCAGGTTGACGTTGCGGCGCGGGTGCAGCGGGTGCTGCAGCGGCGCGGCCAGGAAGCGGCCGGTCAGCGAATCGGGGTGCTTCGCCAGATCCTCCGAGCGGCCCTGCGCCACCAGCGTGCCGCCGCGCTTGCCGGCGCCGGGTCCGATGTCGATGATGTGGTCGGCGCGGCGGATGGTGTCTTCGTCGTGCTCCACCACCACCAGCGTGTTGCCCTGTTCGGACAGGCGGCCGAGCGCTTTGAGCAATATGCCGTTGTCGCGCGGGTGCAGGCCGATGGTGGGTTCGTCCAGCACGTAGCAGACGCCCTGCAGATTGCTTCCCAACTGAGCGGCCAGGCGGATGCGCTGCGCCTCGCCGCCGGACAGCGTGGGCGCCGCGCGGTCCAGCGTCAGGTAACCCAGGCCCACCTCTTCCAGGAACTCCAGGCGGTTGCGGATCTCGACCACCACGTCGCGGGCGATTGCCGCATCGCGGCCGGTGAGCTTCAGGCCTTCGATCCAGCGCCGCGCATCACCGACGGACCACTGCGCCACCGCGGTGATCGCGTGGCCATCGAAGCTGATCGCGCGGGACACGGGGTTCAGCCGCGTGCCCAGGCAATCGGGGCACGGCTCGCCGCCCACGCCTTCGATCTCCGGCTCTTCCGACGGGAAGCTCTGCTCGCGGCCCTTGTCGTCGTCGCTTCGCACCGAGTCGTCGTAGGCCTTGCGCTGCTCGCGCGTCAGGGTCAGCCCGGTGCCGACGCAGGACGTGCACCAGCCGTGCTTGCTGTTGTACGAGAACATGCGCGGGTCCAGCTCGGGGTAGCTGGTGCCGCATTGCGGGCAGGCGCGCTTGGTGGAGAACACCTTCAGCGCGCCGATGCGGCCGGTGGCGCCGCCGGTGGCCATGGCGCCGGCCAGACCGTCGAGCGGGGCCAGCAGGTGCAGCACGCCCTTGCCCAGGTCCAGCGTCTTGGCCAGCAGCTCGCGCAGCTCGGCCTCATCGCCTGAACCGATCCACAGGTCGCCCACCGGCAGCTCGATCGTGTGCTCCTTGAAGCGGTCGATGCGCGGCCAGGGGTCGACCTTCAGGAACTCGCCGTCGACGCGCAGGTGCGTGTGGCCGCGCGCCTTGGCCCATTTCGCGAGATCGGTGTAGACGCCCTTGCGGTTCACCACCAGCGGCGCCAGCAGGCCGACGTGCTGGCCCTTGTAATCGCGCAGGATCTGCGCGGCGATGCTCTCCACGCTCTGCGGCCGCACCTCCGAGCCGTCGTTGACGCAGTGCTGCAGGCCCAGCTTCACCCACAACAGACGCAGGAAGTGCCACACCTCGGTGGTCGTTGCCACCGTGCTCTTGCGGCCGCCGCGTGACAGCCGCTGCTCGATCGCCACCGTCGGCGGGATGCCGTACACCGCATCCACCTCCGGCCGCCCGGCCGGCTGCACGATGCTGCGGGCGTAGGCATTCAGCGACTCGAGGTAGCGCCGCTGCCCTTCGTTGAACAGGATGTCGAAGGCCAGCGTGCTCTTGCCCGACCCCGACACGCCGGTGATGACGCTGAACTTGCCGCGCGGGATGTCCACCGCCAGCGACTTCAGGTTGTGCTCGCGGGCGTTGACGATGCGGATCGACTCGTCGATCACCTTCTGCGCATCGCGCCGGGCCTTGGCCACCAGCTGCAGCGGGCGGCCTTCTTCGACCACGTGCTTGCCGATGCCCAGCGCGGATTCATACTCGCGAAGTGCGCGGCCCGTGTGGGACGTGCGGTGCGCCTTCACATCCTCCGGCGTGCCGGTGCAGACGATCTCGCCGCCGGCATCACCCCCCTCCGGCCCGAGGTCGACGATCCAGTCGGCGCTGCGGATCACGTCGAGGTTGTGCTCGATGACGATCAGCGAGTGGCCCGCTTCCAGCAGCTTGCGCAATGACCGCATCAGCTTCGCGATGTCGTCGAAGTGCAGGCCGGTGGTGGGCTCGTCAAAGAGGAACAGCGTGCCCTTCTTCGCCGCCGGCTGCTTCGGTCCGCTGGCCGCCTCGGCCAGGAAGCCGGCCAGCTTCAGGCGCTGCGCCTCGCCGCCCGAGAGCGTGGGCACCGGCTGGCCCAGGCGCACGTAGTCCAGGCCGACGTCGACGATGGGCTGCAGCCGCGCGATCACCGCCGTGTCGTGCACGAAGATGTCGCAGGCCTCGGCCACCGTCAGTTCCAGCACGTCGGCCACCGACAGGCTGTGCGGGCCACGCACCAGCTTGACCTCCAGCAGCTCGGCGCGGAAGCGCTTGCCGTCGCAATCGGGGCAGCGCAGGTAGACGTCGGACAGGAACTGCATCTCGACGTGCTCGAAGCCCGAGCCGCCGCAGGTGGGGCAGCGCCCGTCGCCGGCGTTGAAGCTGAACATGCCGGCGCCGTAGTTGCGTTCCAGCGCCAGTGGCGCCTGCGCGAAGAGCTTGCGGATCTCGTCGAAGGCACCGACGTAGCTCACCGGGTTGGAACGCGCGGTCTTGCCGATCGGGCTCTGGTCGACGAAGACCGCGTCGGCCAGCCAGTCGGTGCCCAGCAGCTGGTCGTGCTCGCCCGCGCCTTCCGTGGGCTTGCCGAAGTGGCGCAGCAGCGCGGGCACCAGCACGTCCTGCACCAGCGTGCTCTTGCCGGAACCCGAGACGCCGGTGACCACCGTGAGACGCTGCAGCGGGAACGCCACCTGCACATTTTTCAGGTTATGTTCCCGCGCGCCTTCCAGGATCAGCTTCGGCGTGGCTTCGTTGACGAAGCGGCGCATCCCGATGCCCACGTGCTTGCGCGCGCCCAGGTAGGCGCCGGTCAGCGTGTCGGCCTTGCGGGCGGCCTCGGGCGGGCCGTCGAACACGATGCGGCCGCCGCGTTCTCCCGGGCCGGGGCCCATGTCGATCAGGCGGTCGGCGGCCAGCATCACCGCGGGGTCGTGTTCCACCACCACCAGCGTGTTGCCGGCATCGCGCAGGCGCTGCATGGCTTCGACGATGCGGTTCATGTCGCGCGGGTGCAGGCCGATGCTGGGCTCGTCCAGCACGAACATGGTGTTGACCAGCGAGGTGCCGAGCGCGGTGGTCAGGTTGATGCGCTGCACCTCGCCGCCGGACAGGGTGCGGCTCTGGCGGTCCAGCTGCAGGTAGCCCAGGCCGACGTCGCACAGGTACTTCAGACGCGTGCGCACCTCGTCGAGCAGCAGCTTCAGGGCCTCGTCCAGCATCGATGAAGGCAGGGTCAGGCCATCGAAGAAGCGCCGCAGCTTGTCGATCGGCAAGAGCATCAGGTCGTGCAGGCACAGGCCCGGCAGCGCTTCCAGCTGCTCGCGCGACCAGCCCGTGCCCTTCGGCAGCACGCGCTGAAACCGACGACCCCCCGGGACGCCTGGCGGCCCCCCTCCCCCAGAGGGGGGCGAGGCCGCTTGGGAGCGGCCCGGCGCGGCCTCCGGCGCCATCACGCCATCGGCGTCGTCCTTGGAGCCCAGGCGCCACAGCAGCGCTTCGGTCTTCAGCCGCGCCCCGCCGCAGGTCTCGCAGGGCGTGTAGCTGCGGTACTTGGACAAGAGCACGCGGATGTGCATCTTGTAGGCCTTGCTCTCCAGGTAGCCGAAGAAGCGGCGCACGCCGTACCACTGCTTGTTCCAGTTGCCGTTCCAGTGCGGCGAGCCCTCGATCACCCAGTCCTTCTGCGCCCGGCTGAGCTGGCTCCACGCGGTGTCGCGCGGGATGCCGGCCTCGCCGGCGTACTTCATCAGGTCGTCCTGGCATTCCTTCCAGGCCGGCGTCTGCAGCGGCTTGATGGCGCCGGCGCGCAGGGTCTTGCGGTGGTCGGGGATCACCAGGCCGAAGTCGACGCCGATGACGCGGCCGAAACCACGGCAGGCCTCGCAGGCGCCGAAGGCGGAGTTGAAGCTGAAGAGCGCGGGCTGCGGGTCGGCGTAGCGCAGGTCGCTGTCGGGGCAGTGCAGGCCGGTGGAGTAACGCCAGAGGTCAGCGTCGCCCTCGTCGCGCAGGGCATAGACGTTGACGCGTCCGCTGCCGCGGCGCAGCGACAGCTCGATCGCTTCGACCACCCGCGCCTTCTCGGCACCGCCCAGGCGGATGCGGTCGGCCACCACGTCCAGGATCTTGCGG
>CAMLJY010000110.1 GCA_946480465.1 uncultured Burkholderiales bacterium
ATCCGCGACAACATCGCGGAGGTGGGCGCGTTCCTCGGCCTCGTCGGCGGCACGCTGGGCAAGCTCGGCATGGACGTCAAGCTGATGATGCAGACCGAAGTGGGGGAGGTCTACGAGCCCTTCGCGCATGGCCGCGGTTCCAGCAGCACGATGCCGCAGAAGCGCAACCCGATCTCCAGCTGCTACATCCATGCCGCCATCTCGGTGGTGCGGCAGCATGCGGCCGCGCTGATGGACGCGATGGTGGCCGACCATGAGCGTTCGACCGGCCCGTGGGAGATCGAGTGGATCGTGCTGCCCGAGGCCTTCTGCCTGATGGCCGGCGCGCTGAAGCAATCGCGCTTCGTGCTCGAAGGGCTGGAGGTCGATGCGCAGGCCATGCGCCGCAACATCGACCTGACGCACGGCCTGGTGATGAGCGAGGCCGTGATGATGGGCCTGGGACCGTACATCGGCCGCGAGTACGCGCACGACCTGGTCTACGACATCTGCCGCGAGGCGGTGAAGCAGCAGCGGCCCTTGCTGGACCTGCTGGCGGCCCACCCGGAGATCAACAAGCACCTGGATCGGGCCGCGCTGGCCAGGCTTTGCGATCCGGCCAACTACCTGGGGCAGTCCGGCGTCATGGTCGATCGGGTGCTGGCCAGCCTCGGCTGAGTCGGCTCCGGCAACGGCCACGGCCACGGCCAGGCCCTCGGCCCTCCCGCGGCTCAGCGCCGCCCGTAGCGCCGCCCCGCCGATTCCAGCGGCCATTCGTCGGTGCGCAGCGGTGGCAGCGGCAGGCCATCGCCGCCGACGATGTTGGCCTCGCTCGGGTTGTCGACCCAGGCATAGCGCGCGGCCACCGGGGCCGGTATGGCGGGGCTGTGCAGCACGATGCGGTCGCCATCGAAGCGGGCTTCGGCCGGCATCCAGCGGCGGTCGGCGCCGGCCAGGTGGAAGCCGCGCAGCGGCTCGCCGCTGCGGGCGGTGCGCAGGCCGCCGGCGGTGGCGCCGAAGCGCAGGTGCAGCTCGCCGCCGCGGGCCTCGTGGCCCAGCAACAGCGGGCCGGTGGCGCGGTCCGGGCGCAGGCCCAGCTCGTGCAGTGCCAGCGCCGCCAGGCGGTGGCCGAGCGTGCGCTTGTTGCGCGGATGGATGTCGACCGCGTCGCCGACGTCGATGGCGGTGGCCATGCCGGTGTGGGGCAGGGCCAGGGCCGCCGCCTGGCTTGCGCGCAGTTCGGCCCAGCCGCCGGCGCCGGGCCGGTTGTTGGCCAGGGGTTGCCAGGCGGCGAGCTGGACGAAGAGGAAGGGCAGCCGGGGGTCGGCGAACTGGCCGCGCCAGTCGTGGATCAGGCGCTTGAAGCCTTCGGCATAGGCGGCCGCGCGCCCGGCGTTTTCCTCGCCCTGGTACCAGAGCACGCCGCGCACCGACAAGCCTTGCAGCGGCGCGACCAGGCCGTTGTGGCCGAGGGCGGGTGCCTCGTTGGCGGCGGGGCCGGTCGGGGCCGCGACCTGCTCGACACGGGCGCGCCACGGGCCGCCCAGCGGGACGCTGCCGGCCGCGGTGTCCAGGCGCATCGCGGCCGCATCGCCGTGGAAGCCGCCGTCGCCCCCGGTGTCGGTGACGCGCACGGCGATCCAGTTGGCACCCGGGCGCAGCAGGCCGGCCGGCACCGCGTAACGGCGCGGCTGCTCCCAGCCGCACTGGCCGCCGACACGCTGCCCGTTGACCCAGGTCTCGTCGCAATCGTCCACCTTGGCCAGGTGCAGCTCGGCCGCGCCGGCGGCCTGGGCGGCGTCCAGCTCGAGCCGCTTGCGCAGCCAGACGACGCCGTCCACGTTGGCCAGGCCCTGGCCTTCCCAATGGTGCAGCGCCTGCAGCGTGGGCCAATGGCCGTCGATGTCCGCGGCGGCGGACCAGCCGCTGGCGTCCACGTCCTGCAGCGGCAGGCCGGGCTGCCAGGCGGCGACGCGGTCGCGCGCGCGCTGGCGCAGCCCGGCGCCGAAGGCCTCGTTGTCGGCGGGCAGGGCCCGCACGGTGGGTGCGAGGTCGGGGTCGCGCAGGGCGGCGTCGCGGCTCACCCAGGTTTCCAGCATCGAGCCGCCCCAGGCGGTGTTGATCAAACCGATGGGCACGCCCTGCACCGCCTGCATCTGCCGCGCGAAGTGGTAGCCGACGGCACTGAACTCGGCCACGCGGCCCGGCTCGGCGACGACCCAGGGCGCGGGCGCGATCTCGGCCTCGGGCCGCACGCTGGCGCGGTGCGGCACGCGCAAATGGCGCAGCTGCGCGTTCTGCGGCGAAGCGACTTCCTGCGGACCGGTGTCGGTCTGCGCCAGCGGCCACTCCATGTTCGACTGGCCGCCGAGCAGCCAGACGTCGCCGATCAGCACGTCGCGCAGCTCGACCGTCTGGTCGCCGCTAACGCGCAAGCGGTGCGGCCCGCCGGCCGGCAGCGGCGCGAGCTGCACCTGCCAGCGCCCATCGGCGCCGACGCGGGCGCTGGCCCGGCGGCCGGCCAGTTCGACGGCGAGGGTCTGGCCAGGGGTGGCCTGGCCCCACAGGCGCAGCGGGCGGTCGCGCTGGAGCACCATGTGCTCGCCGAACACGTGGGCCAAGCGCACTTCGGCCTGGGCCTCGGTGGCGGATGCGGCCAGCAGGGCCAGCAGCAGGGGGAGGGCGGTCTTCTTCATCGGGATGGGGTCAGGTCTTGCTTTGCGTGCCGGCGTCCCGGCGTGTCATTCAGGGGGTGCCTGGGCTGAAGTGCAACGCCAGGGCGCGGCCCTGGGTGTGCACGGTCTTCGTCTGCTCGGCCCGGCCCGGCGCTGCCATCAGTCGCACCTGCAGCTCACGCCGCTTGACCATGCCGGGGTAGCGTCCCTGCCGGGCGCCGACGTGCAGGGTGCGGCGCGCGTCGTCCCAGCGCAGCACGGTGGTGGCGCGCTCGCCGCGCTCGTAGGCGTAGGTCTCGCCGTCGTCCTCGTAGAGCGTGAAGTGGCCGTCCGCGCCGGGGTAGATGCGGATCTCCCAGGGGGCGTCGGGGCGTTGGCCGGTGTGCTCCACCACCGGGCCCAGCGGCACGATGGACCCGGCGCGCACGTAGAGCGGGAACTCGTCCAGCGCATAGTCGCGCTCGACGCTGCGGCCGCCCGCGTGGCGCTGGCCGGTCCAGAAGTCGAACCAGTCGCTGCCCTCGGGCAGCAGCGTGGCCTGGCGCGCGTCGAGCCGGCGATGTGCCTCAGCCAACTCGCGCTGCTGGCTGGGCGTGCGCCAGGCCAGCCGCAGCACCCGGCCGCCGCCGTCCTGGAAGAACTCGATGCGCAGCTTCAGCGCCTGGCCTGGCCGCAGCGTGATGCGGTGGCCGTTGAAGCGCGCGCCGCCGACCGCCCAGTCGTCGACGACGAGCTGGTCGTCCAGCCACAGCCGGAAGCCGTCGTCGCCCTCGACGCCGATCTCGTGTTCGCCGCTCTCGGCGGCGACGAGCTCGCCGGTCCAGCGCGCCGAGAAGCGGTTCAGGCTGGACAGGCCCGGCGGGATGCTGCCCAGCGGCGGGTCGGGCCAGTGGTGGTCGACCACCGTGTCGATGGTGCGGCTGGCGGGCTTGTCGAAGCTCATGCCCTCGAAGTACTCCAGCACCAGGCCGCGCTGGCCGTCCGGCGTGCGCAGCTGGGTCGCCGGCACGGTGGGCGGCGGTGGCAGCACCGGGTGGAACATCGGCCGCGTGATCGGCTGCACCAGGAAGGCGGGGCCGAACATGTAGGTGTCGTCCACCTGGCGCAGCGGCTTCTGGTCCGGGAAGTCCATCGCCAGGCCGCGCATCATCGTGTAGCCCTCGTGCGTGCTGCGCCAGGCCAGGCCATACAGATAAGGCAGCAGCCGCATGCGCAGCTGCGCCGCGTGCAGCAGCGAACGGTAGACCGCCGGGTCCAGGGCCTTGAACAGGTAGGGCTCGCGATCGACCGAGGTGCCGTGGATGCGGTAGACGGGGTTGAAGATGCCGAACTGGTTCCAGCGGGCGTAAAGCTCGCGCCAGGCCGGGTTGCGTTCGCCGCCGCCGAAGTTGACGAAGAAGCCGCCGGTGTCCTGGGTCCAGTAGGGCTGACCGGCCATCGCGACGTTCAGGCCGCCGGCGATCTGCGCCCGCAGCGCGGCCCACGAGGCGGTGGTGTCGCCCGACCAGGGCAGCGCGGCATAACGCTGCTGCCCGGCCCAGGCGGAGCGCGTCAGCGTCAGCACGCGCTTGCCGCTCTGACCGGCGGCACGCTGGCCTTCGTAGACGCCGCGCGTCGTGACCAGGCTGTAGGCATTGAGGTAGCGCGTGCTGTCGCCCATCGCGGTGCGCCCGAGGCGCTTGATGTCGGCCTCGACCTCGCGCGGGTCGTGCGCGGCGCCGCCCACCTCGACCTCGGTGCCGTCCATCCACAGCGCATCGACGCCGACGTCGAGCAGGCCCTTCTTCACGTGCTTGAAGTAGATGCGGCGGCCTTCGGCGCTGAAGGCGTCGTAGATGCGCGCGCGCCTGGAGATCCAGTGCAGCGGCTCGAAGCGCAGGCCCTGGGCATCGAGCTCGCGCGCCAGCGCGGTGTCGTTGCCCACCCCGGGCCAGATCGACGCCATCAGCTTGACCTTGTGCTGGCCGTGCAGTTCACGCGCCATGGCGGCGGGGTCGGGGAAACGTTGGGCATCCCAGACCATGCCGCTCCAGTTGCCGTCCCATTCGCGGCCGTTCGGGCCGTCCTTCTCGCCGCCCCAGTACTGCCAGTCCTGCACGATGTAGTCGAGCGGAAAGCGCTCGGCGCGGAAGCGCCGCACCACGTCCAGCAGCTGCTGCTGCGTGTGGTAGCGCTCCTTGCTCATGAAGAGGCCGAAGGCGGCCCTGGGGAACATCGGCGCCGGTCCGGTGAGCTGTCGATAACCCGCAATCACCGCGTCCATGCTGCCGCCGGCCACCAGGTAGTAGTCGGCGCCGGCAGGCGCGCTCTCGGCGGTGAAGCTCATGCCTTCGGGCCGGTCGCGGAAGCTCATCTTCGAGTACAGGTCCCACAGCAGGCCCCAGCGCCGGGTGGAGACCATGAACGGCACGACGATGCCGATGTTGGTCTGCACCATCAGCACGTCGCGGCCGCGGTAGTCCATCACCGGCTCGTCGTACTGGCCGAGGCCGTACAGCGATTCGTCGGGCGTCAGCGTGAAGGTCTGCGTCAGCGCGTGGCTCGGGCTGCCGGCGATCTCGACGCGCTGCAGCTGGGTGGGGTCCTGGTCGCGTTCGCGCGTCAGCAGCCGGCCGTCGGTGCCGAAGAATGACAGTGCGCCGCTGCGCTTGTCCACGGTCACGCGAACGCCGGGCGCGGTGATGGTGAGCGTGCCGGCACGCTCCTGCACGCCGAACGCCACCGGTGTCGGGCGGGCCACGACCGCCAGGCTGGGCTGGCTGGTGTAGGCCTGGCCCAGGTGGGCCGCCACGCGCACGATCCCGGGGCCGTAGAACAGCACGCCCTTGGTCATGCCGCCGAGCTGGAACTGCACGCCTTCGGCGACGCGCCGCCAGGTGAAGGCGTCCGGCGTGGCCTCGGTGCGCGGGGCCTGCAGTTGGCCGGCGGCGTCGAGGGCCGAGGGCAGGGCGGATAGCTGTGCTGGCGCAGCGCCCGCAGGCGCGGCGAGCGGGGCTGCCGAGGCGCATGCCAGCAGCCCGACGAAGTTGCGGCGTTTCATGTCCATGGGGTTGTTCGTTCAGGCCTGGCCGTTGTCGCCGCAGCGCACCAGGCGGGCACCGTGCGGCGGCACGGTGAGCGTTCGCGTGGCGGCCGGCAGCTCGGCCCGCGCCCAGCAGTCGCGTCGCGCATCGGGCAGCCAGGCCGGCAGGGGCGCCTGCCAGGGCGCGTCGCCGGTGTTGAGCCACGCGGCCCAGGTGCCTTGCGGGCCGTGGCACACGAAGCGGTGGCCCTGTGCCGTGCTGTGCCATTCGCGCGTGCCGGGCACGCGCAGCAGCGCCAGCACCTCGGGGTTGGTGACCAGGCGGAACGTCCAGTCGTCGAGCCGGCGCAGGTCGTTGCCCAGGATCAGCGGGCTGCGCGCGCAGGTCCAGGCGGTGAGCATCAGCACCTGCTCGTCGCGTGTCAGGCGGGTGTCGCGTTCACCGCGGCTGGGCGGTTCGCCGTCGAAGTTGCGCAGGCCGATCCTGCCCACGGGCAGCATGTCTGCATCGGGCCAGGCGCCGGGACGCGCATGCGGCGCCCACCTCACCAGGTTCACCAGGTTGTCGCGCAGCTGCGGCCAGGTGTCCCAGAAATCGTTGCACACCCGCCACTGGTTGGCGTGCGCCTGCAGGTGGACCGCCTGCTCCAGCAGCGACGGGCCGGGCGACAGGCTCAGCACCATCGGACGGCCGGTCGCATCGATCGCGCGGCGGATCAGGGCCACCTCCTTGGCGTGATAGTTGGGCGCTGCGATGTCGTCGACCTTGACGAAGTCCACGCCCCAGTCGGCCAGCTGCGCGAACCAGGCGCGGTACCAGTCGAAGGCGCCGGGGTGCTCGGGGTTCACGCCGCACATGTCGGTGTTCCAGGCGCAGGTCGAGCCCGGGTTGGCCACCTCGTGGCAGCGCCAGCGGCTGCCGGCGATGGGCAGTTCCAGTCCCACCGCCTGGCGGGGGATGCCGCGCATGATGTGCACGCCGAAGCGCAAACCCAGCGCGTGGACCTGCGCGGCCAGCGGCGCGAAGCCGCGGCCGCCGGCCGCACTGGGGAACCGGTTGGGCGCGGGCTGCGGGCGGCCGTGGCCGTCCAGCACCAGCGGCGCGAAGGGCCGGTACCACGACGAGGTGGCGCCCACCTCGTACCACTGGATGTCGACGGTGGCGGTGTCGTAGCCGAAGGGCAGGAGGCGCTGCGCGAGGATGCGGGCGTTGTCCAGGATTTCCGCTTCGGTCACGCTGGCGCCGAAGGCATCCCAGCTGTTCCAGCCCATCGGCGGCGTCGGCGCCCAGGCGTGGAAGGGCAGCCCCGGTTCCGCGGTGGCGCCGGTGATGCGCGCCGACGCGCCGGCGGCGCCGGCCGCGTGGGCCGCCGGCAGGCCGGCCATCGCCGCCAGCCCGCCGCCGACCACGCCGCGCACGAAGCCACGGCGGGCGGGTTCGACCGTGGCGCTCATTGCACGGGCTCCAGCACGACCGCGGCACCGCCCGCGGCGGCCTGGCGCAGCGTCAGCACGTCACCGCGGCTCACGGTGCGCAGGCTGCGCCGCAGC
Organism: uncultured Burkholderiales bacterium; assembly: GCA_946480465.1. Next base: position 7,228 of record CAMLJY010000110.1, read on the forward strand.
TCGCGCACGGTCTCGCCGTCTTCCCACACGGTGGCGCGGTACCGGCCCGGGGGCAGGAAGTCGAGCTTGACGCGCGCCGTGCGGGCCTCGTCGGCCGTCATCGCGCCGATGTACCAGGCCGTGCCGCTGCGCCGCGCCAGCACGATGTCGCGCCCCGGCTCGCCGGCGATGAAGCGCGTCTCGTCCCAGGCCGTCGGCACGCGCCGGATGAACTCGAAGCCGGGCTCGCCCAGGTAGTTCGTCGGATCGTCGGAGACCATCTGCAGCGGGCTGTCGTAGACCACGAACATCGCCAGCGCCTGGCCGCGCGTGGTCTGCGTCAGCGGCATCACGGCACGCACCTCGAAGCCTTGCGGCGTGGCGTTGCGGAAGCCGCCGGGCGTGTAGTCCATCGGCCCGGCCAGCATGCGCGTGTACGGCAGCATCAGGTTGTGCCGTGGCGTGATGCGCTTGTCCATCTTGTTCCACTCGGCGCCCAGCACGCCTTCCTGCGTGATGTAGTTCGGGAAGCTGCGCTGCAGGCCCGCGGGCACGTAGGCGCCGTGCATGTCCAGCAGCAGCCGGCGCCTGGCGGTGGCCTCGGCGACGCGCTGGTAGAAGGCGACCATGTCCTGGTCGTCGCGGTTCATGAAGTCGACCTTGATGCCCTTGATGCCCCAGCGCGCGTAGGTGTCGAGCACCTCGTCCAGGCGTGGCGCCAGGTGCTCCCAATGCACCCACAGCAGCAGGCCGACGCCCCTGCCGGCGGCGTAGCGCACCAGCGCCGGCATGTCGATGCCGTCGGCCGCGCGCGTGACGTCGGTGCTGGGCAGCGCGTCGCAGCAGGGGCCGCTGCCGAAGGCCCAGCCCGCGTCCATCAGGTGATAGGGGAAGCCGGACGCTGCCGCGAAGTCGATGAAGCGCTTGTAGGCGGCCAGGTCGGGCTTCACGCCCTCCAGCGGGCCCGACCACCAGTCCCACGAGGCCTTGCCGGGCTTGACCCAGCCGAAATCGCCGAACTTGGCGACGTCGGGCGGCGGGTTGAGGTTGCCGACCAGGTGCGACTCGATCAGCTCGCCGGCCCGGTCGGCCATCATCACGGCGCGCCAGGCCGTCGTCAGGCCGCCGGCCGAGACGTAGGCCGGGCCCTCGCGCTTGGGCACGGCCGACAGGCGCACGCGCAGCGCCGCGCCCTCGCGCTGGAAGGAGGCGCCGGTGTAGCCCTGCAGGTGCGCCTGGGTGATGGCGTAGTGGGTGCGGCCCGAGGGCGTGGCGCAGACCACCGGCACGTCGTAGGCGGTGTCCGTCTTGAGCTGGGAGACGCGCAGGCGCTCGAACGGCAGCTCGTGCGCGCCGTCGACCGGGGTGAGCAGGCAGGCCGGATCACCCGCGGGCACGAAGGCCGTGCGTTCGCCGCGCAGCTTCACGGGGGCCGCGTCTTCCAGGCGGTAGCGGAAGGCGACGCCGCCGTCGTAGGCGCGGGCGTCGATCAGCAGCCGCCGCCCGCCGCCGGCTTCGCGGAAGGCGAGCGTGGCGGCGCGGTAATGGTCGCGCGCGCTGGCCGCCTTGGTCGCGACGAGCGGGATGGTGCGGTCCACCGCCGTGTCCTCGCGCGATGCCAGCGTCAGTGCGCCGAAGTCCGGCGCGCCGTCCAACTCCAGTCCCAGCGGCGAGGTGGCGATCACGGTCTCGCCGCGCCGGGTCACGGAGAAGCTGCTGCCGTCCTCGGCAATGCGCAGCGTGGTGCGGCCGTCGGGCGATGCGATCACCGCGTCGGCGGCGTGCGCGGTGGCGGCGGCCAGCGTCCAGCAGGCGCCGGCGCAGATGGCGAGGATCGCCGGGATGTGCGTGTGGGTCATGGTCAGGCGAGCTGCCAGTACAGGCTGTAGCGCTCGTGCGCGATGCGGTGGAACGGGGCCAGCCCGATGTCGCCGCCGGGCGCGGCGGTCTTGAACCGCAGCGGGGCGCCGGCGGGGCGCACGGCGTCTTCCAGCGGACGGCCTTGCAGTGCGAGCCGGGGCAGGGCCGCGTCCTCGGACTTCAGCGCCCAGCCGTAGGCGAACTCGCTGGCGACGAGATCGGCGCCGGGCTGCATGCCCGCGGCTCCCAGGCGCGCCGCCAGCACCAGCGGGCCGTACATCACGGCCACGATGTCGCTGGCGCCGGGCAGCGGCTGCAGGTGCAGGCGCATCGGCAGCGCCACGTCCAGCACGTCGCCGCGCTGCCAGACACGGTCCAGCTCGACGTAGCGGCCGGGCTCGGTGCTGTCGGCCAAGGGCTGGCCGTTCACTTTGAGCGTCAGCCATGGACACCAGGCGGGGTGGCGCAGGCGCAGCGTGAAGCGCGTGGGCGCGCGGGCATCCATCGACAGGCGCGTGCCCGCCTCGTCGGGGAAGTTCGTGGTCTGGCGCAGGCGCACGCCTTTCTCGGCCCAGTCCAGCGTCGAGGCGATGAACAGGTTGACGTAGAGCGCGCCGGCATCGTGCGCGTCCCGGAAATAGATGGAATCGCCCAGCTTGGCGAAGTTCTCCATGCCGGTGCCGGTGCAGCACCAGAACGAGCGCTCGGGCGTGCCGTACAGCTTGGGGTAGCCGGGGCGCGTGGCCTGGAAGTAGGTGACCATGCCCGAGTCCGGGTCCTGCGAGGCCAGGATGCCGTTGAGCAGCGCGCGTTCGTGGTAGTCGGCGTAATCCACGGAGGGCGCGGCGGTGAACAGCGCGCGCGTGAGCCGCAGCATGTTGTGCGTGCAGCAGGTCTCCATCGTTTTCGCCGAGGCCAGGCGCTTGGGCGCCTCGGCCGGCGCAAAGAAGTGCTCGCCGTCGCCGTTGCCGCCGGTGGCGAACGAACGATGGTGGGCGACGCGGCCCCAGAAGTAGCGCGCCGCCTTCGCGCAGCGTTCGTCGCCGGTGGTCTCGGCCAGGCGCGCGAAGCCGATCACCTTCGGGATCTGCGTGTTCGAGTGCAGGCCGTCCAGCGTGTCGCGGCCTTCGGCCAGGGGATCGAGCAGGGCCTGGTGGTTGAAGCGCTGCGCCAGCTGCAGGTAGCGCGCGTCGCCGGTGAGCGCGTGCAGGTCGGCCAGCGCCTCGTTCATGCCGCCGAACTCGATGCCGAGCATCTGCTGGAAGCGTTCGTCGCCGATGCCCTGCGTCGCCTGCACCATCCAGTCCGCCAGGCGCCGCAGCACGGGCAGCGCGCGCGGGTGGGCGGCCTGGCCATGGGCATCGAGCAGGCCCGCCAGGATCTTGTGCATCGTGTACCAGGGCACGCCGGTCACGGGCCGGCCGGCGATGGCGTTGCGCAGTTGCGCGTCACCGTCGGGGAAGGCACAGACGAGCCCGCTGCGGGCTGCCTGCTGGCAGGCATGCAGTTCGTCGACGACGTAGGCCACGCGCCGGCGGAAGGCGGCTTGCCCCGTGGACGCCCACATCATCGAGCAGGCGCTCAGGTAGTGGCCCAGCGTATGCCCCGGGCAGAGCACGCCCGATTCCCAGCCCGTGTAGCGCGCGGCCTTCGGCGCCAGCCCGGCATGGCTGCGAAAGCCATGCAGCAGGCGGTCGGCGTTGAGCGACAGCAGGTAGCGCGCGTCCAGCGCGCGCGCCTGCTCGAAAGGTCCCGGCAGCAGGCGCACGCGGGACAGCGGGAAGGGGCGCGCGGCGCCGCGGCCGGTGGCGGCTGCGCTGGTGGCCCGCGCGGCGGGCGCGACGGCGGCCAGCAGCGGCGCTCCCGCCGCGGTGGCGAGGAGCCGGCGGCGGGTGGTCATGCGGGGATCCTCCGCGCCGCGGGCGTGGTCCGGGGGACGGTGGCCGCTGCCATCTCGTGATAGCGGCGGCATGTGCGGGGGGAAGGGGGGGCTTCTTGCGGCACGGTGCTCGGGCGAAAAGTGGGGCCAGGCGCCGGCGTCCGGTGCTGCACCGGACGCGGCGTGGACGAAGTGGGAGAAAAGGGCGGGGCCAGGGCTCTCAGTTGTTGTAGAGCACGCCCCGGCCGCCGCCGCTGATGTAGACGCGCCCGTGGATGGCCTGGTCGGCCGCGATCACGCCGATGCCGCCGAACTGGGAAGCGTCGTCGTTGACGCGCAGCCAGCTCGCGCCTGCGTCGTCCGAGCGGTACAAGCCCCAGACGCCGTTCACGACGCCCACCACGTAGACCGCGGCCGAGTACGCGGCGCCGGGCGCCGCCTTGCCCAGGGCCACCGCGCTGGCGCCTTGCACCTCGGGCCACTGCCAGGTTTCGCGGCCGCCCCACAGCGACGCGAAGTGGCTGGACCTGGTCCAGGTCGCGCCCGAGTCCACCGAGCGGTAGACGGTGTTGCCGTCGGCCAGCCAGAGGTCGCCCTCGGCGTTGGGGTTGACGGCCAGCGAGGTCGCCGAGAAGGGGTTGGCCCGCAGCCCCAGCGCCACCGAGGCCTGGCTCAGCGCGAAGGTCTTGCCGCCATCGGTCGACACGTAGACCCGGCCCGGCGTGCCCCACCAGGCGCCGCCGGAGTCGTAGGCATAGACCTTGTTCGGGTTCTTGCGGTCCGCCGCCAGGCGGTAGCTGCGCGGGATGCCGACGCTGGGCAGCGCCGGCAGGTTGGTCTGCACCCAGCTCGCGCCGTTGTCCGTGGTGTAGGACGGCACCGAGTTGGCCGGCGCCCAGACCGCGCGGCCGCGCGCCGTGGCCACGATGTTCGATTCGCCGCTTGCGTTCGCCGCGCCGCCGTTCGGCAGCGTCGCGAACCAGGCCCAGGTCTTGCCGCCGTCGCCGGACCAGAAGCCGGTGCCGGTCCGGCTGGAGGCCGCGTAGCCGATGCCGGCGATGTAGAGCGGATCGGACCATGCCATGTCAGCGGAGTTGCCGTTGCCCCAGGGGCCGCCCGGCGTCTGCGTCGGCTTCTTCGTCAGGTCGGTGTGGACCCAGGTGCCGATGTCGCCCGAGCTGTTGATCAGGGTGTAGGGCGCGCCGGCCGGCGGGGTGGCCAGGCCCAGGGTCGCGGTTTCTTCGAGACCGTCGACCACCTCCAGCCAGCCCGGCGTCGACGCCGAGGCATTCCGCGTTTCCCAGATGCCGCCGCCGTGCACGTGCAACACGCGGTCGCGGTTGAACGGATCGATCTCGACGTCGTCGATCCAGCCGGAGAACCCGTCATTGGCCGGCGTGTGCGGCATGGTGGCCGCGATCTCGCGCCAGGTCCTGCCGCCGTCGTCGGACAGCTGGACGATCTGCTGGCCGTTGTAGTTGCCCCAGGAGTTGGTGACGCCCAGCGCGATGCGCGTGCTGGCGCCGCTGCCGGAGACCGACAGGCCACCGTAGCCGAAGCTCGTCCATTGCGTCGGATCGACGCTGCTGAGCAGGGTCCAGGTCGTGCCGTCGAACCTGTAGAGCCGGCCGGGGCCGCCCGCGCCGGGGCCGGCGCCCTGCGTGAACGCCACGTAGAACATGCCATCGGCGGCGCGCACCATGTGCGGGATGTGGTAGCCGGAGACCGGCGTCGACACCGGCGTCCACGACGCGCCGCCGTTGGTGGACCTGTACAGGTTCGACGTCAGGCCGGCCACGCCCACGTAGTCGGGGGCAATGGCGGCATAGATGGTTGGCGTGGCGGCGCCGGTGCCCCGGGTGCCGGTGTCGTAGACCACCAGTCCCACGCCCATCGCGCTGCCGCCGACGGCCTGGATCTGGTCGGCGGTCATTCGCGCGGGCGACAGCGAAGTCACCTGGGCCCAGTTGCGGCCCGAGTCCGTGCTCTTCCACAGGCCGGCCGTGCGCGAGCCGTAGAACAGCGTCGACGGCCGGTTCGGGTCCACCATCAGCCGCTCGCCGATGGCGCGGCCGCCGTTGTTCGAGCCCGCCGAGAACGGCAGGTTGACCGCGGTCCAGCTGCTGCCGCGGTTGCTGGAGATGTACAGGCGGCCGGTGGCGTCCGCCGAGTTGTACATGCCGCCGACCATGTAGACGAGCTGGTCGTTGTTGGGGTCGAGGGCGATGCTTTCGATGCCGTGATGGAAGCCCTCGGCCGCGCTGAAGCCGTCGGTGATGGGCACCCACGACGACGTGGCCGGGTTCCAGCGGTAGGCGCCGCCGATGTCGGTGCGGGCGTACAGCAGGTCCCGGGTGGCCGGATGGAAGACCAGCCCGGTGACGTAGCCGCCGCCACCCCACTTCACGTTGCTCCAGGCGCCCACCCTGATCGAGAACGCCTGCACGGTCTTCGCGCCGCAGGCGTTGGTGTAGGTGGCAGTGGCCGTGCAGCTGGCGGCGGGCTGGATGGCCTGCTCGCGCGCGGCGCCTGCGGTGCCGCAACCGTTCCAGCTCCACGTGCCGCCGCTGGCCGGCTGCGGGCCGAGGATGGCCGAGCCGCCGGCCTTCAGCGTGGCGGAGGCGCCTTGTGTCCACGTGCCGTTGACGTTGATCCACGGCGCCACGGCCGTCGGCGCGCAGGCGCTGCCGCGGGTGGCGGTGGCCGAGCCGGAGTTGTAGCTGCCGGCGGCGGTCCTGAACTTGACCCAGTACCAGTAAGGCGTGCCGGCGACGGCCGCGGCATCGCCATAGCCTGTGGCCGACCTGTCGAGGACGGCGATGCGAACGCGGCCGTGGGGGTCGGCGTCGGTGTCGCGGTAGATCTCCAGCCAGCTGACGGCACCGCTGACGGTCCAGTTCAGCTGGACGTTGCTGGCCGTGCCGCTGGCCGTCAGGCAGACGCTGGCCCCGCCGCCGCTGCCGCAGTTCTGGGCCTGGACCAGGGGACTCGCGCTCGCTCCCAGGGCCAGCAGCAAGGCGGGGATGCAGGTCTTCATGTTCTGCCTTCGGTGATCGAAAGTGCTCGGCCGGTCGTCTCCTCCGGACACGAGGCGGGTGGAGATGTCAGGGCCCGGGGCCGACGGCGCACGGGGCCGCGTTCACAGCTCGGGGGTGATGCGGACCATGAGCACGCCATGCGGCGCCACCGTGCCGCCATGGCTGCCGCGCACCTGGGTCGTGACCTTCTTCGACCACAGGTCCTTGACCCTGGCCTTCAAGCCCGCCGGCAGGTTGAGCTGATCCCAGCTGACCTTCATCTCGGCCGGCGCCTTGCCGCGGTTGAACAGCACCACCGCGTGCTCGCCGCCCTTCAGCGGGCGGGCCCAGATCTCCTGCTCGCCCTGCTTCCAGATGCGCCGGCCCTGCTGGCCCAGCGGGTCCTGGTCGACCGCGATGACGTCGCGGTTGGTCAGGATGCGGCGCGTGTCGGCGTCCATCGTCGACAGGTCGTTGCCGGCCACCAGCGGCGCTGCCAGCATCGCCCACAGCGAGAAGTGCGACTCGTACTCGGTGCTCGTCATGCCGCCGTTGCCCACCTCCAGCATGTCGGGGTCGTTCCAGGCATTGGGGCTCGAATGGCGCCAGCGCTCGGCCTGCAGGTCGAGGATGTTGGTCATGCCGATCGACCAGTCCTTCTTGCCCTCCCAGGCGTCGAAGATGTCGCCGGTGGTGCGCCACAGGTGGCCCACCGCGGGCGCCCAGCGTTCCGGCTGGTTGACGCCCCACTCGCAGATCGACAGCACGATGTCGCGCCCCGATGCGCGCAGCGCCTTGGCCATGATGGTGTAGGCCGCCTCGGCATTGCGCGGGCCGGTGTGGCACCAGTCGTACTTCAGGTAGTCCACGCCCCACTTGGCGTACTGGCGCGCGTCCTGGAACTCGTGGCCGGCGCTGCCGGGGCGGCCGCCGCAGGTGAGGGCGCCGGCATCGGAGTACAGGCCGAACTTCAGCCCCTTGGAGTGCACGTAGTCGGCCAGGGCCTTGATGCCGCTGGGAAAGCGCTCGGGGTCGGCGACGATGTTGCCGTCCGCGTCACGGCTTTTCTGCCAGCAGTCGTCGATGACGATGTACTGGTAGCCGGCGTCCTTCATGCCGGAGGCGACCATCGCGTCGGCCTGCTGGCGCACCAGCGCCTCGTTGATGTTGCAGCCGAACTTGTTCCAGGAGTTCCAGCCCATCGGCGGCGTGGGCGCCAGCAGCGGCTTCGGGGCCTCGAGCTTCAGCGTCTCGTGGCCGAAGGCCGGGCCCGCGAAGGCGGCGAGCAGGACCAGGGCAGCCGCGAGCGACGGCAGGGCGGTGCGCCGCTCGGCGACGGGCTGGCGGGGAAAGCCGGTGCTGATGCGGGGGCTGGTATCGGATGACGGCATGGAGGCGGTTCGAGGAAGGGTGGGCCCGGCGGAAACGCGCGGTGAACTCCTCGCCGAGCGCTTGATATTCCGCTATATCAACGATGATAGTTCGGCTTTCGCATGAACTATTCAAGGTAAACACCTATGCATTGCTCGCGCCCGTGGGGAGGGCGTGAGTGCGGCGGGCGCAGGGCGCAGGGCACAGGGCACAGGGCACAGGGCGCACGGCGCACGGCGCACGGCGCAGGTGCGCAGGTGCGCAGGTGCGCAGGTGCGCAGGGCGGTCAGGCGATGGCCTGCCGCG
>CAMLJY010000111.1 GCA_946480465.1 uncultured Burkholderiales bacterium
GAGAACCAGCCGCGCTGGCTGGCCTTCCTGAACCACGAGCAGGACATGCTCGACGAGCTGCCGCCCGAGTTCGCGCCGAATGCGATCCCGAACAACCGGCTCGCGCCCTACCTGGTCAAGCGGGGCATCGGGATGGAGCGCTACGAACGGGCCGACGTGTCGGTGTCGTACTTCGGCATGGAGCATCCGGTGGTCGGCGGCTACACACCCGACAAGGTCGCCCTGCGGCGCGCGCTGTCGCTGGCCGTGGACCTGGAGCGCGAGATCCAGCTGGTGCGCCGCGGCCAGGCGATTCCCGCGCAGTCCTTCGTCGGCCCCAACACCTGGGGCTACGAGCCGACGTTCAAGAGCGAGATGAGCGAGTTCAACCGGGCCAAAGCGCGCGCGCTGCTGGACATGCACGGCTACGTCGACAAGGACGGCGACGGCTGGCGCGACCTGCCCGACGGCAAGCGCTTGCTGCTGGAGTACGCCACGCAGCCCGACCAGCAGAGCCGCCAGCTGATCGAGCAGTGGCAGAAGAACATGGATGCGATCGGCGTGCGCATCGAGTTCAAGACCGCCAAGTGGCCCGAGAACCTGAAGGCCTCGCGCGCCGGCAAGCTGATGATGTGGGGCGTGGGCTGGTCGGCCGGCACGCCGGATGCCGACAGCTTCCTGGCGCTGGGCTACGGCCCCAACAAGGGCCAGGCCAACCACGCCCGCTTCGACCTGCCGGTGTTCAACCAGTTGCACGAGCGCCAGCGCGTGCTGCCCGACACCCCCGAGCGGGCCGAGATCATCGAGCAGCAGAAGAAGCTGTCGATCGCGTACATGCCGTACAAAGTGCACGTCCACCGCATCTTCACCGACCTGACGCACCCGTGGGTCACGGGCTACCACCGCAACGTCTTCGTGCGCGACTTCTGGCGCTACGTCGACGTGGACATGGACGAGAAGCGGCGGAGGATCGGGCGATGAAGGCCTGGCCCCGGCGGCTCGTGCTCGGTGCCGGCGCGCTGGCGCTGGCCTGCGGCGCCTGGGCGCAGGCTGCGTCCGGGCCAGCACCGGCGTCCGCACCGAACAGCGGCGCGGACGCACCGAAGAAGGTCTTCCACTTCGCCTTCCTGACGCCGGAGACCAGCCTCGACCCGGCCAAGATCAACGACCTTTATTCCCGCGCGTTGACGGGCCACATCTTCGAGGCGCTCTACAAGTACGACCACCTGGCCCGGCCCGCGAAGATCAGGCCGAACCTGGCCGAGGGCATGCCCGAGGTCTCGGCCGACTACCGCACCTGGACGGTCAAGGTCCGGCGTGGCATCTACTTCGCGGACGACCCGGCCTTCAAGGGGCAGAAGCGCGAGCTGGTGGCGCAGGACTTCGTCTACGCGATGAAGCGCATCTTCGACCCCGCGCTGAAGAGCCCGGTGGTCGGCGGCTTGATGGCCGCCGGCTTCGTCGGCCTGAACGCGCTGCGCGAGGAAGCCATCAAGCAGAAGAAGCCCTTCGACTACGACCGCGAGGTCGAGGGCATGCGCGCGCTGGACCGCTACACGGTGCAGTTCAAGGTCGATCAGCCGCGGCCGCGGCTGATCGAGACGCTGGCGACCACCGACCTGTTCGGTGCCGTGGCGCGCGAGGTGGTGGAGCACTACGGCAGCGAGATCGATGCGCACCCGGTCGGCACCGGGCCGTTCCGGTTGAAACAGTGGCGCCGCGGCTCGCTGATCGTGCTGGAGCGCAACCCGCAGTTCCGTGACGAGCGCTGGGACGCCGAGCCCGCGGCCGACGATGCCGAGGGCCAGGCGATGCTCGCGAGGTTCAAGGGCCGCAGGCTGCCGATCGTCGACGAGGTGCACATTTCGGTGATCAGCGAAGACCAGCCCCGCTGGCTGGCCTTCCTGAACAACCAGATCGACATGCTGGCCACCAACCTCAACCGCGTGCCGGCCGACTACGCGGTGGTCGCGATGCCGCACGGCAGGCTGGCCCCCAACCTCGCCAAGCGCGGCATCGTCGGCCGGCAGCACGTCAATTCCGACATCACCGTGACCCTGTTCAACATGGAGCACCCGGTCATCGGCGGCTACACGCCTGACAAGGTGGCGCTGCGCCGGGCGATCGCACTGGGCTACGACACGCCGCGGGAGATCCAGGTGTTCTGGAAGGGCGCCGCCATTCCGGCGCAATCGGCCAATACGCCGCACACGGTCGGCTACGACCCGGCATTCAAGAGCGAGATGAGCGACCACGACCTGCCGCGGGCCAAGGCGCTGCTGGACCTGTACGGCTACGTCGACCGCGACGGCGACGGCTGGCGCGACCTGCCCGACGGCGGCCCGCTGCTGCTGGAAATGGCGACCCAGCCCGAGCAGCGCAGCCGCATCCAGGACGAGTTGTGGAAGAAGAGCATGGATGCGCTGGGCGTGCGCATCAAGTTCGTGGTTGGCCAGTGGGCCGAGAACCTGAAGGCCGCACGCGCAGGCAAGCTGATGATGTGGCAGCTCGGCACCTCGGCCGCGTCACCGGACGGGCAGACGGCACTGGCCAGGTTCTACAGCCGCGAGATCGGCAGCCAGAACATGGCGCGCTTCCGGCATGAAGGCTTCGACCGCCTCTACGAGCGCATGCAGGCGTTGCCGAACGGGCCGGAGCGTGATGCCCTCTTCCTGGAGGCCAAGCGCATCGCGACCGCGTACATGCCGTGGAAGTTCCGCGTCCACCGAATCGACAGCGAACTGATCCACCCCTGGGTCCTGGGTTACCGCAAGCCGCTGTTCTGGCAGGAGTGGTGGCACATGATCGACATCGACGACAGCAAGCGACCGCGTCCATGAGCGACCTGCACTTCCCCGATGAACCCGGCGGCGCCACCCGCCGCCAGTGCCTGGCCGCTGCCGGCGGCCTGGCCACCCTGGCTGCCGTGCCGCGGGCCGTTGCCGCCACCGAGACGAACGGCCGCAAGGTGCTGCACGTGGCCTTCCAGTCGGCGGAGACGAGCCTGGACCCGGCCAAGATCGTCGATACCTATTCGCGCACCGTCACCCCGCACATCTTCGAGGCCCTCTACCAGTACGACTACCTCGCCCGCCCCGCGAAGATCAAGCCCTGTCTGGCCGAGGCGATGCCTGAGCATTCGGACGACTTCCGCGTCTGGACGGTCAGGCTCCGGCGCGGCATCTACTTCGCCGATGACGTGGCCTTCAAGGGCCAGCGCCGCGAGCTGGTGGCGCAGGACGCCGTCTACACCATCAAGCGCATCTTCGACCCCGCGCTGAAGAGCCCGGTGGTCGGCACCATGGCGTCCGTCGGCATCACCGGCCTGAACGCGCTGCGCGACGAGGCGATCAAGCAGAAGAAGCCCTTCGACTACGACCGCGAGGTCGAGGGCATGCGCGCGCTGGACCGCTACACGCTGCGCTTCACGCTCGAATCGCCGCGGCCGCGCTTCATCGAATCGCTGGCCGCGTCGGACTACCTGGGCGTGGTCGCGCGCGAGGTGGTCGAGCACTACGGCGCCGAGATCGACGCGCATCCCGTGGGCACCGGCCCGTTCCGCCTCAAGCAGTGGCGCCGCAGCTCGCTGATCGTGCTCGAGCGCAGCCCCTTCTACCGTGACGAGCGCTGGGACGCCGAGCCCGCGGCCGACGATGCCGAGGGCCAGGCCATCCTGAAGCGGCTGAAGGGCCGCAAGCTGCCGATCGTCGACGAGGTGCAGGTCTCGATCATCGACGAGGACCAGCCGCGCTGGCTGTCCTTCCTGAACGCCCGCATGGACGTGCTGGGCACCAAGGCCAACCCGGTGCCGGCGCGTTTCGTCAACGCCGGCATGCCCAACCGCAAGGTGGCGCCCAACCTCGCCAAGCGCGGCATCCGCGGCTCGATGGTCGTCAACCCCGACTGCGCGCTGGTGCTCTTCAACATGGACGACCCGCTGGTCGGCGGCTACACGCCCGAGAAGGTGGCGCTGCGCCGCGCCATCTCGCTCGCCTACGACATCCACACGGAGATCACGCTGCTGCGCAACGGTGCCGCCATCCCCGCGCAGTCGCCGATCGTGCCGCACACCAGCGGCTACGACCCGGCCTTCAAGAGCGAGATGAGCGACTACGACCCGGCGCGGGCCAAGGCGCTGCTGGACATGTACGGCTACGTCGACCGGGACGGCGACGGCTGGCGCGAACGCCCCGACGGCCGGCCGCTGGTGCTGGAAATGGCCACCGAGCCCGAGCAGCGCAACCGCACCTTCAACGAGGTGTGGAAGAAGATGATGGACGCGGTGGGGCTGCAGATCCGCTTCGTCTCTGCGCAGTGGCCGGAGAACCTGAAGTCCGCGCGCGCCGGCAAGCTGATGATGTGGCAGCTGGGCTCCTCGGCCACTGCTCCCGATGGCCAGCCTGCGCTGGCGCGCCTGTACGGTCCCGAAGCGAGCAGCCAGAACCTGCCCCGCTTCAAGCTGCCCGCCTTCGACAGGATCTACGAACGCCTGCTGCAGCTGCCCGACGGCCCGGAGCGCGAGGCCCTGTTCCGCGAGGCCAAGCTCATCGCGGCCGCTTACGTGCCATGGAAGTACACGGTGCACCGCATGGACCCCGACCTGTGGCATCCCTGGGTCATCGGTTTCCGCCGGCCGCTGTTCTGGAACGAATGGTGGCACCTGGTGGACATCGACGAGGGCATGCGCGCGGCCGCGCTGCACGGCTGAACGCCGCGATGCTGCGCCGCCGTGACTGGCTTGCCGGTGCCACCGTGGCCGGGTGGCACGGCCTGGGCGTGGCCGCGCCGCAGCGCGCCCCCGACGGCACGCTGCGCCTGGCCCTGGCCGCCACCGAGACCGCCTTCGACCCGCCGCAGACCGAGAGCAGCCTGTACACCAACATGGTGCTGGCCTGCATCCTGGAATCGCCGCTGCGCTACGACTACCTGGCGCGTCCGGTGCGGCTGCAGCCGGCCACCGCGGCGGCGATGCCCGAGGTGTCGGCCGACCACCGCAGCATCACGGTCCGGCTGAGGCCGGGCATCCTGTTCAGCGACCACCCGGCGTTCCGCGGCAGGCCGCGCGAGCTGGTGGCGGCCGACTACGTCTATTCGATCAAGCGCTTCTACGACCCGCGCTGGAGATCGAGCGACCTGTACCTGTTCGAGAACGGCAAGCCCCTGGGCCTGGCGGCGCTGCGCGAGCGTGCCCTCAAGACCCGCCAGCCCTTCGACTACGACACCGAGGTCGAGGGTCTGCGCGTGCTCGACCGCTACACCTTCCGCATCCGTTTCGCCGAGCCGAACCCGCACTTCCTGTACGTGCTGGCGCAAGCCGGCGTGACGGGGGCGGTGGCGCGCGAGGTGGTGGAGCACCACGGCGCGGACATCGGCGCCCACCCCATCGGCACCGGCCCGTATCGGCTGCAGCAGTGGCGGCGCGGCTCGCTGATCGTGCTGCAGCGCTCGCCGACCTACCGCGCCGAAAGCTACGAAGGCCAACCCGCCGACGAGCCGCGCGCCCGCGCCATCGCGGAACGCCTGGGCGGCCGCCGGCTGCCGCTGGCCGAGCGGCTGGAGTTCCACATCATCGAGGAGCAGCAGCCGCGCTGGCTGTCTTTCGTCAACGGCCAGCTCGACGTGGCCGAGGTGCCGGGCAGCTTCGGCGCGCTGGCGGTGCCCAACGGCCAGCTGGCGCCCTTCCTGCGCAAGCGCGGCGTGCAGCTGGACCTGAGCCGCGCGGCCGACATGTACATGCACTACTTCAATGCCACCGACCCCCTGGTGGGCGGCAACGCAGCGCCGCAGGTGGCGCTGCGCCGCGCCATCGGCCTGGCGCACGACGGCTCGGCCTGGCGCCGCCACGTGCGCGGCGGGCTGGCGGTGCCGGCGCAGTCCGTGGTCGCGCCCTTCACCTCGGGCCACGAGGACGATTACCGCAGCGAGATGAGCGAGCACGACCCGGCCAAGGCGCGCGCCCTGCTGGACCTGTATGGCTACCTCGACCGCGACGGCGACGGCTGGCGCGAGCGGCCCGATGGGCGGCCGCTCACTTTGCGCATTGCTTCGCTGAGCGATCTGGCCGCCCGCGCCGGCAACGAGGTGTGGCACCGCTCCCTCAGCGCCGTCGGGCTGAAGGTGGAGTTCGAGATCGCCGGCTGGCCCGAGCTGCTGAAGCGCTCGCGCGCCGGCACGCTGATGATCTGGGGCTATGCCTGGAGCGCGCAGTCGCCCGACGGCGGCTTCTTCCTCGGGCTGGCCTATGGCCCGAATGCAGCGGAGTCGAACGATGCGCGCTTTTCGCTGCCGGCCTACGACCGGCTTTACGAACGCCTGCGGGTGCTGCCCGACGGCCCCGAGCGCCTGGCGCTGATGCACCAGGCGAAGAACCTGCTCGTGGCCTACATGCCCTACAAGGTGTTCGGCCACCGGCTGGTCGCCGACGTGATGCAGCCCTGGGTGCGCAACTACTGGCGCCACCCCTTCATGCGCGACGTGTACCGCTACGTCGAGTCGGTGCCCGAGGGCGCCTGAAGTCGCGTGGGCGCCGTCTGGGTCGCACGAGCGGGCGTGGCGGAATGCTTCACCCTCTCAGGCCGCCTTGCGCTTCTTGCCCTTCTCCGGGACCACGGTGACGACGGTCGGCATCACCGCGCCGGGTGACAGCGGCTTGGCCGGGGACGAGTCCTTCTTCGGCTTCTTGGCTTCCTTGTTGCTGCGTTGCTGTCCCTTGGGCATGGCCGTTCTCCTCGTGTGGCGGTGAAGCAGCGCGCATGGTCGGCGGCGGCCCCGGTGCTGTCAATCTCGCGGCAGCGCGGGCCGCAGCAGCGGCGCGCGCTGCGTGGGATGAAGCACACCATCCTGCTGGCGTCGCCCGCCCCCGCCATGTCGGCCGCGCTGGCCGCGCAAGTCGAAGCGCTGGCGCCCGGCCACCGACTGCTGCCGGACCCGCGGCTGTCCAGCGGCGCCGAGCTGGCCGAGGTCGACTGTGCTCGGGCAATGGTGACGACATCGTGTTCCCGACCCTGGTCCAGCGCGGTTCCACCCATGCCGGGCCGGTGAAGCCGCCCTCGGGCCTGACGGTGCAGGTGCGCGACGGGCTCCGCCGTGGCGCGGGTCGCGCGCGGTGAGCCGGGACCGGGTGATGGGCCGCCACCACACGCTCGACGCGACGGCGCCGGGCCTGTGCCGCCCGGCAGCGCTGGAGCCGGTCAGGCGAAGCGGGCGATCTGCTCCGCCACCGAATCGCCCACGTCCTGCATGAAGGCGCGCACCCGCGCCGTCTGGCGCAGGTCGGGGTGGGTCAACATCCACACCGGCACGGCCAGCTCAGGGATCGGGTCGGACACCGCGATGAGGTCCGGGTGCTTCGCCTCCATGAAGGTCGGCAGGATGCCCACGCCCAGGCCGGTGCGCAGCATCGCCGCCAGCGCGTTGAAGATGTCCACCCGCAGCCGTACCTTCGCCTGCGCCAGCTGGCGCCGCATCCACTGGTCGTAGACGCGGCTTTGCGTGTCGCGCTCGAAGGCGATCCACGGCGCGTCGCGGATCAGTGCCGCCAGCGGCTGCACCGTCTGCGGCAGCTGCGGCGCGCCGCGCAGCGCGTAGACCCGGCACTGCGTCGGTCCCAGCGGCCGGCCCACCAGGTGCTCGGCCACCTGGGCCGACAGCCGCACCGCCACGTCGGCCTCCCGGCGCGACCAGGCCGGCGATTCATCGGCGCGCCGGCGCGACAGGTCGACCAGGATGGCGTTCTCCACCACCTCGACCTCGATGCCTGGGTAGGCCGCCGCGAAGCGGGCCAGCGGCTGCGGCAGCAGGTGCTCCATCACGACGAAGGCGGTGGTCACGCGCAGCAGGCCGGTCAGCTGGCGGTCGCGGCCGAGCACGGTGCGTTCGATCTCGTCGGCCTGGTCGGCCATGCGCCGGGCCTGTTCCAGCACCACCGCGCCGGCCTCGGTCGGCTGGTAGCCGGTGCGCGTGCGCTCGAAGAGCCGCGCCCCGAGCCGGGCTTCCAGCGCATCCAGCCGTCGCAGCACCGTCGTGTGATTCACCCCCATCTGCCGCGCGGCCGCCGCCAGGCTGCCGCTCGCGCCGACGGCCAGCGCGTAGCGCAGGTCGCTCCAGTCCAGTTCTTGCATGGGTGGGAGTATCTCGTCCCTGTGCGAATCTGCAAGATTCGAATGCGATGCCCAAAGTTGTGTGCGCAGATCGACGACCCTACAGTGCCCCGATCGCCCGGGCTCCGGCCCGGCCAGGGAGTCCCACGATGAACGCCGACCTCGCTTCACGCCTGTCGCCCGCCCACCTCGCCACCGTGGCGCCGCCGCCGCTGCGCCTGCTGCAGCGCTGGGTGCCGCCTGCACCACCGCGGCCCGCGCCCGCGCCCCGCGGTTGGGCTGCGGTGGCCGCCGTCCTGCGCCGCCTGATCTTCGCCCGCTGATCCTGCCGACGGCGCACGCCCGCCCACGCAAAGCCCGGGCCGCCCGGCCCGCGGCGCTGTAACCGCCCCGTACCCGACACCTCCGCACGCGAGCGCCCGCGGCGTTCGCCACGCAGCCCGCTGCTCCGTTCAGCGCTTTCGGCGGCGGTCCGATACAGCCCTTCACACGTGTGCAGAAACCTGGACGCCTGAAGGTCCGGCAGCGTCAGCTGCCTGCCGGACCGGGCGCAACGACAGCGATGCCGCCGCGAACGCCGCGCGGCGCCGCAGCGCAAGGAGAGCTTGATGAAGTGGTTGTGGAAGTTCCGCATCGGCACCCGGCTGGGCCTGGCCTTCGGCGCGCTGATCGTGCTGCTGGCGGCGATCTGCCTGTTCAGCGTCGTCAACACCCGGCGCCTGGCCGCCGACCTGCAGGCCACGGTGAGCCAGGACCTGGCACGCGTCGACCTGGTGAATGCGCTGGACCGCAACGCCGGGCTGATCGCCCGCGCCAGCCGCGAGTTGCTGCTGCTGGAAACGGCCGGCGGCCTGAAGCGCCAGCGCGAGCTGGTGGCGCGCTCGCTGGCCGACACCGAGGAGCAGTTCGGCAAGCTCGCCGCGCTGGGCGTGGACGCCGAGATGCGCGGCCTGCTGGAGGCGGTGCAGGGCGGCAAGGACAGCTTCGCGAAGGCCATCGCCGCCTACCTGACGACGCTGGAGGCCGGCAACCCCGACGATGCCCGCCGCGCGCTGCTGGTGGAACTGCGCCCGGTGCAGGCCGCCTACGAAAAGTCGCTGGCGGCGCTGAGCACCTCGGTGCGCGAGCGCGTCAGCCAGCGCGCCAACGCCGACCAGCGCCTCGCCGAAACCACCGCCGCCGCCTTGCTGGCGCTGGGTATCGCGGCAGTGGTGCTCGCGCTCGGCGCGGCGCTGGCGATCACGCGGTCGATCGTGGCACCGCTGCAGCAGGCCATCGGTGCCGCGCGGGCCATCCGCGACGGCGACCTGTCCCGGCCGGTCGATCCGCGGACGCGCGACGAGATCGGCACGCTGCTCGCCGCCATCGGCGAGATGCAGCGCCACCTGACCCGCGTGCTGCGCGACGTGCACGGCGCCGCGCACGACGTGGCCGCCAGCTCCGGCGAGATCGCGCACGGCAATGCCGACCTGTCGGCACGCACCGAGCGGGCCTCGTCGCACCTGCAGCAGACCGCCTCGGCGATGGAGCAGATCTCGGCCACCGTGGCCGGCAGCAGCCTGAAATCGCGCGAGGCGGCCGAGGTCGCGGCCCGTGCGCGCAGCGCCGTCATCGAAGGCGGCGAGACCGTCGAAGGCCTGGTCGGCACGATGACCCGAATCGCCGAGGCCAGCCACCGCATCCGCGACATCATCGCGGTGATCGACGGCATCGCGTTCCAGACCAACATCCTGGCGCTGAACGCGGCGGTGGAATCTGCGCGCGCCGGCGAGCATGGCCGCGGCTTCGCGGTCGTGGCGGGCGAGGTGCGTTCACTGGCGGCCCGCGCCGCCGCGGCCGCCAAGGAGATCAAGGGCCTGATCGACGACTCGGCCGGCAAGGTCGAGCAAGGCTCGGCCACGGTTTCCGCCGTCGGCCAGCGCATCCGCGGCATCGTCACCGAGGTGGTGGGCGTGCGCCAGCTGATCGAGGAGGTCTCGCTCGCCAGCCGCCAGCAGGAAGACGGCATCGGCTCCATCAACCGCAGCGTGTGCGAGCTGGACCAGAGCACGCAGCAGAACGCCGCGCTGGTCGAGCAGATCGCCGCCACCACCGAGTCGCTGAAGGGCCATGCCGACCGCCTGGTCGGCGCGGTCGGCTTCTTCCGCCTGCCGGCGACCGCTGCGTCCTAACACATCAGGAGAACGTCCATGTCCCCGATCCACCGCCTGGCCGGCGCGCTGCTGATGGCGCTGGCGCTGGTCCAGCCCGCCGCCGCGGACCCGAAGATCATCAAGAAGGTGCCGCCCGAATTCCCCGAGGAGGCCACGCGCCGCAACATCACCGACGGCACCTTGAAGGCCAAGCTCACCATCGACGGCCAGGGCGGCGTCACGGCAGTGCAGATCCTCGAAGCCGTGCCGCCCAAGGCCAAGGTGTTCAACGAGGCCGCCGTCGCAGCCCTGTCCAAATGGCGCTTCGAGCCCTCCGGCAAGGGCGAGAGCGTGGAGATCAAGCTGGTCTTCGCGCAGGAGTGATGCGCCGAAGCGCGGTGCGGCGCACGGCCTGCGAGAGCCGACGGCCTTGCCTTACCTCGCCGCAGCGCTTTCCGCGCGCTCGAGCAGGGCGACCAAGTCCTTTCGCTGCGGGCTCTCCGGGTGGCGCTGGGCGGCGGCACGCGCCAGTTCGAGGGGGCGGCCCTCGCTGTCTTTCACATCGATTCGAGCACCCCATTCGAGCAGCAATTGAGCTTCGCGCAACTCGGAGCCGGAGGGTACATTCACGCAAAGTGAGCGTGAGCCCCCTAGGTCATTGGAGATGATTGGTCTTGGCCCCGCGTGCTTGCCCCTCCCGCGCCGCGCGCCGACCCCGCCACCAGATCGAAGCGGAACAGCCGGCATTCGATGGGGCCGTTCCACATCGGCGTGCGCTGGCTTTCCTTCAGGCGCAGGGCCTGCGGCAGCTTCATGTCGGGGCTGAGCACGTAGGCGGTCCAGCCGGCGTACTGCTGTTTCCAGTGCGCGGCCAGGCGGCGGAAGAAGTCCTCGGCGCTGGCGCCACCGTCGAATCCTTCTCGGCTGCCGCGTTCTTCAGGCGCTATGGCCTGCGCGCCGCGGGAGCCCTTGGGCGCGATGCGTTCACCGTAGGGTGGGTTCAGCATCAGCGTGCCGCGCTCGGCCGGGGGCGGCCGCTGCAGTGCGTCGGCGGTCTTGAACTCGATTGCTGCTTTCACGCCCGCTCGCTCGGCATTGCGCGCGGCGAAGTCGGTCATGCGGAAGGACACGTCGCCCGCGAACACCTGCACCGCCGGCGTGCGCTGCAGGCTGCGGGCCTCGGTCTTCATGCGCTGCCATAGCGCTTGATGGGTGCGGAATGGGCGCATCGACTCGAAGGCGAAGCGCCGGCGCAGGCCGGGCGCGATGCCGCAGGCGATCTGTGCCGCCTCGATCGCGATGGTGCCGGCGCCGCAGCAGGGGTCGAACAGCGGGCCGCCCTCGGCCCCGCCCTGCCAGCCGGCGGCGGCCAGCATCGCGGCGGCCAGGGTCTCCTTCAGCGGCGCCTCGCCCTTCTGGCCGCCCGAGCGTTCGTCGCGCCAGCCACGTTTGAAGAGCGCCTCGCCCGAGGTGTCGACGTACAGCGTGGCCTCCTGCTGCGTCAGGTGCAGCAGCAGCGGCAGGTGGGGCTGCCGGGTGTCCACGCTCGGGCGCTCGCCGGTGGCCTCGCGCAGCACGTCGCACACCGCGTCCTTGATGCGCAGCGCCGCGAAGTTCAGGCTCTGCAGCGGCGAGCGCGTGGCGGTGACGTCGACCTTCAGCGTCTCGCTCGGCGTGATCCAGCCGGTCCAGTCGATGCCGCGGGCGAGTGCGTACAGGTCGTGCTCGTTGCGGTAATCGCCATGCGCCAGCGGCCACAGCACGCGCTGCGCGAGCCGGCTGTGCAGGTTGCACAGCATCGCCAGCGGCGGCACCTCGGCGGCGTTGCGGGTGTGCACGACGACACCGCCGCGCCAGGGCTCGATGCGCGCGCCGGCCATCGCCGGCAGGCGCTGCAATTCCGCCGCCAGCAGCGGCTCGATCCCCTGGCCACAGGACAGGAACAGGGCAGGCAGGGCGGCAATCTCGGGGCGGGCGGGCATGGCGGGATTGTCGGTCGGTGCGGCGATGCCGCCGAGGCGCTTCGCCTACAGCGCCTTGCGCAGGTTCGCCGGCGCGATCTTCAGCGCCTCGCGGTACTTGGCCACCGTGCGCCGCGCCACCTGGATGCCCTGCTCGGCCAGCATGTCCGAGAGCTGGTTGTCCGACAGCGGCTTGGCCGGGTCCTCGGCGCTCACCAACTGCTTGATCAGCGCCCGCACCGCGGTGCTCGATGCGTTGCCGCCCGCCTCGGTGTTGAGCGACGAGCCGAAGAAGTACTTCAGCTCGAAGGTGCCGTAGGGCGTGTTCATGTACTTCGCGGTGGTCACGCGCGAGATGGTCGACTCGTGCAGGCCCAGCTCGTCGGCGATCTCGCGCAGCACCAGCGGCTTCATCGCGATCTCGCCATGGGTGAAGAAGGCCTTCTGCCGTTCGACGATGGCCTGGCTGACGCGCAGGATGGTGTCGAAGCGCTGCAGGATGTTCTTCATGAACCAGCGCGCTTCCTGCAGCCGCGCCGACAGGCCGCTGCCGCTGCCGTTGCGCTGGCCGCGGATGGCCTGCGCATAGAGGTCGTTGATGCGCAGCTTGGGCATCACGTCCGGATTCAATAACACCTTCCATCCTCGGCCGGACTTCTGCACGATGACGTCGGGCACGATGATGTTGGCCTCGGCCCGCGCGAAGGGGCGGCCGGGCTTGGGCTCGCAGGCCACGATCAGCGCTTGCGCCTCGCGCAGCAGCACGTCGTCGGCGCCGGTCAGCGCCATCAGCTTCTTGGCGTCCCGCTTCGCCAGCAGGTCCAGGTGCTTCTTGCAGATGATGATGGCGATGGCCTGCGCTTCGCTGCGCGGCTGCTGCTTCAGCTGCAGCACCAGGCATTCGGCCAGATTGGCCGCGCCCACGCCGGCCGGCTCCAGGCTCTGCAGCCACTTCAGCGCGCAGCGCAGGCGTTCCAGCAGCTCCTCGCGCGCTTCGGCGAACTCGTCGCCCGGGCCGGTCAGGCGCTCGGCGATGTCTTCCAGCGGGTCCGCCAGGTAGCCGTCGTCGTCCAGCGATTCGATCAGCACCATCACCGCCGCCGCGTCTTCCGGCGACAGGCGCATGCCCAGCAGCTGGCGGCGCAGGTGGTCCTGCAGCGTCGGGCCGGCGTCGGCGGATTCGATCGGCTCGAAGTCGTCGTCGCCGCTGCCGGAGCCGGGGGTGGAAGACGGCAGCTCGCGGATGCCGTCGAAGTCGTCGCCTTCGGTGCCGTTGTCCCAGTCCTCGCGGCTGGTCAGGCCGAACTCGGCGCTGTCGACGCCGGCCGGGTCGTCGCCGCTGCTGTCACCGGCGCTGTCGGCGCTGAAATCGTCGCGTTCGCCGGGGCGGTCCACCGCGGAGTCGGACGCCTTGTCCGGCGCGCTGACGCGCTCCAGCCCGAACTCCATCGGCGCCTGGTCGCCTTCCACCTCGAGGAAGGGGTTCTGCTCGAGCATCTGCTCGATTTCCTGATGCAGCTCCAGCGTGGACAGCTGCAGCAGCCGGATCGATTGCTGCAGCTGTGGCGTCAGCGCCAGGTGCTGCGACAGGCGGACCTGCAGGGACGGCTTCATGGTCGGCGTCCGGCCGGCTCCCGCCGGGCCACCCCGAGGGAGGCCGCCCCCAGAGCCACGCAGGGGATCCTTCTGATCCCTGGGGGCAGCGACAGAGCGAAGCGACGAGCGTGGGGGCTCATGTCATTACATGCGGAAATGTTCGCCGAGGTAGACCCGGCGCACGTCCGGGTTCTCGACGATCTCGGCCGGCGTGCCTTCGGCGAGCACACGGCCTTCGCTGATGATGTAGGCGCGGTCGCAGATGCCCAGCATCTCGCGCACGTTGTGGTCGGTGATCAGCACGCCGATGCCGCGCGCCTTCAGGAAGCCGATGATGCGCTGGATCTCGATCACCGCGATCGGGTCGACGCCGGCGAAGGGCTCGTCCAGCAGGATGAAGCGCGGCTGCGTGGCCAGCGCGCGGGCGATCTCCACCCGCCGGCGTTCACCGCCGGACAAGGCCGGGGCCGGCGAATCGCGCAGCTTCTCGATCGACAGGTCGTGCAGCAGCTGGTTCAGCTTCTCGCTGATGGCCTTGGGCTTCAGCGGCCTGCCATCGGCATCGGTCTGCAGCTCCAGCACGGCGCGGATGTTCTCGGCGACGTTGAGCTTGCGGAAGATGGACGCTTCCTGCGGCAGGTAGGACAGGCCCATGCGCGCGCGCTGGTGGATCGGCTTGCCGTGCACCGGCACGCCGTCGATGCGGATCTCGCCGGCGTCGGCGCGCACCAGGCCGACCACCATGTAGAAAGTGGTCGTCTTGCCGGCGCCGTTGGGCCCCAGCAGGCCCACCACCTCGCCGCCGCCGACGGCCAGGTGCACTTCCTTGACGACCTTGCGCGAGCCGTAGGTCTTCTGCAGCCCGGTCACTTCCAGCCGGCTGCCGGCGCGCGGTGGCGGAATGTCCGCTCCGGGTGCGGGCGCAAGGCTTGCGGGCCCAGGTGCGTTCAACGCCGTTCCCCCAGCGCGGGCGTGCTGCGCAGCGCCGGTCCGCTGGCGGGGGCCGCCGGGCTGGACGCGGCAGGCTCGCGGGGCGCCAGCACCGCGCGCACGCGGCCGCCCGGGTTGCCCTCGGTGGCGACGCCGCCCTGCACGTTGAACATCTCGGCGGTGTTGTCCCACTGGATGACCTGGCCGTGGATCTCGTCGGCGGTCACCGTGCCGCGCAGGCGCCGTGCCGTCGCCTTGCCTTCGAAGCGCAGCGTGTTGGCGCGGCTGTCGTAGTCGATGCGGTTGGCCGTGCCTTCCACGAATTCGTCGACTGCGTCGCGCTTCTGCCGGTACTGGGCCGGCTTGCCGTCGCTGCCGATGGCGCTCGCGAGCTGGTAGCCGTCAGGGGTTTCGCGCAGTTCGACGCGGTCGGCCCGCAGCACGAGCGTGCCCTGGGTGATCACGACGTTGCCGCTGCAGCTGCTGGTGTTCTTCACCAGGTTGACGACGCAGGGTTGGTCGGACTCCAGCGTCATCGGCTTGTTGCGGTCAGCCTTCTCGGCCTGCGCGGGTAGCGAAGCCATGGCCAGCAGTGCTGCGGCGCAGCATGCCAGCCGGGTGGGTGTGTGGGAGGGGTGTGGCATTGCGCGGCACAAAACTTGCAGGCCATTCTAGACCCAAGCCCGCGCCGCGCGGTACCCAACACGGCCCCGATTCCGTGGTGCTTGCCGCGAAGCCGCCCGCTCCGCGTGGCCGGGTGCTCCCGCGGCCGGCGCCGGGCCGCTCCCAAGGCGGCCGCGCACCCGCT
>CAMLJY010000112.1 GCA_946480465.1 uncultured Burkholderiales bacterium
CCAGTACGCCGGCTTCTCCACCGCGGAAGAGAGCAATGCCTTCTACCGCAAGGCCTTGGCCGCCGGCGCGCAGGGTGTCAGCGTGGCCTTCGACCTGGCCACCCACCGCGGCTACGACAGCGACCACCCGCGCGTGACGGGCGACGTCGGCAAGGCCGGCGTCGCCATCGATTCGGTCGAGGACATGAAGATCCTGTTCGACGGCATCCCGCTCGACAAGGTGAGCGTGTCCATGACGATGAACGGCGCGGTGCTGCCGGTGCTGGCCGGCTACGTCGTAGCGGCGGAAGAGCAGGGTGTGCCGCAGGACAAGCTGTCGGGGACCATCCAGAACGACATCCTCAAGGAGTTCATGGTCCGCAACACCTACATCTACCCGCCCGAGCCGTCGATGCGCATCATCGCGGACATCATCGAGTACACGGCGCAGAAGATGCCGAAGTTCAACTCGATCTCGATCTCCGGCTACCACATGCAGGAAGCGGGCGCGAGCCAGGCGCTGGAGCTGGCCTTCACGCTGGCCGACGGCCAGGAGTACGTGAAGACGGCCATTGCCAAAGGCCTGGACGTCGACGAGTTCGCCGGCCGCCTCAGCTTCTTCTGGGCGATCGGCATGAACTTCTATCTGGAGATCGCGAAGATGCGCGCCGCGCGCCTCTTGTGGTGCCGCATCATGAAGGGCTTCAAGGCGAAGAACCCCAAGAGCCTGATGCTGCGCACGCACTGCCAGACATCGGGCTGGAGTCTCACCGAACAGGACCCCTACAACAATGTCGTGCGCACGACGATCGAGGCGATGGCCGCTGTCTTTGGCGGTACGCAAAGCCTGCACACCAACAGCTTCGACGAGGCCATCGCGCTGCCCACCGAGTTCTCGGCCCGCATCGCGCGCAACACGCAGCTGATCATCCAGGAAGAGACGCACATCACCAACGTGGTCGACCCCTGGGCCGGCAGCTACATGATGGAGACGCTGACGCAGCAGATGGCCGACCAGGCGTGGGCGATCATCGAAGAGGTCGAGGCCATGGGCGGGATGACGCGCGCGGTCGATTCCGGTTGGGCCAAGCTGAAGATCGAAGCCAGCGCGGCCGAGAAGCAGGCGCGCATCGATTCCGGCAAGGACGTGATCGTGGGCGTCAACAAGTACCGGCTGAAGAAGGAAGACCCGGTCGACATCCTCGAGGTCGACAACGTGAAGGTGCGTGACGCGCAGATCGAGCGCCTGAAGCGCATCAAGGCCGAGCGCAATGCCGATACCGTCCGTGCCGCGCTGCAGGCGCTGACCGAGGCCGCGCAAACCGGCACCGGCAACCTGCTGGACCTCAGCATCCAGGCCGTGCGCGCCCGCGCCACCGTGGGCGAGATCAGCGACGCGCTGGAATCGGCCTTCGGCCGCCACCGCGCGGACATCCAGAAGGTCACCGGCGTCTATGCCGCGGCCTACGACTCGGCCGAAGGCTGGGAGAAGCTGAAGGCCGAAATTGCTGCCTTTGCCGAGGAGGCCGGCCGCCGTCCGCGGGTGATGATCGCCAAGCTGGGCCAGGACGGCCATGACCGTGGCGCCAAGGTCGTGGCCACGGCCTTTGCGGATTTGGGCTACGACGTGGACATGGGCCCGCTGTTCCAGACGCCCGAGGAGTGCGCGCGCCAGGCGATCGAGAACGACGTGCACGCGGTGGGCATCTCCACCCTGGCCGCGGGGCACAAAACCCTGGTGCCGGCCATCATCGCGGAGCTGAAGAAGCAGGGCGCGGACGACATCATCGTCTTCGTCGGCGGCGTGATCCCGCAGCAGGACTATGGCGTGCTGTACGACGCGGGCGTCAAGGGCATCTACGGGCCCGGCACGCCGATCCCCGTCAGCGCCAAGGACGTGCTGGAACAGATCCGCGCGGCGCAAGCGACTGCAGCCTGAAAACCACCCAACCCATGTTGTCCCCGGCCGACCAGGCCCTGCACGACGCGGTGCGCAGCGAACCCGGCGCTGCCCAGCGCCGCGCGGTGGCCAAGACCATCACGCTGCTGGAATCGACGCGCCCGGACCACCGCGCGCGCGCAGACGAGCTGCTGAACGCGCTGCTGCCGGCGACGGGGCGTTCGTTCCGCCTCGGCATCTCCGGCGTGCCGGGCGTGGGCAAGAGCACCTTCATCGAGGCGCTGGGGCTGACGTTGATCGAGAGCGGCCACCGGGTCGCGGTGCTGGCGGTCGATCCGTCGTCGTCGGTCTCCGGCGGCTCCATCCTCGGCGACAAGACCCGCATGGAGCGCCTGTCGCAGGACCCGCGCGCCTACATCCGTCCCAGCCCCGCCAGCGGCACCTTGGGCGGCGTGGCCGAGAAGACGCGCGAGGCGATGCTGGTGTGCGAGGCCGCCGGGCACGACGTCGTGATCGTCGAGACGGTGGGCGTCGGCCAGAGCGAGACCGCGGTGGCCGGCATGACCGACTGCTTCGTGCTGCTGCAATTGCCCAATGCCGGCGACGACCTGCAGGCGATCAAGAAGGGCGTGATGGAGCTGGCCGACCTGGTGGTGATCAACAAGGCCGACCTCGACGAGGCGGCGGCGACGCGGGCCAGAGCGCAGATCACCTCCGCACTGCGCCTGATCGGCCAGCACGGCAATCCCGAGCATGCCCACCACGACGACGCGCTGTGGCACCCGCAGGTGCTGCAGCTCAGCGCGCTGAAATCACGCGGCATCGGCGAGTTCTGGGCTGCCATCACCCGTTTCCGTGAACTGCAGACCGCCAACGGCCGGCTTGCCGCGCGACGCCATGCCCAGGACCAGGCCTGGATGTGGGAGCGCATCGACGCCGGCCTCAAGGAACGTTTCCGCCACCACCCTGACGTGCGCGCCGCGCTGCCGTCCATGACGTCCGAAGTACGTGGTGGCACGCTGGCGCCTTCCGTGGCCGCGCGCCGCCTGCTCGACCTTTTCCGTTGAATTCCATCCCGAAGGACCGACACACCATGCACGACATCCAGCAGATGCTCGAGGACAAGCGCGCCAAGGCGCGGCTGGGCGGCGGCGAGAAGCGCATCGCCGCGCAGCATGCCAAGGGCAAGCTGACGGCGCGGGAACGACTCGAGCTGCTGCTCGACGAGGGCAGCTTCGAGGAGTGGGACATGTTCGTCGAGCACCGCTGCACCGACTTCGGCATGGCCGACAACAAGGTGCCGGGCGACGGCGTGGTGACCGGCTACGGCATGATCAACGGCCGCCTGGTGTTCGTCTTCAGCCAGGACTTCACCGTCTTTGGCGGTGCGCTGTCCGAGGCGCATGCCGAGAAGATCTGCAAGATCATTGACCAGGCGATGAAGGTGGGTGCGCCGGTGATCGGGCTCAACGATTCCGGGGGGGCCCGCATCCAGGAAGGTGTCGCGTCACTCGGCGGTTATGCCGAGGTGTTCCAGCGCAACGTGATGGCCAGCGGCGTGATCCCGCAGATCAGCATGATCATGGGCCCCTGCGCCGGCGGGGCGGTGTACTCGCCGGCGATGACCGACTTCATCTTCATGGTGAAGGACAGCTCGTACATGTTCGTCACCGGCCCCGAGGTGGTGAAGACCGTGACGCACGAGGAGGTGACCGCCGAGGAGCTCGGTGGCGCCAGCGCGCACACGACCAAGAGCGGCGTCGCCGATCTCGCCTTCGAGAACGACGTCGAGGCGATCCTGATGCTGCGGCGCTTCTACAACTACCTGCCGCTGAACAACCGCGAGAAGCCGCCGGTGAGGAAGAGCGGCGACCCCGCCGATCGCCGCGACGATTCGCTGGACACGCTGGTGCCGGACAACCCGAACAAGCCCTACGACATCAAGGAGCTGATCCTGAAGGTGGTCGACGACGGCGACTTCTTCGAGATCCAGCCGGACCACGCGAAGAACATCGTGGTGGGCATGGCGCGCATGGACGGGCAAACGGTGGGCATCGTCGCCAACAACCCGCTGGTGCTGGCCGGCTGCCTGGACATCAAGAGCAGCATCAAGGCCGCGCGCTTCGTGCGCTTCTGCGATGCCTTCAACATCCCCGTGCTCACCTTCGTCGACGTGCCCGGCTTCATGCCCGGCACGGCCCAGGAGTACGGCGGCATCATCAAGCACGGCGCCAAGCTGCTCTACGCCTACGCTGAATGCACCGTTCCCAAGGTGACGGTGATAACGCGCAAAGCCTATGGCGGTGCCTACGACGTGATGAGCTCCAAGCATTTGCGCGGCGACGTCAACTTCGCCTGGCCGAATGCGGAGATCGCGGTGATGGGTGCCAAGGGCGCGGTGGAGATCATCTTCCGCGAGGACAAGGGCGACCCGGCCAAGCTGGCCGCGAAGGAGGCCGAATACAAGGCCCGCTTCGCCAACCCCTTCGTGGCCGGCGCGCGCGGCTTCATCGACGACGTGATCCAGCCGCACGAGACCCGCAAGCGCATCTGCCGGTCGCTGGCGATGCTCAAGGACAAGAAGCTTGACAACCCGTGGCGCAAGCACGGGAACATTCCGCTGTGAGTTCCGCCAGCCCGCCGCAACCGGGTTCCGTGCTGCGCTCCATCCAGATGCTGCGCGCCGTGGCCGCCTGGCTGGTCGTCGTCCATCATTTCGACCAGCTGGTCCTTGGTTTCGACAGCGGCACCTGGACCGGGCGCGTGCTGGCCGGCGCGGGGTCGTTCGCGGTGGAGATTTTCTTCGTGATCAGCGGGTTCATCATGCACGCCTCGCTGAAGGGCGGGGCACCCTCGGCACGGCGCTTCGCGGTACGCCGCATCGAACGCATCGTGCCCGTCTACTGGCTCGCGACTGCTGTCTTCGTCCTGGCCTCTGCCGCCTTCCTGCCGGCCGGATCCGCCTATGGCGCGTGGAATCCTGGCACCTTCTTCAAGTCCTTGCTGTTCATTCCGCACGACCATGCCGGTGGCATCGGCCGATTCCCCGTTCTGACGGTCGGGTGGTCGCTGAATTTCGAGATGTTCTTCTATGCCGCACTCACCGCGGCCATCGTCGTGTTCCGCCAGCGATGGATGTGGCCGACCGTCGGCTTGATGTTCCTGCTGCCCGTGGCCGTCCGGCTCTCCGGCATGCCGGCCGGGTCGCTTCTCGGCTCTCGGCTGCTGTGGCTGTTTGCCGCGGGCGTGGTGGTGGGCGAGCTGTGGTCGCGGCGCCAGCCACCCGGCAAGCAGGCATGGGCTGTCTTCCACTTGCTCGCGGTGGTCGCCGCCTGCGTGGCCTACCTGGCGGGATCCTTGGCGCCCCATGGATCAACAGTGGACCTGGCCTTGAAGATGCTGCTGGTGACCTTGCTGGTCTGGACGGCACTTCAGTGCGAATCGTCACTTCCCCGTTCGCGGTGGGCGCGTCTTGGCGTGTCGCTGGGAGACTCGTCATATTCCACCTATCTCGTGCATCCGATCATCCTCATCGTGATGATCGGCGTCTGGCCTGGTCGACCTGAAGGGACGCGGGCCATCGCCTTGTTCGCGCTCTACGTCGTCGCCACCTTGCTGCTGTCCGGCTTGACGAGCAGGTACGTCGAGCGGCGCCGCTGGTTCACGGCGTGGCGGCCGTCATCGCTGCAGAAGACCTGAGTTGCTCCCTACCTGTCCCTCCAGTGAAAGAAGCCCGCATGTTCACCAAGATCCTGATTGCCAACCGCGGCGAGATCGCCTGCCGCGTCATTCAGACGGCACGGCAGATGGGCATCGCCACCGTGGCCGTGTATTCGGAGGCCGACAAGGACGCGCGGCACGTCGAGCTGGCCGATGAGTCCGTGCTGCTGGGCCCCGCGCCTTCACGGGACTCGTATCTCGTCGCCGACAAGATCCTCGCCGCCGCGAAACAGACGGGCGCCCAGGCCATCCATCCCGGCTACGGCTTCCTGAGCGAGAACGAAGACTTCGCGCGCCGCGTCGAGGAGGCAGGGCTGGTCTTCATCGGCCCCAAGCACTACTCCATTGCGGCGATGGGCGACAAGATCGCCTCGAAGAAGCTGGCGAACGAGGCCCAGGTCAATACCATTCCGGGCTGGAACGATGCCATCGAATCGCCGGAGCGTGCGGTGGAGATCGCGCGCGACATCGGCTATCCCGTCATGATCAAGGCCAGTGCCGGCGGCGGCGGCAAGGGCCTGCGCGTGGCCTTCAACGACAAGGAGGCGCACGACGGTTTCGCCTCCTGCCGCAACGAGGCCAAGAACAGCTTCGGCGACGACCGCGTCTTCATCGAGAAGTTCGTCGAGCAGCCGCGCCACATCGAGATCCAGGTGCTGGGCGACGCGCACGGCAACGTGGTGTACCTGCACGAGCGTGAATGTTCGATCCAGCGCCGCCACCAGAAGGTGATCGAGGAAGCGCCTTCGCCTTTCATCAGCGACGCGACGCGCAAGGCCATGGGCGAGCAGGCGGTGGCCCTGGCCAAGGCCGTGAAGTACCAGAGCGCCGGCACGGTGGAGTTCGTGGTCGGCAAGGACCAGAGCTTCTACTTCCTGGAGATGAACACCCGGCTGCAGGTGGAGCACCCGGTCACCGAGTGCATCACCGGCCTGGACCTGGTGGAGCAGATGATCCGCGTGGCGGCGGGTGAGAAGCTGGGCTTCACGC
This sequence comes from uncultured Burkholderiales bacterium, assembly GCA_946480465.1. The sequence continues at coordinate 6,590 of CAMLJY010000112.1, forward strand.
AGGCCGACATCAAGCGCGAAGGCTGGGCCATCGAATGCCGTATCAACGCGGAAGACCCATTCCGCAACTTCCTGCCGTCCACCGGCCGGTTGGTGCGCTATCAGCCGCCGGCGGCGGACCTGACGCAGGGCACGCGCACGCTGCAGGGGCCGGCCTATGAAGGCGAGCGTTTCGGTGGCGTGCGCGTGGACACCGGTGTCTACGAAGGCGGCGAGATCCCGATGTTCTACGACTCGATGATCGCCAAGCTGATCGTGCACGGACGCGACCGCGCCGACGCCATTCGCCGCATGCGCGAGGCGCTCAACGGCTTCGTCATCCGCGGCATCTCCAGCAACATCCCCTTCCAGGCGGCGCTGCTGGCGCACCCGAAGTTCGCGAGCGGCGATTTCAACACCGGCTTCATCGCCGAGCACTACCCGCAGGGCTTCAAGGCCGAGGACGTGCCGCACGACGACCCCGATTTCCTGCTGGCACTGGCGGCCGCGGCCAATCGGCGTTATCTGGAGCGTGCGGCCGGCATCAGCGGCCAGATGCCGGGTCATGGTGTGCAGATCAATGACGAGTTCGTGGTCGTCGTGAAGGGCGTTGGCGGGGCGCACCAGTACCACCCGGTCCGGGTGCAGCAGAACGGCGAGCTGGTCGTGGCGGTGAGCGACAAGCGCTACACGCTGGCCAAGGACTGGCGCTTCCGTTCCATCCGCGCCAGCGGCAGCTGCAACGGCCGGCCTTTCGTCGCGCAGATCGAGCGCCAGGGCCTGTGGCTGGCGGTCTCGCACAACGGCCGCCGCATCGACGCGCAGGTGATGAGCCCGCGCGCCGCCGAGCTGCTGCGCGTGATGCCCTTCAAGGCGCCGGCCGACATGAGCCGCTTCCTGCTCTCGCCGATGCCGGGCCTTCTGGTCAACATCGCCGTCAAGCCCGGGCAGCCGGTGCAGGCGGGCGAAAGGCTGGCGGTCATCGAAGCGATGAAAATGGAGAACATCCTCACCGCCGCGCAGGACGGCACGGTGGCCGAGGTGCTGGCGAAGCAGGGCGAAAGCCTGTCCGTCGACCAGCCCATCCTGCGCTTCGCCTGACCGGCTTCGGTCCGATCGCAGTGGCCGCGCCGCCCCGGCGGTGCGGCGCCTTTCCCGCAGTTTTGGAGTATTCGCTTGACCGACACCCTCGTCCCCAGCCAGCCCATCCGCGTCATTGCGCGCCCGGCGCCCGTCGCCACGCCCCGCGAGGGCTGGACGCCCGAGCGCGTCGAGGCCCTGCTGGCCATGCCATTCATGGACCTGGTCCACCAGGCGCAGACGGTGCACCGCGCGCACTGGCCGCAGGCCGACGTCGAACTGGCCTCGCTGCTGTCGGTGAAGACCGGCGGCTGTCCCGAAGACTGCGGCTACTGTCCGCAGTCCATCCACCATCCCACCGGCGTCAAGGCCACGAAGATGATGGAGCCGGAAGAGGTCGTGACGGCGGCCCGCGCCGCGCGCGATGCCGGCGCTTCGCGCTTCTGCATGGGTGCGGCCTGGCGCAGCCCCAACGACCGCGACATCGAGAAGGTGGCCGTGCTGGTGCGCGAAGTACGCGGCCTGGGGCTGGAGACCTGCGTCACGCTGGGCATGCTGCAGCCGCACCAGGCGGGCGCGTTGAAGGACGCCGGGCTCGACTACTACAACCACAACCTCGACAGCGCCCCCGACTTCTACGACAAGATCATCGGCACCCGCGAGTACCAGGACCGCCTGGACACGCTGCAGCACGTGCGCGACGCGGGCATCAAGGTGTGCTGCGGCGGCATCCTCGGCATGGGCGAGACGCGGCCGCAGCGCGCCGGCCTGATCGCGCAACTGGCCAACCTGGATCCCGCGCCGGAATCGGTGCCGATCAACAACCTGGTGCGCGTCGGCGGCACACCGCTGGAAGGCCAGGAGCCGGTCGATCCGTTCGAGATCGTGCGGGTGATCGCGGCAGCGCGCATCACGATGCCCACCTCGCGCGTGCGCCTGTCCGCCGGCCGGCGCGAACTGGGCGACGGCGTCCAGGCGCTGTGCTTCATGGCCGGCGCCAATTCCATCTTCTACGGCGACAAGCTGCTGATCACCGGCAACCCGGACGTCATCGACGACCGGGCGCTGCTGCAGCGGCTGGACCTGCCCATCAGTTCGGAACTGAAGACATGAGCACCGCAAGCAAGCCTTTCCGCATCCTCGGACTCCAGCAGGTCGCCGTCGGCGGCCCCGACAAGCAGCGCTTGCGGTCGCTGTGGGTCGACGTCCTGGGCCTGTCGGTGAAGAGCAGCTTCGTCAGCGAGCGCGAGAACGTCGACGAGGACATCTGCGCGCTGGGCGAAGGCCCGCACGCGGTGGAAGTCGACCTGATGCAGCCGCTGGACCCGGAGAAGAAGCCGGCGGTGCACGCCACGCCGCTGAACCACGTGGGCCTGTGGGTCGACGACCTGAAGAAGGCCGTGGAATGGATGACGGCGAACGGCGTGCGCTTCGCTCCCGGCGGCATCCGCCCGGGTGCCGCGGGCCACGACATCTGCTTCATCCACCCGAAGGCCAACGACGAATTCCCGATCGGCGGCGAAGGCGTGTTGATCGAGCTGGTGCAGGCGCCGCCGGAGGTGATCGCGGCGCTGGGGTGAGCGACCTCAGCCGGTGTTGCGCAAGCCCGCCGCGATGCCGTTGATCGAGATGTGGATGCCGCGCTGCACCCGCTCGTTGGCCGGGTCGTTGTCCTTGCGGTGGCGGTAGCGGCGCATCAGTTCCACCTGCAGGTGGTTCAGCGGGTCGAGGTAGGGGAAGCGGTGCTCGATCGATCGCGCCAGCGCCGGGTTGCTCTGCAGGCGCTCGGCCTCGCCGGTGATCAGCGACAGCGCGGCCTGGGTGCATTCCCACTCGGCGCGGATGGCGTTGAAGATGCGCTTGGCGATCTTCGGGTCCTCCACCAGTTCGACGTAGCGTGCGGCGATGCGCAGGTCGCTCTTGGCCAGCACCATGTCCAGGTTGGACAGCAGCGTGCGGAAGAAAGGCCACTGCTTGTACATGCGCTGCAGCAGGTCCAGCCGGGTCTTGCGGCCGCTGCCCTCGCCCAGGAAAGCCTCGATGGCCGAACCGAAGCCGCACCAGCCCGGCAGCGCGACGCGGCACTGGCCCCAGGAGAAGCTCCAAGGGATCGCACGCAGGTCCTCGATGGCGCGGGTGGCCTTGCGTGACGCTGGACGTGAGCCGATGTTCAGTTCGGCGATCTCGCGGATCGGCGTGGCGGCGAAGAAATAGTCGGTGAAGCCGGGGCTGTCGTAGACCAGCTTTCGGTAGGCCGCGAAGCTGGCCTCGCTGATGGCCGCTGCGGCGTCGAGGAAGGCCTTGGGCGCGCCATGCCGGTTCGACGGGCTGGGGTTCAGCAGCGTGGCTTCCAGCGTGGCGGCCACCAGGGTTTCCAGGTTGCGCCGGCCGATCTCGGGGTGCGCATATTTCGAGCCGATGACCTCGCCCTGCTCGGTCAGGCGGATCTGCCCGCGCACCGTGCCGGGCGGCTGCGCCAGGATGGCCTGGTAGCTCGGGCCGCCGCCCCGGCCCACCGTGCCGCCGCGGCCATGGAAGAGGCGCAGCGTGAGCCCGTGCGATTCGGCCAGCGGATCGAACAGGGCCACCAGCGCCAGCTCGGCGCGGTAGAGCTCCCAGTTGCTGGTGAAGAAGCCGCCGTCCTTGTTGCTGTCGCTGTAGCCCAGCATGATGTCCTGCTCGCAGCCGCTGCGGCAGATCAGCTCCAGGATGCCGGGCAGGGCGTAGAAGCCGCGCATCACCTCGGCGGCGATGCGCAGGTCGCCGATGGTCTCGAACAGCGGCACCACGATGAGCGCGTTGGTCGCGCCGTCGTCCAAAGTGCCGGTGAGCAGGCCGCTCTCTTTCTGCAATAGCAGCACCTCGAGCAGGTCGCTCACCGTCTCGGTGTGGCTGATGATGTAGTGGCGCAATGCCTCGCGGCCGTAGCGCTGGAGCATCTCGCCGGCGCATTCGAAGATCGCCAGTTCGCTCTGCGCTAGTTCTGAATACGCCGCGCCACGCACGCGCAGCGGCCGTGCGTCGTTCAGCAGCTTCATCAGCAGCGCCTGGCGCTGGTTCTCGTCCAGCCCCGAATAGTCGGCCTCGATGCGCGCGGTCTTCAGCAGCTCGGCCACCACGGCCTCGTGCTTGTCCGAGCTTTGCCGCAGATCCACCGTGGCCAGGTGAAAGCCGAAGACCTGCACTGCACGCTGCAGCGGCGCCAGGCGTGGCCCGATCAGCGCCTGCGCGTGGTGCGAGTGCAGCGACGCCTCGATCACCTGCAGGTCGGCCAGGAACTCGGCCGGGTCGGCATAGGGGTTCTGCGGGGCCACCGCGTGGCGCAGGGCTTCAGTGCCGGTCAGCTCGTGCAGCGTGGCGGCCAGGCGCGCGTACATGCCGATCAGCGCGCGGCGGTAGGGCTCGTCCTCGCGGTGCGGGTTGGCATCGGGCGATCGCTCGGCCAGGGTGCGCATTTCCGGCGTCACCGGCGCCAGCATGTTGCTGATCGACAGTTCCGCGCCCAGTTCGTGCACTTCGGTCAAGTAGAAGCGCAGCGCCACCTCGGCCTGCCGCGCCAGCGCCTGCTGCAGCGTGGCGGCGCTCACGTTGGGGTTGCCGTCGCGGTCGCCGCCGATCCAGTGGCCCATGCGCAGGAAACTGGGCACGGCATGGCCGTTCAGCGACTGCTCGATCTCGCGGTACAGCTTCGGGATCTGGCGCAGGAAGGTGGCGGGGTAGTAGCTCAGCGCGTTCTCGATCTCGTCGGCCACCGTGAGCTTGGTGTAGCGCAGCATGCGCGTCTGCCACAGCTGGGTGACGCGGGCGCGGATCATGTCCTCGTTGTCGCGCAGCTCGCGCTCGGTGTGCAGTTCGTCGCGCTGGCCCACCAGCTCGGCGATGGCGCGCTCGGCGTCCAGGATGCTCTTGCGCTGCACTTCGGTGGGGTGGGCGGTGAGTACCGGCGAGATGTAGGCGTGTTGCAGGGTCTGCACCACGTCCGCGGCGCGCACGTCGGCCTTGTGCAGGCGCTCGAAGGTCATCGCCAGCGATCCTTCCTGCAGGTGGCCCTGGCGCTCGTGGTGCAGCCGGCGGCGCACGTGGTGCCGGTCTTCGGCGATGTTGGCCAGGTGCGAGAAGTAGCTGAAGGCGCGGATCACGCTGACCGTCTGGTCGCCCGAGAGGTTCTTCAGCAGCCGGTCCAGCACGCGGCCGGCGGAGGCGTCCTTCTTCAGGCGGTAGGCCACCGACAGCTGCCGCACCCGTTCGATCAGCTCGAAGGCCTCCTTGCCTTCTTGCTCGCGGATCACGTCACCCAGGATGCGGCCGAGTAACCGGATATCGTCGACCAGCGGCTTGTTCTTTGCGGCGGCATCCTGTGCGTCGAGCTTCGGGGCGCTGGGTTCGGTGTCGGCGGTGCGGCGTGGCGTGCGGGGCATCGAGTGCTCCAGGTGATGTAACTGGGTTACCAATCGGCAAACGGGCGGATGGTAGCAGCCACGCGGCCGGCGTGGCCAGTGCGGTCCGCCCGTTCAGGGGTCCTGGCGATAATCCCGCCACGATGAATGCACTGAAGATCGCCACCCGCGAGAGCCGCCTCGCCCTCTGGCAGGCCCACCATGTCCGCGACCTGCTGGTGCAGCGCTTCGGCCTGGCCGTGGAGCTGCTGGGCATGACCACGCGCGGCGACCAGATCCTCGACCGCAGCCTGTCCAAGGTGGGTGGCAAGGGCCTCTTCGTGAAGGAACTCGAGGCGGCGCTCGAAGAGGGCCGCGCCCATCTGGCCGTGCACTCGCTGAAGGACGTGCCGATGGAGCTGCCCGCCGGCTTCGAGCTGGCCGCGGTGCTCGAGCGGGAGGATCCGCGCGACGCCTTCGTCTCCAACCGCTTTGCTTCACTGGATGAATTGCCGCAGGGCGCGGTGGTCGGTACGTCCAGCCTGCGCCGCGTGGTGCAGCTGATGAACCTGCGGCCGGACTTGGCGCTCGTGCCGCTGCGCGGCAACCTGGACACGCGGCTGCGCAAGCTCGACGAGGGCGGCTACGACGCCATCGTGCTCGCGGCCGCGGGCTTGAAGCGCCTCGGCCTGGCCGCGCGCATCCGGGGTTGTTTCGAACCTGATCGCATGCTTCCCGCCGCGGGGCAGGGCGCGCTGGGCATCGAAGTGCGAACGTCCGAAACCGCGTTGCGCGCGCAGCTGGCGCAGCTGACGCACCAGCCGACCTGGCTTTGTGCCCATGCCGAGCGGGCCGTGTCCCGTGCGCTGGGCGGCAGCTGCAGCATGCCGCTGGCGGCCTATGCCACCTGGGCTGATGGACGGCTGGTGCTCGATGCCGCCATCGGCCATCCGGAGCGGCCGGCCGAGCCCTTGCTGCGCGTGGCGGTGCAGGGCGAGGCGTCCGACGCCGCCGCTGCCGCGGCGCTGGGCGAAGCCGCCGCGGCGCAGCTGCGCCAGGCGGGCGCGGCGTCGTACCTGCCGCGGGCCTGATCCCCCTCGCCGTGGTGCAGTCCCCGACCCGGACGGATGCACTGCCATCCGCCGTGCGCGTGATCGTCACGCGGCCGCATCCGCAGGCCGCGCAGTGGGTGGCGCAACTGGCCGCGCTGGGCCAGCCGGCCGCCGCGCTCCCGCTGCTGGGCATCGCCGATGCGCCCGATGCGGCGGCGGTCCGCGCCGCATGGCGGCAGTTGCCGGCCTGCGCGCTGGTGATGTTCGTCAGCCCCAGCGCGGTCGAACGCTTCGCCGCGCACCGGCCGCCCGGCGCGCCCTGGCCCGAGGGCGTGCTGGCGGGCAGCACCGGGCCTGGCACGCAGGCCGCGCTGCTGGCCGCGGGCGTGCCGGCGGCCGCCATCGTCTCGCCGCCCATTGCTGCGGGGCGTTTCGATTCCGAGGCGCTGTGGTCTGAACTGCGCGGCCGGCGCGACTGGTCGGGCACCCTGGCGCTGATCGTGCGCGGCGAGGGCGGACGCGACTGGCTCGCCACCACGCTGGCGCAGCACGGCGCGCAGGTGCACTTCGTCGAGGCCTACCGCCGCACCGCCCCGGTGCTGGATGCCGCGGGCCAGGCGCTGCTCGCGGACGTGCTGGCCGCGCCTGCGGCGCATGCCTGGCTCTTCAGCAGCAGCGAAGCGGCGCGCCACCTGCCCGGCTTGGCACCCGGCGCCGACTGGTCGTCCGGCTGGGCGCTGGCCACGCACGACCGCATCGCCGATGCCGTCCGCGGCCTTGGCTTCGGCCGGGTCGAGCGGGTCGATCCCGCGCCGGCGGCCGTCGCTTCCCACCTCACCCGGGCCCTACAATCCGCGCGACCGTGAACGACACCGCAACGACCACCGAGCGTGGTGCCGAGTCCGCCGCCGTGAGCGTTGCGCCGGCCCCCTCCCCTCCGCCCGACGCGCGCCCCGCCATCAGCCTGTCGCGGCGCGGTGCCATCATCGGCGCGGCGCTCGTCGGCGCGGCCTCGGTGGCGAGCCTGACGCTGGCGATCCACAGCCAACAACGCCTGAAGACGCTGGAACTGGAACTCGTCAAGCGCCAGCAGGACAGCCAGAGCCAGGTCATCGAGGCGCGTGCCGCAGCCAAGCAGGCGCAGGACATTTCGCATGCCGCCGAAGCCAAGGTCGCGCTGCTCGAAGCGCGTGTGGCCGAGACCGCGCTGCAACGCAGCCAGCTCGAGGAACTGATCCAGCAGCTGTCCCGCTCGCGCGACGAGAACGTGCTGGCCGACGTCGACGCGGCGATCCGCGTCGCCGTGCAACAAAGCGCGATCACCGGCAGCGCCGAGCCGCTGATAGGCGCTTTGCGCCAGGCCGAGGAGCGCATGGCGCGCATCAACCTGCCGCGCACGGAACGGGTGCGCCGCGCCATCTCGCGCGACATCGACCGCGCGCGAGCCGTGGCGCTGACGGACATCGCCAGCCTGGCGATCAAGTTGGACGAGGCCGTGCGCATGACCGACGAGCTGCCGCTGCTGTCCCAGCCCGAGCGGCGCGGTGCCGCTGCCGCGGCGGCCATGGCCGCCGCATCCCGGCCCGCACGCAGCGCCGGGGCCGAAGGCGGCGGTGATAACCGCTATCTGACGTGGCTGTCCGACACCTGGGGCGCCGTGTCCGGTCGGGTCTGGACGGAGGTTCGGTCCCTGGTTCGCGTCACCCGCATCGACAACCCCGAGGCCGTGCTCGTGGCGCCCGAGCAGGGCTGGTTCCTGCGCGAGAACCTGAAGCTCCGCCTGCTCAATGCGCGGCTGGCGCTGATGTCGCGCCAGTTCGACGCCGCGCAGTCCGACCTGCGCGACGTGCAGTCCGCGCTGGACCGCTACTTCGACCGCAGCTCGCGCCGCGTGGCCAGCGCGACCGAGCTGGTCAAGCAGGTGGCCGGCCAGGCGCGCCAGATGAGCCTGCCGCGGCCTGACGAGACGCTGGCCGCCATCGCCGCCGCCCAGGCCGGGCGCTGATCCACGACGGGAACCGATGCGGACCATCATCTGGCTCGTGCTGCTGTTCGCCGTGGCGGTGGTGTCCGCGCTGACCTTCGGCGACAACGACGGCATGGCCTCGTTCTACTGGGGCGCCTGGCGGCTGGACATGTCGCTGAACTTCTTCGTGCTGGCGGCGCTGGGCATCGGATTCGTGATCGTCTCCGCGGCGCAGGCCATCAGTGCGCTGGTGGGCCTGCCGGCGCGCGCGCGCGAGTGGCGCGCGCTGCGTGTCGAACGCGGTGCGCAATCCGCGCTGCGCGAGGCGCTGACCGAGTTCTTCGGCGGCCGCTACAGCCGCGCCACCAAGGCCGCGCAGCG
>CAMLJY010000113.1 GCA_946480465.1 uncultured Burkholderiales bacterium
TGCTGCGCCGCCGCCGCGCCAGCGAGATCCCCGACGGCTACATCGACGGCTACGTTGCCCTCGACTGGCTGGAATGGCACGGCGGCGGCCTGCGGCTGACCGTCACCGGCAGCAACGTGTGCCGGCAGCTGACGCTGGCGATGACGCAAAAAGCCTGACGAAACCGGGCGTCCGGTCGCGCCCCGCCCCCCGCCTCAGGCGGTGCCGGCCCCTGCGCCTGCGGGCTGCTGCGCCCGCGGGTAGGGCAGCAGCAGCGCCGCGCTCGCCAGGGACAGCAGCAGCATGGCGCAGACCACCGCCCGCAGGCCGTGCTGCTGCAGGAACGGCGCCACCGCCTGCGTGGCCGCGGCACTGCAGACCAGCAGCAGCAGCACCAGCAGGGCCGATGCCCGCCCCATCTGCGCCACCGGCACGGCCAGCGCCTCGCTGAAGGCCGCCGGCCCGCGCAGGCCCAAGAGGCCGCAGAAGGCCATCCAGAACACCAGCAGCGCCGGCAGGCCCACCGCCTCGACCGCCCACAGCAGGGCCAGGAAGCCTCCGCACAGCAGCACGTGCCCGAGCGCACCGGCCTGGATCGCGCGGCCGGGACCCAGGCGGGCGCTGAGGCGCCCGGACTGGCTGGCCGTGGCCATGAAGGCCGCCACGCCGCAGACCTGGGCCACGGCAAAGGCCGCGTCGCCCAGGCGCAGCACCTGCTGCAACACCTGCGGGCCGCTGCCGACGAAGCTGATCAGCGCGCCGAAGCACAGCGAGTGCGACAGGGCCAGGCGCAGGTAGCGTGCGTCGGCCAGCAGCCGGCCGTAGCCGGTGGGCACGCTGTGGTCCAGGTTGGGCAGTTCGCGCGGGGTGGCCCGCATGGCGAAGGGCATGGCCGCCAACGCCAGCAGCGCGATCAGCACGAAGGTCAGGCGCCAATCGGCCACCAGCAGCAGCAGTGTGCCCAGCACGGGCCCCGCGGCCGGCACGATGGCCTCGATCATCGAGATCGCGGCGATGCCCTTCACGCCGTCCCGCGGCGGCAGGGTGGCCCGGATCACGGTGGGGGAGACCACCGTGGCCGCGCCGGCGGCGATGCCCTGCAAAAGACGCGTCGCCAGCAGTGAATGAAGCTCCGGCGCCAGCGCGCTGCCCAGGCTGGCCCCGATCAGCAGCCACAACCCCGACCGCACGCAGACCCGGGGGCCCCAGCGGTGCAGCGCCTCGCCCCACAGCAGCTGCGACGCCGCCAGGCCCAGCAGGAACACCGCGATGGTGGCCTGCCCCTGCGGCACGCTCAGCCCCAGATCCTGCTGCAGCGCCGGCACGGCCGGCAGGTAGAGGTCCATCGCCAGCATGCCGGCGCAGGTGATGACGGCCAGCGGAAGGATGGTTCGAACCGACGCGGACATGGCGCGCAGTGTGCCGCGCGAAGGCGGCCGGCCGTGACCGGTTTGCGCTTCTGCCGCCGCTCGATCGCGCGATCGCGCCCGCTTCGCCCGCCAGGGCCGCAAACTCGCGGCGTGACCGGGGCAACGGCACACCCCTGCATCGACCGTGGTCTGTGCAACGGTGATGGCGCCTGCCGTCGGCGCCCCACACACTTGCCGTGGTGAAGCAGCCCGTGGACGTGCCCGAGGCGAGGGATCCAGCAGCAGCGGGGGCGCGCAGCCCGCGCCGCCCGCTGGCCTGGGCACGCCTGCTGCTGTCGGGCCTGCTGCTGGCGAGCGCCGCGGCCGTGCTGGCCGTCGTCGTGACGGAGGCCCGCAGCTCGCGGCTGCAGGCGCGCGCGCTGAGCCGGCTGGCCGCCGAACTGCATTTCGAGGTCGAGCCCGGCGCGGCCCCGGCCATCCGCTTTCCCGGCCCCGATGCCGGTCCCTACGACCAGCGCCTGGGCTACACCCGCCTGCCCGGCTTCATCGAGCGCCTGGCCGCGCGCGGCTTCGTCGTCACCGCGCAGGCGCGCCCCTCGGCCCGGCTGCTGGAGCTGCAGGACCAGGGGCTCTTCGCCATCTACCGCGAGCGCAGCCAGGCCGGCCTGCTGCTGCAGGACTGCCGCGGCGACGCGCTGTACGCCGAGCGCCTGCCGCGCCGCGTCTACGGGCGCTTCGAGGCGGTGCCGCCGCTGCTGGTCGACGCGCTGCTCTACATCGAGAACCGCGAGCTGCTCGATCCCGGCGCGCCGATGCGCAACCCTGCCGTCGAATGGGACCGGCTGGCGCAGGCGGTGGCCGGCCGCGTGCTGCGCGTCATCGACCCCGGCCACCCCGCGCCCGGCGGCAGCACGCTGGCCACGCAGATCGAGAAGTACCGCCACTCGCCCCAGGGGCGCACCCGCTCGGCGCACGACAAGCTGCAGCAGATGGCCTCGGCCTCGGTGCGCGCCTACCTGGACGGCGAGAACACCGAGGCGCGGCGGCGCCAGATCGTCGCCGACTACCTGGACACGGTGCCGCTGTCGGCGCAGGCCGGCGTCGGCGAGGTCAACGGCCTGGGCGACGGCCTGTGGGCCTGGTACGGGCGCGACTTCGATGAAGTCCAGCGCCTGCTGCGCGACCTGGACCGGCCGCCGGCCGGCCGGCCGGACTGGCTGCCAGGGCCGCCCCCCCGAGGTGCAGGCCGCGCAGGCGCTGCTGGCGCCGACACCGCCCACGCCGGCCGAGCAGGCGCTGGTCTTCAAGCAGGCCTTGTCGTTGCTGGTGGCGCAGCGCCGGCCCTCGTACTACCTGGGCGAGGGAGCGGCCAGGCTGGGGCCGCTGACCGACAGCCACCTGCGCGTGATGGCCGAGGCGGGCGTCATCAGCCACGAACTGCGCGACGCCGCGCTGCCGCTGCCGCTGGCGCTGCTGCCGCGCGCGCCGGCCGAGGACGCCGCGCTGCAGGCCCAGCGCAAGCTCACCGCCACCGCGCGCAGCCGGCTGGCCGCGCTGCTGGACGTGCCGCAGGCCTACGACCTGGACCGGCTGGACCTGAGCGTGGCAGGCACCATCGACGGTGCGGCCCAGCGCGAGGTGACGCGGCGCCTGCGCGCACTGCGCGATCCCGCGGCGGCGAAGGCGGCGGGGCTGGTCGGCCAGCACATGCTCGCCCCCGGCGACGACCCCGCGCGGCTGGTCTTCAGCGTCAGCCTGTACGAACGCGGCGAACGCGCCAACCTGCTGCGGGTGCAGGCCGACAGCGGCGACCAGCCCTTCGACATCAACGAAGGCGCGCGGCTCGACCTGGGCTCCACCGCCAAGCTGCGCACGCTGGTGACCTACCTGGAACTGGTCGCCGACCTGCACCGGCGCTGGAGCGGGCTGGACGCGGCGGCGCTGCAGGCCCTGCCGGTGCACGAGCGCGACGCGCTCGGCCGCTGGGCGCGCGAGTACCTGGCGCAGGCCAGCGACCGCAGCCTGCAGGCGATGACCGAGGCGGCGATGGAACGCCGCTACTCCGCCAGCCCCGGCGAGGCCTTCCGCACCGGCGGCGGGCTGCACCACTTCGTCAACTTCGACCGCGAGCACGACGGCCGCGTGATGAGCCTGCGCGAGGCCATGCGCCACTCCGTCAACCTCGTCTTCATCCGGCTGATGCGCGACATCGTGCACCGCCACGTGCACGCCGGGCCCGAGGCCGGCGGCCCGCCGGATGCCAGCGCCGACCCCGCCGAACGGCGCCGCCTGCTGGAGCGCTTTGCCGACCTGGAAGGCCGCGCCTACATCACCCGCTTCTACCGCCACTACCGGGCCCACCCCGAGCAGCTGCCCGCCGCAGGCGCCGACGTCCTGGCCGCGCTGCACCCGCTGGACCAGTGGCTGGTGGGCCACCTGCACCAGCACCCGAACGCCACGCTCCGCGAGGTGCTGGCCGCCAGCACCCGCCAGCGCCAGGAGGCCTACGCCTGGCTCTTCCGCACGCGCCGCGCCGGCGCGCAGGACGTGCGCATCCGCAGCCTGCAGGAGGCGGCGGCGTTCCGGAAGATCCTGCAGTCCTGGCAGCGGCTGGGCTACCCCTTCGATGCGCTGACGCCCTCGTACGCCACCGCCATCGGCGCCTCCGGCGACCGGCCGGCGGCGCTGGCCGAGTTGATGGGCATCGTCGCCAACGACGGCCTGCGCCTGCCGGCCATCCGCACGGCGGGCCTGCTCTTCGCGCGCGGCACGCCGTACGAAACGCGGCTGCAGCATCAGCCCGGCGCGGCGCCGCAGCGGGTGCTGCCGGCGGAGGTGGCGCGCACGGTCCGGCGCGCGCTGGCCGACGTGGTGGCCACGGGCACGGCGCGGCGGCTGCACGGCGCCTTCACCACCGCCGACGGCCGCGTACTTCAGGTGGCAGGAAAGACCGGCACCGGCGACCACCGCTTCGAGGTCCATGGCCGCGGCGGCCGCCTGATCTCGTCGCGTGTGCTGAACCGCACCGCCAGCTTCGCCTTCCTGATCGGCGACCGTCACTACGGCACCGTGATGATCCATGCCCAGGAGCCCGACGCCGCCCGTTTCCGCTTCACCAGCGCGCTGGCGGCGCAGGTGATGAAGTCGCTGGCGCCGGTGCTGGTGCCTGCGATCGAGGGCGGCAGCGCCTGCCCGGCGCCGCCGCGGTCACCGAAGGCCGCGGGCTGGTGAGGAAGGTGCCCGGGGAGCGCCTCCCCGGGGCCGTTTCCTCACGGCGTGACGAACCGGCCGCCGTCCGCATCGCCCCGCTGCAGGGCGGGCGTGCGCAGGCAGCCCAGGTGACGGTCGGCGCCGGTCCGCTCCTGGCGCGCCAGCACCGCGCGATCCTGCGAGACGCCCTTGCAGCGGATGGCGGCACATTCATCGCCGGCCTGCTCGAATCGCACCGTCAGCGCCGACACCAGCAGGGCCGGCCGCGCGAAGTACCGCGTGGCACCGATGGTCAGCCGCATGGCCGTCGGCAGCGGGTACACGAAGCGGCTGAAGCTGGCTTGAAGCTCCCGCAGCAGGTGCTGCGCGCCGCCGCCGTCGCAGCCGGCCCGCGCGCAGACCTGCGGCGAGACCGCGATGAACATCTGCCGAGCGGCTTCGATCAGCACCATGCCCTGCACGTGCAGTCCGGTGGTGTGGTCGGCCAGTTCCGCGCAGCGGTCGTCGATCACCAGCTGCGCGCTGAACGCGTCCGGCCCGCACGCCGCCGGCTGCGTGATCACCACGTTGTGCGGCCACCGCTTGTGCACCAGCGCGCGATCGGCGCGGCGTGAGACGTGCTCTTCCAGCACCGGCGCCTGCCCGCGCGGGCAGCGCGCGACGGCCTGCCGCACCAGCGCCAGGCCTTCCGGACCGACCCCCTGCCCGACGACGATGCGGCGCGCCGGCGCCAGCCGGTCGCCCGGCCACGCCGCCAGCTGATCCACCGTCGCGACGGTGCTGCCATCGGCCAGCGCGGCGAACTTCTCGCCCACGACCAGGATCGTGCCGTTCATGCCCATGCGCCCCCTAGCGTCTGATGTGAGCGTCCGTGCGCGCGCGGCCGGCCGGTCATGCGAACACCGCCGTTCCGGGTGCCTCGCCGGACCGCACCCAGCCCCGGTACATGCCGGGCGAGTTGAACGGCATCGTCAGCGTGCCGTCCCGGCCGAGCGCGATCAGCCCGCCGATGCCGCCCAGGCAAGCCACCGAGAACAGCGCCTCGGCGGCGGCATCGATGATCCGCGCGCCGCCGTACTGCATGCGCGCATGGACGTCGTGCGCGGCACAGGCGCGGATGAAATGCTCGCCGGTGCCGGTGGCCGACACCGCGCAGGTGCGGCTGTTGGCGTAGACGCCGGCACCGATGAGCGGCGAATCGCCGATGCGGCCGCGCCGCTTGTTGGTCTGGCCGCCCGTGGACGTGGCCGCGGCCAGGTGCCCGCGCTGGTCGAGCGCCACCGCCCCCACCGTGCCCATCTGGGCCGGATCGACGAGCAGCGCCGGCGCCGGCGCCAGGCCGTGCCGGGCACCCGCGACGTCCACCTCGTGGCCGCAGGCCCGCAGCCACTGCGCATGGCGCTGCTGCGTCGAGAAGTGGGAATTGGGCACCATCGTCAGGCCGCGCGCGGCGGCGAAGGCCTCCGCACCGTGGCCGCACTGCACCACGCAGCGGCCGTCCAGCAGCACCTCGCGCGCGGCGCTGACCGGGTTGCGCAGCTTGTGGACCGCCGCGACCGAACCGGCCCGCAGCGTGGCACCGTCCATCACGCCGGCGTCCAGTTCATGCTCGCCGGCCGCGTTGAACACGGCGCCGCGGCCGGCGTTGAACAGCGGGCAGTCCTCCAGTGCCATCACCGCGGCCACCACCGCATCCAGCGCGGTTCCGCCGGCGCCCAGCACTCTCGTCCCTGCCTCGAGCGCGTCGCGCAGCCCCTCGTGGTACGGCGCCTCGTCGGCTTCACCGACGGTGATGGTGCCGGCGCCGCCATGCACCGCGAGCACAAAGTCCATGATGGTCCTCCGTTGCGCAGGGCACCGGTGCCGCGTGCAGCGGCGCCACGGCCCGCAGCGAGGCGGCTCAACGCGCCCGCTGCGATCGGGCCGCGGTGCCCGCGGGCCGGCGGTACGCGTTGACACCGAACTCCAGCGGTCGCTCGGCCTGCTGTTGCGCGCCGATGTCCGGACGCTCCATGTCGTTGAAGTTCGGCAGCCACTGCCCCGCCTGGTACGCCGCCGACCCGGCAATCACCTTGAAATGGCCGCCGGCACTCACGTCCGTGGCCGACAGGTAGAGCTTGCCGACGTATTTGGTCGAGGTGTCGGCCTTCGGGTCGAGACCGAGCGGCACGTCATAGCCGATCTCGCGCTGCACGGCCGAATCCAGCGCGGCCGCGAACAGGTCGGCATCGAAGTTCAGCGCCGGCGCGGTCAGGATGTTCCTGCCCGGGACCAGGAAGGTATCGTCCACGCCGCCGCGCGTCAGCTCGTGGTCGACGTCGCTGCTGCCGCAGGCGGCATTGATGCGCACCGCCGACTTCCGGTTCGGCTTCCAGACCGGCAGGATGTTGTTGCGGCTGACGATGTTGCAGGTGTCTCCACCGGCCTTGTCGATGCCCGCGGCCACGCCCATCCAGTGCTGGATGCCCAGCCCGCCCGGCGGCCGCGGCTGCAGCGCGGTGTTGTGGAAGAAGTACATGCGCCCGCCATTGACCTTGGCCACGTTGGAACCGACCTTGAAGAACGACCCCCGGTCGTCGCTGTCCGGCGTGGGGTTGAATGGGCGGGACAGCCCGGCGTTGTTGTTCATGACGTTGCCGAAGACGTAGAGCGGACCGATCGACGTCGTGGCGGCCGCGATGCCGACCTGCGCCTGCTCGATGAAATTGCCCCAGATGCGCACGTTGCGGTTGGCGCCTTCGGCTTCGATGCCGTCGTCGTACACGCCGGCGATCTTGTTGCCGTGGATGTCGGAATCGGCGTAGGGGAAACCTTCGAACGTGAAGTTGTCGCTGCCGCCGATGCCGTCGTTGAAGTAATGGCCGGGCACGGCGCTGATCTCGTTGTAGCGAATGACGTGGTTCGAACCGCAGTGGTAGAAGCCGACGGCATTCGCGACATTGGGATGGCCATAGGCCCAATGCTGCGAGCCGTAACGCGGGTCGCGAATGCGGTTGCGCTGGATGACGACGGTGTGGACCTTGCGCTCGACGGGCGTGCGGTAGTTCCAGCACCCGATGCCGAACTGCTCGTTGTAGCCCTGGCGGATGATGGCCGTCGGTTCCGAAATCGCAGCGGGCATGTCCTTCCAGCCGCTGCCGAAGCCGCTGATGTCGTTCTCCACCACCACCACGTGGTGCGCGCCATCCTGCAGCGCGATGCCGCTGCGCTGGCAGTTCTTCAGCGTCAGGCCGCGCACGATGACGTAGGCGGCCTGGACATTCACGCAGTTGTGGTAGCTGCCCAGGTACCGGTCCGTCGCCCCCATGTCGATGGTGCTGCCTCCCGGCGCGGCGGTGTAGAGCACGTAGCCGCCCGGGCTGCCGGATTCCCTGATGTCGTAGGGCACCTCGCTGCGGCTGGGCAGGTGCACGGTCTTGGCGATGGGGAACTCCTCGCTCCAGGTCGTCACCGTCGTCGCCGAGTACGCCATCGTCGGCGACCACGCCAGCACCTCGTAGCGGGTGCCCGGCGCCAGCTTGACGATGCTGCCGCGGTACTCCTTGTTCCGCTGGTCGTACCACATCGGCAGCGCGAACTTCCATTCGCCCCCGGCCGGGCGGTAGAACACGTAGGCCGGCTGGGCGCCGTCGCCGCCCGGCGCTCCCCAGTACAGGCCCAGCGACTGGAACGTGGGGATGGCCTTCAGCGCCGTGCCGAAGTGGGGCTGGCCCAGGCGGAACGGCATCGCCATGTCGTCCGAGTACTTCAGCTTCGCGCCGGGCTCCAGTTCGGCCGGCTCGTAGCCGACGTTCTGGCGCGGGTCGTTCGTCGCGGCGAAATCACCGGCGCTGCCGGCGGCCGGCCACAGGCCCAGCGCCGCGGACAGCAGGCCCGTGGCCACGGGCCCCCAGGGGCGCATCACGCAATGAATCGGCATGGTTTCCTTCTCGCAATGGATCATGAAACTCGGCGCGATGGTCCATCGCGCCACGTGGCGTCGTCCAACGACATTCGGACATGAGGGCATGAGCAGCGCTCATGGCGGCGCGATCACCGGGCGCCGGTGCGCAGGCGGCCGAGCTCGACATAGAGATCGATCACTTCGCTCGCGCCGATGCGGCGGTTGTGCTTGTCGAAGACGTCGCGCAGGCGGTTGCGGATGCGTTCGGCGTCCTCGCGCGGGATGCTGCTGACCTGCATGCCCCGCTCGCGCAGGGCCGCCAGGGCCAGGCCCGCGGCCTCGCGGTTCCAGCGCCGCTGCAGCCCGCGCGACTCCGCGGCCGCCCGCCGCAGCGCCACCCGCTGTTCCGCGCTGAGCCGGTCCCAGTGGCGCCGCGACACGAGCAGCACGAAGGCCGAATAGACGTGGCGCGACAGCGTCAGGTACTTCTGCACCTCGTAGAGCCGGCTGCCCAGGATGGTCGGCAGCGGGTTCTCCTGGCCGTCGACGAGCTTCGCGCGCAGCGCTTCGTACACCTGCGGGAACGGCATCGGCACGGCCTCGAAACCGAGGCGCCGGAAGCTCTCGGTCAGCATCTCGTTCTGCATGGTGCGCAGGCGCACGCCGCGGAAATCGGCCGCCTGGGCAATGGGCCGCAGGCTGTTGGTGATGTGCCGGAAACCGTTCTCCCAATAGGCCAGGCCCACCAGTCCGTGCGGCATCAGGCCGTCCAGCTGGCGCTGGCCCCAGGCGCCGTCCAGCAGGGTGTCGGCCTCGGCCTCGTCGAAGAAGGTGAATGGGTAATTGACCGCGGAAAACGCGGGATTGAGCTGCGCCAGCGTGCTGCTGTCCGGCGCCGTCATCTCCAGCGTGCCGTCGCGCAGCGCCTGCACCATCGTCAGGTCGTTGCCGAGCTGGCCGCCCGCGTGCAACTCGATGCGCAGCGCGCCCTGCGCATAGCGATCGACGCGCTGCGCGAAGTCCTGCACCGCGCGGCCCTGGATCGAGTCGGCCGGCAGGCCGATGCCCACACGCATCTGCAACGGTGCGGAGGCTCGCGCGCCGCCCGCGAGCTGCACCCCTGCCCCCCAGGCCGCCGCCAGCAGCAGCCGCCGGCGCCGTGCGAATCCATGCTGGTCCATGTCGAACCCTCCACACCAGTGCCACGGAAGCGGCCGGGCGCCAGCCCCGCACGGGCGCACCGCCCCGGCCGCGGTGCCGGCGCGCGCTGGCACGCCAATGCGCCAATGCGCCAATGCGCCAGTGCGCCAGTGCGCTGCCGAGCTGCCGCGCGATCGCGTTGCCGCTACTGCGCGCCGCGCAGCTTGGCCAGCGCGGACTGGGCCTCCTGCCACAGGTCCATGCCCACCGTGGTGGCGATGCCGGCATTGACGGTGGTCAGCTTGTCGCGCATGCGGCCGGTTTCCTTCGGCGCGATCTTGTTGAAGACCATGCCCTTGGCCTGCAGGTCCGCCAGGGCGCGTGCCGCCGCCTCGCGCGTGTCCTTGCGCTCGAACGCCCGGCTGGCGCGGGCGGCATCCGCCAGCACCTTCTGCTCGTCCTTGCTCAGGCCGTCCCAGTACTTCCTGCTGACCAGCACGATGAAGGGGCTGTAGGCATGGTTCGTCGCGCTGACGTACTTCTGCACCTCGTAGAACTTGCCGGACAGGATGTTCGTGTACGGGTTCTCCTGGCCGTCGACGGTGCCGGTCTCCAGGGCCGGGAACAGTTCCGGGAACGCCAGCGGCACGGGGTTGGCGCCGAGGCTCTTGAAGGTGTCCAGGTACACCGGGTTCTGCATCACGCGCAGCTTGATGCCCTCCAGGTCCTGCGCGGTCTGGATCGGCTTCTTGTTGTTGGTGACGTTGCGGAAGCCGTTCTCCCAGTAGACGAGGCCGACCAGGCCCTTGTCCTGCAGCCTGTCCATCACCTTCTGGCCCACCGGGCCGTCGAGGATGGCATCGGCCTCCTGCGTGTTGTTGAACAGGAAGGGCGTGTCCCACAGCGCCATTTCCTTGGCGATGCCCACCAGCGTGGCGGTGGAGCCCACCATCATTTCCTGCGCGCCGCCGATCAGCGCCTGCTGCATCTGCACGTCGGTGCCCAGCGCGGCGCCGCCCACGGCGCGCACCTTCATCTTGCCGCCCGAGGCCTTCTCGACCTGCTCGGCGAAGAACTTGACGGCGCGCCCCTGGTTGCTGGCCTCCGCCAGCCCGTAGCCGAACCGGATGACCCGGGCCTTGACGTCCTGCGCCTGCGCGGCGGCCGGCGCCAGCACCCCGAGGGCGCATGCGAGGGAAACGGAAAGGGTGAGGCGGCGCAACGGGATCATCGATGTCTCCTAACGTCCATTGACAGTGAGTGAAGATTCAGCGCATCCAGGACAGCGGCACGGTCACCACGCCCGGAACGGCCACGAGAAGGGACAGGATCAGCAGGTACGACAGCAGGAACGGGTTGACGCCCTTGATGACGCCGTGCAGCGACAGCCGGCCGACGCCGGCCACCACGTTGAGCACGGTGCCCACCGGCGGGGTGATGAGGCCGATGGCACCGTTGAGGATGAACATCAGCCCGAAGTACACCGGGTCGATGCCGGCTTTCACGGCCAGCGGCAGCATCACCGGCGCGAAGATCAGGATGGTCGGCGTCAGGTCCAGCGCGGTGCCGATGAGCACCAGCGACAGCATCATCGCCAGCATCAGCAGCCGCGGGCTGTCCACCAGCGGGCCGAGCAGCCCGCTGAGCACCGTGGTGCTGTCGGCCAGCGTGATCATGTAGCTGACCACCTGGGCCCCGGCGCACAGGAACATCACGATGGCCGTGGTCCTGGACGCGCGCAGCAGCACGCCGTAGAGCGCGGTGAGTTTCATCTCGCGGTGCACGGCGAGGGAGACGAGCAGCGCGTAGAAGGCCGCCACCACCGCGGCTTCGGTGGGCGTGAACACGCCCGTCTTCATGCCGCCGATGATGATCACCGGCATCAGCAGCGCCCAGAAGGCCCGCCCCATCGCGCGCAGCCGGTCGGCCCAGGACAGGCGGTCCTCGGCCGGCAGGTCGAGGCGCCGCATCACCAGCTTCCAGGTCAGCAGCAGCGCCACGCCCATCAGCAGCCCGGGCGCGATGCCCGACAGGAAGAGCGCCGAAATCGAGGTGTTGGTGGTGACGCCGTAGATCACGAACGGCATCGACGGCGGGATGATGGGCGCGATGATGCCGCCCGAGGCGATGAGGCCGGCCGAGGTGTTCATCGGATAGCCGCGCTCGCGCATCATCGGCAGCAGGATGGTGGCCAGCGCCGCGGTGTCGGCCAGGGCCGAGCCGCTCATGCTGGCCATCAGCACCGCGGCGGCGATGGCCACGTAGCCCAGCCCGCCACCGACGTGGCCGAACCAGGCCTGCGCGGCCTGGATGATGCGGCGGCTCAGGCCGCCCGCGTTCATCAGCTCGCCGGCCAGCACGAAGAAGGGCACGGCCAGCAGCGGGAAGCTGTCCACCCCGGCCACCAGGTTCTGCGCCAGCAGCTGGGTGTCCCAGAACCCCAGCGCCCAGGCCATGGCCGCCGCGATGAGCACCAGGGCCAGGCCCATGTTCATGCCGATGCCCAGCAGCAGCACCATGCCGCCGATGAACAGGGCGAAGGCGAGCCACTCGTCGCTCATGCGCCTGCTCCTGCGTTGACGCGTTCTTTACGAATCAGCATGGTCGTTGTCCGGTGGCGTTCATTCGAGGTCCTGGGCATGGCCCAGGTGCAGCGGCCGGCGCTGCAGCAGCTGCAGCGCCGCCATGGCGCCGATGGCCAGCGAACACAGCAGCGCCGGCAGCGGCAGCAGCGCACTGGGGTAGCCCAGCACCACCGAGCGACTGCCCAGCCCGACCACCACCTGCTGCCAGGCACCCCAGGCCAGCAGGGCCGAGGCCAGCACCACCAGCAGCCGGATCACGACCGCGGCCAGCGCCAGCACGCCGGGCCGGCCCTTCAGCGCCTGCAGCAGGCTGTTGAAGGCCATGTGCTCGCCGGCCGGGTAGGCCAGCGTCGCGCCGATGAAGACCATCCACACGAAGAGCAGGCGCGCCAGTTCCTCGCCGCCGGCCATGCCGGTGCCGAAGCCGTAGCGCAGCACGACGTTGATGAACACGGCCGCCGCCATCACGGCCATGCAGCCGGCCATCGCCACGCGGCAGGCCCCTGCGCCGAAGGCCAGCAGGGCGGCACCGGCACCGCCTTCAGGCGCGGCGGGCCCGCGCCCGGCGCGCTGATCGTCCATCACCGCGGGCGCGGGTGGCGCCGGCCGGGGCTTCGGCTTCATGGCATCTCCTTCGGGCGCGGCATCCGCTACCACGCGTTCACCCAGTTCCGCGGTGCCTCGCCCCGAAGCACGCGCACCGCCTCCTCGGCCGCCTTGCGCTGCAGTTCGCGCATCGACTCCTCGCTGTACCAGCCGACGTGGTTGGTCACGATGACGTTGTCGAGGGCGAAGAGCGGGTGCGACAGGTCCGGCGGCTCGGGATCGAAGACGTCGAGGCCCGCGCCGAGCAGCTGGCCGGCGCTCATCGCCGCATGCAGCGCGTCGAGGTCCACCAGGCCGCCCCGCGCGGGGTTGACCAGGATGGCGCCCGGCGGCATCAGCGCGAGCCGGCGCGCATGGGCCAGGTGGCGGGTATCGGCGTTCAAGGGCGCGTGGAGCGAGACCAGGTCGGACTCGGCGAACAGCGTGTCGAGGTCCGCCGCCTGCACGCCGCCGGGCAGGTCGGCATGGGGGTCGTGCACCAGCACGCGCGCGAAGCCGAAGCCCATCAGCTTCTCCTGCGTCATGCGCGCGATGCGGCCGTAGCCCACCAGCCCCAGGGTGCGGCCGCGCCAGCGGTACATGGGCTTGAGCACGCCCGCGGACCAGCGGCCGGCGCGCACCTCGGCGTCGTGCAGCCGCAGGCGCCGGGCCACCGCCAGCGCCAGCGCCACGGCCTGGCTGCTGACCTCGTCGACGCCGTAGTCCGGCACGTTGGCGACCACGACGCCGCGCTCGCGCGCAGCCGCCAGGTCGACGTTGTCGACGCCCACCCCGTAGCGCACGATCGCCCGCAGCCGCGGCAGCGCCTCGATCACCGGGCGCGACAGCGGCGACTCGCGCACCAGCACCACGTCAGCGTCCCGCGCGGCCAGGGCCACGGCCGCGGGGTCGCCGCCGCACGGCCGCACCTGGAACTGCGCCCCCACCGCGCCGAGCAGCGCCGCCTCCTGGTCGTAGGCGGCGTAGCCGTCGTCCACCGCGACCACGCGATGCTTCAGGGCGTCGGGGCCCCGGTTGGAGGCCGGTCGGGACGGTGTCGGGAGGCAATGGTCCATGGCGTGATGACAGCGAGATCTGCAATGCGGCGTACGATATCTGAGATATCAGATGCGGAATCTAGGATTTACCCTAGAGGGTGCGGGCCTATACTGCGGCCTTCGAATGGGAGCACCGACATGAGCGTTGCGCTGAACTTGGAGCGGCCGCAACTGCTGACCGACCTGGCGGCAGACCGGATCCGCGAGGCCATCGTGCGCGGCGAGCTCAAGCTCGGCGAGCAGGTGTCGGAGGCGCAGCTCGCGCAGCGCATGGGCGTCAGCAAGACACCGGTCCGCGAGGCGCTGCTGCGGCTGAAGTCAGAGGGCCTGGTCGAGGTGCATCCGCAGCGCGGCACCTTCGTGTTCCGCCTCGATCCCGAACAGGTCGGCCAGCTGTGCCGCTACCGGGTGATGGTCGAGAGCGCCGCGATGCGCGAGGCGATGGGCAGCGATGCGGCCGCACTCGCGGCGGACATGGCGAAGCTGGTCGCCGACATGAAGAAGGCCGAGCGGGCACGGGACGAACAGGCGCTGGCCCGCATCGACATGGAGTTCCACTGGCTGCTGTTCGCGCACTGCAGCAACGGCTACCTGCGCTCCGGCTACGAGGTGATCCGCTCGCAGCTCGTCGCGCTGCGCCACCGGTCGCCGACCAGCGACATGGTCTCGGCCCACCAGGTGCTGGTCGATGCGGTGGCGGCGGGCGACGTGCGGCGCGCGACCGCCCTGCTCGCCGAGCACGTCCTGCTGAACGAGGCGCGCTACCGCGTGGCCTGCGGGGGCGACTGAGCGCCTGGGTTCCGGGCCGCCGCCGGCGGTTGAGCCACGCAGCGGGCGGCGCAGCGGCCGGGCCTGCCCGCCGCGCCGCGCTGGCGCTTACCGCGACGCCGTCCCGTGCGCCCGCCGC
>CAMLJY010000114.1 GCA_946480465.1 uncultured Burkholderiales bacterium
CCTCGCGCACCTGCGCCAGCCGCTGCGCCAGCGCCCGCCCGAAGTCCAGCACGTTGCCGTTGCGCTGCATCGTCACGCCGATGGCGAGCACCGGCACGCCGTTGTGCCGGATGGTCAGGCTGGGCGGATCCTCATGCCCGGCGCGCACGGTGGCGACGTCCGCGAGCCGCAGCGCCTGGCCGCTCACTTCGAGCGTCACGTCGGCGACGTCGGCAACGCTGCGCAGGCCACTGTCCACCCGCACCTGGACACGGTCGTGCGCCGCATCGGCCGACCCGGCCGGGGCCACCAGGTTGCGCCGCGCCAGCGCGTCGAACACGGCCGTGGGCGGAATGCCCAGTGCCGCAAGGCGCTGCGTGGACAGCTCCACGTACACGCGCTCCGCCTGCTTGCCCAGCACGTCGACCTTGGCCACGCCGGGCACGCCCTGGAAGCGCCGCTTCACCTCCTCGGTGACGGTGAGCAGCTCGGCCATCGACAGCTCGGGGGCGCTGAGGGCGTAGAGCACGCTGTAGCGGTCGTTGTACTCGTCATTGAAGAAGGGCCCGCGCACGCCGTCGGGGAACTCCTGCCGCACGTCGCCGATCTTCTTGCGCGCCTGGTACCACGCGTTCTCCAGCTCCGCCTTGCTGCTGCCGCCCTTCATCCACAGCGTGATCCCGCCGTAGCCCTGGCGGGCGAAGCTGCGCACGTACTCGAAGTGGTCCAGCTCCTGCAGCCGGCGCTCGATGCGGTTGAGCACCTGGTCCTGCACCTGCTCGGCGCTGGCGCCCGGCCACACCACGATGGCCGTCATCTGCGGCACGTCGAAACTGGGGTCCTCCAGCCGGCCCAGGCGGCTGAAGGACAGGCTGCCGACGATCAGCGTCGCGATGATCAGGAACAGCACCATCGGCCGGTGGGTGACGGCCCACTCGGAGAGATTGAACCGCTTCATGGGTTGCCCTTCGCGGCATCGGCCGCCGGTGTTGATTCGGGCGCACGTTCGATGGCGCGCACGGCCAGTCCCGCATCCAGCTTCTGGGCGCCGACGCTGACCACGCGGCTGCCGGCGGCCAGGCCGGTCACGTGCACCGAGGCGTCGTCCATCGACACCACCTGGACCGGCGCGAACACCAGCCCCGATCCCTTGGCGTTCAAGGTCCAGACGCCCGCCGGCCCGCTGCCCTTCACCAGCGCGGTCACCGGCAGCACGGCAACGGCGGGCCCGGCCTGCGGTCCCGCCAGCGCCAGCCGCACCGTGCTGCCCAGCGGCAAGGCCGCCAGCTGCGCGCGGGATTCCGGCGCGGCCGCGTAACGTGCGCGGTAGGTGCGGCCCGGCACACTGGCCAGCGGCGACAGCTCGCGCAGCACCAGCTGCAGCGGCGGGCCGGCGTCCGGCCACCGCGTGGCGCTGGCAGCGAGCTTCGCCACCCGGCCCACCCAGTCCTCGGGCAGGTCGGCCACCACCTCGCGCTCGCCCTCGCGGGCCAGGGAAATCACCGGCTGGCCTTCAGCCACCACCTGGCCGCGCTCGAAGTGCCGCGCGGTGACCACCCCGGCGTACGGCGCCACCAGCGTCGTGTAGGCCTCGCGGTTGCGGGCCAGCTCGAGCTGGCGGCGCGCCTGGTCGAGCCGGGCGGCCGCGGCCTCGGCGCGCGCCTTCTGGCGTTCATGGTCCGCGGCGCCCACCGAGCCATCGGCCAGAAGCCGCCGCAAGCGCGCCTCGTCAGAGGCCGCCTGCCGCGCGTCCACCCAGGCCGCCTGCACCTGGTCGGCGGCAGCGCGCGCGCCCTGTTGATGGTCGGCCGGGTCCAGCCGGGCCAGCGGCTGGCCCGGCTTCACGACGGCGCCCACGTCGACCAGCCGCTCGATCACCTGGCCGCCGGTGCGGAATCCCAGGTCCGTCTCGACCCGGGCCCGGACCACCGCGGTGAAGCTGCGGGCCTGCGTGGACAAGGCCGGGGCCACGGTGGTCACGAAGACCGGTTTGACGACCGGGGTGGACGCAGGCGGCTGGCCGCACGCGGCCAACAAAGTGCTGGCGGCGGCCAGCGCCACGAGCGGCACGGTGGAAGGGGTCTCGTTCACGGGAGTGTCCTTGCGGCAAGGGAAGTCATCTCGGCACCGGCGTGCCGCGGGGCAGCTCCGCCGCCCAGCGCCTTGTAGAGCTGCACGTCGGCCAGCACCTGCTGCAGGCGGCTGTCCGACAAGGCCAGTTCACTGGCGAGCACCGAGCGCTGCACGTCGAGCAAGGGCAGCAGGTCGATCTGCCCTTCGCGCAGCAGCGACTCGGCCCGCTGCAGCGAGCGGCGGCGGTGGTCCACGGTGCGTGCCAGCGCGGCGGCGCGCTCGGCCTCCTGCGAGCGCACGAGCAGGCTGTCCTCGACCTCCTGAACTGCCACCAGCACCGCCTTCTGCCAGGACAGCAGCGCTTCTTCCGCCCGGGCGGACTGCGCGCGGATGCCGGCGTCGATGCGGCCGGCGTTGAAGATCGGCGCCGCGAAAGCCAGCGCCACGTTCGAGAAGCGCACGGGTGCCAGGTCGAACCCGTTCGGCCGCAGGTCCTGGCGGCCGGCGAGCGCACTCAGGAAGAGCCTGGGCCACCACTGGGCGCGGGCCTCGGCACCACGCAGCGCTTCGGCGGCGACGCGGGCCTCGGCGGCGACCAGGTCGGGGCGCCGCCGCAGCAACCCGCTGGGCTGGCCCGCGCCGATCTCGCGCGCCGCGGGCCAGGCGAAATCCGGGTCCTCGCCGACGACGCGGTCGGACGGGCTGCGGCCCAGCAGCACGGCCAGCCGCGTGCGCGAAGTGCCGGCCAGCATGCGCAGCGCCGGCCGCTGCGCATCGAGCGCATCGGCCTCGGCACGCGCACGGTCCAGGTCGAAGGCACTGGCCAGGCCTTCACGCTGGCGGCTCTGCACACGGGCCGCCGTTTCGCGCTGGGCCTCGGCCAGCGCCTCGACGATGCGCAGGCGCTGCTCGGCGCCGCGCAGCACGAAGTACTGCCGTGCCACCTCGCTGCCGACGAGCAGCCGGGCGCCCACTGCCGCGGCCTGGGCGGCCGCGGCATCGGCCAGCGCGGCGTCGTGCGCGGCGCGCACGCCGCCGGCCAGGTCGATCTCCCAGGCCAGGTCGACACCGGCGCGCCATGCGCGCACGTCCGGCATGCCTTGCTTGGCGGGTTCGGGCAGGCCGCTGGCGCTGCGCGACGCAGAAGCCTGCAGGCCCAGCGCGGGCCACAGGCGGGACCCCTGCGCAGCGGTGCCTGCCCGCGCCTGGCCGACCCGCTGCAGCGCGATGGCCACGTCCTGGTTCGCGCCCCAGGCCTGCCTGACCAGCCGCGCCAGCGTGGGATCACCGAACCCGTCCCACCAGTCTTCGTCGAGCGCTCGCGCCGCCACACCCGCCGGCTGCTCGTGCGTGAACGCGGCCGCCAGCGGCACGGGCGGCCGCAAGGGCTGCAGCGACGGTGACGAGCATGCCGATAGCATCGCCAGCGCCACGGCGGCCACCGCCGTCGGGCCGGGCCGCAGGCACGCGCCGCGGCTGCGGCGTGCGGTGAACCTCATGAATGACTCCATTTAATGGACTGGTCGGTCCACTAAAGTGTAGTCAGATATACTGTACCGTCAAGTCCATAAATGAAGACGATGCCCCCCAACGACGACGATGCCGCCTCCCCGCCCCGCCGCGGCCGGCCGCGGGACCCGGAGCGCTGCCGGCGCATCCTGGAAGCGGCGCGCCATCACTTCAATGCGCACGGCCTGGAGCGGGCCAGCGTGGATGCCATCGCGGCCGACGCCGGCGTCTCGAAGATGACCATCTACAGCCATTTCTCGTCCAAGGAAGGGCTGTTCGAAGCGGCCGTGCGCGACCGCACCGACCTCGTGATGGGCGGGCTGGCGGGCGTGGAAGCGATGGATCCGCAGCAACCGCGCAAGGCGCTGCTGGCCATCGGCGAGCAGTTCCTCGCGCTGACGCGCGAGGAAGAAGCGCTGGGTCAGTTCCGCTCGGTCTACGGTGCCGCCGGCGCACAGCCGGAGGCCTGCCGCGCCTTTTACCGGCAAGGGGCGGAACGGCTGGTCGGCGACCTGGCGGCCTATCTGCGCCGCGCCGACGTCGCCGGCAGCCTGAAGGTGCGAAACCCGCGGCAGGCGGCGGACCTGTTCCTCGCGATGTTCCTCGGCGACGGCCACATCCGCGGCCTGCTGAAGCTCGAGATGCCCGACGCGCGGGAGAACAAGGCCCTGCTTCGGGAGGCCGTGCGGGTCTTCATGGCCGCCTATGCGGAAGCCGGCTGACGAAGCCGCGGCCCGCGCCGGCGCGATCGGTTCCGCCGCGGCCCGGCCGAAGCCCCGCGTTCAGGCCAGCCCGAAGGTCTTGCGCAGGTTGGCATCCACCGGCCCGGCCGGCATGAAGCGGCGCAACCTGCTCAGCAGCGAGGCCTGGCCCTTGGGTGTGCGGCGCATGCGCCATGCGCCGAGGGCGGCATCGACGATGGTGGCGGCCACGCCGTCGGGAGCAGGCGCCTCGGTGACGTTCCGCACGATCGCGCGGGACACCAGCGCGCGCTCGGCGTCGTAGGCGGAAATCGGCGAAGCGGCCTGCGGCGCATTGAGGTCCAGGTTGGTCTTGGTGTAGGAAGGCTCGACCAGCACCACGCGGACGCCGAAGCCGCGCACCTCGTGGTCCAGGGTCTCGGACAGGCCTTCGACCGCATGCTTGGACGCTGAATAAATCCCCATGTACGGGGCAGGCAGGAACCCGAGCACCGAGCTGACGTTGATGATCCGTCCCGCGCGCTGCCCGCGCATGATGGGCAGCACCGCCTTCGTGGTGCGCAGGATGCCGAAAAGGTTGGTGTCGAACAGCGACTGGGCCTCGGCCACCGAGGTTTCTTCCACGGCCCCCAGCAGCGTCCCGCCGGCGCTGTTGACCAGCACGTCGATGCGTCCGGCCTGGGCCATCACCACCTGGACCGCGCGCTGCACCGAAGCGTCGTCGCGCACGTCCATCTCGACCAGCACGACACCGGGTATCGGCTGCGCGCGCTCGAGGCTGCGGACCGTGCCGAACACCCGGCATCCCCGTTCGGTGAACTTCACGGCAGCGGCCCGCCCGATTCCGGACGAGACCCCGGAAACCACCACCACCTTGGAACTCGACATGAATGCCCTCGCACGATTCGGTTGGTGAACGCGGCCGCGCCGCGCCGGCACCAAGTGCCTGCGCCACCGGCCCCGGCCGACGGGCAGCCTCTGCGTCGCTGCGACCGGAATAAATGGACCACAAAGTACAGTAATCTTACCTGGATTTAATGTACCGTCAAGTCCATTAAAACGACATGCCGTGCCGCGGGGCGATGGGCCGCGCGGGCCGCGCGGCCCGTCCGGCCCCCCCTGCCATCCATGGCGGCCTGCCGCGCGTCCGTTCGGGGGAGTTCAGCGTCGGCACGAAAGGCCGGCGTCGGCGGGTACGGCGTTTGCACTGAGGACAGTTCTTCGACCCAACCCCGAGGATCCTTTATGCAGATGCCCTCCCTGGCGTTGACCACGCCCTACCACAACCTCATCCAGCGCAACACCAACCTGCTGATGCGCTTCTGGACCTCGCCCGAGGTGCTGAACGAATCGCGGGCGGCCATCGATGCGCTGATGCGCCAGACGCAGGCCTCGACCTTCAACCTGTTCCAGTCCACGGCCTTTTCCGACCTGGCACGCGAGCTTTTCGCGAGCTACAGCCAGTTCCTCGCCGAGGCCATGAAGGCGCAGATCGACACCACGATTCAGGCGCAGCACTACACCCTCGACGAGGCGAAGCGCGCCCCCGGCGCGGCCGCGGCGGCGTTCCGGCGCGCGGCCTGACGCCCGGGCGGTCCGCGCCGGCAGCCCGGCCGCGCAAGCGCCCGGCGGGCTAGCGGCGCGGCCGGCGCGGGCCCTCGCCCCGGGCGGCAGTCGGCAGCGGTGGCGGCAGCGCATCCTCGTCATGCTGGCGGCTGCGCTCCAGCAGCTGCTGCAAGACGGCATCCGGCGGGGGCTTGTCCAGGCACAGGTCCGCGCCGCAGGCCTGGGGCACGTGCCGCTTGCCATCGTCCAGCGGCGCCAGCAAGGCCACGATGGTCAGCCCCTCATCCAGCAGCAGCTGCCTCAGCATGCCCGGCAGACGGCCCCCGACCGACAGCGCGGCGTCGATGAAGACCAGCTGCGGATGCAGCAGCGCCGCGCCCAGCAAGGCCGAGGCCTCGTCGTGCGCCGTGCGCACCTCGCAGCCCAGCGCCTGCAGGCGGTAACCCAGTGCCACGGCGGCCTTGACCCAGCCGTCGACGACGAGCACGCGCGTGGCTGGGCCATTCATGGTGCTACCTCATGGGTGTCTTCGCTCGCAAAGGGCTGCATGGTGTTCGAGGCCGGAACGGCGCAAGGCGCCGCGCGGCTGCGGCATCGAGGGCTCGACGCGGCGCTCTTGCATGGTTTCTGGCAATCCGGGTGCCATGGCCCCGCGCCGGCCGCGGGTCCGCGGTTTGCCGGCATTGCGGAAAAGCCTGCAAGACGCCAGGCAGCCGCCGTGCCATCCGCCGGCGGTGATGCAGCGCCTGCCGCGCCTGCCGCGCCTGCCGCGCCTGCTCGACGGCGTGCACGGCGTCTTCCGCGGCGCGTCCCGCGATGGACGTGGATCTCTGGCGTTATGCGCCGGCGCACGCGTTCCGCCGCCTCGACGCGCGCACCGCCCATTCACGGCTGCCGAAGTGCCGCGGGACGCACTGCTTCAGCGTGACGCGCCCGGCGCCGCGCGCGCATCGACCACCCCCGGGATGGGCCGCGTGCCGGCAAAGGCGCCCCGCAGGTCGTCCACGCCCGATTGCGGCCGCGCGAGCGCCGCCAGGTCGGCACGCTCGCGCCGCTTGTCGGCCGTGTCGACGGCGAGGCGCCGGTCGCGCTGCTCGACGAGGCCGGCCTGGGCCTCGCCATCGCGGTTGAAGGACCAGGCGAGCATCGCGGGGCCCAGCGGCAGGCGGTCGCCCGGCTGGCCGAACACGCCCGTGTGCCACACGTGCCAGGTCTTGCCGTAGCTGTTCATCTTGGACTTCATCAAGGCCTTCTCGGCCGGTGCCGGCAGGCCCGGCGCCACCAGCTGGCCACTGAGGATCTCCGCGTTGTGCGGGTGCCAGAAGCGGCGTTCGCCGGCTGGCAGGGTCTCGAACAGCCGTTCCGAGATGATGTATTCGATGCCGGTGAGGTTGGCCTCGCGGGCAGCGCCGTCGAACAGCACGCACTGCGCGAAGTCCTCGTTGACCTGGCGACAGAAGTGGTGCGCCTCCATCTGGTGCCCAGGCTGCTCCTTCAGCGGATGAAAGCCGACCAGGTACACGTCCATCGGCTGCAGCGGCGCCTGCC
Source organism: uncultured Burkholderiales bacterium (assembly GCA_946480465.1). Next base: position 7,377 of record CAMLJY010000114.1, read on the forward strand.
GCTGCAGCAGGCGCGCGCCGGCTTCGAGCACGTGGGTCCGGGCCGACTTGTCGGCGCCCGGTGGCACCACCTGCTGTTCCTGCGCCGCCGCCACCAGCGCGGCCACCCCGGCCAGGGCCAGGCCGGCCAGGCGGGCGGCAGCCGCCCGGACGATCGCGGTGCTCATCGAGCCTGCTCCTTTTGCACGTCAGGAGCCCGGCCGGGCAACCGGCATGCCGGTGACCGCCGTGCGGTGGCAGGACAGCGCGGCGCGGCCCCCGGCGGCCGCGAAACCCGTTTTTCGGCAGCGCGAGCGCTTTTCCAGGGAAGTCTCGGCGGCGTGGCGCGGCCGGTAGTCAGTCCTTAGGCCGGCGGTCGGGGCTACTCGGCAGCGCCGGGACTGGCAAGCGCGAGACACGAGTGCGGCCGGCGGCTATTGGCGGGAACGCCGCCGTGGCCGCCGCCGTACGCTTCATCCCAGTCGCGGTGAGCCCCAGGCCGCAGCGCCAGGGGCCCGCCGGAACCGATCGTCTCCTCCACATCCCCTTGTGGATTCGCCCCCGGGCCGCAGCCCGGGGGCTCTTTTCGTGCGCGGCCCGCGAACGCCAGCCTTGGTGTTTTCGCGCACTGCCAAGCCCGCCGCGGCGACGCAGAATCGGCGCGGGGAGACGCACGTCGGTCGATGGAGGCACGCAATGCTGGCAGCCGAATCCGCCTGGAGAATCCTGCGTCTTGAGCACGTCCGCCTGCGACAGTTGTCGGCCACCATCCTGCGCACCATGCAGGTCGATCACTGGCACGGCCGCGACAGCCAGCGCAAGCTGCTGCGCTCGCTGGTGTCCGGACTGCAAAGCTTCAACGACGCCGCGCACCGCCCGAAGGGCCAGTTGCTGATGGATGCGCTGCGCCAGCACCCGGACATGGCGGACTTCCTGCACGACCTGGCGCAGGAGCAGGCGCGCTGCGACCTGCTGCTGGCCGAGGCCATCGGGCTGCTGGACGCGGTGGATGGCGGCGACCGGCCCGCCGCCGAACGCTGCGCCGCGCTGCTGCAGCAGCACCACCGGCTGCTGCTGTCGCTGCTGGAGCACGAGGACACCGCGCTGCACTGGCGCACCAGCGAACGCCTGACGCCCGAGGACTGGAGCGCGGTGGCGTCGTCGATCTCCGCCGTGCTGGCCGGCGGCCAGCCGCAGCGGCGGCCAAGTCACCACTGACGCCGAGCCGCGGCCCGGCGGCGCCGCCTCACGCCTCACGCATCCGGCAACGCGCGGTGGCAGCGCCGTGGCAGCGCGCGCCGTGGCCCTGCGGCGGCCCTACACCACCGCCAGCGCGTGCGCGAGGTCTTCGCGCAGGTCCTCCACGTCCTCCACGCCGACCGACAGCCGCACCAGGGCATCGCCGATGCCCAGCCGGGCGCGCGTCTCGGCCGGGATGGTGGCGTGGGTCATGATGGCCGGGTGCTCGATCAGGCTCTCGACGCCGCCCAGGCTCTCGGCCAGCGCAAAGACCTGCACCGCCTCCAGGAAGCGTCTCGCGCCCGCCAGGTCGGTCTTCAGTTCCGCGGAAATCATGCCGCCGTAGCCGCCGCCGGTGGCCTGCATCTGGCTGCGGGCCAGCGCGTGCTGCGGGTGCGAGGCCAGGCCGGGGTAGTGCACCCGCGCCACCTGGGGCTGGCTTTCCAGCCACTGCGCCAGCTCCAGCGCATTGCGGTTGTGGCGCTCCATGCGCAGCGCCAGCGTCTTCAGGCCCCGCAGCGCCAGGAAGCTGTCGAAGGGGCCGGCAATGGCACCGACCGCGTTCTGCAGGAAAGCCAGGCGCTCGCGCAGCGGCGCGAGGCGATCGTCCCGCCCGACGACGGCGACGCCGCCGATCACGTCCGAATGGCCATTGAGGTACTTGGTGGCCGAGTGCACGACGACGTCGAAGCCCAGCTCCAGCGGCCGCTGGTTGAAGGGGCTGGCGAAGGTGTTGTCGGCCACCGTGATCAGGCCGCGCGCCCGGGCGATCTCGGCGATGGCGCGCAGGTCGGCCAGCTTCAGCAGCGGGTTGGTCGGCGTCTCCACCCACACCATCTTCGTCTGCGGCGTGATGGCCGCCCGCAGCGATTCCGGCTGCGCCAGGTCGACGTAGCTGACGTTCAGGCCCATGCTGTGGCGGCGCACCTTGTCGAACAGCCGGAAGCTGCCGCCGTAGAGGTCGTCCCCGCTGACCACGTGCGCACCGGCGGGCAGCAGTTCCAGCACGGTGGCCATGGCCGCCAGGCCGGAGGCGAAGGCGAAGGCCGCCGCCCCGCCTTCCAGGTCGGCCACGTTGCGCTCCCAGGCCCAGCGCGTCGGGTTGTGGCTGCGGCCATAGTCCAGCCCCTTGTGCACGCCGGGGCTGGACTGCACGTAGGTGGAGGTGGCGTAGATCGGCGGCATGATCGCGCCGGTGCCCGGATCCGGCGCCTGGCCGCCGTGGATGGCGCGGGTGGCGAAGCGTGGTCTTCGCTGACTCATGATGTGAGCGTCCTCCGCAGGTGGTTCAGGAGGTCGAAGCGGGTGATGAGGCCGTGGAAGCCCTGCTCGTCGGCAACGATGGCGACCAGGCCGCTGTCGAGCACGGCTTCCAGCTCGTGCAGCGTGGCCGAGGGATGCAGGGTCCGCGGCTGGCGCGTCATCGCCGTCTTCACCGCATCGCGGAAATGCGCGGCGCCGCCGTGCAGCTTCATCAGCAGGTCGCTCTCGTCCAGCACGCCGACCAGGCGCTCGCCGTCCAGCACCGGCAGCTGCGAGACATCGGCGTGGCGCATGCGCTGGAAGGCGGTCAGCAGCGTGTCGTCCGGCCCGGCGCTGACCACGCTGCCGTCCTCGGCCCGGCGCGAGATCAGGTCGCGCAGGTCGCCATAGCGCTTGCGGGCCAGCAGGCCCTGGTCGGTCATCCAGCTGTCGTTGTAGACCTTGCTGAGGTAGCGCGTGCCGGTGTCGCAGACGAAGGAGACCACGCGCTGCGGGCGCGTCTGCTCGCGGCAGTAGCGCAGCGCGGCGGCCAGCAGGGTGCCGGTGGACGAGCCGCCCATCAGCCCTTCGACGCGCAGCAGTTCGCGCGCGGCCGCGAAGCTCTCGGTGTCGGGGATGGAATAGGCCTGGCGCACGCCGCTCAAATCGGCGATGGCGGGCACGAAGTCCTCGCCGATGCCTTCCACGGCCCAGGAGCCGGCTTCGCCGAGCGCACCGCTGCGCACGTACTCGGCCAGGATGGAGCCGGCCGGATCAGCGAGCACGAAGGCCAGTTCGGGCCGGACGCGGCGGAAGAAGCGCGTCAGGCCCGTCAGCGTGCCGGACGAGCCGACGCCGACGACGATGGCGTCCACGTCATGCCCCATCTGCGCCCAGATCTCGGGGCCGGTGCCGGTCTCGTGCGCGAGCGGGTTGGCCGGGTTGTTGAACTGGTCGGCGAACCACGCGCCGGGCAGCTCGGCGGCGAGCCGGGCGGCCAGGTCCTGGTAGTACGCGGGATGGCCCTTGCCGACGTCGCTGCGGGTGGTGCGCACCTCGGCACCCAGGGCTTTCAGGTGCAGCACCTTCTCGCCCGACATCTTGTCCGGCACCACCAGCACCACGCGGTAGCCCTTGGCACGCGCCACCAGCGCCAGGCCGAGGCCGGTGTTGCCGGCGGTGGCCTCGACGACGGTGCCGCCGGGCTCGAGGCGGCCATCACGCTCGGCCGCTTCGATCATCGCGATGCCGATGCGGTCCTTGATCGAGCCGCCGGGGTTTTGCGACTCCAGCTTCAGGAAGAGCTCGCAGCAGCCGGTGTCCAGCCGCGTGACGCGGACCAGCGGGGTGTTCCCGATCAGGTCCAGCACCACCGGGCGCGGTAACTTGTCCATACAAGTCCCTTCAGGCGCGGCTTGTGGCCGCGGTGCGCCAGTATGCCGCGCACGGCCTGTCGCACCGAAGAGCGTGCGATCCAGACCCGCAGCGCATGAAGCTGCTGGTCGACATGAACCTGTCGCCTCGCTGGACCGACCCAGGCTGCCGCCGCTGCCAGAAGTCCGCCCGTTTCCGGTGGACCTCCAGCACGCACCGTGCACGCGATCAGCGGGTGGGCACCGCCAAGCCGTCCCCTGTCTTCGCGGACATCGCCTGCGCCGCCTCGCGCCGCCGCACGACCCAGTTGAACACCGGGGTCGCCATCAGCGTCGTGACGATCGCCATCAGCACCAGGATGGAGAACAGGCCCTGCTCGATCACGCCGGCGGCGAGGCCGATGTTGATGATGATCAGCTCCATCAGCCCGCGCGCGTTCATCAGCGCGCCGATCGCCATCGCGTCGTGGTTGGGTTCGCCGTTCAGGCGCGCGGCGGCCCAGCAGGCGACGCCCTTGCCGCCAAAGGACGCGGCCAGGATCACGGCCCCGGCGGCCAGGATGGCCGGGTCCATCAGCACGTCCAGCCGCGTGTTCAGGCCCGAATAGGTGAAGAACATCGGCAGCAGGAAGATCACGGTGAAGGGCTGCAGGCCCTCCCGCAGCTTGTCCGCCAGCGGGCCGCGCGGCATCACGCAGCCGAGCAGGAAGCCGCCGAACACCGCGTGGATGCCGATCGCGTCCATCGCGAAGGCGCACAGCGCAAACAGCACCAGCACCGTGGCCAGCACGCTGCTCGGCAGCGGCGCGTCGGGCCGCAAGCCCTGCGCCAGCCGGCGCAGCAGCTTGTGCCCCACCAGCGTCATGAACAGCGCGAAACAGGCGCCGCCGCCGATCGCCGCCCAGGCGCTCATCCACGACCCGCCGAAGCTCGCCAGCACGATGGCCAGGATGCACCAGGCCGCGGCGTCATCGACCGCGCCGGCGGTCAGTGTGAGCGTGCCGAGCGAGGTGCCGGTCAGGCCGCGCTCGTGGATGATGCGCGCGAGCATCGGGAACGCCGTGATGGCGATCGCCGCGCCCAGGAACAGCGAGGCCTCGAACAGCTTGCTCTTCGCGGCAAAGAGGCCGGGCACCGTGTGCAGCCACGGCGCCAGTGCGAAGGCCAGGATGAACGGAACCACGATGCCCGCGACCGACACCGACACCGCGCTGCGCGCCCGCTGGCGGAAGTGGTCGGCGCGAAAGCCCAGGCCGACGAGGAACATGTAGAGCCCCACGCCCAGCTGCGCCATCACGTACAGCGTGCCCATGGTGGCCTTGGGGAACAGCGCCTGCTGCAGCTGCGGCAGCAGCAGGCCGAACAGCGACGGCCCGAGCATGACACCGGCGATCATCTCGCCCACCACCTGCGGCTGGCCCAGCCGCTGCGCCAGGCGGCCCACCAGCTGGCTGACCGCGATGATGAGCGCGGCCTGCGCGAAGAAATGCACCGAGAGCTGCGAAGTCGACATTGTCGTGCGCACCCCAGGCGCGCCTGCCACGAAAGGCGGGATCTTAAGAGCTGGCCGGACGTGAAATCGGCCCGCGCCAGGGCCCTTCAGCACCCCGCGGAGTGGCCGATAACCCGGTCAGAGATGCCACGCATGCCGAATTCACCCCGCGCGCCCCGCAGCGCCTCGCCACCGGCCGACGGCCCTGCCTCGGCGGCGGAGGCGCGCGGCCTGCGCTGGCTGCTGACGGTGGGCGCGGCGCTGATGCTGCTGGTCTGCGCGATCGAATGGGCCGGGGGCGTCATCAACCCCTGGGACCGCGTGCTGCAGCCGGTGATGGCGGCGCTGCTGCTGGCCTGCGCCGCGGCGCTGGCGCGCTGGCCCGAACACACGCCGCGGCTGCGGCTGGCGGCGGTGATCACCTTCAATGCCTACATTGCGGCGACGGTGCTGGTGCTGCTGTTCGCGCTGCCGCCGCCCTTGAACCTGTACCAGTTCTTCAGCACGATGTACTGGCTGCCGCTGGGCTACGGCACGGCCTTCATCTTCCTGCGCGCGCGGCAGGCCGCGGTGGTCTCGGGCGCCATCTTCGGCCTGCTCTTCGTGCCGATCGGGCTGGTCCTGGCGCGCCACGGCGCCGGCCACTGGGGACCGGAATTCGCCCCGCTGGCCGCGGTGCTGGCGGTGGCGCAGGTGGCCTACATCGTGCTGCTGGCGGCCATCGCGACCATCCGCGCCGGCTACCACCGGGCCGAGGCCCATGCGCAGCTGATGCAGGCACTGGCCACCACCGACCCGCTCACGGGCCTGCCCAACCGCCGCGCGCTGGACGAATGCCTGCAGGCCGCGCTGGCGGCCGCCCAGCGCCACGGCGAGCCGGTGAGCGTCGCGCTGATCGACGTCGACCACTTCAAGCGCATCAACGACCGCTGCGGCCACGCGGCCGGCGACCGGGTGCTGGTGCAGCTGGGCCACCGCCTGGCCGCCGACCTGCGCGCCAGCGACCGCCTGGGCCGCTGGGGCGGCGAGGAGTTCCTGCTGGTCTCCGGCCACACGCCGCTGCCGGCCGCGCTGGAACTGGCAGAACGCCTGCGCGCCAGCGTGGCCGGCTTCAGCTTCGCGCATGGCGAGACGGTGACCATCAGCGTCGGCGTGGCCCAGGTGCGCCAGGGCGACGATGCCGAGCGCGTGCTGGAACGGGCGGACGCGGCTCTCTATCGCGCCAAAGACGCGGGAAGGAACCGCGTCGAACCTCGGCAGGCGGGGCCGGTGGCGATCGCGGCGTAAGGTGCCACCGCGGCCGATGCCGTGGACCCGCCTCGTGTCGCCGAAGGTGCGCTGCGGGCGTGCTGCGGGTGCACCACGAAGACTACTTGCTGCGCCTGGCGCGCTTGAAATCGATCGGCGCGCACTGCAGCGCCTGCCTGAGCGCACTGGCCAGCGTCACCCGGGCGACGCGGCCGGGCCGGCAGGCGGCCGGCCCGCCCGCGCCAGGCAGCGCTGCTGCCGCTCGTCCACGCGCCGCGCGAACCATTCGGTGGTCAGCTGCCGGCTGATCTTCGGGCTCTTCAGGTCGATGCGCGGCAGCATCGCGCGCGGCAGCGGCTTGCGCGCGCTGGCCTCGGCCAGCTCGAAGACGCGGCGGTACAGGGTGCCGCGCTCCAGGCCGGGGCCGCTGCCCTGCTCCAGCGCGCGGCGGATGGCGGTGTCGCTCATCCCCAGCCGCTCGCCCAGCGTGCGCACCGCCAGTTCCGTGCTGCCGGGCTTGGCGGCGTCGCCGTCGTGCGCGATCAGGTCACCGTCCAGCGCCAGCGGCACGCCCGACGCGGTGCTGACCGCGTGCTGGAAGGCGGCATTGCGGCTGGCGTAGTGGCCGGCGTTGAAATCTGCATAACGGTAGATGTACGCGTCATAGTCCGCCTCGTAGGCCAGCAGGTGGGCGA
>CAMLJY010000115.1 GCA_946480465.1 uncultured Burkholderiales bacterium
ACCTGCAGCAGGTTGGGGTTGGACAGCTGCGGGTTGGCGGCAATGAAGCCGTTCTTCAGGTCGTTGACCGTGCCGGCCGATGCTCCCTCGCCGGCCAGGCGGCCGGCGATGCGGCTCAGGCTGTCGCCGGGTTGCACCTCGATGCCGCGGGGCGCCGTGTCCATCGTGGCCAGGGGCGCGGGCGCGGCGTGTGCGCCCCACCCGCCGAAGGCCGAACGGCGCGCGGCCACGTCGGCGGCCCAGGCCGCGCCGCCGGTGTAGGGCGCGGCGGGCTCGCCGAACGCCGCGGGCAGGGTGGCAAAGCGGTTCTCCTCACGCGCAAAGTCAGCGGCCATTTCTTCGCCGGAGTAGGACGAGGCGGGCAGGTCGGCCGGCGCCGGGGGGCCGATGAAGCCGTCGTCGAACGGCGTGGTGAAGGACGGCGCATCGGACGGGCCGTAGCTGTCGGCCAGCGGCGCCGGGCTGGCGCCGCCGTCGAAACCGCCGAGCGTGGGGGTGTCGAAGGCGCCGGCGTCGGGCGCGTCGAAGCCACCGAAGCCGTAGCTGCCGCCGAAGCCGGCGCCGCCGTAGGAGTTGTCGATCATGGTGCTGCTGCCGCGGACGGCGTTGGAGTCGTTGCGCACTCCATAGGCAGCCCGGGGTGCGGATTCAAGCCGCTGGGAGCCTGCGCAGCGCGTCAGCGCAGGCCCTGCCCGTGCAGGAACTCGGCCAGGGCGTCGCGCCGCGCGCGCCCTTCGGCGCCGGGCGCCGAATAGTGGAAGTGCCCGCTGGACGAGGGCATCTGCTGCACCAGCGTGGGCACCGACAGCAGCAGCTCCGGCCGGCTCATGCCGGCGTGGATGGGGTCGCCGTGCGCGCCCAGGTCGACCACGTGCACGCGGCGGATGTTGGGGCTGGCACGCAGCTGGTCCAGCAGCGACCGGCCGACCGGCGTGCCCACCAGCACCAGGTTGTCGATCGGCGTGCCGCCCTCGGCATAGTGCAGCGCCACCTGCGAGGCAGCGACCGAGCCGTAGGAATAGCCCATCAGGTTGAACTGCGGGCCGCTCTGCGCGAAGTTGTCCAGCAGCACCGGCATCGGGAAGCGGCGGTCGCGGTAGATGTCGACGCCGATCGCCACGTCCAGCAGCGTGCCGCCGGACCACTTGTCCGGGTTCACCGGCGTCAGCGCCATCCCCCGGTCGCCGAAGGCGCGCACCATGTCCTGGATGTAGCCGCCTGCCATGCCGGCGCCGCCGAAGAACAGGTTGCCCTTGATCGGCTCGCCGGGCTGCAGCAGGCGCGGCTCGAAGGCGGGTGGGGCGGCGGCCGCGGGGGGCGGCGCGGCGGCTTCGTCGGTGCCGAATCCCCCCGACGCCAGCTGCAGGCCGTCCCAGGCCGGCGGCTCGGGCGCGGCCGGCGCGGGCAGGGCGTCCAGGTCGTCAAAGGCGGCGTAGCCGGCGCCGCCGCCGAGCCAGGGGTCGATCATCGGTGTGGTTCCCGTGGGATTGATATCACGCCAAAGGCTCGTCCATCACACCATCGCCGGCGTGTCGTCGTCGCTGTCGAACTGCACCCCTTCGGCCCGCAGCCGCGAGCGGGCGCGGCGGTAGAAGGTGGGCATCAGGCTGCGTGCCCAGGATTCGATCAGCGCGGCCGACTGCTGCATGATCAGCGGCATCACCTCCAGCAGCTTGCGGCCCAGCGGGCTGCTGTGGAAGGCGATCATCTGTTCGATCTCGCGCAGCGTGAAGTGCTGCTCGTACAGCGGCACCATCGAGTCGGCAAAGGCCGGCAGGTGCTCCGCGAAGACCTGGTCGGCCTCGTCCAGCAGCGCGCGCTGCACGCGGTCGGCCTGCGCCACCGGCAGCGCCTGCATGCCCTGCACCACGTAGCGCACGGCCACCTCGTGCATCTGGTGCGCATGCTGCAGCGAGCGCGACTCGTGCAGCAGGCGGTGGATGGCGGCGCGCAGCGCGGGATCGCGCGGGGGCTGGGCGTCGATGGTGGACGGGGCGTGCGGCGAGACCGCTTCGGTCATGCTGTTCTCCAGGTGGGACTACGGTCGGACGAAAGGCGCCAGCGCCTGCGCCGTCTGCTGGATCTGGCCGATGGTGTTCGCGCGCCGGCCCAGCTGGCGTGCTTCGTCCAGGTGCGCCAGCGCCTGCGGGTCGACGGCCACCGCGGCGCCGCTGCCCAGCTGGGTCAGCTGCGGCGAGATGTCGATCGCGCGGATCAGGTTCCACAGCTGCGCACCCTGCGTGGCGGCCAGCGCCGCGCCCACCTGGTCCTGCCGCATTGCGGCCGCGGCCACGCCGACGGCACGGTCGGCCAGGCGCACGCTCAGCGCCGGGATGGAGGCTTCCTGCCAGCCGGCCAGGCGGCCGACGGCGCCCGCGGCGCCGGTGAGGCCCGCGGCCACGTGGATGGGGCTGTCGTACTCCAGGCCCTGGTGCACCGTGTAGGCCGCGCCGATCAGCGAGGCGGTGTCGGCCAGCCCCTGCGGCACGATGCCCGGCCGGGTGGCGTTCGACAGCTGCAGGCCTTCCTCGGCGCTGTAGCTCAGCCGCGACAGGCCACCCAGCACGCCGATGCCGCCGTTCAGCGCGGCCGCGGTGTCGTGGTTCTCGATGCCTTGCACCATGCCGTACACATTGCCTGCTATGCGCGCGGCGCCGGCCAGCGCGGGCGAGACGATGGGCGCATGCTGGTTGTCGGCCAGGCGCAGGCCGCCTTCGCTGCTGTAGCTGAGGTTCGACAGGCCGCCCATCACGCCGATGCCGCCCGACAGGGCGGCGCCGATGTTGCCGGTGTGCAGCCCCTGCACCATGCCGGCCGCCTGGCCCACCACGTTGGCGGCGCCCGCCACCGCGGGCGAGACGATCGGCGCGTGCTGGGCATCGGCCACCGTCAGGCTGCCGCCGGCCACGCTCAGGCGCGACAGGCCGCCGGCCATGCCGATGCCGCCGCCGATGGCCGCCAGCGGGTCGCCGTGCTTGATGCCCTGGTACAAGGCCTGCGCGCCGGCGGCGACGCGGGCCACGCTGGCCACCGTGTTCAGGGTGGCGGACGCGGCGCCGGCCAGCCCGCGCAGGCCCGACATGCCGGTGGCCACGCCGGCGATGGCGCCCAGCCAGTTGCCGGTCTCGACGCCGTTCTTCACCGCCAGGCCGGCGCTCAGGGCGGCGCCGATCGGCGCGGTCACCGGAATCACCGACAGCACCGCCGCAGCGATCGGCAGCAGGGCGTTCTTGATGCAGCCGCCTTTCTTGCGGGCGGCCTCCTGCACCACCTCGCGCATCAGGCGGTCGCTGTCGTCCAGGTAGTAGCGGAACTTGGTGCCTTCGCCGCGCTGGGCGTCGAAGTCGCGCACCACCACCTTGTCGTACTTGCCGATCTGCTTGTCCATCACCAGCGTGGTGGCCAGGCCGCGGTGCAGGGTCTCGTTGGCCAGCGGTGCGTACTTCTGGCGCAGGTGCTCGGGCATGGCCATCAGGGTGTCGCGGCTCAGCACGCCCCAGCGCTCGGTGAGCGCGCGGGTGTGCGGCAGCGCCTGGTCGTCGGCCTTGGGCTGGAAGGCCTTGCCCTGCTCGAAGCCGAGTTCGGACGCGAGCCACATGCGCGCGTAGTCCTTGCCCATGGCCAGTGCGACGATGCCGCCGCGCGCCTGCTCGGCGAACTGGCTGGCGTAATCCACCGCGGCGTCGAACTTGGCGCCCTGGTAGGCGGCGATGGCGGGCATGCGGATGCGCATCGCGATGCCCGGGGCATCGATCAGCTGGCGCGCATGGGTGTCGATCCGGTCCAGGCCCGCGCGGACCTGGCGCATGGCGTCGAGACCGTCGCCGGCCAGCGCGGCGCCGGCCATGCCGCCGGGCAGCGCGGCCTGGGCTTCGTCGCCGGCGGCCATCTCGGCCCGGCTGGCGGCCTGGATCTCGTGGCGCTGCATGGCCCCTTCGCCGCTGGCGGCATAGCTGCGCAGCTCCATCGGCGCGTACTCGCCCACTGCCTCGTCGTGCAGCAGCGCCAGCTGGGTGGCGCGGCCCATCTCCTGGTTCAGGATGCCTTCGTAGCGGCCGCGTATTTCGGGTGCCAGCTTCTGCATGTCGCCCGTCAGCGCATCCCAGCGCTTGGACAGGCCGCGGGTGAAGCCGCTGTCCTCGAACAGCTTGACCTCGAAGGGCATCGCCTCGCCGGCCATCCCCAGGCGGATGCGGGTCCAGTCGCGCATCGCCTGTTCGCCACCTTCCAGCGCGTTGACGCCGCTGCCGACGGGGTCGGCCAGGGTCTCGCGCACGCGGGCCTGCAGCGCATGGTCGCGCCAGCTGAGCAGCGCCAGCGGGGCCTCGGCTTTCAGGAACGAGCCCAGCGAGGCCTCGACCATCACGCCGTTGGCGCTGCCCAGCCGCTGGGCGGCACGGAAGGGGTCGGCCACCGGCCCCAGGTTGGCTTTCAGCGCCTCGACGGCCGCGGGGCTGTTCAGGAAGGCGAAGGGATCGTCCAGGCCGGGCAGGGCCGTGCCGTTGGAGACGGCGGACAAAGCGAGTGAGGTCATCGCGCGGGCCTTTCGGGCGTGTGGTGTGCCCCTTGCAGGGGCGTTGCCGGCCCTATAGGCATGCCGCTGGCCCGATTCAAGTCCGGCGCGCGCCGATCAGCGCGCCCCCTGCACGACCAGCCGGTCGTTGATGGCCAGCAGGCGGCAGCGCGCGCCCTGGTGCGCGCAGTCCACCAGCGAGCGCACCGGTGCGTCGCCGGCGCCCTGGGCGCTGGCCCAGCGGCCGTCGTCGGACACGGCGAAGGCCTTCGGCGTCTTCAGCGCGCGGTAGCGCTGGAAGGCCTGGCGCAGCGCCGGGCTGGCGCCGGCCAGCGCGCTGTCCATCGGATCGGGCCGGGGCACGGCGGCGCTGGCGGCGGGATCGGGCGCGGCGGCCGCCCGCGCCGCGGCCGCGGTGCGTGCCACCACCGGCTGCAGCTGCACGCCCTGCGACCGCAGCCCCGATGCGGGCAGCGCGCGGTAGCGGGCGATGTCCTCGTGCGGCTGCCAGGCGGTGTCCAGCGCCAGCGTGCCGCCGGCACCGGGCCGCAGGATCAGCCGGCCGAGGTAGCGCGGCGCGGGCGAGTCGACCTCGAAGGGCAGGTCCAGCGCCAGCGTGCGGCGCTGGCTGCCTTCGCGCAGCTGCAGGGCCGCCACGCGGTAGTGGCCCGGCGGCAGCGGCAGCCGGAACAGGTAGTCGCGGCCGGTGGCGCCGGCCGCGCCGGACTCGCCCGCGGCCGGGTTCTGCGGCACCTGGGTGAAGGCGGCCTGGCGCCCGAAGGACGTGGCCAGGGCCAGCTCCATCAGCGGCGCCGGGCCCTCCGGATCGATCGGCGCGGCCAGCCGCACCGGCAGCAGCACGGTGGCCGTTTCCACCGGAGCGGCGGCCGGCGGCGGTGGCGGCTCGGGGCGGTGCGGCGTGCCGGCGCAGGCGCCGAGCAGGCCCAGGGCGGCGATGCACGCGCCGAGGACGACGGGTCTGTTCATCACTGGGACTCCTGCAGCACGCCGCGCCAGTGGCGCAGCCGGTCGAGCACCGCGGGCACGTAGGCCTGCGTCTCCTTGAAGGGCGGGATGCGCCGGCCCGCGGCCAGAACGCTGCCTTCGCCGGCGTTGTAGCCGGCGAGCGCGAGGCGCAGGTCGCCGTCGAACAGGCCCAGCAGGTGGCTCAGGTAGCGCGCGCCGCCGTCCAGGTTGGCCATCGGCTCCCAGGGGTTGCTGACGCCGAAGCGGCGCGCGGTCTGCGGCATCAGCTGCATCAGGCCGATCGCGCCGGCGGGCGACAGCGCGTCGGCCCGGAAGCCGGACTCGACCTCGATCAGCGCCATCAGCAGCGCCTCGTCCAGTCGGTGGCGGCGCGCCGCCTCGCGCACGTGCGGCAACAGCGCCTGCCGGCGTTCGGCGGCCGGGCTGCGGCGCGCCGCCCTGGCCGGCGCCGCCGGCCGCCAACCCATGAAAGACGCGGCCGGGCGCGGCTCCGCCGCCCGCTGGCTGAACACCAGCCGCGCGCTGCCGGGCAGCGGCACGTCGGTGACGATGGGCATGCCGCGCTTGGAATACGCGACGTAGACGTGCATGTCCGCCGCCGCGGCGCCGCACGGCAGAGCGGCCAGGCCGGCGAGGCCGAGGAGGCCGGCGAAGTGGCCGAAGCCGCCGAAGCCGCTGAAGCGGACCAGGGGCGCCAGAGCGCGCAAGGCATGGGCCAGCAGGGCGCGTCCCATCGTCAGCCCCCCGCGGTGCGGTACGACAGCATCAGCCCCTGCACCAGGTGCGACCAGCCGTCCAGCGCGACGAACAGCAGCAGCTTGATCGGCACCGACACGACGGTGGGCGAGATCATCATCATGCCCAGCGCCAGCAGCACGTTGCCGACGATCATGTCGATGACGACGAAGGCCAGGTACAGCAGGAAGCCGATCTGGAAGGCCTTGGTCAGCTCGCTGAGCGTGAAGCTGGGGATCAGCACCAGCAGGTCGTCGCGCGAGAGGCTGCGGGCATGTGCCTCAGGCCAGATCTGCGTCGCCGTCTTCATGAAGATGCGGCGCTCGCGCTCGGCCGTGTGCTGGCCCAGGAAGGTCTTCACGGGCTGGGTGCCGGCCTCGAGGATCTTCGCGTAGTCCTGGAAGCGCGGCGTGCCCTTGGCGAGCGGCGAGTCCTGCACCGCGGCCGCGATCTCCATGCCCACCGGCGCCATCACGAACACCGAGACGATGACCGCGATGCCGTTGAGCACCATGTTCGACGGCACCTGCTGCGTGCCCAGCGCCATGCGCAAGAGGCCCAGCACGATCGCGATCTTGGTGTAGCTCGTGACCATCAGCGCCAGGAAGGGTGCGAGCGCCAGCGAGCCGAGCACCGCGGCGATCAGGACGGGATCGGGCAACTGGTTCATGCGCGGGCGCGGGGGTTTCCGGGGCAGGGCATCAGGCGGCTGCGGGGGTGGCCGGGGCGGCCGGCGTGCGTGATGTATCGGCCGCGGCCGGCGTGCTCGCGCCATCACCCAGGCGCAGCCGCAGCACGCGCACGCCCAGCGCCTCGCCCACCAGCACCAGCTGGCCGGTGCCGATCACGCGGCCGTCGACCACGAGGTCGACCACGTCGCCTTCGGGGTTGGCGCCCAGCGCGAAGACATGGCCGGGGGCCAGCTGCATCAGGTCGCCCAGCGGGATGCTGCGGCGGCCGATTTCGAAGCCGACGTCGACCGACACGCCGGCGAGCAAACCGTCCACCGGGCCGCCTGGGGTCCTGGGCGCCGCGGCGGGCACCTGCCACTGTTCCATCACGATGCCGTCTCCTTTGACGTGGCCTAGTCCGATGAATGAGCGTCCAGCGCCGGCCAGGATGCGGGCCTGCCAGCGGCCGGCGCGGGAGGGCAGGCGCGCGACCAGCACCAGGTCGCCGGGAACCAGCGCGCGCAGCTCGGCCGCGGTGAGCCGGCGGCTGCCGACCTCGAAGCGCAGCGGCACCGGCAGCCATGCCGGCGGCCGCGGCGCCGGGCCGGCCTGCCGGGCCCAGCCGCGGGCGAAGGCGGCCGCGGCGGCAGGGCTGTCGAAGGCCAGCTGCGCCAGGCTGCGGCTGCCGCAGCGCAGGTTGTCCACCCGCAGCCCGATCGCCGGCGCGGCGGCCGGCATCGCCGCCGGTTCGAGCGACACCGCGGGCTCGGGCCCTGACAGCCCCAGCGCCGACCACAGGCTGCCTGCCAGCTGCGCGAAGAGCGCCGCCTGCACCGCGGCCGCGCCATCGGCGGCCAGCGGGTCCAGGCCGGGCAGCAGGGCCTGCAGCCCATCCAGCGCCAGCGCGGCGCCGTAGCCGCCCAGGCGCAGCTGCAGTTGCCAAGGCCAGGGGCCTTCGGCGGCGGGGCGGCGCGTCAGGCGCAGCGGCTGGCCGAGCCAATGGAGGGTTATCGATCGCGCGCCGCCGTGCAGCAGGTTGGTGGCCTGCAGCTGCGCCGGGTGGATGCGCGGCAGCCGGCCGGCGACGGGGTTCGGCCTGGCGGTCATGCCGGGTCTCCGCCGTCGATCTCCAGCACCACCGGCCCGCCCGCCGCCAGCGCCGCGGCCAAGTCGACGCCGCGGGCGCGCCAGGCGGCAACGCAGGCCGTGCTGACCTGCAGCGCCAGCCGTGGCAAGGCGGTGCCGCCGGCTGCCGGTGCGATGCGCAGCACCAGCCGCGCACCGGCGAGCGGGCCGTTCAGCAGCTGGCACTCGAAGGGCAGTTCGCGCAGCGCTGCCGGCGGCCAGCCGCACGGGGCCTCGGCGAGGCCCGCGGCGCCGGGTTCCGGGATCGGCTGGGCCGGGTGCCGGGCCATCGCCGGGGCGAGCGCCGGGGCGGGGGGCCAGGCCATGGCCCGGCCGCTTGGCGTGCCTGCTGGCGGCGCGGCGGCCATGCCGATCGGCAGCGCGGTGGGCAGCGTGGCCGTCTCTGGGGCGGTCCCTGGGGCCGTCGGTGCGGCGGTCTGTGCGGCGGTTTGTGCGGCGGTTTGTGCGGCCGTCGGCGAGAGGGGCGAGCCCATCGGCGCGGGGGCGACGAGCGGCATCGCCAGGGGCACCGGCAGGGGCGCCGCCAGGGCGCTGGCCTGCTCGATCGCGCTCTGCCAGCGGGCCGCCTCGGCACCGGCGGAACCGGCCGCGCCGAAGGACTCGGCGCCGCCGGCCGGGTCGTCGGTGCGGCGCATCGTGGCGAGCGGGTTCAGCATCGCCGGGGCGCGGCATGGCGCGCGCTGTTGAACTCGTCCTCGGCCAGCGCCGCGGCGGCGCGTGCTTCGCGCTGCCGTTCGCGCTGCACCTCGTCATGCAGGGCCTCCGCGCGCTGCTCGCCCTGGCGCGCCTGGCGCAGCAGCTTGCGCGCGCGGTCCTCGTCGCGCTGCATCATGTCCAGCAGCGCCTGCGCGCTGTCGCAGGCCGCGCGTTCGGTGGCGATGGCGGCGCGGTCGCGCTCCAGGTGGCCGGCCCACAAGGCCAGGTCGGCACCGGTGCAGGCATCGGCGGCGGCCAGCGCGGCGATGCGGCGCATCGCGTGCTCGTGGCGCTGCAGCGCGGCCGCCAGCGCGGCGTTCTGCTGCGCCACGGCGGCCTCGGCCTCCTGGCGCGCGCGGCGGCGTTCGGCGCCATCGCGCTCGCGCGCCTGGCGGCGCTGCTCGCGCACCTTCAGCAGCCGGGCGGTGTTCACTGGGCCGCTCCGACCAGCCGCGTCAATTGCGCGATGGCTTCCTCGGCCGGCGTCGCCTCGTCGGTGCGCTGGGCCAGGAAGCGGCGGATCTCGGGCATCTTGGCCAGCGCCTCGTCGGCATCGGGGTCGCTGCGGGCGCGGTACTCGCCCAGCTGCACCAGCATCTCGATCTCGTCGTACTTGTGCAGCAGCGCGCGCAGCCGGCGCGCGGCGGCCTGGTGCGCGGGCGCGGCCAGCATCGGCATCAGGCGCGACAGGCTCTGCAGCATGTCGATCGCCGGAAACTGCCCGCGCTGCGCGATCTTGGGGCTGAGCACCAGGTGGCCGTCCAGCGTGGCGCGCACCTCGTCGGCGACGGGATCGGTGCCGACCTCGCCTTCGGCCAGCACGGTGTAGAAGGCGGTGATCGAGCCGGCGGCCCCGGGGCCGCTGCGCTCCATCAGCTGCGGCAGCGCCGAGAACACCGATGGCGGGAAGCCCTGGCGCGCCGGCGGCTCGCCGGCCGCCAGGCCGATCTCGCGCTGGGCCCGCGCAAACCGGGTCACCGAATCGACTAGCAAAAGAACGGAGCGGCCGGCGTCGCGGAAATGCTCGGCGATGGCGGTGGCGGTGTGCGCGGCATTGAAGCGCTCGACCGGGCTGCGGTCGGAGGTGGCGACGACCACCACCGAGCCGGCCAGCTCGTCGCCCAGGTTCAGGTCCAGGAACTCGCGCACCTCGCGGCCGCGTTCGCCGATCAGCGCCACCACGCGCACGTCGCAGCGCGCGCGCCGCGCCAGCATGCCCAGCAAGGTGCTCTTGCCGACGCCGGCCGGCGCGAAGATGCCGATGCGCTGGCCCTGGCCCAGCGTGCACAGCGCGTCGATGCCGCGCACGCCGGTGGCGAAGGGCCGATGGATGCGTTGCCGCGCCAGCGCCGGCGGCGCCGGTGCGCGGCCCGGGCGCCAGCTGGTGGGCGCGAGCGGCCGGCCGTCCAGCGGGTGGCCGAAGCCGTCGAGCACGCGGCCCAGCAGCGCGTCGCCCGCCGGCACCATGTGGCGCAGGCCGGTGCTGCGCACCTCGGTGGCGGTGGAGACGCCGGTGAGTTCGCCGAAAGGCATCAGGATGGCCGACGGACCGCTGAACCCCACCACCTCGGCCAGCATGCGGCTGCCGCTGGCGGGGTCGCTCAGCTGGCAGATCTCGCCGACGCAGGCTTCGACGCCACGCGCCTTCAGCACCGTGCCGACGGCTTCGTGCACGACGCCCACTTCCTCGAAACGCGGCACGCCGGCGGCGGCTCGGCGCAGTGCGCTGGACAGCTGTTCGGACCAGGCTTCGTGCGGTGGGCGCGGCGGGGCATCGGCTTCAGGCATCGTGGCTCTCCAGGGCCTGCGGCGGGGTGGGGGCGGTGGGCATGGGGCTCGCCGTGGCCGGGGTCGCCGGGGCGGGCGCGGGGACCGGCACGGAGACGGGCGCGGAGACGGGCGCGGCCTGGATGGCGGCATCGCTGGCGGCCAGGGTGCTGGCCGCGGCCTGCCGCACCGCCAGCGCCAGCGCGCGCAGCTGCTGCGACAGGCCGGTGCTGAGCTTGCCGGCCTCGGACACCAGCACGCAGTCGCCCGGCGCCAGGCTGGCATCGGCGCGCACCGTCAGCGTGGCCGGCAGGCGCGCGGCCTGCGTCAGCTCCGCCACGTGCAGCTGCGCGAACAGGAGGTCGGACGGCGCCACCTTCAGCGTCGCGAAGCGGCGTTCGCTGGCCAGGCGCGCCACCTCGCCGATGGCGCGGGCCAGCAGCTGGCGGCGGTCGATGTCGCCGGCCAGGCGCAGCACGGCCTCGGTGACGATCTCGGCCATGGCCTGCTCCAGGTCGCGCAGCGTGCGTGCGGCGCTGACCGGCGCGGCGGCGCAGGCGCGGGCCACTTCCTCGCGCACCTGCTGCTGCGCTTCCTGGCGCGCGCGCTCGGCGATGCGGCGTGCCGCCTGTTCGGCCTGTGCGCGCAGGCGATCGGCCTCGGCCACGGCGGCCTCGAGCAGGTCGACCGCGTTCTCGATCGCCACCGTCTCGTCGCGCGACAGCACCGCGCGGTCGGTGGCGAGCAGGAACTGCTCGGTCCTCAGCAGAACAGCCAGCGCCATGACGGTTGCAGTTGCAGTGCGCGGTCGACCGCGGTGGGCAGCAGCGCCGCCGGCGTCGCGCTGCTGCTGCGCGAACGCAGGCGCCAGGCGCGCGGAAACAGCAGCCGCGCGCGCCGCGCCTGCGCCGACTGCGGCGACTCGAAGCCGCGCAGCAGCATGCAGGCGCCGATCAGCGCGCATTCGGCGAAGCCGGGCACGCGCTCGGCGGCGCGCGGCGAGCGCGGCGGCGGGGCCAGCGCGGCGGCGGCATCGGACAAGGCGAAGTCCAGCGTGTCGGCCTCGAAGCGGGCGTGCAGCGCTTCCCAGCTGGCGCGGCTGATGCAGCGGCGGATCAGGTTGCGCCGCAGCGCGACGCCGACGTCGACCGCGACGCGCCGCACCAGCTCGGGCGGCAGCAGCCAGAAGCGGCTGGCGGGGGCGTCGAAGCACAGCTCGGCCGCGCTCGGCGGTGGCCCGAGTTCATAGGTGGCCAGCATCCAGCGCGACAGCTGGGCCGCGGCCTGCGGCGTCGGCGATGCGCCGGCACCGAGCAGTGCGAAGGCCGCCGGCCACCAGGATGGGTGCGCGTAGTCCGCCGGCGCGGCGTAGAAGCGCAGCGTGTGTTGCTGCCGCGCCAGCGTGGCATCGACGATGCTCATGAGGCCTCCCGCGCCGCCTGGCGCGGCACCGGGCGCGGCTCGGTCGGCACCGGCGCCAGGCTGGGGCGCGCGGGCGAGGCCCCCGGCGCCATCTTGTCGCGCGTGGTGTCGCGTGTGGATCGGCGCGCGGCCTGGCCGCCGCGGGCTCGCATGCCCAGCACGCCCAGCGCGCCGCCGGCCAGCGCGGCCAGCGCGACCCAGGCGGCGCCGCGCCAGGTCACGGCATCGCCACCGGTGGCCGCCGGCGCGGCCGCCGATCCGCCGCGCGCCGGGAACAGCGACAGCGTGACGTTCTCGTGCGGCAGCGATTCGATGCTGCGCGCCACCAGGGCCTTGATCTGCGGCACGCTGGCGGTCAGGTCCACGTCGGCGCGGTGCTTGATGAAGACCGAGGCCGAGGCCGGCCGCGGCGTGTCGGCCAGCGGATCGTTCTGCGGCATCACCACGTGCACGCGGGCGGACACCACGCCATCGATGCGCGACAGCGTGCTCTCCAGCTCCTGCTGCTGCGCGAAGACGAAGCGGATGCGTTCCTCCGACGGCGTCGACACCAGCCCTTCCTTGCGGAACAGCTCGCCGATGCTGGCATGCGAAGGACGCGGCAGGCCGTTTTCCTTCAGCACCTGCACTGCGCGCGAGAAGTCGTCCGATCCGACCTCGAGCCCCCAGCGGTGCTCGGCGCCCGGCACCTTCACCGCATGGATGCCGTGCTGGCGCAGCGCGGCGACGATCTCGTTCGCATCGTGCTCGGCCAGGTCGGAGAACATCGGCTCGCGGCAGGCCGCCAGCAGGACCAGCACGGCCATGCAGCCCAGACGCAGGGTGGCGCGCATGGTGTTCAGCCCTGGTTGCGGAACAGCGTGGTCAGGCCGTGGATCGAGAAATCGGCCACCTTGGATGCGAACTGCACCTGCGTGGCGGCGGAGAACACGCCCAGCTGCACCTCCATCATCGTCACCATGGCCGACGGCTCGGTGAAGTCCAGGTTGTGCACCTTGGCGAAGGTCTCGTCGATCGCGCCGCGGAAGGAATCGCTGATCGCGCTGGCGGTGCTGCCCAGGCTGTTCGCGGCGCCGTCGCCGGGGCTGGCCGGCTGGCTGGCCGCGTCGATTCGGAGGTAGCGATCGCCTGCGCCCGGCGTGCCTGCCATCGCCCGTTCCAGCGCGGCGGAGAACTGCGCCACGTGCGCGGCCGGCGCCTGCTGGGCCGCGGCGAAGGGCTGGCGGTAGATGTCGGCGGCGGGCTGGGCGGCCGCCAGCGCCTCGATGGCGATGGGGGTCGTCATGCCGTGCCTCCCGCCAGCACCACCTGGTGCGCCCGCGCGGCGGCGGAGGGCTGCGGGTCCAACCCCAGCGTGTGGCGCGCCAGCCATTGCGCTTCCGGCTGCTGTGCATCGCGGTCGACGCTGCGCGCCAGCAGCGACCAGCCGGGCCGGTTCAGCTGCTTCAGCACGAAGGCCAGCGTGGCGCGTGCCATGTCGTCGGTGGGGAAGTCCTCGACCGTCGTGTTCAGCATCGCCACCGATTCATCGTGGCGACCGGCGGCGAACAGCGCCAGCGCCTGGCAGTTGCGGATCTGCGCCACCGTGGGCGCCTGTTCCGCCGCGGCCTGCAGGATGCGCTGCGCCTCCTCATGCAAGCCGGCCCAGGAGGACAGCAGGCCGACCTGCGTCAGCAGTCGAACCACCTCGAAATCGATCGTGACCATCGCTTGACGCGCCTTTCGGTGTCTAGTGCGATGGGATTCTGGGGAGTGGGGTCGGGGGCAGTGTCAAAGATGTTCAAAGGGGGGGGTGCCGCCGGGGTGGGGCGGGGCTTGGCGGCCGGCCGGTTTGGGGCTCGCCTTCGCGCTTTGCGGTCTGCGGTCTGCGGTGGACTGCCACGCGGCCGGGTCTCGCCCCGGCGGGCGAGTCAC
>CAMLJY010000116.1 GCA_946480465.1 uncultured Burkholderiales bacterium
GGGAAGTCGGTCCCCCAGGGACCGACCGCCGGATTCGCGCGCTGCGGCCTGCCCGTCCGCGCCTTTGTCGCCCAGCCCTCGAACAGCGATCGCGACCAACGACCAACGACCAACGACCAACGACCAACGAGCACCGAGCACGGACTCCCAAGAGCAGCCGCAAGCCACAACCCCTCACTGCAACCGCCGCCCATCCTCCCCGAATCCCAGCGCCGCCTCCGGCTGAACCCGCAGCCGCACCTTCTGCCCCGCCTCCACCAGCGAGGCCCCGTCGCTCACTTTGACCGTCAGCAACGAATCGCACCCGAACACCCGCACATGCGCGATCACGCTGTCACCCAGCCGCTCAGCCAGCGCCACGGTGCCCGCGATGCCTTCATCAGCCAGCGCCACATGCTCCGGCCGCAAGCCGACGCGCGCGGGCTGGCGCGAGAACCCCGAAGCCACCAGCCCCCACAAGGCCAGGTGTTCGGCACTGGCGCCCACTGGCGGCGGTGCATCGATGAAGTTGATGCGCGGCGCGCCGAGAAAGGCGGCGACGAACGCCGTGTCCGGCGCGCGGTACACCGACATCGGCGCGCCCAGCTGCTCGATGCGCCCGTCGTTGAAGACGGCGATGCGGTCGCCCAGCGTCATCGCCTCCACCTGGTCGTGCGTCACGTAGACCATGGTCGTGCCCAGCGCATCGCGCAGGCGCGCCAGCTCCACCCGCATGTCCACCCGCAGGCTGGCGTCCAGGTTGGACAAGGGCTCGTCGAACAGGAACACCCGCGGGTTGCGCACGATCGCGCGGCCGATGGCCACCCGCTGCCGCTGCCCGCCGGACAGGTCCTTCGGGTAGCGGTCCAGCAGCCGGGAGATGCGCAGCGTGTCGGCGGCGCGCTTCACCTGTGCCTCGCGCTCGGCCTTCGGCACCTTGGCCATGCGCAGCGCGAAGGCCATGTTCTCCGCCACCGTCATCTGCGGATAGAGCGCATAGCTCTGGAAGACCATCGCCGCGCCGCGGTCGGCCGGGTGCAGCTCGTTCGCGCGCTGGCCGTCGATGCGCAGCTCGCCGCCGCTGATCTCCTCCAGCCCGGCGATCAGGCGCAGCGTGGTGGACTTGCCGCAGCCCGACGGGCCGACGAAGACCATGAACTCCCCGTCCCGGATCTCCAGGTCGATGCCCTTGATGACCTCGGCCTCGCCGAAGCGCTTGCGCAGCCCGCGCAGTGACAGCTGTCCCATCGGTGTCCCCTTCCCGCCGCTTCAGCCGCCGCGCTGCGCGGCCAGGAACCCGCGGTACCAGCGCGCGCTGTCCTTCAGCGTGCGGCGCTGGGTCGCATAGTCGACGTGCACGATGCCGAAGCGCTTGGCATAGCCCGAGGACCACTCGAAGTTGTCCAGCAGGCTCCACACCATGTAGCCGGTGACCGGTGCACCTTGCGCGATGGCCTCGTGCACGGCGGCGACGTGGCCGGCGACGTAGCGCGTGCGGGCCGCATCATGGACGCGTCCTTCCGGCGTCATCACGTCGTCGAAGGCGGCACCGTTCTCGGTGACGATCAGCGCGGGGATCGGATAGTCGCGCCCCAGATTCAGCAGCAGCTCCGTCAAGCCCTGGGGGTAGATCTCCCAGCCCATCGCCGTGGTGTCCTTGCCGGCGGCCTTCGCGTCCCACGGCTGCGCCGCGCTGACCACCGCGCGGGTGTAGTAGTTGACGCCGACGAAGTCCACCGGCTGCCGGATGGCCGCCATGTCACCCGGCGTCACGGCCGGCGCGTCCGCCCCCAGGGTGCGGACCACGTCTTCCGGGTACTGGCCGTTGTAGATCGGATCGAGGTACCAGCGCCGCAGCAGCCCATCCTCGATCACCGCCTGCTCGCGGTCCGCCGCGCTGTCCGTGGCCGGGTGGAACGGCGCCAGGTTCAGCACGATGCCCAGTTCGGCCGACGCGCCATCGGCCCGCAGCGCCTGCAGCGCCAGGCCGTGGCTGAGCAGCAGGTGGTGCGAGACCTGCATCGCCAGCGCGCGGTCCTTCAGTCCCGGTGCGAACACGCCCTTCTCGTGGCCCAGCACCGCCACCACCCAGGGCTCGTTGTGGGTGGTGATTGAACGCACGCGGTCGCCCAGCCGGGCGTTGACATGCCGCGCATAGTCGACGAAGCGGTGCACCGTGTCGCGTTGCGCCCAGCCGCCCTGGTCCTGCAGGGCCTGCGGCAGGTCCCAGTGGTTCAGCGTCAGGTAGGGCGTGAGGCCGCGCGCGAGGCAACCATCGACCAGGCGCTCGTAGAAGTCCAGCCCCGCCTCGTTCCAGGCGCCGCGCCCCTCCGGCTGCACGCGGGGCCACGCCACCGAGAAGCGGTAGGCCCCGACCCCCAGGTCGCGCACGATGTCGAGATCGTCCGCCCAGCGGTGGTAGTGGTCGCAGGCCAGGTCGCCGTTGCTGCCGTCGGCGATGGCACCGGGCACGCGGCAGAAGGTGTCCCACACCGACGGCGCCCGGCCGTCGGCACTGGCCGCGCCTTCGATCTGATAGGAACTGGTGGCCACTCCCCACACGAAGCCGGGGGGAAAGCGAAGCGTCTGCCCGAGAGGGTCGTCGTTCATGGTCGAGGCTGGTCCTCACGGGCCAGCGTGAAAGGGAAAGGAAACGCGGCCGCGGGCCGCGGGCGGAGCGGTGGCGGCGCTACTGCTTCACGGCACCCACCGTGAGTCCGGCGATCAGTTGCCGGGAAGCGAGCCCGAACAGCACCAGCAAGGGCAGCGTGGCCACCGCGGCGCCGGCCATCAGCGCGCCCCATTCGGTGTCCGCCGGGCTTTGCAGGCTGCGCAGCGCCAGCGGCAGGGTGTAGTTCTCGGGGCTGCGCAGCACGATCAGCGGTCCGATGAAGTTGTTCCACGAGCCGATGAAGGTGACGAGGCCCAGCGTGCCCAGCGCCGGCTTCAGCAGCGGCAGCACGATGCGCGCGTAGATGCCCAGCTCGCCGCAGCCATCCATGCGCGCCGCTTCGATCAGCTCGCGCGGCACCGCGCTTCGTGCGTACTGGCGCATCAGGAAGATGCCGAAGGCGCTGGCCGCGCCGGGGATGTAGAGCGCCCGCGGCTGGTCGATCCAGCCCAGCGCGTCCATCACCATGAAGCTGGGGATCATGCTCATGAAGGACGGCAGCAGCATGGTGCCCATCACCAGGGCGAACAAGGCCTTCTTGAAGCGGAACTCGAACATCGCGAAGGCATAGCCGCCCATCGAGCAGAACAGCAGCGTCAGCGCGGTGGAGGCCAGCGCGACGTAGAGGCTCCAGCCCAGGTTGCGCCAGAAGGGAATCTTCTCGCCCAGGATGCGCAGGTTGGCCAGCAGGTCGTCGCCGAACCACATCGGTGGCGGCAGGCTGAAGATCTCGGTGCGCGAATGCGTCGCGAAGACGAACATGAACCAGAACGGCGCCAGCATCAGCAGCGCGCCGGCGCCCACCAGGGCGTAGGCCGCCCAGCGGCCGGTGGACGACGAAGCACGACGGCCGCTCATCGCACGCCCCTCCCGATCCAGCGGTGGATGGCCCAGGTGATGCCCCCCACGGCGACGAACAGCAGCCAGGACATCGCACTGGCGGCGCCAAAGTCGTTGAAGTCGAAGGCGGTGCGGTACAGGTAGACCGCCGCCGTCATGCCGGCCTGGTCGGAGCCGCCGCGTCCATCGGGCGTCAGAATGAAGGGCTCCTCGAAGAGCTGCAGCCCACCCACCACGCTGAGCGTGACGCCGAAGAGCACCATCGGCCGCAGGCCGGGCAGCGTGATGTGGAAGAACTGCTGCAGCGGGCCCGCGCCGTCGATGGTGGCGGCCTCGTACACGTCCTTCGGAATCGCCTGCAGGCCGGCCAGGTACAGCACGACGTTGAAGCCGACGAAGCGCCAGAACACCAGCACCGAGATTGCCGGCTTCAGCATGTCCGGGTCGTTCAGCCAATCGATGGCCTGCTGGGGCAGCAGCGCGCCCAGCAGCGGCCATTCGGCCATGGCGCGGATCACCGCGTTGATCAGGCCGTAGTCAGTCGAATACAGCAGCGTGAAGACGATGGCCACCGCGACGGTGGAGGTGATGTAGGGCACGAAATACGCGCCCAGCACCAGGTTGCGCCAGCGCTTGAAACCGGCGTGGATGAAGCAGGCCAGGGGAATAGCCACCAGGTGCTGCGGCACGCCGCCGGCCACCGCCAGCCACAGCGTGTTGAACATCGATTTCCAGAACCACTCGTCGGTGAGCGCGAAGGCGAAGTTCGACAGCCCCACGTAACGCATCGACTCGAGGCCGCTGGTGGGCTCCCAGCTCTGGAAGGCGAGGTAGAACGAGAACAGCAGCGGGAACAGCCCGAACACCAGGAACAGCGTGATGAAGGGCAGCAGCAGCACGTAAGGCGCGCTGCGGGCGGACACCCGCAGCCGGCGGCCGCGTGCGCGGTCGATGCCGGCGGCGGCGACGGCGGGCGGCTGCGCGGCGCCGGTGACGGCGCTGGCGCCGCTGCCGCGCGAAGGCGGGGCTGGATTCATGGCCGGATCGGCGGTTCCGTGGAGGTCCATCGTCATCGCCTTCAACGGTGCGCGCGCTGCTTCAGCAGCCGCTCGGCATCACCCAGCGCGGTGGGGATGTCCTTGCCGCGCAGCAGCACCTTGTCCAGCTCGGTGTTGATCACCTCCTCGGCGAAGCGGTCCTGCTTGTGCATGGTGGGTGCGGTGATGCGCTGGGCCGCGTCGCGCCACAAGGTACGCGCCGGCTGGCCGCCGAGGAAGGGAATCGGCTGCTCGAAGAACGGGTCGGCGTAGGTGTCGACCGCGGCGGGAAACGCGTCATGCTGGCGGAACGCGGCCAGCTGCAGCGTGCGGTCGGTGGTCAGCATCGTCGCCAGCTCCCAGGCGAGCTGCTTGGTCTCGGGATGGGAGGCGCGCGGAATGGCGAAGAAGGTGCCGCCATAGGCCGCATACGCGCCTTCCGGCAATTGCGCCGCGCGCCATTGGCCGCGCGTGCCCGGGGCCAGCCAGTTGTTGAGGTGGCCGGCCAGCCAGGCGCCCATCATCTGCGTCGCGATGCCGCCGCGGCGGAAGCCCTCGGTCCAGTCCGACGACCAGGAGCCCACCTTGGCGTCCAGCCCCGCCCGGCGCACCGCACGTGCCAGCTCGAAGGTGCGCGCGTAGTGCGGCGTGTTGACGCGCACGCGGTTGCCGCGGCCGAAATAGACGCCGTCGCCCGGCGTCACGCCGGCGCGGATCAGGATGTCCTTGATGTCGCGCGCATGGGCCAGCAGGTAGGCGCCGGTGGCGGCCTTGATGCGTCGGCCGGCCTCGATGTAGCCGTCCCAGGTGCCGACCAGGTCGGCCTCGCTCAGCTTCGCGCGGGCCAGCAGATCGCTGCGGTACAGCAGCGTGCCGGGGCCGATGTCGGCCGGCACCGAGACGATCTCGCCGCGCGGGTTCGTGGCCTGCGCGAGCGCGAAGGGCACCAGGCGCGGCCGCAGCGACTCGATGTCGAACGGCGCGCGGCGCAGGTCTTCCAGGCCATGGCCCAGCGAGAAGCGGCCGACGAAGTCGGCTTCGATCGCGAACAGGTCCGGCAGGTTGCTCTGGCTCGACAAGGCGGTCGTCATCGCCACGTGGTGGTCCGAGGCGCGCCGGCTCACCACCTTCAGCTCGATGTCCGGATGCCGCGCCTGCCAGGCCGGGATGGCACCGCGCACGATCTGGTCGATGGCGGGGAAGGCGGCGATGGTCAGCGTGCGCACGGGGCTCGCGGCGCGCGCCGGGCCACCGAAGGCCAGCGCACCGGGCAAGGCCAGTGCCGCGCGGCGGCGCAGGCCGGGTGGCGGTGCAGCTGGGTTGGCAGCGGGTGGGGAGAGGGGCACGGCGGAACGATGAAGTGAAAGCGTTGCTGAAAGCGCTTTCACACTCTATGAGGCGAGCCCTCGGGTGTCAACTCAGGGTATTCGCGGGCCCCGGTGGC
Organism: uncultured Burkholderiales bacterium; assembly: GCA_946480465.1. The sequence goes on from CAMLJY010000116.1 coordinate 5,972, forward strand.
GCGGGAGGGACGCCGGGCGACCGCCAGCGGCTCAGCCGGCCCCCAGCCCTCGGCCCTCGGCCCTCGGCCCTCGGCCGTCAGCCGTCAGCCGTCAGCCGTCAGCCGTCAGCCGTCAGCCGCTCAGCCGCTCAGCCGCTCAGCCGCCCCCCGGCCCCCAGCCCCAGGCGGCCAGCAGCTCAGCCGGCCCGCCCGCACCTCACGCCGCCTCGACCGCCCGCGTCGAAGCCCGCACCACCAGCTGCGGCGCCGGCAGCACGAACTTCGGCAGCTCGCCGTTCAGCAGCGCCAGCAGGCTGCGCGCGGCCAGCTTGCCCATCTCCAGGCCCGACTGCTGGATCGTCGTCAGCGGCGGAATGCAATGCGCGGCGCCGGCCAGGTCATCGAAGCCGACCAGCGACACGTCGTCCGGCACCCGCAGCCCGCGCTCGTACAGCGCCAGTGCGGCGCCGAAGGCCATCTGGTCATTGGCGGCGAAGATGGCACTGAACTGCTCGCCGCTGGCGATCAGCTGCTGCACCGCCGCGCGCCCGCTTTCCTCGATGAAGCTGCCCGGCAGCACCAGCGCCTGCCTGAAGCGCACGCCGTGGGCCTGCAGCGCCGATCGATAACCCCTGAAGCGCTCGTGCGAGTCCGGGTGGCCGGGGTCGCCGGCAATGAAGGCGATGCGCCGGTGCCCCTGCTGCAGCAGATGCTCCGTGGCCAGGCGCGCGCCCTCGAAATCGTCGAACTGCAGCGCGTAGAGATGGGGCGCCTTCAGCTCGCGGCCGGTGATCACGGTGGGCAGGGTCTTCGCCAGCTTGCACAGGTCGGCATCGCCGAGCCGGCCGGTCAGCACGATCAGGCCATCGACGCGGCGCGCGCGCAGCACTTCGATGCAGCGCGCCTCCTCGTCGGCGTTCCAGTGGCCGCTGACGAAGAGCGGGATGTAGCCGGCGGCGTCCAGCACCTCTTCGATGCCGCGCAGCGCCACGCCGTAGAACGGGCTGTCGATGGCCTGCGTGATGACGCCGGCGCTGAAGGTGCGGCCGCCGGCCAGGCCGCGCGCAATCGGGTTGGGCACGAAGCCCAGCTCGGCGATGGCGCGGTCCACCGCCTCGCGCTTCTCGTCGCTGACCACCGCCGTGCCGTTGAGGATGCGCGACACCGTGGCCGGTGACACGCCGCTGTGGCGCGCCACCATCTCCAGAGTGACCTTGCCGCCCGCGGGGCCCGATGGTGCTGCCGACGATGTCTTGCGCATGCGCCTCGTTGGTGTGTGCCCTGGCCCCGGGGCGGTGGTGGCGCGGTCAGCGGCCGGGCCGGGCCGCCGGCGATTGTGCCCGCGCGGGTCAGGGCCGCGGTTCCGGGATGGCCGGCGCGGTTCGCACCGGCACCTGTGGCGCCGCGGCCACCACCAGGCGGCCGCGGCCGGTGGCCTTCGCGGTGTACAGCGCGGCGTCGGCCCGGCGCAGCAGGCTGTCCAGCCGGGGGTCGTCCGCGCCCAGCACGGCCAGCCCGCTGCTGAAGCCCACCGGCTGCGCCGCCTCGCCCTGCAGCGCACCGCCCAGCGCGGCACGCAGGCGCTTGTCCACCTCGCGCGCCTCGGCTTCGCCGGCATGCGACAGCAGCACGCAGAACTCCTCGCCGCCGTAGCGGCACACCAGGTCGCCGTGGCGGGCGGAGCCGCGCAGCCGTTCGCCGATCAAGCGCAGCGCGCGGTCGCCGGCCTCGTGCCCGCCCTGGTCGTTGATGCGCTTGAAGTGGTCGATGTCGATCATCAGCACCGACAGCGGCTCGCCGTAGCGTTGGGCGTTCGCAAAGGCCAGCTCGGCCCGCTCCTGCCAGGCGCGGCGGTTGAAGAGGCCGGTGAGGCCGTCGGTGTCGGCCTGGTGGCGCAGCGCGCGCTCGGCCTCTTCATGCCAGCCCGCCAGCAGCCCGATGGTCGCCAGCGTCAGCGTGATGTGGTTGAGCAGCGCACCGGCCACGTTGATCACGTGCGGCGCGCGCAACTCGGGGTACTGCGCGGTGAAGAAGGCCCCCAGCACGCCGCGCGCCGCGGTGATGAAGGCCAGCAGCCCGAGCGAAACCACCACCAGGCCGCGCCAGCGGCGGCTGGACTGCGGCGCCGGCCAGGCGCAGGCCACGCACACCATCAGCATCAGGCCGCTCAAGCCGAAGTTGGCCCAGCCGACCCGGAACGGGTAGCTGCCGAAGCCCAGGCCGTAGCCAATGGGCGTCAGCACCACCAGCGCCAGCAGCAGGCGCTTTCCCGGTCGCGGGCCCAGCCAGCCTTCGACCGCGTGCCACATGAAGCCGAAGCTGACGCCGAGCAGGCCGATCCACAGCGTGGAGAACAGGCGGTCGTGCACCGGCCGCGCCAGCAGGAAGCAGCCCCAGGCCGCGGCCTGCGCCACGCTGCTGGCCAGCACGCAGCGCGCCGCCGCGCTGACGCGCCAGCCCATCACCACCGGCACGGCCAGCGACATCGCGAAGACGTTGGCCAGCATGACGGTGAACAGCGTGTGGACGTCGAGACTCATCGGGCGCGCGGTGCCGGGGGGGGCGACAGCCTATCTCAGCCCGCGGGGCCGGCAGCGCGCCATGGGCTGCGGCAAGCCGGCGGCCCGCCGCGCGGCCAGTGGGTGCGCGGAGCGCGGGCGCATGCGAGGCGCGCGGGCCGCCCAGGCCGGGCAGATAGCATGCCCGCATGGCCGATCCGCCCTTGCCGCGCCCCGACAGCCCGCGCTTCGCCGCCACCAAGATCCAGGCCGCGCGGCCGCGGGCGCGCCGCATCGCCCGCCCCGCGCTGGAAGCCGCGTTGCAGGATGCCGCCCTGACCCGCCGCGTGGTGCTGCTGCATGCGCCGGCCGGCTACGGCAAGACCAGCGCCCTGGCCTCGCTGGCGGACGTGCTGCCGGCCGGCACCGCGCTGGCCTGGGTCTCGCTGGATGCCGAGGACGATGCGGCGCGGCTCTTCGCCTGCCTGGCCGCGGCGCTGGAACCCTTCGACCTGCCCTGGCGCACGCTGCCCGAGGCGCTGGTGCCGCAGGTGGCCGCCGGTGGCGAAGGCGCGCGCCGCGCGCTGGCCGAACTGCTGAACGCGCTGGCCCATGCCGATGCGCCGCATGGCGTCATCGTGCTCGAGGACCTGCACCGCGTGGCCGACCGCACGCTGCTGGCACTGGGCGACGAGCTGATCGAGCGCCTTCCGGTCCACTGGAGCATGGTGCTGTCCAGCCGCGAGCTGCCGGCGCTGTCGCTGGCGCGCTGGCGTGCCGCCGGCGAGCTGGTCGAGTTCAACGCCGACGCGCTGCGGTTCAGCGCGGAAGAAGCCGCCGCCCTGGTGGCCGCCGAAGGGCTGGCCGATGCCTGCAGCGTGGCGGGCACGGCCGCGGCCGCGCTGATCGAGCGCAACCAGGGCTGGCCCGCCGGCCTGCGCCTGACGCTGGCCGCACTCAAGGCCCGCCCGACGCTGGCCGCCGCCGCGCTGACCGACCGCTACCTCTTCGACTACCTGACCAGCGAGGTGCTGGACGCGCTGCCGCCGCGGCTGCACGACTTCCTGCTGCGCTGCTCCATCCTGCCGGAGCTGACGGCGGCGCGGGCCGCCGCGCTCAGCGGCGACTGGCGCGCTGCCGAGCAGCTGGACGAGATCGAGCGCCGCGGACTCTTCGCCACCACGCTCGCCACCGCCGAGCGCACGCTGGTGCTGCACGACCTGTTCCGCGACGCACTGCAGGCGCGCCTGGACCGCCGCCTGCCCGGCGAGCGCGACGCGCTGCTGCACAAGGCCGCCGCGTCCGAGCCCGATCCGGTGCGCCGCGTCGGCTACCTGCTGCAGGCGCGCGACTGGGTGGGTGCCGAGGCGGCGCTGGCCGCCGCCGCGCCGGACCTTTTCGTCAGCGGGGGCCTGGGCGACGTGCAGCGCCTGGTCGAGCAGTTCGACGCCGGCTGGCGCGACCGGTCGGCCACGCTGGCGCGCCTGGCCGGCACCATCGCGCTGCTGCGCTGGGACTGGCCGGCGATGGAACGCCACTTCGCCGCCGCGCTGGCGCAGGCCACGGCGGCGGGCGACGACGACGAGCGCCGCCACGCGCAGGCCATGCTGCCGATGGCGCTCTACGCCATGGACCGTAACGCCGAAGCGGAGCGGCTGATCGCCGCACTGCACCCGGAGCCGCTGGCACCGCACACGCGGCGGCTGCTGCTGATGTCGGATGCCACGCAGCACTTCCGCCGCGGCCAGCTGCAGGCCTTGCCGGCGATGTACCAGGAGGTGGTGGAGTCGCTGCAGCGCGGCGCCAGCCTCTTCGAATGGTGGGAATGCGTGCCGGCGCCGAATTGGAGCACCCTGCCCGGCATGCGGCGCTGGTTCGAACGCTACGTGGACGGCGCGCTCGCCCGCATCGGCAGCCGCCCCTTGCCGATGCGCGGCGAGGTGATCGCCCAGCGCGCCTTCGTGCGCCTGTGGGCCGGCCGCATCGCCGACGCGCGCGAGGACATCGCCCAGGCCGAGGACGACCTGCGCTGGCTCGCCTGCTCCGGCGAGATGGAGATCGCGGTGCAGCTCTTCCGGCTGATCGACTGCGCGGTCAGCGGCCGTGCCGGCGAGCTGGCGTCGCGCCTGGACACGCTGTTCACGCGCGAGGACCACGCCGAGCCGGACCGCCGCCGGCTGTGGCAGCACCAGATCGGCATCTACGGCGTGCGCATGAACCACACGCTCGGCGCCGCGCCGGACGTGATCGAGCACTGGGCGCGCTTCCTGAAGGAAGACCCGCTGCGCAGCGACGCGCACCAGAACCCGCGCGCCATCGCCGTGCGCGCGCGCCATGCCGCCGCCTGCGGGCGCTGGCGCGAAGCAGCCGAGGGACTGCACCGGCTGCTGCCGAAGCTGGCCGAGATGGACGTGATGGCGCACCACGTGGAGCTGCGCCTGCGCTGCGCCGAAGCCTGGGTGCACAGCGGCGACATGGACCGCGCGCGCGAAGCGGCGCAGCCGGCGCTGGAGCGCATCGCCCGCGATGGCGACCTGGGCCACGCGTGGATGGCGGGCCCCGCCGCGCTGCGCACGCTGGCCGAGGCCGGCTGGGGCGATGCGCTGACGCCGCCCTGCCGCGCGGTGCTGGCACGCGCGCTGGACTCGGCGCTGGGGCTGCGCGGCGGCCAGGCCGCGGCGGCAGGTGCCGTGCCGGCGCCGGGCACCGCGTTCGCCGCCGTCGCCGACACCCCCACGGCCGACGTTGCGGCCACGCCCGCGGCCGCCGCGGCCGGCCTGACCCAGCGCGAGGCCGAGGTGCTGGAGCTGATCGCCGCCGGCGACAGCAACAAGCTGATCGCGCGCGCGTTGGACATCAGCCCGCACACGGTGAAGCGGCACGTCGCCAACGTGCTGGAAAAGCTGGGGCTGCAGTCGCGCGGGCAGGCCGCGGCCTGGCACCGGCAAGCGCTGCAGGGGCGCTGAAGGCCGCCGGCCGCGCCGGCCGGCCGCTCACTTCGCGAACAAGGAATCGAGGTTCGCGAAGGCCTTGATCTCCACGGCGTTGCCCGAGGGGTCGAGGAAGAACATCGTCGCCTGCTCGCCCACCTCGCCCTTGAAGCGCACATAGGGCTCGATGACGAACTGCGTGCCCGCCGCGCGCAGGCGCTCGGCCAGCGCGTGGAACTGCGGCAGGCCCAGCACCACGCCGAAGTGGCGCACCGGCACGCCGTGGCCGTCCACCGCATTGGTGGCGGCCGCGCCGCACTCGGCCGGCGCCAGGTGGGCGACGATCTGGTGGCCGTAGAAGTTGAAGTCGACCCACTCCGGCGAGCTGCGGCCTTCGGGGCAGCCGAGCAGCTCGCCATAGAAGCGGCGCGCGGCGGCCAGGTCGTGCACGGGAAAGGCCAGGTGGAACGGGGGCATGGCAGGCACGGCGGGGGAGGCGGACATGATGGGCGCGGCGCGCCGGTGGCGCGGCGGGATGGCAGGAGGCTGCCAGTCTAGGCAAGGCGCTGCATCGCGAAAAGCGATAAATCCTGGCCAGTCTGATCGATGATTTCGATTAGGCTCGGCGACCATGATCCGCGAGCTGCGCACCTTCCTCGCCGTGGCCCGGCACGGCACGTTCTCACGCGCGGGCGAACAGGTCGGCCTGAGCCAGTCCGCCGTCAGCGCGCAGATCCAGCGGCTGGAGGAGATGCTGGGCTTCGCCCTCTTCGACCGCATCGGCCGCAACGCCCGGCTCAACGCCGCCGGCCGCGAGACCCTGGCGCGCGCCGAGGCGCTGGTCGGCCAGGTGGAGGCACTGCTGCAGCCCGCGGCGGCAGCGCCGGCCGCCGCGCTGCGCATCGGCGCCATCGCCTCGGTGCAGGAGGTGCTGATGCCGGACGCGCTGCTCGGATTGCGCGGCAGGCATCCCGGCCTGCGCCTGCGCGTCGTGCCCGGCGTCTCGATGGACCTGCTGGGCCAGGTCGACGAGGACCGGCTCGACGCCGCGGTGATCATCCGCCCGCCCTTCGATCCCCCGCGCGAGCTGGCCTGGCGGCCGCTGTGGACCGAGGTCTTCGTGCTGGTGCTGCCGCAGGCGCTGCGCGGCAACGACTGGGCGAAGCACCTGCGCAGCCAGCCCTTCCTGCGCTACGACCGCAGCTCCTTCGGCGGCCGCCAGGTCACGCGCTTTCTGGAGGCGCAAGGCATCGAGACGGCCGACAGCATCGAGATGGACGACATCGGCGCGCTGGTGCAGCTGGTGCTGCGCGGCGCCGGCGTGGCGCTGCTGCCGCGCTGCCGGCCGTACTTTCCGCTGCCGGCCGGCGCGCGAGCGATCAGCCTGGGTGCGGCCGCCCCGCGGCGCGAGATCGGCCTGGTCGAGCGCGCGCGCCATCCCCAGGCGGCCCTGGTGGACGCGCTGCACACCGCGCTGAAGCGGCTGGCTCGCCCGCTCGCCGCACGCTGACGCGCGCGGCCCGTCCGGCGCGACATCCGTCACGTCCGCCGGCGGGTGCAGGGCCTCTTGATCCGCGCCGGTCCGGCCCCAGATCGAAGCCATTCCCTCCCAGGATTGGCAACCGTCCATGGCACCCACCGACATCGATTTCACGCAGGAACGCACCGCGGCGCTGGTCCGCCTGGCCGCCGTGCTGCAGCACTTCGAGAACGGCCGCCTGCCGTTCAATGCCGAGCAGTACCGCGCGGTCGTGAAGCAGCTGAAGACCTCGCTGCGCCGCAACGCCGACTCCCCCGCGCTGCCGGCCGTGCTGGCCGCGCACCCGGCGGCCGCCGAGCTGTACGAGAACCTGCACTACGAACAGGCCGGGCTGGCGCGCTCGCCGCTGGAACAGGCGGTGGCGGCGGAGCTGGAAGCCACGCACGCCATCGCGCGGGTGCGGAGTTGACCGCCGGCTGCAGCCGGGCGCCATTGCGCAGCCACGGGTCCTTCAAACTCAGTTGAAGCCGCCACTGCTTCGCGGCAAGACCATCCGTCTGGAAAATGTGACGCTGACTGGATCCATTGGCCCAGAGCCAAAGTCAGCCTGCGGCAGGTCAAGCGAAAACGTCTCGGGCAGGGGCGTTTCGCTTTGAAACTCAATCTTTACCCCGACAAGTTGATCCTTGCCCCCAACAGTCTCCCGCTCATGGCATGAAGCTATGCGCTGAACGGCAAGCCGGTCGACCTTTTGGGGCGAAAGCTTCTGATTGCCGATGACCAGTCTCGCGGTGCTGCAGAGCACCACGAACGGATCGGTTGGTGGCCCCGGCCGTCCAACAAGCTGCTGATTAAGCACAAGCAGAGATACCCTTCCATTGCTC
>CAMLJY010000117.1 GCA_946480465.1 uncultured Burkholderiales bacterium
CAGCTTGCATAGCGCTGCGCGATAGGCAAGGACGCCGGCTGGGGACCGCTTACGGTGGTCCAGCGCGGCGGCGCGGCGTGCGAGTTGGTCGGCGCGGCGCGCGGCGGCTTCCAGTTCGCGCTCACGTTCGGCGCGCTGCTCTTCCAGGCCCAGCGCGCCCTTGGCCTCCAGGTCGATCTCCAGCCGCAGGATGTCCTGGCGCCGGCGCTCGTGGGCGTCCTCCAGTTGCTGCGCGCTGCGCGCGAAGCGGTCCACGTCCTGCCGCAGCAGGGCCAGGTTGACGTTCTTGAGTTCGGCGGCGGTGCCTTCCAGGCGCTGCCGGGCAGCGGCTTCCTGGACCAGGGCGTCGGCCAGCGACTGACGGGCCGCGGCCTGGCGCTGTGCGCGCTGGGGATCGTTCACCATGGCCTCGGCCAGGGCCTGTTCCTGGCGCGCGGCGGTGTGGGCGCTTTGCGCCCTGCCCGCGGCCACGCGGGCCTGGTTCAGCGCGGTGGCCGCGTTTTCCACAGCGACCCTGGCGCGCTCGGCTTCGGCTTCCGCCGCGGCGCGGGAGGGCAACGCCGCATCACCTTCGGCCGCCGGGGGCAGCGCCGCCAATGCGGCTCGCCGCTCCGCCAGGCGGTGCGTGCGCGCGGCCAGGTCGGCTTCGAGCTCCTCCACGCCCTTGGGGGCCAGGGCTTGCAGCAATTGCTGGCAGGCGCTGGCTTCCTGCTGCCGCAGCACGGCCTGGCGCGCGCGTTCCTCGGCTTCGGCGGCGTTGGTGACGCTCAGTTTGCGCAGCAGCGCGTCTCGTTCGGCAGAGAGTCCGTCGCGCTTTGCCGCGAGGGTGTTCACGTCGGTTCCGCCGGGCGAGATGGTGATGCGACCCACGCCGTCGATCTCGATGGCAGTGGGGTTCAGCACGGTGCGGCGCGCATGGCCCGCCACGGTCTCGCCACCCACGCGCACCGCGCGGCCATCCGCCAGTTCGAACTCCAGCACGGTGGCCACGGCCTCAAGCCGCAGGTCCATATCGTGCAGGTCTTCGGACAACTGCTTCAGCTTCTTCAGATCGGCGGGTGCGATGGCGAGCACCTCGGCCTCGGCCTGCAGCCGCGTCAGGCGCGTGCGCTCCTCACGCGCTCGGGCCAGCGCATCGGCCAGCTCGGCCAGGGGCGCCTCCAAGTCGCCGGCCGCGCGCTGCAGTTCGGCACGCGCAGCCACGGTGCGCACGCGCTCCAGTTGCTGCCGGGCCTGGGTGTCAGCGGCCGCGGCCTCGCGGTGGCGGCGCTCCCACGCTTCGGCCTCGGCCTGGGCGGCGGTTTCAGCGGCGGCGGCCTGCTGCGTGGCCTGCATGCGTGTGGCCGCAGCCGCGTCGTCGCGCGCGTAGCCTTCCAGCTCCGAGCGCAGCGCGGTGGTCTGCGCATGCCATTGCTGCAGGCTGGCCTGTTCGGCCCGCTGCCGCGCTTCCAGGCCCTGCGCCGCGTCCAGCCGGGCCTGCGCGTCCTGGTGCTGCTGGCGCAGGCCGGTCCAGGGCCGCGCCTGCTCGTCACGCTGGTGCTCGCGCCGCAGGGCGGCCAGGCGGTCGACGCTGCCTCGATAGGCGGTGATATCGCCGGTCAGCGCTGCGATCTCGTCCGCCAGTTCGGCCCGACGTTTCAGCGCCGCGGCATGATCGCCCTTGGGGTTGCCCGTGGCCGGCGTCAGCAGTTCGTTGCGTTCGTCCTCCACGCGCCGCAGCAGCACGTCGCCGCTGGACGAGGTGAGGTCGCCCAGCGATTCGCCCAGCACCTGGCGCAGGTGGTCGGCGGCGTGGCCCACGGCCTCGGCCAGCTCGTGCGCACTGCCCTGGCGGATCCACAGCAGGCCGGGGATGCCCATGTGCTCGGGCGCGCTGACTCCCCGGCCAGGGAACTTGAAGCCCAACAGGCCGGCCAGGTGGTCTTCGGCGGCGGCACTGTCCAGCGGGGGCTGGCCGTCGATCACCAGTGCGCAGCGCTTGCGGCCGAGAAAAGCCTTGGTCAGGCGGTGGCGCCGGCCGCCGATGTCGAACTCCACCTCCACCGTGGGCGTGGCCCCCGCCTCGCCCCAGGGCCGCAGGTGCTCGACGCTGCCGGAGCGATGACGCTCGAAGAACGCGGCCCGGATGGCCTCGGCCACCGTGGACTTGCCGGATTCGTTGGGCGCAGCGAAGAGGTTGAGGCCGTCGTCCAGGTCGTCGATCGCCAGCGGGTCGCGGAAGCGCTTGAAGTTCTCGATGCGCAGGCGCCGCAGCTTCATGGCGTGGCCTCGAACGCTGTGGGATCGGCCGCCGGGTCCGTGTTGGGTGCGTTCGCGGTCGCAGTCGCGCCTGTGGCTGCGGGCTCCGTCATGAGGGCCGCGGGACTGGCGATGCCGTTCGAGGGTGGTGCTGCTGGCGGTGCCTCGGACGTCGTGCCAACCTGCGCGGCAGGCTGCATCGCGATCTGCGTCGAGCTCGAGGCCGCGGCAGCGGGGTGCCCGACCAGTTCATCGAGCATTCCGGCCAGGATCACCAACGAGTCACGCGCCCGGTCGGCCTGCGGTCCGCCCTGCTCCGCACGCAGCTGCCGCAGCACCTCGCCGACGTAGCCATCGGCATGCAGCGATTCGATGTCCTCCTGCGTCGGCTCCAGTCGCAGCCCGTGCGACACCTGCACCAACGCCCGCACACGCGCGCGGGCGGCCTCCACGCCCTGCTGCAGCCGCCGCTGGCCGACCAGGTCGCAGACGCCGTACACGCTGAACTGCAGCACGTCGTCCGGGCCCGCTTCGCCCAGGTCCTGCAGAGCCAGGTCCACGTCGCTGGCCACGGTCAGGCGGGCCTCCAGGGGCCGCCAGCAGTAGCGGCCGGTGCGCAGCAGCTGCACATCTGGCAGGGCTCCCGGCCCGTCGATGGAAATCAGCAGCGCCTGGCCGGAGTCGTTGCCCTTGAAGCGGTCCGTCTCGGGCGTGCCGGCGTACCAGGTCCGATCGTCTATGCGCCGGGTGCCATGCCAGTCGCCCAGCGCCAGGTAGTCCAGCGCGGCGGTGGCGGCGCGTTCCGCGGCGATGGGGTTGGCGGAGTCCACCTCGTCGGGCAGCTCGCCCAGCACGCAGCCGTGGGCCAAGCCGATGCGGGGCAGGCCCTCGGGCGTGATGGCTCCGGCGAACCAGCCGGTCAGGTCGCCGTGGGTGTGGCGCTGCACCAGCGGCGCGGGAAGCAGCGTGAAGCGATCGGCCACGACATGCACGCGGGGCTCGAGGCAGGCTATGACCCTACCGGCTAATACGCCAAGGCGATGGCAGCGGGTCCAGACCGATTCGGCGAGTGCAGCGTCGTGGTTGCCGGGCATCAGCACCCACGGGCCCGCGTAGCCCTGCATGGCGTTGAAGAGGCGACGGATGGTCTTGTCCGAGACCGTCTGCGCGTCGAACACGTCGCCGGCGACCAGCACCGCATCGACTTGGTGCTCGACCGCCAGCGCGGCCAATCGCTCCACTGCGTGGAAGCGCGCCTCGAACAACGCCGCAGCGTCGTCAGGCTCGAATTGCGAATAGATCCGGCCGATCTGCCAGTCGGCTGAATGCAGCAGGCGCAACGCCATGTCCCTCCCCAGGGTCGGCCATTGGCCGATCGGTGCATTTTGCTTGGGCGCGACGGGCTGGGGCGGCGCACAATTACACAAGGGCCTGCCACGGCGGCCCCGTTCCCACACGCAGCCAACGACCGCCGGAACCAACCGGCCACAAGCCGACCGCCCTTCCCGGCCAGCACCCAGGCCGTTGCTGCCATACCAGCGGGCCCTACCCCCCTGCCCCTCCACGAGCCAGCGCCCGGAACACGGTTTCCAGCACCCGGTCCAGGTCCTTGACCACGTCCAGCGCTACCGAGTACGCCGCCGTCGTCGGGACCCTGATCGAAGCGCCGCAGGTCTTCGACCCCGTGTGCTGCCGCCAGCGTTGCAGGCGCTGCGCAAGACGTAGGGCGGCCGCATCGGGAGCGATGCCCAGCGGCTGTGGCTGTGGCGGCACGGCAGCGCCTTCCTGCTCGTGCGCAGCGAGCTTCCGCCACCTGCGCCGACGGACTGGCGTGAGCCCGTCAGCCTGTCCTGCCGCCGCGAGCACTGCCTGGCCCTCGAATCCTTTGCGCTCGCCCCGCAGCTTCGGCTGCAGCGCTTCCGGGTGCGCCAAGACCGAAACGCTGGCATGGGTGCCCGGCGCCGGAGGCGAGACCCCTGGACCGCCGCGACAGCAGCAACCTGGCGTTGGGCCACTGCCAAGGCTACCCGTTGTTGTTATTGTTATTGTTGTTATTGTTGTTGTTATTGCTGCTGTCCGATCCGTCGAAACTCAGTTCGAACCCGGCCTCGTGCTGCCTGTCCCCGGGATGGGCGCCGACGGCCCCCGGCATGGTCAATATCAATCCCGTGGTGCCCAGCATCACGAGCGCGCCGCCATTGCTGAATGCCTTGCCGTCGATGAGCGAGATCTTGCGGCCGTCACACCAAATGGTCTTGCCACGCGCATCTCCTCCCAAGGCAAAGCTCTTTCCCATCCGGCCGTTCATATAGCAGAACACATTGCCGTCCTGATAGATGGCGGATGGCTTGCTGGCCGCATGGGCGTGGAACCACCTCACCAGCCGCTCTTCATGCGCCGCGCGCTCGGCGCTGTCCTCGGTCCGCGTGGCATTGAAGAAGCATTCGACTGTGTAGGCGATTCTTTCGAGCTCTTTCGGTGTCACGACTCGCGCCCCTCCGGCAGGTAGAAGAACTCGAAGTTCTGGAATGGAAGATTGACCGCCTGGATGTGATAGAAGGCGTTGCTCTTCTGCTTCTGGTAGTGGTAGTCGCGCAAGTAGGACGTGGTGAAGAACAGGTTGTTCAGCACGCCGCGCTGGTACAGGTCGCGATGCAGCGCGACGATTCCGCTCAGATCTGCCATCAGCCATTCACCACCGAGTCGGTCGCTGGGTGGCAGGCAATCGGCGTACAGCTGGTACGTGAAGAGATGCTGCTGCTTGGTCCGCTGTTCGTCCCCGTAGACCACCGGCGTGTCGCGCAGCATCTGCAGGTACAGCGTGTTGCGGATCGGCTCGTCGCAGTTCACGCCGAAGAGGCTGCGCGGAACGTGCACGATCAACTTGTCCGACGCTGCCCAGGTGTGCCAGGTCGAATGCGATTTCAGCAGCTGAGAAGCCAATCCGACGACTTCATCGTTCAGCTCCAGCATGAACACCTGGTCGCTGTACAACTCGCGCAAGACCGGATCGGCCGCGATCAGGTGCGGCAGCGCATGCTTGTCGGGACTGAAATCGCTGGGAAACCGCACCGCCGGCTCCGCAGGCGGTGCCGCCTCGAAGGACGACGACGGGTGCATCCTGCCAGCGTAGTACCGGGCGTACTTGCGCTGCCTCTCGGCGCTGTCTGCCGGGAATGAGCGCGGGTTGTCACGGTAGATGAGCTTTTGCAGGTCGCAGGTGTACGAGCGCCCGCTCTTCGATTGATGCTTCACGACCGGGCAGCCGGTGTGACAAGTCGACAGGTGGTTGCAGCTCCCGCAGGCCTTGTCGAGCCCGTGCGCCTGGTGAATCTCGCTGATCTTGCGCGCGCCATTGGCCAGGATGATCTCGACGCTGTCCTCGAAGACGTTGCCGTAGCGGAATTCCTCGATGCCCTGGCCGCGCACGCAGGAGTACACCGTGCCGTCGCTTTGCAGCAGGTAGAAGCGCTCGCCGCAGTTGAATGAATTGGTGCAGTACGAAGGCTTGAACTCGTCGAACCAGTTGCGGCGCAACCCGTCTTCCAGCTCGGTGCCGGTGAATTCCGCCTTCAGGGCGTCGTACAGTTCCTTCTGCTGCGCCGGTGTCGTCGGCGTCAGTGCCTGCAAGCCCTGGTCCGCATCGTTCAATTCGGACGCGAACGCGAACATCAGGTTGAAGTTGTTCATGTCGAACCCGAGTTCGCGGTGGATGAACCAGATGTCGGCGATGAACGCGGGAATGTCGGCCAGGTGTTCGCTGCACATGGTGGCCGAGATCTTCTTGCCGTGCGGATAAGCGGCCAGCAGCCGGATGTTGTCCAGCGTCCGCTGCAACCAATCCTCGCCATTGCGCTTGACGCGGTACTTCGCGTGCAAGGCCAGCGGCAGGTCGATGCTGGCACTGACCGAGACCTTGTGGCGGCAGAACAGGTCGTACAGGCTGGCGAACTTGAAGAGGTTGGTCTTGATGTGCGGTGCGTTCTTCTTGTGGCCCAGCGCGGTGATCTCGTCGAAGTGCTCCAGGTAGTGCTCGCGCACGATGGTGAACAGCGCTTCGAGCACCGCGGGCGGCAGCGTGGTGACCTCTCCACCGTGCAGCGAGACGTTGAATGGCAGCACCCGCGCATCACGGAACTTGGCCAGCGCAAAGCGCAGCGTCTCCACCGCCCGGGCGGCGTCGGCCTGCAACGGCGCCGTGCGTGTCTGGTCGCCCAGGTAGCAATAGGTGCACCCGAGGTTGCAGGCCAGCGTCGGGCTGTAGAGCAGGTGGATGTTCCGTGTGAACACAGGGCGCTCGAGCGAAGCGGTCATGTTGCTGCCTTCACTGCCTGCACGGCTTTCGCGGCCCTTTCAGCCAGGCGTGCCCGGCGGTCGATGCCCGCCAATTCCACCGTGGGCGAGGCATGCAGCACGCGATCGATGATCTTGCCTGACACCTTCTCGAACTTGGCGGCCTTGTTCTTGGCAATCTTGTCGGCCTTGCGCGCGTTCGTCGGGAACCGGGACAGCTCGATCTTCAAGCTGCGGTCCTTGCCCCAATGCAGCGTCAGCTCATGGCCGGCCTTGAACTCCATCTTCCGAACGTTGCGGAAATAGACGATGGTGTTGCCGACGATGGCATATCGCGGGCCGAGGCGAATCTGCCTCTTGGGAAGCCGGAGCGCCCAGAAGATCATCGTGGCAACCACCGCGGCGATTCCGAGCGGAGGGGCGACGGAAAATCCCGCGATGGCCACAGGCACGCAGAGCAGGCCTGCCAGCCAATTCACCCAACCCACGGGAGTCCGGTCGGGGTGGTCGTATTTGAACGTCCCCAGCTTGGGCGTCATGGCCCGGCTCCTACTGCGCTCCACGCCATGTAGTGTGCCGCATCGTGCTGGCAGGCGGGCACGCTGCCGCGAGCCGGCGGGGGGACGCCTTCAAGCGCGGCGAAGCGGGTCCATCCGCCCATCGCGTGGCGCGCCATTCAGATTAATCCGCCCCTTCGCAGCTCCTCCACCAGGCTATCCGCGATCATCTCGGCGCGGCCGATCGAATCCGCCTGCGCATCGCGGTGCTTGCCTTCGGTGACGCTGCTCCACACCATCTCACCGGAGCTCACCTCTTCCAGCTGCCACAGGATTTCGAAGTGCTTCCAGGCGCCCGACAGGAACATCTTCCGGGGAAGTGACAGCAGCCGGAAATCGATGGCCGCACGGCGTTCATTGCCCGCATTGGCCCGCACGCGCTGTCGCACCGGCAGGACGATACCGCCATTGACCGCCGTCACGGACTGAGCGAACTCGCTGTCCCCGAAATGGAACGTCGCAGTCTCGACGCCGGCCGATGCAAGGCTGCGCGAAAGCCGTGCGTCGAGCAACGACAACATCTGCGGGCCGAAGAGTGTGTCGTGCACATCGAGGAACGAATAGACGAACAGTTTGCGAGAGCGCAGGCCTACGCCGGTCCGCGCCGACTCGGTGCGCGTCACCGCCGTAGAGCACCCCGCCATCAGCCCCGCCGCCGCCAGCAGTGCCGTTCGACGGGATATGCGCAACACACCACCGTTCCGATGGTTCATGGATCGGCCCTCCCTCGACAAAGCACCCTCACCACTCCCGGACTCGTCCGGCGAACGACGGCAGCGACGGACAGTTCGGTCACCCCGGCTCGCTGCACGGCAACGGTCACCCCGTGCTCCTGCAGGAAGGCTCGTACCTCGGACAAGCCCACCGCGAAGTTGACGTTCTGGGCCTGGAACCGTTCAGCCAGGCGCGCCGCAACCACGCCGACCACGCCGCCATGCGGGTTCAGCACAGGCCCCCCGCTGTTGCCGGGCTGAATCGCCGCAGAGATCTGCACCATCCGGCGATCACCTTGGATGCCGCTCAGCGACGAAACAATGCCGGTCGTGACGCGGAGATCGCCACTCAGGATTTCGCTGAGCGGGAAGCCAAGCACCGAGATCGCTTCTCCCAACTCGGCATTGGACTCGGCCAATGGAAGGGGCAGATAGGCTCCGGCTTCGACCTCGAGGAGCGCCAGGTCAGTGTCGCGATCGTCAGCGATGACTTTGGCCCGCCGCGTCGCCTCGCCCGCCACCACGTCGACCCGGCGGCAACGCTCGACGACGTGCTGGTTGGTGATGGCGAGACCACTGGCCGAGACGAAGAATCCAGAGCCGGTGCCCGAGACCAGGTAGCTCGGGTCGATGCGCGACGGAAGACTGGCCCAGGGTGGACTCTCCGGGGGCGCAGGAGTGGTTCGCTTGCCTCTTTCGTTCTGCTCGTGACCTGAACCAGGATCCGGTGCCTGGCCATCGTCCGCAACGATGCCGGCAAGGCGACACACCGTGTCAAGTTCCAGCGCCTGCCGAGTCCCTTCGTAAATCGGCCGGAACTCGTCGGCTCGAGCTGTGTGCGTTGACCACCATCGACCGTCATGCGTCGACACGTTCGTGTACTCGATTCGCTTCCGAGCCCTGCAGTCCACGCCCACGTTGCTGATCGCGGAACCGGTCTCGTTGTACTTGTAGGTTGCCCGGGTTCGGTACTTCACGAACGAACCCTCGACCGAGATCGACGCCGGGTCGATCACGTATCGATAGCTCGCATCCTCCCCGGCATCCACCGGAGCAGAGCCCGAACCTGTCGCGGCCAGCGGGCCGCCCGGCGCGACGCACATGAACGCCGCCAATGGCACCGCGCGACATGCGAGCCGCGCAAATTCCCGTACCGCCATCAGTCTCGCCTTTGGGCCAATAGGCCGCCCACCCCGGATGTCAGCGCTTGCAGCTGCGGCTCAGGTCTTCGGCCAGTTGCCGCTGCAAATCGGCCAGCGCGCGGTCAAAGGCCTCCTGGACTTCACCCTCGCCATTGGCCCAGTTGATGCTGCCGTCGACGCCGCGATAGGTCGTGGACTTGGTCGCGCCTCCGGCCGCGCTTGCGGCATGAACGCGCACGACGAGATTGGCGGACTTCAGCGTATTGATCCCGGTGATGTAGGCCTTCAGCACCTCGAGACGCAACTCCGTGGGCGCCTCATGCGAGGTGTAGCCCGGGATTGCCGCGATGCCATCGGCAAACCACTCCGCGAAGCCTTCGCCGCCCACCCCCGTGGCGTGGAGCCTGCCCAGGCCCTTGTCGTCGCGCCGGTCCTCGATCGCGCGGACAGCGAATCGGCAGCCGAGCGCGGCGGTACCCGCCTCCGGAGCGGATCGAACGGCCGGCGCTCTCACGCCGGAGACGCGCTCCGATGCGCATGCCACGAACAACACAGACGCCAGCGTAAGTCCGGTGGCGGCGAGTGCGCGCCGCCGGTTCATCGAGTGCCCGGGCTGGCTGGCGTCGCGGCGGCAGTGGTCAGCGCCAGGGGCGAGGCGTTGAAGTGCAGCGAACCATCGGGGTAGCGCAGAACCTTGCCGCCGTTGCGCTCGGTCAGCACTTCAGCCGTGATGCCAGGGGCGACATCGACCTTGGGCAGCGACTCCTCCTTGGCGGCTGGCGTGCGCTGCAAGTCTTCCGCCAGCAGGCGGGCGACTTCCGCGGTGCCGTTCTTCAGGCCCAAGTGCAGCAGGCGCGCGCCGTCGGCCTTCCATGCGGCGACATGACCGGCTGGAGTGCCGGCCTTCTCGGGCACCTGCAGATGGTAGAAAACATTGCTGCGGTAAGCCGAGTTCTGCAGACCGAGTGCAGGCTCATTGGCAGCCGGCAGCACCTCCGGCAGGCCGGCGACCTTGCGGGCCTCCGCGCTGCGCGGGTAGATCTGGCCGCTCGCCGAGATTTCGAGGGTGGAGAAGTCGCGCGAGATGCGGTAGTCGATGTTGACGAACATCACGCCATTCGACGTCGAGGCGCGGAAGGACTCTTCATAAGCCTTGGGCTCCACGGTCTTGGTCACCGCCAGGGCCGAAACCTTCATGCCCGGCACGCCCCGCAGCGCCTGCTCCAGCGCGGCGCTCATCATGTCGTCGAACTTCACATCGACGACTTCGTCCTTCAGGGGTCGCACGATCTCGTCGGCCGTCTTGGCACGCTCGGCGTTCACGCTCGCGTCCACCGCACCCGCCACACCACCGCAGGCCGCGGCCAAGAGGATGCCGAGTCCGGGAATGGCGCCGCACGTGGCGGCTGCGACCTGGCCTGCGGTCGAGGGCTCGAAATCGGCGTAGAGCTCCGGCTGCTTGATCCCGATCTTGACCTCCACGGGTTGGACCGCGGCGGCCACGTCCTTGGTCATGCGCTGTGTCGGCGCCAACCCTGCGCAGCCAGTCAGGGCGAGGCAAATCAGTGCCGGCAGTGCGGCACGACGGACGTCGTACATGGGGATCTCCCTGGAAATGAATGGATTTCGAATCGCATGGCCGCGGGATTGCCACCGCGGTGCGCCGGCGATTGTCACGCTGCCCCCTCGCGCAAGGGTCACCCAGATTAGGGGGTCCCTTCGCGGCGGTTCCGGGGCTCGTCAGAGCAACACGATGTCGTACTGCTCCGGATTCATCGAAGGCTCCGCCGACAGCGAGATCGGCTTGCCGATGAAGTCGGACAGGCCGGCCAGGTGCTGGCTCTCTTCGTCGAGCAGCATCTCCACCACCGCCGCACTGGCCACCACGCGGAATTCGCGCGGGTTGAATTGCCGCGCCTCGCGCAGGATCTCGCGCAGGATGTCGTAGCAGACGCTGCGCGCGGTCTTGACCTGGCCGCGTCCTTCGCAGGTTGGGCAGGGCTGGCACAGCATGTGGGCCAGCGATTCGCGGGTGCGCTTGCGCGTCATCTCCACCAGGCCGAGCTGGGTGAAGCCGGACACGGTGATCTTCGTGCGGTCCTTGCTCAGCTGCTTGCGGAACTCGGCCAGCACGGCCTGCTGGTGTTCCTCGCGTGTCATGTCGATGAAGTCGACGATGATGATGCCGCCCAGGTTGCGCAGCCGCAGCTGCCGGGCGATGGCACCCGCCGCCTCGAGGTTGGTCTTGAAGATGGTGTCGTCGAAATTGCGCGCGCCGACGAAGCCGCCCGTGTTGACGTCGATGGTCGTCAGCGCCTCGGTCTGGTCGATGATCAGGTAGCCGCCCGACTTCAGATCGACCCGGCGCGCCAGCGCGCGCGCGATCTCTTCCTCGATGCCGAAGAGGTCGAAGATCGGCCGCTCGCCCTTGTAGTGCTCCAGCTTGGCGGCGGACGACGGCGTGTAGGCGGCGCCGAAGCGCTGCAGCGCGTCGAACTGCAGCTTGGAGTCGATGCGGATCGACTGGGTGGCGTCGTTGGCCAGGTCGCGCAGCACGCGCTCGGCCAGGTTCAGGTCCTGGTGCAGCAGCGTGCCGGGCGGCTTGGCCAGGCCCTGCGCCTTGATGGTCGCCCAGGCCTTGCGCAGGTAGGCGATGTCGTCGGCCAGTTCCTCGTCGGTCGCCTCCTCGGCGTTGGTGCGCAGGATGAAGCCGCCGGTGGGGCTGCCGTCGCCGGTCTCGGCCAGGCGCTGCATGCGCGCGCGCAGCGCCTCGCGCGCCTCCACCGAGCCGATCTTCTGCGAGATGCCGATGTGGTTGTCCTGCGGCAGGAAGACCAGCATGCGGCCGGCGATGGAGATCTGCGTCGACAGCCGTGCGCCTTTGGTGCCGATGGGGTCCTTGATGACCTGCACCATCAGCGTCTGGCCCTCGAACACCTGGCGCTCGATCGGCACCGGCACCGCCACGTCGCCGCGCGGCACGCCGTGGTGGCCGGCGCCGTGCAGGTCGGCCACGTGCAGGAAGGCGGCGCGCTCCAAGCCGACGTCGATGAACGCGCTTTGCATGCCGGGCAGCACGCGCGCCACCTTGCCGAGGTAGACGTTGCCAACCAGCCCGCGCTCCAGCGTGCGCTCGATGTGCAGCTCCTGGACCGCGCCGTTCTCGATGACGGCGACACGCGTCTCCTGTGGGGCCCAGTTGATCAGGATGTCGTGCATGGCGCGCGTTCTTTTCGGGGTCCGCGCGGAGCCGGGTCTAGAAGCTCACGCGCGCTTGTCTCAACAGGGTTGCCGTCTCGTGCAGCGGCAAACCCATGATACCGGAGTGGCTGCCGTCGATGCGGCTGATCCAGGCCGCGAAACCACCCTGGATGGCATAGGCGCCGGCCTTGCCGAACGGCTCGCCGCCGGCGACATAACGGTCGACGTCAGCGTCCGGGATCGGGGCCACGTGCACCCGCGAATCGGACAGTGCCGCCAGCGTCCGCCGGCCGGTCCACAGGGCCACGGCGGTCAGCACGCGGTGCGTGCGGCCGGACAGCGACCGCAGCATGGCGCGCGCCTCGGCCGCATCGGCGGGCTTGCCGAGGATGCGGCGGCCCAGCGCGACGGTGGTGTCCGAGGCCAGGATCGGCCGCGGCGGCAGTCCGCGGCGCCGTGCACGCGCACGGGCGGCCTGCAGCTTCAGGCCAGTCACGCGCTGCACGTAGGCGGCGGGCAGCTCGCCCGGGTGCAGCTCTTCCAGCGCCTCGGCATCCTCGTCGGCATCGGGCAGCAGCAGTTCATGGGAGACACCCAGCTGCTCCAGCAGCTGGCGGCGGCGTGGGCTCTGGGAGGCCAGGTAGATCGTGTCCGGCATCGGTGCGGTCGGGGTCGGTCGCGGAGCGGGAGCGCAAGTGTCTCCCGGGCGCGGCGGGCGCTGCGGCGCTCAGGCGGGCGAGATCGGCGCGTCCTCGGGCGATGCCAGCAGCAGGTCGATCTCGGCCAGCACCGGTGCCAGCGCCTCCAGCACGGCGGCCAGCGCCGGCTGCGCCGCGGTGGCATCGCCCGCGGCCAGTGCCTGGTGCAGCGTGACCGCGCGCGCGGCCAGGTCGTCGGCCCCGATCGTGGCGGCCAGGCCGCGCAAGTCGTGCACCCGATGGCGCAGCTCCGCGAAGCGGCCGGCCGCCAGCGCCGGTGGCGCCTCGGTGCCGAACTGGCTCTTGGCCTCGCGAAAGCCGCGCAGCAGGCGCCGGTACAGCGCAGGGCTGCCGACGCAGCGCGCCAGCCCTTCGCTGGTGTTGAGCACGCTGGGGTGTCCAGGCACGGAGCCGGACGCCCTGGCGCCGTGCGCGGCCGTCGCCGCGGCCAGCGCCGGAACGACCGACGTGCCGGTGGCCGCGGTCATGGACAGGGGTTCGGGCTCGGTCATGGCTGCAGACGTGGGTGAGGAGGCAGGTGCAGGTGCAGGTGCAGGTGCAGGTGCAGGTGCAGGTGCAGGTGCAGGTG
>CAMLJY010000118.1 GCA_946480465.1 uncultured Burkholderiales bacterium
TAGCACTCATGCACTGCCAAACGAGTCAGCTGCCGATTTCGTTCACAGGTTCTGACTCGATGTCGGCGAGCAGCGCCTCGAGCTCATCGTCGGAAAGTCTCATGCTGTGCAGTCTTCCTGTAACACCTGCGGATTGTGTTCCATCCTCGCGGTATCCCGGTGGGTACAGATGCGGGGCGGCCTGCTCTCGCTCCGCGTCAATGCGGGCTCGCGGGTGTACCTCCCATCGCCCTCCGGGGGAGCAGCAACAGGCCGAGGCCGCACAGGTCACCGACACAGCCTTGGTGCTGCTGATGCGCACGCCGGGCCTACGGTCATGCCATCACGACCGCGCTGAAGCGAGGGTCGGGCGCGACTGCAGGCGGGCCGAGCTTCAAAGTGGACCACACGCGGCGGCTCAGGTCGCTGCGCCACCCCGGGACGAGCATCAGGGCTGCGACACCAGCTCGATCGTCTCCCCATCCACGTCATCGTTGCCCTGCGCCACCAGCACGCGCACGTCGCCCGGCAGCCCGGTCGGGCCCGGGATGGCCAGCATCAGCCAGTCCGCGTTGTTCCCGATGCTGATGCTGTTGGCGTTGAACACCACGTTCTTGGTTCCGGCGGTGGTCAGCACCAGGCGGTAGGTGCCGCCACTGAGTTCCAGCGAGTCCTGCCCGGAGCCCGGGTTGCTGTTGCCATAGGACAGCGCGCTGACGGTGGGCGCGGCGGAGGCGAGGGTCTGGCTGCCCTGCAGCAGGTATGCGTCGACCGCGGACGCGGCCGGCGCCGCATGCAGCACGCGCACCCGGGCGCGGTCGCTCAGCAGGCCCTTGTTGTACGGGTCCTCGATGACCTTCAGCGACACGGCGCCGCCGCCGGCAGGCATGGCCACGAAGGTGTAGCGGTCGCCCTGCGAGGGATTGAGGTTGGCCGAGGCGAGCGTCACCGCCGGGGCGGCCGCGGTGCGCACGCTCCAGGTGGCGCCGGCATTGCTGACGTCGTAGTACTCCGAGACGAACTTGTAGCTGGTGTTGGCGGCATCGCCCTGCGCGCTGCCGCCGCGGTACAAGGTGACTGCAGGGCCCCCGGGCACGGCATGGATGAAGCGCACGACCGGATCACGCAGGTCCAGTCGGTCTTCGGCATCTCCTCCGCCGCCACAGGCGGCAAGCAACGCCGAGATCGTGCCGAGCGCGAGGAACTCGATGAGCTTCATGCCGTTTCCAGTCCTGGGGTATTGACGTGAGCGGGGACGCTACCGTCCGCTCAGCCGCCTGTCTGTCGTCCCTGTCGCTGCCGCGTTGTCGGACGCGGCTGACCACGCCAGGGGGGCCGCGCCGCACGGCCTGGGCGTCGCAGCCGGGGTACCGTGCCGCCTAGTGGGGGCAAGCTGGCGCACCGCCAGGCACACCGCAGGCTGCGTCCTCAAGCCGTGGGCGCTGCGCCCCTCACCGCCATCCCGATCGCCTCGTCCAGCAGCTCCAGCCCCAGGTCGATCTCGCCGTCGCTCACCGTCAGCGGCGGCGCCACGCGGAACACGCCGCCCATGGCCGGCAGCTTGACGATGTTCATGCTCAGGCCCAGCGCCATGCAGTGGCGGGTGATGGCCTCGCCCAGCGCGAAGGCGGGCTCGCGCGTCTCGCGGCTCTTGACCACCTCCAGGCCCAGCAGCAGGCCGCGGCCGCGCACGTCGCCGATGCATTCGTGACGTGACTGCAATTGCCGCAGGCCGTCGGCCAGCCGCGCGCCGGCCGCGCGGGCGCGCTGCACCAGGCCGTCGCGTTCCACCACCTCCATCACCTTCAGGCCCACGGCGGCGGGCAGCGGGTCGGAGACGTGCGTGGTGTAGAAGAGGTAGCCGCGCGCGTGCGCCTCCTCCTCGATGGCCGCGGTGGTCACCATGGCCGCCAGCGGCAGGCCCGCGCCCAGGGTCTTCGACAGCGTCAGGATGTCCGGTGCCACGCCATCGCGGTCGCACGCGAACATCAGCCCGGTGCGGCCGACGCCGGTCTGCGCCTCGTCGACGATCAGCAGCATGCCGCGCTCGCTGCACTTGGCTTTCAGCGCCTCCATGTAGCCGGGCGGCAGTTCCAGGATGCCGCCGCTGCTCAGGATGGGCTCGGCGATGAAGGCGGCCAGCGCACCGGTGGACTGGCGGTCGACCAGCTCGAAGCCGTCGTCCAGCTCGCGCCGCCAGTCCAGCGTGCCGTCCGCATGCGTGAAGCGCGGCCGGTAGGCATTGGGCGCGGGGATGGCCAGCGAGCCGGCCGGGGCCGGGCCGTAGCCCTTGCGGCCGGCGCTGTAGGTGGCGGCGGCGGCGCTGCCGGTCATGCCATGCCACGACTGGGCGAAGGCCACCACCTCGTGCCCGCCGGTCACCAGCTTGGCCATGCGCAGCGCGGCCTCGTTCGATTCGGCGCCGGTGCTCAGCAGCAGGCAGCGCTGCAGGCCGGCGGGTGCCTCACGCGCAATGCGAGCGGCCAGGTCCACCACCGGGCGCGACAGCATGCCGCTGAACAGGTGGTCCAGCGTGCCGATCTGCTCGCGCACCACGGCCACGATGTCGGGGTGCGAATGGCCCAGCAGCGCGCTCATCTGGCCCGAGGTGAAGTCGAGGATGGCGCGGCCGTCGGCGTCGTAGACGAAACTGCCCTTCGCGCGCTCGATGATCAGCGGCTCGAAACTGCCGCCGTAGCGCACCAGGTGCTGCCGCGCTTGCTGCCAGAAGCGGGGATCGTCGTTGTGGCTCATCGCTGCCCTTTCATGGAGAGATCGGGCACCTTAAGCAGCCGGGCGCGGCGCGTGAAGCGAATTGTTTTGGAACGAGCTTTCAGGAGCATTCATACCGTGGGCCAATCGCTGGACATCGACCTGCTGCGCAGCTTCGTCGCCATCGCCGAGACCGGCGTGCTGGGCCAGGCGGCCGCGCGCGTGGGCCGCACGCAGTCGGCGCTGAGCATGCAGATGCAGCGGCTCGAAGGCATCGTCGAACAACCGCTGCTGCACCGCACCGGCCGCGGCATGAGCCTGACCGCGGCCGGCGAACGCCTGCTGGCCCGCGCGGCCGAGCTGCTGCGCAAGCACGACGAGACGCTGGCCGAACTGCGCGGCGAGCAGCTGTCCGGTGTGCTGGCCTTCGGCTGCCCCGATGACTACGCGGTGGCCTTCCTGCCGCAGCTGCTGCGCGGCTTCGCCAGCCTGCACCCGCGGGTGCAGCTGGAGGTGGTGTGCGCCCCCACGCCGCGCCTGCGCGAACTGCTGGCGCGGCATGCGCTGGCGCTGGCGCTGGTCTCGGTGCCGGACGACGCGCCGGCGGCCGGCGTGATCCGCCGCGAGCCGCTGGTGTGGGTGGCCCAGCGCGGCAGCAGCGCCGCGCAGCAGGACCCCCTGGCACTGGCACTGGGCGCGCCCGATTCCATGGACCACCAGGCGCCGCGCCGTGTCCTGGAGGCGGCCGGCCGCCCCTACCGCATCGCCTGCGCCAGCAGCAGCCTGGCGGGGTTGGTGGCCATGGCGCGTTCGGGCCAGGCCGTCACCGTGCTCACGCGCGGCGCGGTACCGGAGGACCTGCAGGTGCTCGCGCCCGGCCAGGGCCTGCCGACGCTGCCTGCCGTGGGTCTCACGCTGGCCTTCGACCGCGAGGCACCGGGCGCGCCGGCCGCGGCCTTCGCCACGCACATCCGGCAGGTGTTGCCGCAGGCCTGACGGCGGCGGTGTCAGGTGTGTGTCGGGTGTCATCCGGCGGCGCCGCAGGGCGCCGGCCGCGTCCCTTGCGCGTTGGCTGAGCCCCAGGGCAAACACGGTTCAAGTGCGGATTCGGGCCGTTCACCGGGCCCGAGCGCCTGTTCAGCAGGAACGCGCCTCGCACGGGACGGTCCGGTCCATAGACTGCGCCGCGCCAATCGAAAGGTGCCCATGAACGCGAAGTCCACCCCACTGTCCCTGCTGATCACCCTGGTCGCGGTGGCCGTGACCGCCCCGCCCGCCCGGGCGAACGACTATCCGGCGCCCACGCCCTGCCCGACCCAGGCCGCCTGGCGGTCGGAACCCGCGCGCCAGGACCCGCGCCCACTGCAGGACCAGGCATGGACGCCCCCGACGCTGGTGAATCCAACACCGCGAACCCAGGCGCTCTACATGCGCCTGCAGCAGAACGAGGCACTGCGCTCGGCCCTCTTCGGCCAGCAGCATGCCTCGTGGGAAGGCGTCGCCGGGAAGCGATCGGCCTTCGGCAGCGACGTCTTCGACGGCCTGCAACGGCAGGTCGCGGACCGGCCGAACCTCGTGCCGGCACACCCGGCCGTCTTCGGCTGGAACTACGAGTCCTACCGCAGCCAGCTCATCAGCCGGCCGGCCGAGGCCGAGCGCCTGCTGGCGCGCATGATCGAGACGAATGCCAAGGGCGGCATCACGACCATCCACTGGCCGGTGGAGAACTTCGTCGTCTGCGAAGGCGCGGATTGCGATGACAACACCAATCACCCGGAAGTGGATCCGGTGGATTTCATCGTCAACAACTACCTGGCCTTCGATGGCCAGTGCTCGGGCGACAAGTTCGACCAATGGGTCGATGATCTGGCCGCATTCCTGAAGAAGCTGAGGCAGGGCAATACCCCGATACCCGTGATCCTGCGGCCATTCCACGAGATGAACGGCCAAGGGGGGCAGCATTCGCACTGGTGGACCGGCAGGAACCCGGCGCAGTTCGGCACGATGTGGCGACGCCTCGTGGATCGCCTGCGCTACACGCGTGGATTGCGCAATGTCCTGATCGCCTTCGCGCCGCGCGCCGAGCCGGCCCTGGAAAGGGGCTATGCCGTCTATTGGCCCGAAGGCGCGAGATCGGACCGGGCTTCGCTGCGCTACGTGGACATCGCCGGCTTTGATTTCTACCTGGACCACACGGGCACGGACAGCGGCGTGGATGCGGTGGAGACCAAAAAGCTGGGCGACGCGATCGACATGACCCGGACCTTTGCCAAGGACGCGGCGCGAAGCGTGAACCGCCTCGTGGCCATCACGGAGGTCGGGCGCAAGGACGGCACCAGCAATCCGTCGACCGGAGAGGGCTTCCTCGATTTCTGGATGAAGGGCGTGAAGCCTGCCCTGGACCAACAGGTGCTGCAGGGTGGGCAGCTCAAATCGCGTTGGGAAGGAGTGGCCTACACGTTGACCTGGACGAACGGCAGTGCCGCGAACTTCTCGATCGATCCCACGGCCACGAATCCGGTCGGGCTCGAGGTGAACCGGGATTTCACGGACTGGTTCCAGTTGAAAGAGACCCTGTTCCTGAGGACGAACTGAGCTCGGACTGAGCCCCGCAGGCGCGCCGCGCCGCAGGGGGACCGTCAGAACCGGTCGACCCGGTACGGCCCCATGTCCACCAGCGGTGCGCGCCCTTCGATCAACTCCACCAGCAGGCGGCCGCACACCGGCCCGAGCGTGAAACCCTGGTGCGCGTGGCCGAAGTTGAACCACAGGCCGCGGTGGCGCGGCGCGGGGCCGATCACCGGCAGCATGTCCGGCGTGCAGGGCCGGTTGCCCAGCCAGGCCTGGGCTTCGACGGACCGGGGCAGGTGCAGCAGCTCGCGGGCGGCGGCGGTGGCCCGGGCCATCTGCACCTCGGTGGCGGGTGCGCCCAGGCGCGCGAACTCGGCGCCGGTGGTCAGGCGGATGCCCTGTGCCATGGGGGCGAGCACGTAGCCGCGTTCGATGTCCAGCAGCGGCGCCTGCAGGCTGCCGCCGCCCACGTAGTGGCGGTGGTAGCCGCGCTTGACGAAGAGCGGCAGGCGGTAGCCGAGCCGGGCCGCCAGTTCGCCCGACCAGGGGCCCAGCGCGACGACGGCGTGCGCCGCCCGGACCGTGCCGGCCTCCGTCTGCACGCGCCAGCCGCTGCCTTCGGCGGCCAGCGTGGCCGCGTCACCTGTGTGGTAGATGCCGCCCAGCTCGCGCAGGCGGGCCGCGTAGGCGGTGACCAGCGCCCCGGGGTCCACCACGCTGACCGGATCGGGCCAGTGGATGGCGCCGGCCAGCGGCCGCAGCAGGTCCGGCTCGGCCCGCGCGAACGCGGCACCGTCGAGCAGCGCGTGGCGCACGCCGAAGCGCTGCTGCAGCTGGCGCGCGTCGGCCGCGGCGGCCTGCAGCGCGGCGGCGCCGCGGAAAACCCAGTGGTAGCCGCGGCGGCGCACCAGGGCCTCTGCCCCGCATTCGGCCATCAGCTCCTCGTGCGCGGGCAGGGCGTGGCGGATCAGGGCGCTGTGGCCGCGGATGGCCGTTTCATGCCGCGCCGGCGCGGAAGCGCGCCAATAACGTGATAAAGGACCGGCCAGGTCCGGCAGCGCATCGAGGTGGTAGTGCACCGCCGTGCTGCGCCGCAGCGCGGCCTGCGCCAGCGTGGCCCAGTCGCGCGGGAAGGGGTACGGCACCATCGCCTCGCTCTGCACGATGCCGGCGTTGCCGTACGAGGTCTCGCGTCCGGGCTCGCGCCGGTCCACCAGGCACACCGAATGGCCGCGGCGCGCCAGCTGCAAGGCGGTGCCCACGCCGATCATGCCGGCGCCGAGCACCAGCACGTCGGTGGGCGCGGGGGTCTTGTCTTGCGATGCGGTCATGGGATCGGCGGCGTGAGAGTCTGCATGGGGGGGTGCGTGAGGCGGGGTGGATCTTGCCTCTTCCCCAGGCTCTTGCGCCCGCCGCTTTGGTGGAAGCAGCGTTGCGTGCCACGCAATGCATGCTCAGGCCTCCTTCAGCAGCGCGTTGACGTGGTCCAGGAAGCCGCGGCAGGCCGGCGACAGCGTGCGGCCGGCGAGCGTCTGCACCTCGAAGTGGCGTTCGTTCATCTCGCGGTCGCGCAACGGCACGGCCGTCAGCACACCGGACTGCAGGCGATAGCGGATGGCCAGCTCGCCGCACAGGGCGATGCCGCCGCCCGCCGCCGCGAAGCTCAGCATCGGCTCAAGCCGGTTGGTGGTCAGCGCCGCGTCCACGGCCAGGCCCTGCCGCGCACAGCTGATGTCGAACAGCTGGCGCAGCGTGGACGCCAGCGGCGGCAGCACCATCGGGTAGCCCACCAGCTGGCTCAGCGCCAGCTGGCGGCGCCGGGCCAGCGGGTGGTCGGGTGCCATCACTGCCAGGATGGGCGCGGGGTGGCGCAGTTCGACCTGGATGCTTTGCTCCGAGCTGGTGCCGAAGGTGAAGCCCACGTCCATGTCGCCGCGGCGCAGCAGCTCGGGGATGTCGCCCTGGCGGCAGACCTCCAGCGCGAAGCGCACGCCGCCGTGCGCGCGCTGGAACTCGGCGACCAGCGGCGGCAGGAATTCCGAGGCGAAGCCGTCGGTGCTGGCCACCCGCACGATGCCGCTGCGCACGCCGCGCAGCGACTCGATGTCCGAGACCACGCGCTCGATGTCGTGCCAGGCGCGCTGGGCATGCGCGGCCAGCAGTTCGCCGGCCGCGTTCAGCCGCATGCCGCGCGCGCGGCGTTCGAACAGCAGCGTGTCGAGCGCGCGTTCCAGGCGGGCGACGCTCCGGCTGACGGCCGAGGGCGCGAGCCGCAGGCGCTCGGCCGCGGTGGTGACCGAGCCGGTCTGCGCCACCTCGAGAAAGTGGCGCAGGGCGGTGTCCTGGAGGGCACGGTGGTCGATCTTGCGGGCCATGGGTGTGGATGCGTGCCGTGATGCTTGCGTGTGGCGCAACGATCGATTCTATGGATTGCCGTTGATGGCATGGAACTCGCTGCCTAGCATCGGCGTGCACGCCTCCCCTCCCCCTGCCCCTCCGATGCCCATGAGCTCCGCGCCAGCCCCCGCTTCCCTGGTCGAGCACAGCGCGCCGCAGCTGCGGCG
Organism: uncultured Burkholderiales bacterium; assembly: GCA_946480465.1. Next base: position 7,827 of record CAMLJY010000118.1, read on the forward strand.
CATGATCGGCGCCAAGGCCATCTCGCCACGCGAGCTGCTCGATGCCTGCATTGCCCGCATCGAGGCGGTCAACCCGCTGGTGAATGCCGTCACGGCCACCGCCTTCGAGCGGGCGCGCGAGCAGGCGCGCGAGGCCGAACGCGCGGTGATGCGTGGTGATCCGCTGGGCCTGCTGCACGGGCTGCCGGTCGGCGTGAAGGACCTGGAGCCCACCGCCGGCCTGCTGACCACCTTCGGTTCGCCCGGGTTCCGCGGGTTCGTGCCCGAGCAGGACGTGGAGCTGGTGGCTCGGCTGCGGCGGGCCGGTGGCATCGTTGCCGCCAAGACCAACGTGCCTGAGCTGGGTGCGGGTGCCAACACCCGCAATGTGGTCTGGGGCGCGACCGGCAACCCCTTCGATCCGAACCTCAACGCCGGCGGGTCCTCCGGTGGCTCGGCCGCGGCGCTGGCCTGCGACATGCTGCCGGTGTGCACCGGCTCGGACACCGGCGGTTCGCTGCGCATCCCCGCCGCGCTGTGCGGCGTCGTCGGCTTCCGGCCATCGCCGGGCCTGGTGCCCAACACGCGCCGGCTGCTGGGCTGGTCGCCGATCTCGGTGGTCGGGCCGATGGGCCGCACGGTGGAAGAGGCCTGCCTGCAGCTGGCAGCCACGGCCGGGCCGCACCCGGGCGATCCGCTGAGCCATGCACTGGACCCGCGCGCCCTGCTGGCGCCGCGGCCGGCCGACCTGGGCTCGCTGCGGGTGGGCTACACCGAGGACTTCGGCTGCTGCGACGTGGACCCGGCGATCCGCGCCACCTTCCGCGCCCGGGTGCAGGCGCTGGCCCGCCAGTTCGGCGGCTGCGACGAGCTGCGCTTCGACCTGGGCGAGGTGCACCGCTGCTTCGACGTGCTGCGCGCCGAGGCCTTCGTCGCGGCCACGCGCGAGGCCTACGAGCGCGACCCCGACAGCCTGGGCCCCAACCCACGCGCCAATTACGAGATAGGCATGCGCATGAGCCTGGCCGACAGCGCGTGGGCACAGGCCGAGCAGACGCGCATCCTGCGGCGCTTCCTGGCCACGCTGGGCAGCTGCGACCTGCTGCTGGCGCCGACCACGCCGGTGTCGCCCTTCCCCTGGACCCTGCCGCATGCCGAGCTGGTCGATGGCCGCCCGCAGGCCAACTACTACCGCTGGCTGGCACTGACCTACGTGGTGACGCTGAGCACGCTGCCGGCGATCACCCTGCCCTGCGGCACCGACGACCGAGGCATGCCCTTCGGCCTGCAGGTGATCGGCCGCTTCCGCGGCGATGCCGCGCTGCTCAGTGCCGCGCTGGCGCTGGAGCAGGCCTGCGCCGACCGGCCCGACCTGCGCCGGCCGCGGCCCGACCTGGCCGCGTTGCGGCCGGCCGAGCCGGCGCTGCGGTCCATCGCCACCGCGCCGCCGCTGTTCGCCGTCAAGGGACAGGCCGCCGCGGCCGGGGCTGCGGCACCGGCATCCGTGGTCTGAACACCGATCCATCGCGTCTGGACAAGGAAATCGCATCATGCGCATCGCCACGCTCATCCTGAGCACCGCCATCGCGGCCACGCTCACTTTGGCCGGCAGGCCGGCGCAGGCCAGCGACGCCTTTCCGGCCAAGCCGGTGACGCTGGTGGTGCCGTTCGCGCCGGGCGGGGCCACGGACAACATCGCGCGCATCCTCGCCAAGGGCATGGGCGAGCGGCTGAAGCGCCCGGTCGTCATCGACAACAAGCCCGGTGCCGGCACCGAGGTGGGGGCTGCCGCGGTGGCCCGCGCGCCGGCCGATGGCCACACGCTGCTGATCTCGTCGAACAGCACCTTCACGGTGAACCCGGCGCTGAAGGCCCGGCTGCAGTACTCGCCGGACAAGAGCTTCGAGGCGATCGGCATGCTCGGCACGTCGCCGCTGGCGCTGCTGGCCCAGCCCGCGTTTCCGGCGTCCGGCGTGCGGGAACTGGTCGCGCTGGCGAAGGCCAGGCCGGGCAGCGTCTCGTATGCCTCGTTCGGCGCCGGCACCACCTCGCACCTGGCGGGCGAGATGCTGAAGTCCCTGGCCGGCATCGACCTCGTGCACGTGCCCTACAAGGGCAGCGCGCCGGCGATGGCGGATCTGCTGGGCGGCCAGGTGAACCTGAGCGTCGACACCGTCATCGCCACGCTGCCGATGCTGCGCAGCGGCAGGGTGAAGGTGCTGGCCACCACCGGCCCGAAGCGCTCGGCCCTGCTGCCGGACGTGCCGACGGTGGCCGAGGCCGGCTACCCGCAGTACGAGATGACCTCGTGGATCGTCATCGTGGCGCCGCGCGGCTTGGCCGACCCGGTGCGCGCCCGGCTGGGTTCCACGCTGGCGGAGACGCTGGCCGATCCCGCCATCCGAAAGCAGCTGGAAGAGGCCGGGCTGGAGGTGAACCACGAAGCGCCGGCCGCGTTCGATGCGCGCCTGGCCCGCGAGCTGCCGTTGCTGCGTGCTTTCGTGGCGCGGGCGCGGATCACGCTGGAGTGAATGGGGCACCCGGTCCCGCGGCCGCACGGGCCCACCCGCCATGCGGCGCCCGCCCGTGAGGCACGCGGGCCCCACGCACGGGGGCGCGTGTCGCGGCCGCGGTGCGGCTCCCGGGCCGTTCGCTTGAGATACTGCCGGTCCCCCGGGAATCGGACTTGCCTGCAGGCAGCATGATCGACAAGGACTGGACCTTCGTGCTCGGTGCGCAGGACCCTGAGATGCGCGAGATCGAGCGCGTCGTGGCCGATGACGGCCACCCCTTCGTGCATGCGGCGAAGAACCGGCGCCGCTGCAACCCGAAGACCGCCTACGAGGCCGACTCCGTCGTGCTGGTGGGACCGGACCTGATCCCGCGGCCGGCAGTGCTGCCGCCGAAAGCGCCGGCGGTCTTCGTCGAGTGCCGGCTGCAGGGCCACGAGCCGGTGGCGCGGGTCGATCACCACAACCCCGGCGATCCCGGCTACGAGATCGCGCCCGAGCACTACCTGCGCGGTTCCTCGCTCGGCCAGGTTCTGGAACTGCTGGAGCGCGAGCCCACCGAGACGCAGCGCCTGCTGGCCGCGAGCGACCACTGCCTGACCGCGGCGTACCAGGGCGCGTGCCCCGGCGTCGACCCCGGCGAGCTGCTGTTCCTGCGCGCCTCGTGGCGTGCCAAGGTCAGCGGCCGCACGCTGTCCGACGTGATCGACGGCATCCTCGATGCGGCCAAGCGCGTCGAGCGGCACCACGACAGCGAGTTCAACGAAGCCCGCTTCTTCGACCCCACCGAGATCCCGTTGGACCTGGCCGAAGGCGCGGCCTACGCCGGCCTGCCCGTGCGCTACCGCGAGCTGCTGCCCGAAGGCGTGCTGAAGGAGATGTTCAAGGGCGGCACCCCGGGGGCGGTGGAGGCCTTCATGGAAGAACACCGCGCTGCCGGCCGGCCGGTGTACGGCAATCCCTACCGCGGCTACGCCGGCACCTACTGGCCCGGCCGCACGGCGCCGGGCACCCCGCGGCGGGACGCGCCCAAGCCACGCTGAGGGCCGCGGGGTGCGTGGCGCGGGGTGCCGCAGCCTGGGCCATGCGCGGCGGCCGCCGCGCTCCGGTGGATCCGTTCAGCCGGGGCCCGGGTGTTCCTCGCTTGCGTGGGCCGCGGCAGCCGCCAGGTGATCGACGAAGGCGCGTATTTTGGGTGATAGGTGCCGGCTCGACGGCCACAGCGCTTGGAAGCGGCCGTGCGCGCCCAGCTGGTCTTCCAGCACCACCTGCAGCCGCTCGCGCGCCTGCGCGTTCCGAACCAGGAAGTCCGGCAGGCAGGCGATGCCCAGGCCGCGCAGCGTGGCCGACAGCACCGCCTCGATGTTGTTGAACACCAGCAGCGTGCGCGCCGGCGGCTCCGGCAGCACCGGCCCGGCCAGCGTGGGCCAGGGCAGCAGCTTGCCCGAGTCGGGGTGGCGGAAGCGGATCGCGGCGTGGGCGCCGAGCGCCTGCACCGTCTGCGGCAGGCCGTGCTGCTCCAGGTAGGCCGGCGCGGCCCACAGCCGCAGCGTGAAGGCCTGCAGCGGCCGGGCCACCAGCCGGCTGTCGGGCGGGCTGCTGCTGCGGATGGCGACGTCGATGCCTTCGGCGATCAGGTCGGGCGTGCGGTCGTTGAAGTCGGCATCGATCTCCACCTCGGGATAACGCGCCATGAACGCGGGCAGCAGCGGCAGCAGGAAGTGGTGCGCGACCAGGGGGGCGCTGATGCGCAGCCGGCCACGCGGCGCCTCGCGCACGCTCGACATCAGGGCCTTGGCGTCGTCCAGTTCGCGCAGCAGCCGTTCGCAGTGCGCGTGCAGAAGGCGCCCTTCGTCGGTCAGCTGCATGCGGCGCGTGCTGCGCTGCAGGAGCCGCACGCCCACCTGCCCTTCCAGCCGTGCCACGCTCTTGCCCACGGCCGAGGCCGTCAGCCCCAGCGCGCGGCCCGCGGCGACGAAGCTGCCCAGCTCGGCCGTCTTGAAGAAGGCATGCAGGTCGTTGAACTTGTCCATTCGGCAGCGGCGGCGCGGCCGCGGTGCATGGCGATTGCGGAATCCCGGTCCGCAATGACCGGCGCCCGCGGCAGGACCGCGCGAGCGGCGCGCAGTTTAGTCTTCAGCGCACTGGATCCACGGCCATCGGCGGCATCGTGGACGGTGGGGCGAGGAAGGCCGTGGTGATGGAAATCGGGGCGAAGGCGGGCCGGCGCTGGGTGATGGCCGCGGCGCTGCTGCTGTTGCCGCTGCTGCTGCAGGGGCTGGGGGACCACTGGGTGCGCATCGCGGACACCTGCCTGCTGTACGTGATGCTGGCGCTGGGCATGAACGTGATCGTCGGCTACGCCGGCTTGCTGGACCTGGGCTTCGTCGCCTTCTACGGTGTCGGCGCCTACCTGTTCGCCCTGCT
>CAMLJY010000119.1 GCA_946480465.1 uncultured Burkholderiales bacterium
TCCGCCGTCACCGCCTGGCTGCTGAAGCAGCAGGGCCACGAGGTGGTCGGCATCTTCATGAAGAACTGGGAAGACGATGACGATGGCGAGTACTGCTCGTCGAACGTCGATTTCGTCGATGCCGCGGCCGTGGCCGACGTGGTCGGCATCGACATCGAGCACGTCAACTTCGCCGCGGAATACAAGGACCGCGTCTTCGCCGAGTTCCTGCGCGAGTACCAGGCCGGCCGCACGCCCAACCCGGACGTGCTGTGCAACGCCGAGATCAAGTTCAAGGCCTTCCTCGACCATGCGATGCGCCTGGGCGCCGAGAAGATCGCCACCGGCCACTACGCCCGGGTGCGCTGGAACGCCGAGGCGGGCAGCGACCGGGCCGGCCGCTTCGAGCTGCTGAAGGGCCTGGACCCGGCCAAGGACCAGAGCTATTTCCTGCACCGCCTGAACCAGGCCCAGCTGGCGAAGACGCTGTTCCCGGTGGGCGAGCTGAAGAAGACCGAGGTGCGGCGCCTGGCCGAGGAGATCGGCCTGCCCAACGCGAAGAAGAAGGACTCCACCGGCATCTGCTTCATCGGCGAGCGGCCCTTCCGCGAGTTCCTGAACCGCTACCTCAGCCACGAGCCGGGCCCGATCCAGGACGAGCGCGGCCGCACGCTGGGCCGCCACGTGGGGTTGTCGTTCTACACGCTGGGCCAGCGCCAGGGCCTGGGGATCGGCGGCGTCAAGGAGCGCGGCGCGCCGCGCGGCGGCGGCGAGCATGCGCCGTGGTTCGTGGCCCGCAAGGAACTCGGCACGAACACCCTGCGCGTCGTGCAGGGCCACGACCATCCCTGGCTGCTGTCGTCCTCGCTGGCGGCGGACGATCTCAGCTGGTGCGCCGGCGAGGCGCCGCCCGCCGGCCGCCTGGCCGCGAAGACCCGCTACCGCCAGGCCGACGCGGCCTGCGCCTACGCCCCCGCCGGGGCCGGCTTCACGCTGCGCTTCGACGAGCCGCAGTGGGCTGTGACGCCCGGGCAATCGGCGGTACTCTATGACGGCGAGGTGTGCCTGGGCGGGGGCGTGATCGCGGCGTCGGTCGACTGACGCTCAAGCGCCCGGCGGCCGGCGCCGATAGGACACGAGGGAACCGCGCGGCTGCCAGCGTGGTGCTTTGCCTGCTTTGTGCTGGAGAGAACTCGAATGCCATTCGCCAGTCGCCGCGCCCGCGCGTGCCGATTCATGTGCCGCGTCGCTGTGGCGGCCGTGCTGCCGAGCCTGCTCGCTGCCTGTGGCACCAGCGCTCCGCCGCCGGCCGAGCCGCCGCCGAGCGCGCGCACGGAGATCCTGCATGCCGTCACGGCCAGCGGCGAGCTCATCAGCTTCCGCGCCGGCGAGCCGCAGCGGCTGCTGAAGCGCCAGCCCGTGCAAGGCCTCGCCGAGGGCGACTCGCTGGCCGGTATCGACTACCGCGTCGCGCGCGGGGTGTTGTACGCACTGTCGGCGCAGGGGCGCCTGTACACGCTGGACGCCCGGAGCGCCCGGCTGTCGCCGGTGGGCGCGGGCGCGCCGCTGCCGATCGCGCTGGCCGGTCCGCGCTTCGGCTTCGACTTCAATCCGGCGGCCGACCGGATCCGCGTCGTCGGTGAACGCGGGCAGAACCTGCGCCTGCATCCGGACACCGGCGCGCTGGTGGATGGCGACCCCGCGCGCGAGGGCCTGCAGCCCGACGGCGCGCTGCATTACGCATCCGGCGATGCCCAGGCCGGCCGCGCGCCCCAGCTGCTGGCCGCCGCCTATACCTACGACAAGAACGACGACAAGCGGACGACCAATTTCGCGATCGACGGCGCCTCGGGCGCGCTGGTGATGCAGGGCTCGCTCGCGGGCGCGGTGCCGGTGGTCTCGCCCAACACCGGCCGGCTGAGCACCGTCGGCCCGCTGGGCACCGGCCGGTTGCAGGACGCCGCCTTCGACATCGCCGACCTCGACAACAGCGCCTTTGCCGCGCTGCGCATCGGCGACCGCACGCGGCTGTACCTGGTCGACCTGGACAGCGGCCGCGCGACGCTGCTGGGCACCATCGGCAACGGCCAGGCGCTCAGCGGCCTGGCGATCGAGCCGTGACGCGCCGCCCGCTGCCGGGCCGGCGGCCAGGCGGGCTGCTGCCAGGCCTGCTGGTCCCCGCCCTGCTGCTGGCAGCTGCCCCGCGCGCCTTGGCCGCGCCGCTGGAGGTGCGTGTGACCGACGCGGCCGGCAAGCCGCTGCCGGGCGCGGTGGTGTTCCTGGAGTCGCCCGAGGCCAAGGCCGCCTCGAAGCCGGCGCAGGGCCTGGAGATCGCGCAGGCCGGCCGCCAGTTCGTGCCTCAGGTCAGCGTGGTGCCGGTGGGCAGCGCGGTCAGTTTTCCTAACCGCGATACGGTGCGGCACCATGTCTATTCGTTTTCGCCGGTGAAGAAGTTCGAGATCAAGCTCTACGTCGGCACCCCGGAAAGCCCGGTGCTGTTCGACAAGCCCGGCATCGCGGTGCTCGGCTGCAACATCCACGACCGCATGGTGGCCTGGGTCGTCGTCGTCGAGACGCCCTACGCCGGGCAGACGGGCGCCGATGGCCGCCTGCTGCTGGGCCACGTGCCGGCGGGGCAGTACCGGCTGCGCGCCTGGCATCCGAGCCTGCCGGTGGGTGCGCCGGCGACCGAGCAGGCCCTGGCGATGGGGGCCACCGCGCAGCAGGCCGCCGCCACGCTGGCGGAGGCGCGGCCGTGAGCGGCGCGTGCCCGGTGCCCGCCGCGCCGCAGTTCCCGCCGCGGGCGAGCAGCCGCCGGCCGTGCGGCCGGGGCGTGCGGGAGACCATGGCGTGAACCACCTTGCCCGCTGGTTGCGCGTCGGCCGCTGGCGCCTGTCCAGCCGCATGGTGGTGTTCTCGCTGTTGCTGCTGCTGGCCATGCAGCTCGCCGGTTTCCTGCTGATCCGCGCCAGCATCGTCGCCAATGCCGAGACGCGCCTGGCCGAGGAGCTGGCCGTGGCCGAGCGCATCTGGCGCCGGCTGCTGGAGCAGCGCGCGGTCAAGCTGGGGCAGGGCGCGGCGGTGCTGGCGGCCGACTTCGCCTTCCGTGAGGCGGTGGCCAGCAGCGACATCCCGACCATCGTCTCCGCGCTCGACAACCACGCCGCCCGCATCGACGCCACGCTGGCCGCGCTGCTGGACACGCAGCTCGCGGTGCGCGCCACCGCCGACGGCAGCGATGCCGCGCTGCTGCCCGTGCTGGCGCGCATCGCGCCCGACCTGGCCCGCCAGGGCAGCGTGGTGGCCGCGGTGGGCGGCCGGCCGCACCAGTTCGTCATCGTGCCGCTGCGGGCGCCGCTGGTGGTGGGCTGGGTGGTGATGGGCTTCGCGCTCGACGAATCGCTGGTGGCCGACATGCATGCCATCAGCGGCCAGCACGCCACGCTGGTGCTGCAGGCGCCGGGCGCGGCGCCCCGCATGCTGCTGAGCAGCCTGCCGGCCAGCGCGCCGGGGGCCGAGGTGGCGGCCGGCCCGGCCGAGGGCGGGCTGCAGATCGCCGGCTCGCCGCACCGGGTGCACAGTGCCGCGGTGGCCAGCGAGGGCGCGCAGCGCATCAGCGTGCGCTTCACCGGCTCGCTGGCGCGTGCGATCGAGCCCTACCGCGAGCTGCAGGTCACGCTGCTGGCGCTGACCGTCCTGGGGCTGGTGCTGTTCGGCGTGGGCAATGCCTGGCTCGCGCGCCGCGTGACGCGGCCGCTGTCGGACCTGGCCCGCGCCAGCGAACGCCTGGGCCGCGGCCAGTACGACACGCCGCTGGCGCACACCGAGCGGCGCGACGAGGTGGGCGAGCTGGCCAAGGCCTTCGACCACATGCGGGTCAACATCGCTGCCAAGCAGGCGGAGATCGTGCAGCTGGCCTACTGGGACCGGCTGACCGGGCTGCCGAACCGGGTGCAGTTCCGCGATGCGGTGGCCGCCGCCATCGCGGCCGCCGAGGCCCGGAAGGTGCCCTCGGGCGGCAGCAGCCCGGACGGGGCGGCAGAGGCGCACGCATCCACCGCGGAGCCATCCGCCGCCGACGCGAGCCCGCAGATCGCGGTGCTGATGCTGGACCTGGACCGCTTCAAGAACGTCAACGACGCGCTCGGCTACGCCAGCGGCGATGCCCTGCTGAAGGGCGTGGCGGCCCGGCTGCAGGCGGTGGTGCGGCCGGGCGACCTGGTGGCGCGGCTGGGCGGCGACGAGTTCGCGCTGCTGATGCCGCAGGCCGGCGCCGCGCGCGCGATGCAGGTGGCCGAGCAGCTCGGCCAGGCCTTCGAGACGCCGCTGAACCTGCAGGACCAGGCGGTGGACCTGTCGGCGGGCATCGGCATCGCGTGCTGGCCCGCGCATGCGCTGGAAGCCGATGCGCTGCTGAGCCGGGCCGAGGTGGCGATGTACGCGGCCAAGGCGCGCACTGCGGGCGCCCAGGTCTACGACCCCGCGGCCGATGCCGGCGGCGCGAGCAACCTGTCGCTGCTGGGCGAGCTGCGCCACGCGCTGGAACACGGCGAGCTGCGCCTGTACCTGCAGCCCAAGGTCGAGCTGTCCAGCGGCCGCGCCCATGCCGCCGAGGCGCTGGTGCGCTGGCAGCATCCGGCGCGCGGCCTGGTGGCCCCGGTGCAGTTCATCCCCTTCGCGGAGCAGACCGGTTTCATCCGCCACATCACGCTGTGGGTCTTCGAGGAGGCGGCGCGCCAGCAGGCGGCGCTGGCGCGGCTGGGCGTGCGGCGGGTGTCGGTCAACCTGTCCACGCGCGACCTGCTGGATCCCGAGCTGCCGGACAAGCTGGACGCGCTGCTGGCCCGCCACCAGGCCGCCGCACAGGGTTTCTGCCTCGAGATCACCGAAAGCGCGACCATGGACGACCCGGAGCGCGCCGAGGCGACGCTGAACCGCCTGGCCGGGCGCGGCTTCAGGCTCTCGATCGACGACTTCGGCACCGGCTACTCATCGCTGGCCTACCTGCGCCGGCTGCCGGTGAACGAGCTGAAGATCGACAAGGGCTTCGTGATGTCGATGGAGCGCGAGGCGGGCGACGCGAAGATCGTGCGCTCGACCATCGACCTGGCGCACAACCTCGGCCTGAGCGTGGTGGCCGAGGGCGTGGAGAACGCGGCGATCCTGGAGCAGCTGCGGCAGTTGCAGTGCGACGAGGCGCAGGGCTACCACCTGAGCAAGCCGCTGCCGCTGGCGGATTTCCAGGCCTGGGCGGCGCGCTGGGCGCAGGCGGAGCGTGCCGCCTGAAACCGCGCCGGCAGGCGGCGCTGGGTGGTGCCGGCGCTGGGGCCGTCAGGCTTCGGGATGGACGCGGCGCCGGCGGCTGCTGCCGGCGCCCAGGGCCAGCAGCGCCAGCGCGGTCAGCGCGAGGGCGCCGGGCTCGGGCACGCCGTTGCCGGGCTCGGCGGGCACCAGGCGCAGCGTGTCGAGCGTGAAACCGAAGTCGATCGACGAAGCGATCGTCACCGACGTGAACGCGGTGTCCGACGAGAAGCCGATGAACTGCCCGCTCGTCGCGGCGGGGAAGGGGTCGAAGGCGCTGGCGGCGACGTCGCCGAGGTTCGTCGTCGCGGTGTAGGCGCCGGCGGTCGCGGAGAAGGTGTTGACGTCGATGCCGAAGGCCTGCACCGGCGCGTTGAAGGTGAAGGTGATCGTGTCCCCACCGTCGAAGAAGCCTTGCGACGTGCGGCCCAGCGAGTTCGGGGTGGTCGAGGGCAGGAAGGCGGCGGTCACCATCGCGTCGCCGGTGCTGCTGTTGTAGGTGATGCCGTTGAAGACGCTGCCGTTGGTGAGGACGGTGCCGTTGTCGAACCCATCCCAGGTCTCGTACACCGAGCCGGTGAAGTCGGTGGCGAAGGTGGCGCGCGACGTGTAGGTGACGATGGCGGCGTTGGCCCCGGCGGCGGCCAGGCACAGCAGGGACGACGCGAGCAGGCGGTAGAGGGTGCGCATGGTGCTGGGTGTGGGGTGGCATGCAGGACTAAGCAAGCACCGGGCCACGCGCTAACTTGTTGTCACGATTGGGCCTTGTTGGTGGGCGTGGGGGCGGTTGTCAAGCGACTCGACAGCGGATGGAGGCCGGTTGAAGCCCCGCGGCGCGCCACGCCGAGCCGAGCCGAGCGGGTGCAGTGCGGGTGCGGGTGCGGGCAGAGCGGCCTGCGCCAAGCCGTCAGAAGCCGCTGCGGTCGAGCCAGTCGGCCAGCAGCTGGTTGATGCGCGCCGGCTGCTCCAGCGTCAGCAGGTGGCCGCAGGCCGGCAGCTGCTCCAGCCGGGCCCGGGGCACCGCGGCGGCGATCTCCTCCGAACAGGCCGGCGGGGTCAGCAGGTCGTTTTCGCCGCAGACGACGAGCAGCGGGCAGGTGATGGCCGGCAGCAGCGGCCGCAGGTCCGTGCGGGCCACCATCGCCCGGTTCTGCCGGGCCAGCTGCGCCGGGCCGGCGCGGCGCACCATCGCCAGGTAGTCGGCCACCAGCGCGCGGTCGGCCGACTTCGACGGGTGGAAGGCGAAGGGCACGTTGGCGCGCAGCACCTCGTCCATGCGGCCCTGCTCGAAGAGCACCGCCGCCTCGCTGCGCAGCTGCTTCATCTGCGGCGTGTCGGCGCGCGCGGTGCTGCCCAGCAGCGCCATCGCCTGCACCCGGCGCGGCGCCTGCCGGTAGGCCTCCAGCGCCAGGATGCCGCCCATCGAGGTGCCGATCAGCACCAGCGGCCCTTCGGTCTCCGCCAGCACCGCGGCGGCCATGTCGGGCAGCGTGGCGTGGCGGGCGTGCGCGTCGGTGACGTGCACCGGGCCGCGCTGCGCCAGCAGCGGGATCTGGTCGCGCCACAGCGTGTGGTCGCTCGCGAGGCCGGGCAGCAGGACGAGGGTGGCGTGGGACATCGCGGCAGTGTGCCAGCCCCTATAGTCGCCGCGCGAGACGAGGAGCCGCGATGACCCCGCAGGAGTACGAGCGCCACGATGCGCTGGGCCTGGCCGCACTGGTGCGCGCCGGCGAGGTGAGCGCGGCCGAGTTGCTCGGCCTCGCCTTCGCCCGCATCGCCGCCGGCAACGGCGCGCTGAACGCGGTGATCGCCGAATGCCCGGATTTCGCCCGCGCCGAACTGGCCGCGCGCCGCGCCGCCGGGCGGGAGCGGGAGGGCGTCTTCGCCGGCGTGCCTGTGCTGGTGAAGGACCTGCTGGCGACGGTGGAGGGGCTGCCCACGGGGCATGGCAACCGCCTGCTGAGGACGCTGCCGCCCGCGGGGCACGACAGCGAATTCATCCGCCGCCTGCGCGGCACCGGCGCGCTGATCGTCGGCAAGACCAACACGCCGGAGTTCGGCCTGACGCCCTTCACCGAGCCCGAGACCTGCGGCCCGACCCGCAATCCCTGGGACCTGGCGCGCACGCCGGGCGGCTCCAGCGGCGGCTCGGCCGCGGCGGTGGCGGCCGGCTTCGTGCCGCTGGCCACCGGCGGCGACGGGGGCGGCTCGATCCGCATCCCCGCGTCCTGCTGCGGCCTGTTCGGCCTGAAGCCCACGCGCGGCCGCGTGCCCAGCGGGCCCGACCTGGGCACGCTGTGGAGCGGCTTCGCGATCGAGCACGGGCTCACCCGCAGCGTGCGCGACAGCGCCGCGCTGCTCGATGCGGCGGCCGGCGCCGATGCCGGCCCGCCCTTCGCGGCGCCCGCGCAGGCGCGGCCTTTCCTGGACGAGGTGGCGACCGAGCCCGGCCGGCTGCGCATCGGCGTCGACCTGAGGCCCTGGCTCGGCGGCACGCTGGACGACGACGGCCGCGAGGCGGTGGAGCGCAGCGCCGAGCTGCTGCGCGGGCTGGGCCATGAGCTGGTGGAGGTGCGGCTGCCGGTCGAGCGCGAGCCGTTCTCGATGGCCTTCCTCACCGTGCTAGCGGCCAATGTGCGCAGCCAGATCGAGGACATCGGCCACCAGCTGCAGCGGCGGCCGCGCCGCGCCGACCATGAGCTGACCACCTGGGTCATCGGCCTGCTGGGCCGGTCCTTCAGCGCCGACGAGTTCCTCAGCGCCGAGCGCGTGCTGCAGCTCACCGGCCGCCGCATCGGCGCGCTGTTCGAATCCATCGACCTGCTGCTGTCGCCCACGCTCGGCCACCTGCCGCCGCCCATCGGCGCGCTGCAGCCCAGCGCGGCGGAGCAGCGGCTGATGCGCCTGATGTCCGCCATCGGTTCGCCGCGGCTGCTGCGCCTGCTGGGCGCGCACCGGCAGATGGTGGAGCAGGCCTTCGCCTTCATCCCGTACACGCCGGTTTTCAATGCCACGGGGCAGCCGGCGATGTCGGTGCCGCTGCACTGGACCGCGGCCGGGCTGCCGGTGGGCGTGCAGTTCGCCGGCCGCTTCGGCGACGAGGCCACGCTGTTCCGCCTGGCCGGCCAGCTGGAGCGTGCCCAACCCTGGTTCCACCGCCGGCCGCCGCCGCTGCCCGCCACGGGCGCTGCGGGCGCCACATGCCCGGTGCCGGCAGCCTGAAGGCGCTGCCTACAATTTCTGCCGATGTCCTCGATGCTGCCCCCCGCCTCCTGCGACGTGCTGGTGATCGGCGCCGGCCCCGCCGGCAGCGCCTGCGCCCAAGCGCTGGCGCGCGCCGGGCATGAGGTGGTGCTGGTCGACCAGCACGACTTCCCGCGCGACAAGGTCTGCGGCGACGGCCTGATCCCGGATGCGCACCGCGCCTTCGCCCGCCTGGGCGTCGCGGCCGAGGTGCAGGCGGCGGCGCAGCCGGCGCACCACGTCGGCTGCATCGGTCCGCGCGGCGGCCGTGTCGACGTGCCGGGGCGGCTCGCGGTGCTGCCGCGGCGCCAGCTGGACGACATACTGAAACGCGCCGCCGAGCGCGCCGGCGCCCGCTTCTTCGCACCCTGGCGCTTCGACGCCGCGCTCGCCGACGGCGCCGGCCGCGTGCAGGGCGCGCGGCTGAAGTCGGGCGACCGGGTGCACGAGATCGGCGCGCGCTGGACCGTGCTGGCCACCGGCGCGGTGCCGAAGGCGCTGATCGCCGCCGGCCTGTGCGAACGGCACACGCCCAGTGGGGTGGCACTGCGCGGTTACGTGCACAACCCGTCGCTGCAAGGCCGGCTGCAGGCGCTGGAGGTGGTCTGGCACAAGCGCCTGCGCAAGGGCTACGGCTGGATCTTTCCGTGCCCGGGCGGCGTGTTCAACATCGGCGTCGGCCTGGCGCACAGCCACGCCAGGCGCGCCGGCGACGACCGCGCGACCATGGCCGACGTCAACCTGCGCGAGATGTTCGCCGCCTTCGCCGAGGTCTATGCGCCCGCGCGCGAGCTGCTCGCCGGCGGCCGCTGGGTCGGCGCGCTCAAGGGCGCCCCGCTGCGCTGTTCGCTGGAAGGGGCGACGCTGGCCAGGCCCGGCATCCTGGTGACCGGCGAGGCCGCCGGCAGCACCTATGCCTTCACCGGCGAGGGCATCGGCAAGGCCATGGAGACCGGCCTGCTGGCGGCCGGCGCGATCGACGCCGCGGCTGCCGACGATGACGCGTGCATGGCGAGTTATCGGCGCGGCATCGCCGACCTGAAGCCGCGCTTCGACCTGTACGAGCGCGCCAACCGCGTCAACGACCACCCCTGGCTGGCCGACCTGCTGATCTGGCGCGCCAACCGCAGCCCGCGCATCCTGCGCCGCATGGAAGGCGTGCTGGAGGAGACCGGCAACCCCGGCAACCTGGTCAGCCTGCGTGGACTCACCAAGCTCTTCCTCCCCATCCCCTGAACACCATGTGCCAGCTGCTCGGCATGAACGCCAACACGCCGACGGACGTGATGTTCTCGTTCACCGGGCTCGCCACCCGGGCCACCGAGCACAAGGACGGCTTCGGCATCGCCTTCTTCGAAGACCGCGGCGTGCGCCTCTTCGTCGACCCGCATTCGGCGCTGGAATCGCCGGTGGCGGAGATGGTGCGCACCTACCCGATCCGCAGCGACAACGTCATCGCCCACATCCGCAAGGCCACGCAAGGGCGCATCGCGCTGGAGAACACCCACCCCTTCATGCGCGAGCTGTGGGGCCGCTACTGGGTCTTCGCCCACAACGGTGACCTGAAGGACTACGCGCCGCGGCTGCACGGCGCCTTCCGCCCGGTGGGCTCGACCGACAGCGAACGCGCCTTCTGCTGGCTGATGCAGGAACTGGCCAAGGCCCACGCCAGCGTGCCCACGATCGACGAGCTGAGCTGCACCCTGGCCGAGCTGCTGCCGCAGATCGCCAGGCACGGCACCTTCAACCTGCTGCTGTCGAACGGCCAGGCGCTGTGGGCGCATGCGACCACCAAGCTGTACTGGCTGGAGCGCCGCCACCCCTTCAGCGCCGCGCACCTGGCCGACGAGGACCTGAGCGTGGATTTCGCCGCGCTGACGCAGCCGACCGACCGTGTCGCGGTGATCGCCACCGAGCCGCTGACCCGTGGCGAGGTCTGGACCGCCTTCGCGTCCGGCGAGCTGCGGGTGTTCGTCGCGGGCAGCGGCCGCCGCTGCGGCTGAATCGGCACAGGCGCTGCGCGCCGGCCGCCGTTCACGCGGCCGTTTCACGCGGCCGTTCACGCGGCTGTTTCCACCGTTCGCGCGCGCCGGGGCCCGCTGCCGCCGCACCGCGCCTAGACTGCCCGCCGATGCTCGCGCCGCCTCCCTCCCCACCCCCAGGCCGCTGGCGCCGCTGGTGGCATGCCGGCCTGCATGCCGAGGCGCGCGCGCAGGCCGAGGCGCTGGACCGCGTGCTCGCCGGGCGCCAGGGGGCGTGGCTGTGGGGCGCCGCCGCCGCCGCGCTGCTGGCGGCGGTGCTGGGCCTGCGCGACGCCGGCGTGCCGCTGCACTGGGCGCTGCTGGTGGCCGTGCTGTTCGTCGGCGGCGGCCTGCTCGCGATGCGCCGCGCGTGGCTGCAGCCCGAGCGCTTCGACGCCCGCATGCTGCGGCGGCTGGCACTGCTGATGATCGTGGCCACCTACGCCGGCGCGCTGGGCAGCATGGCCGTCGGCCCGTGGCACGCCGGCTTCGGCAGCCGCGCCGAATGGCTGCTGACGGCGCTGTGGCGCGCCACCTCGGCGCAGCTGGTGGCGGGCCTGGCCCTGCTGGCGCTGCTGTGGATCGTCGCCGCCAGCCGCCGCGCCCAGGTGCAGCGCGCGCTGCGGCAGTCGCGCCTGGAGGCCGAGCGCGACGCCGCCGCCCGGCTGGCCGCCGAGGCGCGGCTGCGGCTGCTGCAGGCGCAGATCCAGCCGCACTTCCTGTTCAACACGCTGGCCGCGCTGCAGCACTGGGTGGACGTGGGCGATGCGCGCGCCGCGCCGCTGCTGCGCGCGCTGACCGGCTTCCTGCGCGGCTCCACCGAGCTGATGGCGCGCGACGAGGCGACGCTGGCCGACGAGCTGCCGCTGGCGCGCCACTACCTGGACATCATGCGGGCCCGGCTGGGCGCCGAACGGCTCGCGGTGCACTTCGACGTCGACCCGGCCTGCACCGGCCTGCCGCTGCCGCCGGCGCTGCTGCTGACGCTGCTGGAGAACGCCATCGAGCACGGCATCGCGCCCGGCCTGCACCCTGGCCGGGTCGACGTGGCAGCGCGCCTGGAGCAGGGCCGCTTCGAGCTGACGGTGGCCGACAGCGGCGCCGGCCTGGCGCCCGGCTGGCGCGAGGGCGTGGGCCTGGCCAACTGCCGCGAGCGGCTGCGCCACCGCTTCGGCGACCGCGCGCGCCTCGAGCTGCTGCCGCGGCAGCCCGGCACGCTGGCGCGCGTCGCCATCGAGCCCGCCGATGCGCGCACCACCGCTTTCCCACCCGAGCCGCCCCACCGACGATGACGACGCCGCCGACCGCCCTGATTGCCCCGACCGCCTTGATCGCCGACGACGAGGAAGCCCCGCGCGCCCAGCTGCGCGCCGCGCTGCAGCGCCGCTGGCCCGAGCTGCGCATCGTGGCCGAGGCGGTCAATGGCGTCGACGCCTGGGATGCCTTCCTCGAGCACGAGCCCACGCTGTGCCTGCTGGACATCCGCATGCCCGGCCTCACCGGCATCGAAGTGGCGCAGCGCATCGGTGGCCGCGTGCCGGTGGTGTTCGTCACCGCGCACGGCGACCATGCGCTCGCCGCCTTCGATGCCGGCGCGGTGGACTACGTGCTGAAGCCGGTGGACGACGAGCGCCTGGGCCAGGCGCTGCAGCGCGTGCGCGAGCGCCTGGGGACGCCACTTTCACGCGCTAGCGACTCTGGCCCGGCCGCATCGGCGCTGCCCGAGGCGGCCGCCTTGCAGGACCTGCTTGCGCAGCTGGCGCAGCAGGTGCGCCGGCCGCCGCCGGTCGAGGTGATCCAGGCCGGCGTCGGCAAGGAGGTGCGCCTGATCCGCATCGACAGCGTCATCTACTTCGAAGCCGATGCGCGCTACACCCGGGTGGTGCACGAAGACGGCGAGGCGCTGATCCGCACGCCGCTGAAGGAGCTGCTGGCGCAGCTGGACCCCGCCCGCTTCTGGCAGGTGCACCGCGCGGTCATCGTCAACCACCACCACATCGCCGCG